>NZ_LDCM01000003.1:0-522701 GCF_001021715.1 Dermacoccus sp. PE3 | reverse complement strand
AAAAAATTGTTGTTTGGCGATGATCACATCGGCACGCTGTTGAGTTCTCAAAACACCATCACACACCGTCAGGGTTTGAGGTGGAACCTCTCACCCGTCTGGGGTAACTCGTCTATCCTAGCACTTCCTCGGCTTAGCACCAACCTGGCCGCTTCGAACTACATCGCTGTAATTCGTTGTGCCTGTAGGCAATCCGAGAGTGTCAGGTGCGGCTCGCGGCGGGCGTTCGACCCTCCGCTGCTCGCGGCGACTCGAAAAACATTACACGCTTCTCACCCTGGGCACAAACGCGGAGATGTGCCAGGGCGTTCGGTGCGGGAGAGGTGCCTCGAGAGCCCCTCCCCTGCACCGGACGTCGGGTCACCCGGCCCGACGTGCCGCGGCCTGGAACTTGCGGCCGCGCTTGAGGATGGCCACCTCGCCGTGGAGGAAGTCGTCCGTCGTCAGGGCGTACTCGGCGTCGTTCATCTTCACGTTGTTCAGCGAAACCCCGCCGTCACCGATGAGGCGCCGGGCCGCGTTTCGTGAGTCCGCGATGCCGACCGCGACCACGGCGTCCGTCAGGCTGGTGCCCTCGGCGACGTCGGCTCCCGGCAGTTCCTGCGCTGCGTCACGGAGCGTGGACGCGTCAAGCGCCGTCACGTCTCCCTTGCCGAAGAGAGCCTCACTCGCGGCCACGGCGCCGGCCGTCGCAGCCTCGCCGTGGACGAGCGTCGTGACGTCGGCGGCCAACGTCCGCTGCGCCTCACGGCGGAAGGGTGCCTCGGCGACGGCCTTCTCCAGCTCGGCGATCTCCTCCGGCGTCCTGTCGGTCATGAACTTGAGGAGTTTGATGACCTCGGAGTCCTCGACGTTGAGGAAGTACTGGTAGAAGGCGTAGGGGCTCGTCATCGTCGCGTCGAGCCAGATGGCGTTTCCCTCCGACTTGCCGTACTTCTGCCCGCTCGCGTCGGTCAGCAGCGGCGAAGTGAGCACGTGAACGCTCTTGCCCTCGACCGAACGGATGAGGTCGGCCCCGGCAATGAGGTTGCCCCACTGGTCCGAACCACCGGTCTGCAAGGTGCAGCCGTACTCGCGGTACAGGTGGAGGTAGTCGAGCGCCTGAAGGATCTGGTAGCTGAACTCCGTGTAGCTGATGCCCTCCTCGGAGTTCAGGCGAGCCGCTACGGCGTCCTTCTTCATCATCGCGTTGACGCGGAAGTACTTGCCGACGTCGCGCAGGAAGTCGAGAGCCGAAATCTGTGAGGTCCAGTCGAGGTTGTTCACCACGCGCGCCGGGTTCTCACCCTCGAAGTCGAGGAAGGGGCGCACCTGCGAGCGGATCTTGTCGACCCACTCCGCCGTCTGGTCCTTCGTCTTGAGCACTCGCTCCGAACTCGGACGGGGGTCGCCGATGAGTCCCGTCGAGCCGCCGACGAGGGCGATCACTCGGTGGCCGGCCCTCTGCAGGCGACGTAGCTGGATGAGCTGAACGAGGTTGCCGAAGTGCAACGACGGGGCAGTCGGGTCGAAACCGCAATACACCGTGATAGGTCCGTTCGCGAGTGCTTCACGCAGCTCGGCTTCAGCGGTGGTCTGTGCCACCGCTCCGCGCCACTGCAGCTCGTCGAGGATGTTGGTCACGATGTGCCTTTCGTCGTCATGGCCGGTGTCTGGCTCCGGCGCCGTTCCAAGGGTGCCCCATCGGGTGCGCCCGCGTCACTTCGGTTGGTGCGGGTTCGTCGCGGCTCGTCGGCGCGCCACGGCGGGCCGGTAGGCGGAGACAGTCGGGTCGTCGGGCAGCCAGAAGCGCCACGGGTACAGCGTGCTGTCGCCGCCGGGGCCGCTCACCCCGACCCGTGGGCCGCTGCGGTATTCGAGCCGGGTACACCCGTCCGGCACGGTGAGTCGCACCTGTGCGTCCCTTCCGGTGACCGGCGTTCCGTTGAGGTCGAGATCCACGCCGAGCGCCTGCCCGAGGTTTCCCGGCCCCCGCGCCAGCAGCCGTGACGGAACGTCGCGCCGATCTCCACCGCGGCGCCGCCGAGCGATCGCCTCCCCCTCGACGACCTCACCGGCGCGCACGAGCACTCCGCCGGATTCTCCGTCGGGGCCACAGACCAGGTTGAAGGCTCGATGGATGCCGTAACTGATGTAGACGTACACGGTGCCGGGAGGTCCGAAGAGCGCCGCGTTGCGCGGCGTGCGACCACGGAAGCCGTGCGACCCCGGGTCGCGCTCCCCCGCGTACGCCTCCACCTCGCTGATCCGCACACCGACACCGTCGTGGTGCACGACCAGGCCGAGCAGCCGCGGAGCCACCACCTCGGGTGCTGCGGCGAAGAGATCTGGATCGACGGGGTGCACGCCGTCATTGTGCCAACGCTGCCGATGGGTTCCGCCGTCGCGGTCCCGCACCCCTCGGTTCCTGGGGATCGGTGACATTCGTCCCTGCCTTCGACCCAGGCCCGCGCCGTAGCGTCACGACGGCCGCAACGGGACCGTCTACGGCAACCTGACGACGTCACCCTGGAGGACGCATGCTGCACGCCGACAACGCCGAGATCGTCAAGGCGACTGCCGGACCGGTCATCGAGAACATCACGCAGATCACCAAGGTCTTCTACCCCAAGATGTTCGAGCGCAACCCGGACCTGCTCAACGTGTTCAACCAGGCGAACCAGGCCATCGGCGAGCAGCCGATCGCGCTGGCGTCGAGCATCGTCGCGTATGCCCACCACCTGCTGGGCGACTCCGACATCGACTTCGACCACGTCTTGTCGCGCATCGCGAACAAGCACGTTGCCCTCGCCATCAAGCCCGGTGACTACACCATCGTCGGCCGCAACCTCATGGAGGCCATCGGCGAGGTGCTCGGCGACGCCGTCACGCCCGAGGTGGCACGCGCCTGGGAAGAGGTGTACTGGCTGTTCGCCATGGACCTCGTGAGCGCCGAGGCGAAGGTGTACCAGCAGATCGACCGCACACCGGACTCCCTCATGAAGGACCACCGCATCACGCGCATCGAGGACGCCGGCGGCAAAGCCCGCACGTTCACCCTCGAGCCCGTCGACGGTTCGGCGATTCCCGACTACGTTCCGGGCCAGTACGTCACCGTCATCGCTCAGCTCGAGGACGACTACCGCCAGCCCCGCCAGTACACGATCTCGGGCGCGCCCGGTGACGCCGCCCTCCAGATCACGGTCAAGAAGGTGGCGGGTGCGAACGGCACCCCCGACGGTGCCGTCTCGGGATACCTCTTCGAGCGCTCCGAGGGCGACATCCTGCCCGTCAGCGCACCGGTGGGCGACATCGAGGTGGCGAAGGACGACCACACGCGCCCGCTCGTCATGTTCTCCGCCGGCATCGGCATCACGCCGATGGCCTCGATCCTCGACGCCGCCGCTCACGGCCGCACGAACGGTCGTGAACTCGTCCTCGTCCACGCCGACATCGATGCAGACACCCACCCGCTGCGCGAGCAGGTCGCCCGCACCGCAGCCGACGCCGGCGCCACCGCCATCACGTACTACGAGAAGGGCGGCGACGACGCGCGCGAGGGTCTCGTCGCCGTCGACGAGCTCGACCTGCTGGACAACGCCGAGTACTACCTCTGCGGCTCGGTGCCGTTCAAGCAGCACGTGCGCTCGGGCCTGCTCGACCGCGGCGTGGACGCGGCCGACATCAGCTACGAGATCTTCGGGCCCGACCTGTGGCTCGGTGGCTCGGCCTCCAGCCAGGCCTCCCCCGAAGAGCTCGTCGCCGAGGAGCAGCGACTGGCCTGATCGGCGTCAGCCGTCAGCACGGACGACGACAGCGGCACCCGTTCTCGGGTGCCGCTGTCGTCATGCGACGGGGAGAGTGCTCCGGTCAGCGCAGCTCGATGCGCGAGTCGGCGAACTCGCGCAGCTCGCCCGCTCGAGCGGCGGCAGCTTCGAGCTGCTCACCGACTCGCTCCGGGGCAGTGCCGCCCGTGGCGTTGCGCGACGCGAGCGATCCCGGAACGCTGAGTACCTCACGCACGCCCGGGGTGAGGTGCTCGCTGATGTCGGCCAGGTCGTCGTCCGAGAGATCCCACAGCTCGATGTCGCGCTTCTCGCACTCCCGAACGCAGGCTCCGGCGACCTCGTGAGCCACACGGAACGGCACGCCCTCGCGCACGAGCCATTCCGCGATGTCGGTGGCGAGCGAGAAGCCCTGCGGGGCCAGCGACTCGAGGCGCTCCGGGTGGAACGTCAGCGTCGCGGTCATCCCGGCAAAGGCCGGCAGGAGCAGTTCGAGGGTGTCGACTGCGTCGAAGACCGGCTCCTTGTCCTCCTGCAGGTCGCGGTTGTAGGCGAGGGGGAGCGCCTTGAGGGTCGTGAGCAGGCCGGCCAGGTCACCGACGAGACGGCCCGCCTTGCCTCGCGCCAGCTCGGCGACGTCGGGGTTCTTCTTCTGCGGCATGATGCTGGAACCGGTCGAGAAGGCGTCGTCGAGGGTGACGAAGCTGAACTCCTTCGTCGCCCAGAGAACGACCTCCTCGGCGATACGCGAGATGTCGACCGCAGCCATCGCGGAGACGAAGGCGAACTCGGCGACGAAGTCACGCGAGGCGGTGCCGTCGATGCTGTTCTGCGTCGGGCGGCTGAAGCCGAGGTCCTCGGCCACCCGAGCCGGGTCCAGGCCGAGAGACGAGCCCGCGAGCGCCCCCGAGCCGTACGGCGAGGCATCCGTGCGCTTGTCCCAGTCGACGAGGCGCTCGGCGTCGCGCAACAGGGCCCAGGCGTGGGCGAGAAGGTGGTGGCTGAGGAGCACCGGCTGGGCGTGCTGCAGGTGCGTGCGGCCGGGCATCGCGACGCCCATGTGGGTTCGGGCCTGAGCCACGAGGGCGTCGACGACGTCGAGCAGCAGCCCTGAGACGACCCGCGCGTGATCACGCAGGTACATGCGGAACAGGGTGGCCACCTGGTCGTTGCGCGAGCGCCCGGCGCGCAGGCGCCCGCCCACGTCTGCACCGGCACGTTCGATGAGGCCGCGCTCGAGCGCGGTGTGAACGTCCTCGTCGTCCTGGGCCGGGACGAAGACGCCCGATTCCACGTCACCGCGCAGCTTCTCGAGAGCCGAGAGCATGGCCTCGAGGTCGTCCTCGGCGAGGAGGCCAGCACGGTGCAGGACGCGGGCGTGTGCCCGGGACCCGGCGATGTCGTACGGCGCGAGGCGCCAGTCGAAGTCGGTGGACTTGCTCAGGGCCGCGAGTGCGTCGGAGGGGCCGCCGGCGAAGCGTCCGCCCCAGAGGCTGAGGCGCGAATCGGCCTGGGTCATGACGAACCTTTCATCGAGGAGTGGCCCGGCTCGAACGGGCCACCGAAGTGCAGGGGTAGCAGGAAGATCTCAGGGTGCTCACGTGGATTCTCACGCATCGTCGGCGGAAAGGTCCTCGTCGGTTCCGGCGTCGTCAGTACGCCCGGCGAGGTCGAGGAAGCGCTGCCCCAGAGCTGACGACTCGGCGTCCGCCTGGGCGATGACCAGGATCGTGTCGTCGCCGGCGATGGTGCCGAGCACCTCCTCGAACTCCGCGTGGTCGATCGCCGAGGCGAGGAAGTTCGCAGCGCCCGGAGGCGTGCGCAGCACGACGAGGTTGCCCGAGGACTCGGCGGTGACGAGCAGTTCGCCGGAGAACCGGCGAAGGCGCTGCACGGCTTCGGTACGAGCGGCGCCGGCACGCGGCGTTCGATCGCCGCCCTCGCCAGGCACGGCGTAGACGAGTGTTCGCCCCTGGCGCACCTTGACCGCGCCCAGCTCGACGAGGTCACGCGACAGCGTCGCCTGGGTGACGTCGACGCCGTCCTCGAGCAGACGTTCGGCGAGATCGGTCTGCGAGCGGATGGACTCCCGGCCGAGGATCTCGCGGATGCGCTGATGTCGCGCGCCCTTCGTCGGCGCGATCACGAGCGCTCCAGAAGGAAGGCGAGCAGAGCCTTCTGCGCGTGCAGACGGTTCTCCGCTTCGTCCCAGACGACCGACTGCGGCCCGTCGATGACATCGGCGGCGATCTCGTACCCCCGGTATGCGGGCAGGCAGTGCATGACGATGGCATCGGCCTTGGCGTGGGCCATGAGGTCCGCGGTCACGGCGAACGACCGGAACGGGTTCGTCTCGCCCTGGCGTTCGGCCTTCTCGCCCTCCTGCCCCATCGACACCCAGGTGTCGGTGATGACGACGTCCGCATCGCTGACCGCGACCACGGCGTCGGTGGAGGCCGTGGCGCTCCCACCCGTTTGCGCCGCCATGCGCTGAGCGTCCTCGAGGATCTGGGGGTTCGGCTGGTAGCTCTCCGGTCCGGCGACGACGATGTTCGCCCCCGCAGTGGCGAAGCCGAGCAGGTAGCTGTGCGCCATGTTGTTGGCTGCGTCGCCGACGTAGGCGACCTTGAGCCCGGCCACGCTTCCCTTGTGCTCCGTGACAGTGAGGAGGTCGGCGAGGATCTGGCACGGGTGGAAGTCGTCGGTGAGCGCGTTGACGACCGGAACTCCCGAGTGCTCGGCCATCTCTGCGAGCGACTTCTGGGCGAACGTCCGCCAGACGATGGCGCTCACCTGGCGGCCCAACACCTTGGCCACGTCGTGGATCGACTCCCGCGTGCCCACCTGGGCGAGGTTGCCGTCGACGATCATCGGGTGGCCGCCGAGTTCGGCGATGCCCACCGAAAAACTGAGCTGGGTGCGCAGCGTCGGCTTGTCGAAGATGACGGCGACGCCGCGGGGCCCCTCGAGCGGGCGGACACAGTGTCGATCCGCCTTGAGGCGTGCGGCAAGGTCGAGCACCTCACGCTGCTCGGCGGGCGACAGGTCGTCGTCGCGCAGGAAGTGGCGGGTCACGATGTCTCCTTCTCTCCTGCTCGGTCGAGCAGGGTCGGCAGGGCGTCCACGAACGTGTCGAGCTCGGCGTCAGAGATGGCGAGCGGGGGCGCGAGGCGAACGGCGTTCGGCGTCGGCGCGTTGACGATGAAGCCGGCCTCGCGCGCGGCGACGACGAGCTGCGGCGCCACGGCGTCCCGCAGGAGGACGGCGCGCAGCAGGCCACGGCCGCGTGTACCGGTGACGCGGGCGTCGCCGAGGGCGTCGATGCGGGCGGCGAGGTGCTCTCCCCGTCGTACGACGTGGGTGAGAAGCCCGTCCCCGGCGATCGTGTCGAGCACCGCGAGCGCAGCAGCGCAGGCCAGTGGGTTACCGCCGAACGTCGTGCCGTGCTGGCCCGCCGTGAGGAGGCCGGAGACTTCCGGCCCGAACGTGATGAGCCCGCCGACAGGAACGCCGCCACCGAGGCCCTTGGCCACCGTCACCGCGTCGGGCACGAGCCCCGGCGCGAGCGTCTGGAAACCGAACCACTCGCCGGTGCGCGCGATGCCCGTCTGGACCTCGTCGAGGATGAGCAGCGCACCGGCGTCACGCGTGATGCGGCGCGCCGCCTCGAGGTATCCCTCACTCGGCACGACGACGCCGGCCTCACCCTGGATCGGCTCGACGAGGACAGCACCCACGGACTCGTCGACAGCGTCACGCAACGCCTCGACGTCGTCGTACGGCACTCGCCGGACGCCGGGCACGAGCGGCTCGAACGGAGCGCGGTAGGCCTCTTTCGACGTGAGCGAGATGGCCCCCATCGTGCGCCCGTGGAAGCCACCCTCGAGAACGACGACGTCGGGGCGACCGGTGCGCCGCGCGAGCTTGAACGCGGCCTCGTTCGCCTCACTGCCGGTGTTGCAGAGGAATACGCGTGATCCCTCCGGCGCTCCGGCGATCTCGAGTAACCGCTCACCGAGGGCCACCTGACCGGGCGTCGTGAACAGGTTCGAGGTGTGGATGAGGCGTGCAGCCTGCTCCTGTACCGCGGCGACGAGCGCCGGGTGGCCGTGACCGAGAGAGTTGACGGCGATGCCACCGAGCAGATCGAGGTAACGCCGGCCGTCGGCGTCCGTGACGTAGCAGCCGTCACCCTCGGTGAGGACGAGGCCGGGCTCGCCGAAGACACCCATCATCGCCGTGCCGTACCGCTCGAGGTACGTCTGGCTCTCGTGCTGGGTACTCACCAGCGTCCTCCTGACGTGATCATCGTGCCGATGCCTTCGTCGGTGAAGATCTCGAGAAGGATCGAGTGCGGGCGGGTGCCGTTGACGACGTGTGTGTGCGGCACCCCTCCGCGCACCGCGCGAATGCAGGCCTCGAGCTTGGGCACCATGCCGGTCTCGACGGTCGCGAGCATCGCTTCGGCGTCCTCGGCGGGCAGGGTCGACAGCAGCGACTCCGGGTCGGGCCAGTTGGCGTAGACGCCCTCGACGTCGGTGAGCACGACGAGCTTGTGGGCACCGAGTGCCACGGCCAGCGCGCTCGCTGCCGTGTCGGCGTTGACGTTCAGGACCTGACCTTCGTTGTCGAGGTCGGGAGCCACCGACGAGATGACGGGGATGCGCCCCGAGTGCGTCAGGTCGCGCACGATCTGCGGATCGACCATCTCGACATCGCCGACGAGACCGATGTCGACAGCCTCCCCGTCAACGTACGCCGGCCGACGGCGGGCGCCGAACAGGCGGGCGTCCTCCCCCGACAGCCCGAAGGCCATCGGGCCGTGCTGGTTGATGAGGCCGACGAGTTCACGCGAGACCTGGCCAGTGAGCACCATGCGCACGACCTCCATCGTCTCGGGGGTCGTGACGCGCAGCCCACCGCGGAACTCGCTCTTGAGGCCCATGCGCTCCAGCATTGAGGCGATCTGAGGTCCGCCCCCGTGAACGACCACGGGGCGCAGCCCCGCGTAGCGCAGGAAGGCGATGTCCTCGGCGAAGGCCCTCTTCAGTGCCGGGTCGGTCATCGCGTTGCCGCCGTACTTCACGACGACGAGCGCGTCCTGGTAGCGCTCGAGCCACGGCAGCGCCTCGACGAGGGTGCCCGCCTTGAGTGCCGCAGAAGCGATCGAACTCAGGTCACGGCGCTCGCCGGCCAGCCCGTGGTCGTGCTCGGAGGTGCTCATGTGCTGTAGGCCGAGTTCTCGTGAACGTAGTCGTGCGTGAGGTCGTTGGTGAAGATTGTCACGGACTCCTCGCCCGCCTTGAGGAAGACCTCGACCTTCACTTCACGGTTCGACAGGTCGACGCCGGATCGGTCGTCGCCGACGCCGCCGTCGCGACAGACCATGACGCCGTTGATCGCAACGTCGAGCGTACGAGCGTCGAACGCCGCCTTGGTCGTGCCGACGGCCGCGAGGACGCGACCCCAGTTGGGGTCTCCCCCGAAAACCGCGCACTTGAAGAGGTTGTTCCCGGCGATCGTGCGTGCAACTTCAAGTCCATCGTTAATGTTTGCAGCTCCGTTGACGACGATCTCGATGTCGTGGGCAGCGCCCTCGGCGTCGGTGATGAGCTGCAGCGCAAGATCCTGGCAAACCTCCGTCAGGATGCTCGTGAACTCGCCCATCTCGGGGGCGACGCCGGAGGCGCCGGACGCCATGAGGAGCACGGTGTCGTTCGTCGACTGGCAGCCGTCGGAGTCGATGCGGTCGAACGACAAGCGCGTCGCCGTGCGCAGGGCTTCGTCAGCCTGCTCCGGGGTGAGGACGGCATCTGTCGTCACGACGACCAGCATCGTGGCCAGTGAAGGTGCGAGCATGCCCGCTCCCTTCGCCATGCCACCGACGACGTACCCCGAGCCGATGCCTTCGCACTCCTTGGCCACGGTGTCGGTCGTCATGATGGCCTCGGCCGCGTCGGCGCCACCGTCGGCGCTCACGGCGCCGGACACCTGCGTCACACCATTCTCGATGCGGTCCATCGGCAGGAGTTCACCGATGAGCCCCGTGGAGCACACCACGACATCGCCCGCACTCACGCCGGCGGCCTCGGCCACGAGTTCGGCCGTGCGGTGAGTGTCGAGGAAGCCCTGGGCGCCCGTGCAGGCATTCGCACCACCCGAGTTGAGGACCACAGCATCGACGCGGCCGTCGGTGACGACCTGGCGTGACCACGTCACGGGGGCCGCCTCAACCCGGTTGCTCGTGAACACCGCGGCACCGACGTGCTCGGGGCCGTCGTTGACCACGAGCGCGAGATCGGGCTTTCCGCTGGGCTTGAGGCCGGCCGTGACACCGGCGGCCCGGAAGCCTGATGCGGCAGTGACGCTCATTCCTTCTCCTTGATGATGTGGCCGGCACGCTTCCACAGCCCGCGGGCGCGGTCGGACTCGAAGGTGGGAACCATGATCCAGTCGGTGTCGAACGTGGAAACGGTGAAAACCGTCAGCTCGGCCTCACCGAGCGGCGTCACGATCGCCGACAGGAGACCGGTGAGGGCGAAGTCGAGCGGACCGTCGACCTCGAAGACGTTGAACGGCCCCTGCTGGCGCACCACCGCGTCACGCGGGATGGCGGACGACAGACACAGCACCGAGGTCTCCGATGCGGTGGCGCTCACCGAGACGAGCGGGGCGTCCGTGAGGGCCCAGTCTGGCACCACCTCGTGCGGCCCGAGGCGCACGTACGACAGTTCCTCGGGGTGGGCGATGAGGGTGAACTGCGCTCCGAAGGCGACCATCAGGGAGCCACCCCCACCGCGGGCAGGCCCGCGGCTTCGTCGAAGCCCAACGCGAGGTTCATCGACTGCACGGCAGCTCCTGCCGTGCCCTTCGTGAGGTTGTCGACGGCGGAGACGACGACGACGCGGCCGGAGCTTGCATCGAGGGCGAACTGAACCGCGACGGCGTTGGACGCAACGACCATCCCCGTCGAGGGCCACGAGCCGTCCGCAAGCAGGTGGACGAACGTCTCGCCGCCGTAGGCCGCCTCAAAGGCCGCGCGAATCGCCGCGGCGTCCACGCCGTCACGCACGCGCGCGGTACACGTGGCCAGGATGCCGCGCGGCATCGGCGCGAGCGTGGGGGTGAACGACAGGGACACGTCGTCCGCTCCCTGCGTGGCGCGGCGGAGGTTCTGCACGATCTCAGGGGTGTGACGGTGGCCGCCGCCGACACCGTACGGGCTCATCGATCCCATGACCTCGGATCCGAGCAGGTGCGGCTTGAGGCCCTTGCCGGCCCCCGAGGTTCCGGAGGAGGCCACGACGACGACGTCATCGTGCTCCACGAGGTCGTGGGCAAACAGGGGCGCGAGGGCGAGCGAGACCGCGGTCGGATAGCAGCCCGGGACGGCAATGCGGCGCTCCCCGGACAGGTTGTCCCGCTGCTTGGCTGCGGTCCCGAGGGTCAGTTCGGGCATACCGTAGGCCCACGAACCTGCGTACGGGGTGTCGTAGAACGCAGTCCAGTCGTTCTCGTTCTCGAGGCGGAAGTCGGCACCGCAGTCGACGACGAGCACGTCCTCGGCGAGCGCGGCGGCCAAGGCAGCGCTCTGACCGTGGGGAAGTGCGAGGAACACGACGTCGTGTCCTGCGAGGACCTCCGGCGTCGTCTCCTCAAGAACGACATCGGCCAGCGGCATGAGGTGCGGGTGGTGCTCACCCAGTCGCGAACCCGCGGAGCCCCCGGCCGTCAACGCTCCGATCTCGACGTTGGGGTGAGCGAGCAGCAAGCGGAGGAGCTCTCCTCCGGCGTATCCGCTCGCACCGGCGACTGCGACCTGAACCATGTCGTTCAGGCTACACGAATACGCATACTCATGCACAAGAGAGGAAAGTCATGCACCCCCGTGGGCGGGCCACAGGGGTGCATGTCAAGGTCAGGCGCCTCGCAGGCTGGCTCCGACGGCCTTGTCGACCTCACGGACGGCCGCATCGCGGGCGACGTTGACCTCCTCCGTCGTGAGCGTACGCTCCGGCGAGCGGAAGAAGAGCCGGTAGGCGAGCGACTTCTTGCCCTCGCCGACCTGCTCGCCCTCGTAGATGTCGAACAGCGCCAGCGACTCGAGGTTCTCCCCACCGCCGCGGTGCAGTGCGTCCTCGACGACCGCCGCGGTGACGCCCGAATCGACGACGAGCGCGACGTCGGAATGCGCCTGCGGGTACGTGGCGATCGGCTCCGCGACCCCGGTCCTCTCGGCGAACGCCGAGAGGGCGTCGAGGTCGAGTTCGCCGGCCACCACGCGCGGCGGGAGGCCGAGGGTCGTGAGTACCTTCGGGTGAAGCTCACCCGCGTGACCGATGACGCTGGCGTCAGGCAGCATGATCTGGGCACAGCGGCCCGGGTGGAACGGGGCCACGTCGGCCTGCGCCACCTCGAGCTGCACGCCGAGCACGCGACCGATGCCGAGCGCGGTGGCGACGGCGTCGCTCCAGTCGCTCGAGCGGCCTGCACCCCACCAGCCCTTGCGTTCACCGTCACCGGTCATCACCCAGGCGACGTGGCGCGGCTGAGCCGGGACGGCGTCACGGATGGCGGCGAGAACCTCGGGCGTCGGGTGCACTCCGACCCGCTCGGTCGGCGCCGTTCCCGCGGGGCCGGCCACGACGAGACCGAGCTCGAACAGGCCCACGTCCTTGAAGCCGCGCGCGATGTTGCGCTTGAGCGACTCGAGCATCGTCGACAGGACGCTGGTGCGCAGCAACGGCGCCTCGTCCGACAACGGGTTGCTCAGGCGAACGGTGGAGCGCCGCGTGTCATCTGCCCCGTAGCGCAGCTTCGTGTGCAACTCGTCGCTGACGAAGGGCAGCGAGATGATCTCCGAGAGCCCCTGAGCGGCGAGCGCGTTGGCCACGGTGCGGCGGTAGCGCTGCGACGCCGTGAGGCCGCGCCCGGCGACGGGGCGAGCGAGGACCGACGGGATCTGGTCGTAACCGCGCAGGCGGGCAACCTCCTCGACGAGGTCGGGCCCCGTCGTGAGGTCGGGGCGCCACGACGGAGCCGTGACGTTCCACCGTGCCCCCTCGACTCGCTCGACGACGCAGCCGACCGCGGTGAGAGTCGCCTCCACCTCGTCGTCGGTGTACGAGACACCGACGAGGCGCGTGGGCTGCTGCGGGTCGAACGCGATCGGAGCGGCAGGCACGACGGTGTCGAGGTCGGTGACGCCGTCGTCGACGCGGCCGCCGCCGTACTCGACGAGAAGATCGACGGCCAGCTGCGCTGCCGCGGCGGCGATCGCCGGGTCGACACCGCGCTCGAAGCGCTTGGACGCCTCGCTGCTCAGTCGGTGACGACGGGCGCTTCGGGCGATGCTGACCGGGTCGAAGTGTGCGGCCTCGATGAGGATGTCGCTCGTCGTGTCGCTCACCTCGCTCTCGGCACCGCCCATGACGCCGGCGATGGCGAGCGGACGCTCACCGCCGTCGGTGATGAGGAGGTCCTCGGCGAAGAGCGTGCGCTCCACGTCGTCGAGGGTCGTGATCTTCTCCCCCACCCGCGCGCGACGCACGACGATTTCCTCACCGAGCGTGGCCAGGTCGAAGGCGTGCAGCGGCTGGCCGAGACCCAGCATGACGTAGTTCGTGATGTCGACGGGCAGGGAGATCGAGCGCATCCCCGCCTCCGTCACGGCCTGGGACAGCCAGGCCGGCACGGGCGCCGCCGGGTCGACGCCGCGCACGATGCGGGCCACGTAGCGGTCGCACCCGACGTTTCCGCGCAGGGGCGCATCGTCGTCGACGCGCACGGGGTAACCCGAGGCGTTGGCCTCCGGAGCACGCGAGTTGAGTTCGAGCACCGGGTCGGTGAAGCGGGCCCCCGTCGAGTGGCCGTACTCGCGCGCGACGCCACGGATGGAGAAGCAGTAGCCGCGGTCCGGGGTGACGTTGACCTCGACCGTCTCGCGGTCGAGACCCAGCAGCGGCAGGGCGTCCTGGCCGGGCGTGAGGTCGCTCGCCTCGACGCCGAGACGCTGCGGGAGCAGGATGATGCCGTGCGAACCGTCGTCGGGCAAGCCGAGTTCGTCGGCTGCACAGATCATGCCGGCCGAGAGGTGACCGTAGGTCTTGCGGGCGCTGATGGCGAAGCCACCGGGCAGAACGGCACCGGGCAGGACGACGACGACGGTGTCGCCGGCGTCGAAGTTGTGCGCGCCGCACACGATGCCCTGGGGCTCACCGGTTCCGTTGGCGTCGCCGACGTCGACGGAGCACCAGTTGATGACCTTGCCGTTCTTCTGCTCCTCGGGCTCCTTCGTCAGAACGCGCCCGACGACGAGCGGGCCGGTGATGCCGCCGCCGTGGATCGCCTCCTCCTCGAGACCGATCTTGACGAGGTCGGCCGCTACCTGGAGACCTGTTGCTCCGGCCGGGACGTCGACGTACTCACGCAGCCATTCGATGGGAACTCGCATTACCTCAGACCTCCAAGCCGAACTGGGCGTCGAAGCGCACGTCGCCCTCGATCATCTCGCGCATGTCGGATGCGCCGGTGCGGAACATGAGCGCTCGCTCGACGCCCATGCCGAACGCGAATCCGCTGTACTCGCTCGGGTCGACGCCGCAGGCGCGCAGGACGTTCTCGTTGACCATGCCGCAGCCACCCCACTCGATCCAGCCGGTGCCGCCGCACGTGCGACAGGCCGGGTCTTCCCCGCGGCAGACGAAGCAGCGCAGATCCATCTCGGCGCTCGGCTCGGTGAACGGGAAGTAGTTGGGACGCAGACGCGTCGTGATGCCTTCGCCGAACAGCTGCGTGGCGAGATGGTCGAGCGTTCCCTTGAGGTGGGCCATCGTGATGCCCTTGTCGACGGCGAGGCCCTCGAGCTGGTGGAAGACCGGCAGGTGCGTGGCGTCGAGTTCGTCCGTGCGGTAGGCCTTGCCCGGCGCGACGATGTAGAGCGGCACACCGCGCTCGAGCATCGAGCGAGCCTGGACGGGCGACGTGTGCGTACGCATGACGAGCCCACCGTCGGCCGGGTCGAGGTAGAAGGTGTCCTGCATCTGGCGGGCAGGGTGGTCCTCGTCGAAGTTGAGCGCGTCGAAGACGAACCACTCTGCCTCGACCTCGGGGCCCTCGGCCACCTCCCAGCCCATGCCGACCATGAGGTCGACCATGAGCTGCTGCATCATCTCGACGGGGTGACGGCCACCGACCGGGCGGCGCAACGTCGTCGCCGTCGTGACGTCGACGGCCTCCTCGGTGAGGATGCGCTCGTCGCGCTCTGCCTCGAGCTCGGCCTGACGCTCCTTGATCGCCTGACCCACGCGTCCGCGCGCCTGGCCGACTCGCTTGCCCGCCTCGGCCTTGGCCGTCGGCGGCAGCGCACCGATCTCACGGTTGGCGAGAGCGAGGGGCGACTTGTCGCCGGCGTGGGCGAGGCGTGCGTCCTTCAACTCCTCGAGCGAGTTCGCGGCCGCAATGGCGCTGAGGGCGTCGGTGACGTTCGACTCCACGACCTCGGGGTCCAGTGCGGACACCTCGACCGGGTCGTAGTTGGTGTTGGGGCCAGACATGGGCCCGAGTCTATCGAGTGCGCGCAAACCGGAATGACGCGCCGTGTCAGTGCTGCGCGCCCGCCGAGGCGTAGAGGCAGACGGTGGCCGCCATGGCCAGGTTGAGCGACTCGGCAGCGCCGTAGATCGGCACGCGCACGACGTCGTCGCAGGCCTCGCGGACTTCGGGTTCGAGGCCCCAGGCCTCGTTGCCCATGACCCACGCGTGCGGCGTGGAGAGCTCGACGTCCGGAAGCAGCGTCGTGCCGACACCGTCCGCGGCGTGCAGCGTCAGCCCGGCGTCGCGGCAGCGGGCGAAGATGTCCTCGATGGCGGCACCGCGACAGATCGGCAGGTGCCACAGCGAACCCACGGTCGAGCGCACGACCTTGGGGTTGTAGATGTCGACACTCGAGTCGCTGACGACGACGGCGTCAGCACCCGTCGCGTCGGCGCCGCGGATGACGGTGCCCGCGTTACCGGGGTCCCTCACGTTCGTGAGGACCACGACGAACTTCGGCGAACCGGCGAGCACCTCGTCGAGGGTGCGGTCGACGGGTCGCGCGACGGCGATGATCCCCTGCGGCTGCTCGGTGTCGCACATCTCGGCGAGCACCTGGGCAGAGCAGTCGTGGATGAATCGACGCTCGTCAGGCTCCGCGTCGCGCTGCCAGGAAAGCGCCATCTCCCGCAGGTCCGGGTGACGTTCGGTGGCCTCGGCGTCGAGGTAGAGGTCGCGGATCGTCTCGGGCGCGAAACGGATCAGTTCGCGCACGGCCTGGCGTCCCTCGACGAGGAACAGTCCGGCCTTCTCACGCGCAGAACGCCGCCCCAGTGCCCTGACCTGCTTGACCCGATCGGAGCGGGTGTTCGTGATCATGGCGTGGAGCGGCGTTCGATGCGAAAGAGGTGCCTAGGAGGATCAGGCAGCCGGCGTCTGGGCCGGGACGTTCTTCTTGGCGATCTCGACGAGCGCGGCGAAGGCCGGGGCGTCGTTGACGGCCAGCTCGGCGAGCATGCGACGGTCGACCTCGATGCCAGCGGCCTTGAGGCCCTGGATGAAGCGGTTGTACGTCATGCCGTTGAGGCGAGCCGCAGCGTTGATGCGCTGGATCCACAGGCGACGGAAGTCACCCTTCTTGGCGCGACGGTCACGGTAGGCGTAACCGAGGCTGTGCGTCACCTGCTCCTTCGCCTTGCGGTAAAGGCGCGAGCGCTGGCCGCGGTAGCCGCTGGCCTGCTCGAGAACGGTACGACGCTTCTTCTGGGCGTTCACTGCCCGCTTCACGCGTGCCACGTGAGTACTCCTTGTTCATGGGCGGCGGCGCCGGGCGCCTGCCGCAAAAGCTGGTTGAGGGAAAGCTTCGGCTTACTTACCGAGAAGCTTCTTGATCTTCTTCTCGTCGGACGGCGCAACGACGACGTCGTTCACGAGGCGACGCGACTGACGCTTGGCGCGCTCTTCGAACTTGTGGACGTGGCGGGCGCGCTGGCGCATGACCTTGCCCTTACCGGTGACACGGAAACGCTTCTTGGCACCGCTGTGCGTCTTCATCTTCGGCATAGCCGACTCCTTCGCTCACTCGGCGCGCTCGTGCACGCCGGCTGTCTGACGGCCCGCCACCGGTCTCCCGGCGCGGGGGTCTTCACCCGAGGGTGAAGGACGATTTCAGTTGGCTGCCTCGTCGGCAGCCGGCTCCGCAGCGGGAGCCTCGGTCTCGGCGGCCTGCGTCGCGGGAGCAGCCTTGCTCGCCTTCGCAGCCTCGCGACGACGACGGTCCTCGGCGCGAGCCTCGGCCTTCTTCTTCGTCGGGCCGAGAACCATGACCATGTTGCGGCCGTCCTGCTTCGGCGCGCTCTCGATGAACGCCAGCTCGGCGACGTCCTCGGCGAGCTTCTGGAGCAGTCGGAAACCGAGCTCCGGGCGCGACTGCTCGCGACCGCGGAACATGATGGTGACCTTGACCTTGTCACCGGCCGACAGGAACCGAACGACGTGACCCTTCTTGGTGTCGTAGTCGTGCTGGTCGATCTTCGGTCGGAGCTTGATCTCCTTGATGACCGTGTTGACCTGGTTCTTGCGAGACTCGCGGGCCTTCATGGCGGCTTCGTACTTGAACTTGCCGAAGTCCATGAGCTTGGCGACCGGGGGCTTGGCCTGCGGCGCGACCTCCACGAGATCGAGATCCGCTTCCGCCGCGAGGCGCAGCGCGTCCTCGACTCGGACGATGCCCACCTGCTCACCGTTGGGGCCAACCAACCGGACCTCGGGTACACGGATCCGATCGTTGATGCGTGGCTCAGCGCTGATGGCCGACTCCTTCACTGTTGTGACGATTCGTTCCACCGCCGAGGCGGAGAAACGCGAAAAGGCTTCTTGCCTACGCAAGAAGCCTTCGTCTCAACGTTTCGCACGCTCTCAGGTATTCCCCGAGAACAGGCTCACCGGGGTGAGCCTTGTACAAACCATGACCACGACCCTGCCTCCCTGAGGAGAACCGAGGGTGGAGACCGAAGTCCCTCTTGCGCACCGTTCGTGGTGTGATTTCGCGGATCGCTCCAGGAAAGCACCACACGTACGGCTGGTAGCAACCAGACTAACAGCCCGGGGACCGCCCTCCAAACCCGGCGAAGCGGTCACTCCCCCACCCACGCGGACGCCCGTCGCGCACTGTGGGAGCGCTGCGCCCGCCGTCCACTGACGATGAGCACCCCGGCCACGCAGATGAGGGCTCCGAGCCCGCCCACAGCGGCGAAACCGCCGGCGAAGCCGTGACGGTCGATGGCCCATCCGGCGATCGGTCCGCCCAGCGCGCCGCCCGTCTTGAGGAAGGAACCGTGCCAGCCCATCGCCTCACCGCGCACTCGCTCCGGAACGACGCGAGCAACGGCGTCGACGGAAGCCGTCATCGTAGGCGCGCAGAACATGCCGGCGAGGAAGGCACCGAGTGCCAGGGTGAGCATGCTCGAGGCGAGTCCGATCGGCACGGTGGCCGCTGCCCACGAGTGCTGTGGCTGCCAGGATGGCGACGCCTGTCCTTCGTCGTCCCACGACGACCCCCTTCTCATGTCGCACCCAATTTCTGCTCAGTTGAGCAATAGTGAGCACACATGAGTAAAGTGTGATGTGACGCACAGTGTCAACCCTTGTCTCAGGAGGCCTCATGGTCGACGTGAACCTGCCGCTGACTCAGCTGCACATGGTCCAGGCGGCGCGCCGCTATTACCTCGACGACGCCTCCAAGGTGCAGATCGCCGAGGAACTCGGCATCAGCCGGTTCAAGGTGGCTCGCCTGCTCGAGGCCGCTCGCGACAGTGGAGTCGTGCGCATCGAGATCCTGGACCCCGGCGCCGTCAAGGACCAGTTGTCCCAGGACCTACGCGAGCGTTTCGGGCTGCGTCATGCGCTCGTCGTCGACGTCGAGGCCCTCGCCGGTGGCGAGAAGCTGGCTGAACTCGGCCGCGCTGCCGCATCCCTCATGCAACGCATCGCACAGCCCACGGACGTCATAGGCCTGCCGTGGAGCCGCATGGTGGCGCAGACCGTTCCGTTCTTCGAAGGACTGCCTCCGGTGCCGATCGTCCAGCTGTCGGGAGCCCTCGACCTCCCGGCACACGAGGCCTCCCCCGTTGACGTCGTGCGTGACGCCGCCCGCCTCACCGGCGGCGAGCCACGCGTGTTCTACGCGCCGCTCGTCGCGACGGACGCCGAGGCCGCGCGCGTCATCCGGGCACAGACAGCCGTGGCGGGCACCCTCGACGAGGCACGTCACTGCTCGCTCGCCCTCGTCGGCATCGGGGGGTGGAGCGAAGGCGAGAGCACGCTGTACGACCTCGCCACCGAGGACGAGCGAGATGAACTCGAGCGGCTCGAGGTCGTCGGGGAGATCGCCGGATCGCTGTTCAACACCGACGGCGAACCGGTCGAATCGGGGCTGAGCGCGCGCCTGGTCAGCATGAGCCCCCGCGATCTGCGGCTCATCACCGAGGTCGTCGCTGTCTCCCACGGAGCGGCTCGAGCGGAGGCGCTGCGCGCCGGGATCAAGGGCGGCTACGTCACGTCGGCCGTCGTCGACACCGAGCTCGCCCGCGCATTGCTCGGCGCACCCGCGGACGCCTCGGCAAGTTCTACCGGCCGGTAGAGGCGTCGACTCCCGCTAACCGGCCCCGGGGGTTTAGGCTCGCACTCGTGGCTAAGCACTTTGATGTCGTCGTCCTCGGCGCCGGTCCCGGTGGGTACGTCGCGGCAATCCGCGCCTCCCAGCTCGGGCTGAGCGTCGCCGTTATCGAGAAGAAGTACTGGGGAGGTGTCTGCCTCAACGTCGGGTGTATCCCGTCGAAGGCCCTTCTGAAGAACGCGGAACTCGCGCACGTGCTCACGCACGAGAAGGACCAGTTCGGCATCACCGGTGATGCCTCGATGGAGTACGGCCCGACGCACAAGCGTTCCCGCCAGGTCTCCGCGGGCATCGTCAAGGGTGTCCACTACCTCATGAAGAAGAACAAGATCACCGAGATCGACGGCTGGGGCACGCTCAAGTCCGACAGGACGGTCTCGGTGGAACTCAACGACGGCGGCAGCGAGGACGTCACCTACGACAACCTCATCATCGCCACGGGCGCCACCGTGCGCACGATGCCGGGCGTCGACCTGAGCGAGAACATCGTCAGCTACGAGGAGCAGATCCTCACCGACGAGCTGCCGAAGTCGATCATCATCGGCGGTTCGGGCGCCATCGGCGTCGAGTTCGCCTACGTCATGAAGAACTTCGGCGTCGACGTCACGATCGTCGAGTTCGCCGACCGCATGGTGCCCACCGAGGACGCCGACGTGTCCAAGGAGCTGCTCAAGCACTACAAGAAGCTCGGCGTCAAGGTCATGACCGGCACGAAGGTCGAGAAGGCCGAGGACACCGGCTCCGGCGTCAAGGTCACCGTCTCCCCCGCGAAGGGTGGCGACAGTCAGGTACTCGAAGCCGACAAGATGCTCTCCGCGTTCGGCTTCAAGCCGCGCACCGAGGGCTACGGCCTCGAAGACCTCGGCGTCGAGCTCACCGACCGTGGTGCCATCGCGATCGACGGCCGCGGCCGCACGAACGTCGAGGGCGTCTACGCCATCGGTGACGTCACCGCCAAGCTCATGCTCGCCCACACGGCCGAGGCGATGGGCATCGTCGCCGCGGAGACGATCGCCGGCGCAGAGACCATGGAGATCAACTTCGACATGATCCCGCGCGCCACGTACTGCCAGCCGCAGGTGGCCTCGTTCGGCTACTCCGAGGCTCAGGCCAAGGAGAAGGGCTACGACGTCAAGACGGCAACGTTCCCCTTCACGGCCAACGGCAAGGCCATGGGCCTCGGCGAGGCCGTCGGCTTCGTCAAGGTGATCGCGGACGCCAAGCACAACGAACTGATCGGCGCCGCGATGATCGGCCCGGACGTCACGGAGCTTCTGCCGGTACTCAACCTGGCTCAGCAGTGGGACCTGACGGCCGACGAGGTGTCGCGCAACATCTTCGCGCACCCGACGCTCGGCGAGGCTGTCAAGGAAGCCGTTCACGGCATCGCGGGGCACATGATCAACCTCTGATCGCGCACCGCGCAGCGCTCCACGGGGCGGCACTCCATGACGGAGTGCCGCCCCGTTCTGCGTCAGCCCTCGGCCGCAGAAGGGCACAGATGGACGCACGGTCAACCGATCTTCACGCCACGGCGGGCGGCGCCACGCCCGCACGAGCGTCAGTAGGTGAATTCCAGGTGAACATCGCACGATCGAACCTGTCGA
Source organism: Dermacoccus sp. PE3 (assembly GCF_001021715.1). Classification (NCBI taxonomy): domain Bacteria; kingdom Bacillati; phylum Actinomycetota; class Actinomycetes; order Micrococcales; family Dermacoccaceae; genus Dermacoccus; species Dermacoccus sp. PE3. The sequence continues at coordinate 501,618 of NZ_LDCM01000003.1, read as the reverse complement.
ATTGCCCGTCATCACGCGAAATTCTCGCGATGGGGGATGGACAAACGCCGTCACGGCCTCAGACTGGGAGTCGTGGACCTTTCCCTCATCCTCCTCGGGCTCGTCGTCGTCACGGCCCTTGCCTTCGATTTCACCAACGGCTTCCACGACACCGGTAACGCGATGGCCACGTCCATCGCCACGGGTGCGCTGAAGCCGAAGGTGGCCGTCGCCCTTTCGGGCATCCTCAACCTCGTCGGAGCGTTCCTCTCCGTCGAGGTCGCGCTCACCGTCACGAACGCCGTCATCAAGATCCAGAGCAAGGACGGCTCACCCAAGCCGGAGTTCCTCGCCGATCACGGCCAGGCTTTGTTGCTCATCGTCCTCGCGGGCCTCGTCGGCGGCATCGTCTGGAACCTCCTCACGTGGCTCCTCGGCATCCCGAGCAGCTCGAGCCACGCCCTGTTCGGTGGCCTCATCGGCGCCGCGATCGCCGCCATCGGCTTCGGCGGCGTCAAGTGGGTCGGTGACGGTACGAAGCTCGACGGCGTGGTCGGCAAGGTCATCGCCCCGGCGCTCCTGTCGCCCGTCATCGCCGTCATCGTCGCGGCGATCGGCACGAAGTTGATCTACGCCATCACGAAGAAGGTTCAGCACAAGGAGGCCGAGCGCGGCTTCCGCTGGGGCCAGATCTTCAGCGCCTCGCTCGTTTCCTTGGCACACGGCACGAACGACGCCCAGAAGACGATGGGCGTCATCACCCTCGCCCTCATCGGCTACGGCTCCTGGACCGACACCGAGTCCGTCCCGTTCTGGGTCAAGCTGTCCTGTGCCCTGGCCATCGCGCTGGGCACCTACCTCGGCGGGTGGCGCATCATCCGCACCCTCGGCAAGGGCCTCGTCGAGATCGAGTCCCCCCAGGGCATGGCTGCCGAGTCGTCGAGTTCGGCCGTCATCCTCGTCTCGAGCCACATGGGCTTCGCGCTCTCCACGACCCACGTCGCCACCGGTTCCATCCTCGGTACCGGCATCGGCAAGCGTGGTGCCGAGGTGCGCTGGAGCGTCGCGGTCCGCATGGTCGCTGCTTGGCTCATCACGCTCCCGTCGGCCGCGCTCGTGGGTGCACTCATGTGGTACGTCGGTGACCTCATCGGCGGAGTCGCCGGTGGCATCGTCATCTTCGCCATCCTGTGCGCCGCCTCGCTCTACATGTGGATGCGCTCGCGCAAGGCTCCGGTCGACCACAACAACGTCAACGACTCCTGGGAGCCCGAGGAGATCGCTGCGACGCACATCCCGCCGGTCGTCGACGAGACGAACTCGGACAAGCCCTCCACGTCCAAGGCAGGTACCCGATGAAGACGCTCTCCCTCGCGTTCAACAGTGCGTGGCACGTCCTGGCCGTCGGCATCGTGCTCGGCGCCGGCGTCCCCGCGCTCTTCGCCTTCGGAATCCGCGGCCTCGCGGCTTCGTCGGGCCAGATGACCGACGACTCCACGCCTCGTGCGTGGGGAAAGCCGGTCGCTGCGGTGTGCTTCCTTCTCGTGTGTGCTGCCATCGCGCTCGGTCTGACGATCATCGTCAGCTCCGGCTTCGGCATGAAGGTCTCCTTCGAGCACATCTACCCGACGCTGGTCGAGAAGAAGTAAGAACGACATGAACCCCGCACTCGAGCGCATCGTGGGGTGGCTGCGCCACAGCTACCCTGCCGGCGTTCCCGAGCGAGACTTTCAGCCGTTGCTCGCCCTCATGCGCCGCCGCCTCAGCGAGGACGAGGTCCACGAGCTCGGTGATCGTCTCGTGGCCGACGGACTCGTTCCGGCTGACCGCATCGATGTCGGCGTCGGCATCACGAAGGTGACGCAGGATCTTCCGGCGCCCGATGAGATCGACCGGGTCGTCCACCACTTGGAGGCCTACGGCTTTCCCGTCAACGACGACTGGCGCTGAGGGGCCCGCCCTTCACGACATGACAGTGGGGCTGCACAACCGATCGGTTGTGCAGCCCCACTCTCGTGTGGTGGCGCGGCTGTTTCAGACCTCGAGCTCCTCAGCCGTGAACGCGAACGCGAGCCCTTCGATCCTGGCTCGGGTTTCACCGTCGCCGGCCAGGCGCTCCCCCACGCGGGTTGCGAGAGCCTGCAGCTCTTCCTGGGCCAGACCGGGAGTCAGCTGCAGACGCAGTCGAAGAACGCCCTCCCCGGCGTCCTCGAGCCGGCGGCCGAGAACCGCGTTCCCCTCGGGCACGAGCGCCGCATCGACGGCTTTGGCCACGAACGGGTCCTCGTGAGCGGGTAGCCACGCCTGCTGCTGCGCGAGCGACCACAGCATGCTCGCGCGTACCACGACGCGGTGCGACGAAGCCATGTCGAGCAGGATTACCTCACACTGCTCCGATATGGCTGCCTGAGCGGCGAACGCGGCGCGCACCGGTGAGGGCCGCGCTTTCGGGTCCCAGCGCGCGAGGTCGTCGAGGCTGGAGAAGACCGGGAGCCCCTTCGTTCCGTCCGGCGCGGTGAGCGTCACGACGGCCATGTCGGTGGACTTCTCCACCGCGAGCGTCCCGGATTCGTCGACCTCGGTGGGCGCGGCGACGATCGGCACGAGCAGACGCGACTCGGCCAGTGCGGCCACCCAGTCGCTCTCGTTCCCGCTCTCCAATGCTGCGACGAGGGCAGGGTCTGCGGCGCCGGTGTCGTCGTCGAAGCCGGTGCTCGTCACCTGGCGGCCGGTGAACGGAATGCCGGCGGTGTCGGCCGACTCCCCCGCAGGGTCGATGTTCGGGTTGTGTGCGCCGCTCATCACTCGGGGCGGCCGGCGGCGTCGAGCGCGTCGGCGAGCGTGATGGTGCCCTTGTAGAGCGCGGAACCGATGATGGCGCCTTCGACGCCGGAGGGCACGAGCTCGCGCAGTGCGCGCACGTCGTCGAGCGTCGTGACGCCGCCGGAGGCGACCACCGGACGGTCCGTGCGGGCGCAGACCTCGGACAGGAGCTGCGTGTTCGGGCCGGCGAGCATGCCGTCCTTCGCGACGTCGGTGACGACGTAGCGGGCACAGCCCTCGCTGTCGAGACGCGCCAGCGTCTCCCACAGGTCACCGCCCTCGCGGGTCCAACCGCGCGCCGCGAGCGTCGTACCGCGCACGTCGAGACCGACGGCGATCCGGTCGCCGTGTTCGGCGATGGCGGCAGCCGTCCACTCGGGGTTCTCGAGGGCAGCCGTGCCGAGGTTCACGCGGCGACAGCCCGTGGCGAGCGCTGCCTCGAGCGACTCCGCGTCGCGGATGCCGCCGCTCATCTCCACCTTGATGTCGAGCTCACCGACGATGCGCGCGAGGATTTCACGGTTCGTCCCGCGTCCGAACGCAGCGTCGAGGTCGACGAGGTGGAGCCACTCGGCACCGGCCTCCTGCCAAGCCTTTGCAGCGGCGATCGGGTCACCGAACTGGCCGCCGGTGCCGGAGACGCCCTGGACGAGCTGGACGGCCTGGCCCTCCGAGACGTCGACGGCGGGCAGGAGTTCGAGGCGGGGGCTGGTCGACATGACGAACCTTTCGGTCGATTACAGGCTGCGAAGCCAGTTGGTCAGCAGGTGAGCGCCGGCGTCGCCGGACTTCTCGGGGTGGAACTGAGTCGCGGCGAGAACCCCGTCTTCGATGGCGGCCACGAAGCGTTCGCCGTGCGCGGCGTAGGTCGCCTCTCGGCCCTCGCCGAGCTGAGCCGAGGCAGCGAAGGAGTGGACGAAGTAGAAGCGCTCCCCCTCGATGCCCGCGAAGAGCGTCGTCGTGACCGGCGGCTCGACGCGCGACCATCCCATGTGCGGGACGACGGGGGCCGCGAGACGCTCGACCTGACCGGGCCATCGCCCGAGGCCGGGCTGCGGGGACGTGGAGGGTTCGCTCGAGCCGTCGAACATCACCTGCATGCCGACACAGACGCCGAGCACCGGCGCACCGGCCGCGAGACGATCGTCAATGAGTCGGCGCCCGCCGGCCGCCTCCAATCCCGCCATGCAGGCGTGGAAGTTGCCCACACCGGGCACGAACAGGCCGTCGGCTGCCGCGACGAGCTTCGGGTCGGCCGTCAGTTCGACGTTCGCTCCGATCCGTTCGAGCATGCGCACGGCAGAGCGGATGTTGCCGCTGCCGTAGTCGAGGACGACGACGCGCTTCATGACTTCTCCCCCGCGTTGACGCGGCCTTCGATCTCGGCGCGCTCCTCGCGCTCGTCCGTGACGTGCTTGTCGAAGCGGCGAACGGCCTTCGCGGTGGGCTCGACGAGGACGGCGTCGATCTTCGCCGTTCGCGCGAGGCCGAGCAGGTGCCCGGCGTTCACGCCAAGCGCAGCCATGATGCCGCGCAGAAGGTCGGCCGGTGCTGCGTCCGGCTGGGCCAGCACACGCCCGAGCGCTTCGGGGTGGGCGTCGTGACCGGCCGAGAGCAGGTCGCCGAGGGAGGCCTGCGGCAAGGCTGCCCGCACCGGGCCGATGCCCTGCTGCACGACAAACCACCGCGGCAGTGAACGCCACGCGCGCGGCTGGACGACGGTGATCGCCTGCTTCTCGGTGGGGACGAAGGCGAGCGACGGACGCAGCGCCATCGGCACCGGGCGCGCCGCGATCATCTGCGCAGGGTCGTCGTACGGAGCCTGTGCGTGTCCAGGTCCGGCCGGGACGACAGCGCACCACGGCCCGTCGATGTCGATGACGTAGGCAGGAACCGTGCCTCGCTCGACCCACGAGGTGACGCGCGAGACCTCACCGCGCACGACGACGACGGCGTCGACGGCTGCGGTGAAGCCGGTGTTCTGGGCGACCTTGGGCATCAGATCACAGAGCGCCCTTCGCGCTCGGGATGCCCTGAACGCGCGGATCCTTGGCGACGGCCGCACGCAGTGCACGGGCGATGGCCTTGAACTGGGCCTCGACGATGTGGTGAGGGTCGCGCCCGGAGATGACGTTGACGTGCAGCGCGATGCCCGCGTTGTAACCGAGCGACTCGATGACGTGCTGCGTGAGCGAACCGATGTAGTTGCCACCGATGACGGCGTAAATCTGCCCCTCGGGCTCACCGGTGTGCACGACGTAGGGGCGCCCCGCGACGTCGACGACGGCCTGGACGAGCGCCTCGTCCAGCGGCACCATGGCGTCGCCGAACCGGGAGATGCCCGCCTTGTCGCCGAGCGCTTCGCGCAGGGCCTGACCCAACACGATGGCGGTGTCCTCCACCGTGTGGTGTGCGTCGACGTCGAGGTCGCCCGTGGCGCGGATACGCAGATCGATGAGGCTGTGCTTGCTCAGCGAGTCGAGCATGTGGTCGTAGAAGCGCACGCCTGTGCGTACGTCGGACGTGCCGGTGCCGTCGAGGTCGAGCCACAGGCGGATGCTCGCCTCCTTCGTCGTGCGCTCGATGAAGGCGGTGCGGTGGTCTGCAGGGACCTCGGGTACGTCGAACCCGTCGGCGGTCACGTTCTGGTCGTTCATGTCATCCCTTGTGGGTCGGAGCGAGGTCGGTGAGGGCGGCGAGCACGGCGTCGGTCTCGCGCGGCGTGCCGGCCGTGATGCGCAGGTGATGGGAGATGCCGACGTCACGCACGAGGATGCCGCGATCGAGCAGCGCCTGCCAGGTCTGCTTCTCGTCGGCGAAGCCGCCCACGAGGACGAAGTTGGCGTCGCTCGGCGTGGGGGTGAAACCCAGCTCGGTGCACGTCGCCACGATGCGGTCGCGTTCGTGCTTGATCGCGTCCACCATGCCCAGCATCTCGTCGGCGTGGTCGAGCGCGGCGAGCGCGACGGCCTGCGTCACCGACGACAGGTGGTAGGGCAGGCGCACGAGACGCATCGCGTCGCAGAACTCCTGCGAGGCGGCGAGGTAGCCGACGCGGGCGCCGGCGAACGCGAAGGCCTTGCTCATCGTGCGGCTGACGACGAGGCGCGGGCGGCCGTCGAGGAGCTCGACAGCGCTGGCCGTTCCGGGGCGCGCGAACTCGACGTAGGCCTCGTCGACGATGACGACGGCGTGGTCGGTGGCATCGTAGATCGCCTCGACGACGTCGTTCGTCACGGCGGTGCCCGTCGGGTTGTTCGGCGTGCAGACGAACACGACGTTCGGCTGGTGCTCACGCACCTGCTCGACGGCCAGGTCGGCGTCGAGGTCGTAGACACCCTCGTGGCGATCGCGCAGACCGTCGATCCACGTCGTTCCCGCGCCTCGGCTGATGATGGGGTGCATCGAGTAGCTCGGCGTGAAACCGAGCGCCGTGCGCCCCGGGCCCCCGAAGGCCTGCACGATGTGGCTGAGCACCTCGTTGGAGCCGTTCGCGGCCCAGATCTGCTCGATCGGAAGGCGAACACCGGTGACGCGTGCCAGGTACTCGGCGAGGGCGGCACGCAGCTCGGTGAACTCGCGGTCCGGGTAGCGGTTGAGCCCGCCGGCGGCCTTCTCGACACGCTCGACGATGCTCGCGACAACGCTCTCGGGTACGTCGTAGGACGACTCGTTCGTGTTGAGCGCGACGGGCACGTCGAGCTGCGGAGCGCCGTACGGGCTCTTCCCCTGCAGTTCGGGGCGCAGCAGCGATTCGAGGGACTGCTCGCTCATGCGCGCCCTTCCACGTCCTGCTCGAAGCGCGCCGTGACGGCCTCGCCGTGGGCCGGAAGGTCCTCGGCGTTCGCCAGGGTGACGACGACGTCGGCGACCTCGGCGAGGGCGTCACGCGAGTACTCGACGATGTGGACGCCCTTGAGGAACGACTGCACCGACAGACCGCTCGAGTGGCAGGCACAGCCGCCCGTGGGCAGCACGTGGTTGGAGCCGGCGGCGTAGTCGCCGAGGCTCACCGGCGAGTAGGTGCCGACGAAGATGGCACCGGCGTTGCGCACCCGCATCGCGTCCTCGCGGCTGTTCGCCGTGTGGATCTCGAGGTGCTCAGCGCCGTAGGCGTCGACGACGCGCAGACCGGCTGTCACGTCGTCGACGAGGACGATGGCCGACTGCGGACCGCCGAGGGCCGTGGTCACGCGCTCGGTGTGCTTCGTCGCGGCGACGAGGCGCTCGAGAGCAGCCTCGACGTCACTCGCCAGACGCTCGGAGTCGGTGACGAGAACCGACGCAGCGAGGTTGTCGTGTTCGGCCTGGCTGATGAGGTCGGCGGCCACGTGGTCGGCGTCGGCCGTGTCGTCGGCGAGGACGGCGATCTCGGTGGGGCCGGCCTCGGCGTCGATGCCGATGAGCCCCTTGAGCAGACGCTTGGCAGCCGCGACGTAGATGTTGCCCGGACCGGTGACGAGGTTGACGGGCTCACACACGGTGGCGCCGTCCTTCTCGCGCGCGCCGTAGGCGAACATCGCGACGGCCTGCGCACCACCGACGGCGTAGACCTCGTCGACGCCGAGCAACGAGCACGCGGCGAGGATGGTGGGGTGCGGGTAGCCGACGAAGTCGCCCGTGTTGTGCTCCTGGGGCGGGCTCGCAACGGCGATGGAACCGACGTTCGCCACCTGCGCGGGCACGACGTTCATGACGACGGAACTCGGGTAGACCGCCAGTCCGCCGGGCACGTAGAGGCCCACCCGCTCGACCGGGATCCAGCGTTCTGTGACGGTGCCGCCCTCGGAGACGGTCGTCGTGACGTCGGTTCGGGCCTGGTCGGCGTGGACGATGCGCACGCGGCGAATCGCCTCGACGAGGGCGCCACGCACCGCGGGGTCGAGCTGTTCCTCGGCGGCCTTCAGGACCTCGGCGGGTACGCGAAGGTGCGTGGGACGCACACGGTCGAAGCGCTCCCCCAGCTCCCGCAGGGCGTCGGCGCCGTCATGGCGCACCTGCTCACAGATCGGTCGCACCACCTCGAGTGCGGCCTCGATGTCGAACTGGGCGCGCGGCAGCGCATCGCGCAGGCCACGAGCGTCCAGGGCGCTGAGCGCTGAACCACGAAGATCACGGCGAGAAATCACCCGTCCAGTCTAGGCGGGCGGCGAAAGTGCGCTCGCGCACGTCTCACGTGCCAGAAGCTCAGCGGCGGAAGCTCGGGCCCCGCCTGGTCTCCTCGGACTCGCCGTAGAAGACACGATCGACGACGAGGCGCGCACGGCGTGCGAGCTTGCGGTACTCCTCACCGAGTTCACGCCCGTCCCCGCGCGGCATGCCGAGCAGCGTGGCGATGCCCTCGCTGTCACGCAGGTCCGAAGGCAACGACTCGACGGGGCGACCCCGCCACAGCACCGACGCATTGCGCACGCGCGAGGCCATGATCCACGCCTCGGCGAGCACCTCGGCGTCGTGCTCGTCGAGCAGGTCGAGTTCGGCCAGCGCCCGGAGGGTGGAAACGGTGCTCGTCCCGCGCAGTTCCTCGTGGTCGTGGGCGTGCTCGAGCTGGTAGAGCTGCACGCACCATTCGACGTCGGAGAGTCCACCGCGGCCCAGCTTGAAGTGGGTGCGAGGGTCGGCTCCGCGCGGGATGCGCTCGGCCTCCATGCGCGCCTTGAGCGTCCGGATCTGACGGATCGACTTCTCCGAGATACCGCCCTCGGGCCAGCGAAGCGGATCGATGAGGGCCTCGAAGTCACGCCCGAGGGAGGGATCACCGACGACGAAGGCGGCGCGCAGCAGCGCCTGGGCCTCCCAACCCTCCGACCAGCGTTCGTAGTAGCTCGCGTACGAATCGATGGAGCGCACGAGCGGCCCGCTCTTGCCTTCAGGGCGCAGGTCGGCGTCGATCTCGAGCTTCGGGTCCGAGCCGGGCAGGTGCACGAGGCGACGCAACTGCGTGACGACGGCGAGCGCCTGGTCCTGGGCAGCCGAGGCGTCAGCTCCCTCGCGCGGGCGGTGGACGAAGATGACGTCGGCGTCCGAGCTGTAGCCGAGTTCGCCTCCGCCGTAACGGCCCATCCCGATGACGGCGATGTCGGTGATCTGTTCCTTCTCGCCGCCCAGCACTTCCCGCCAGGCGAGGTCGAGGCCGACCTGGAGCGTGGCGGACATGATGTCGGTGAGTGCGCCCGAGACGCCGTCGAGGTCGATCTCGTGGAGCACGTCGGCGATGGCCACGCGAGTGAGTTCGTTGCGGCGCACCGAGCGCGCCGCGAGCATCGCCTTCTCGACGTCCTGCTGGCGGCTGACGACGGACGCCATCGTCGAGGCGATCGCCGTCCGTGAGCGCGGCAGGCGGCGCGAGGACTCCGCGAACAGTTTGACGCTCTCGGGTGCGCGTTCGAGAAGGTCGGCCACGTAGCGCGAGCGCGAGAGCACCTCGGCGAACAGTTCGGCGGTGCTGCCCTCGCGCAACGTGTTGAGGTACCAGTGCGACGTGCCCAGCTCGTCACTGATGCGCCGGTAGGCCAGAAGTCCCGCGTCGGGAGTCGGGCCGTCGGCGAGCCACTGCAGGATGACCGGCATGAGGGTGCGCTGGATCTGCGCGCGACGCGTGAGGCCCGCTGTGAGCGCTTCGAGGTGACGCAGAGCGCCCGCCGGATCCGCGTACCCGAGCGCCGAGAGGCGGTCGCGAGCGCCTTCGTCGGACAGGCGCGCATCGTCGTCGTCCAGGCGCGCGACGGCCGAGAGAAGAGGCCGGTAGAAGAGCTTCTCGTGCAGGCGGCGCACGGAACGCGACAGATCGCGCCAGTGGCGCGTCACCGATTCGGCGGGGTCGCTCGTGAAGCCCACGGCGCGACCGAGACGACGCAGGTCGGCGTCGTTCGTCGGCATGAGGTGCGTGCGGCGCATCTTGTTCAGCTGGATGCGGTGTTCGAGCACGCGCAACTGGCGATAGGACGTGTCGAGCGTTGAGGCATCCGTGCGCCCGACATAGCCCCACGAACTCAAGGTCATGAGAGCGTCGAGCGTCGAGCGGGCGCGCACCCGATCGTCGGTGCGTCCGTGCACGAGCTGGAGCAGCTGCACGGAGAACTCGATGTCGCGCAGACCACCCTGGCCGAGCTTGATCTGTCGCTCCTGCTCGTACGAGGGGACGTGCGCCTCGACGCGTCGACGCATCGCCTGGGCGTCCTCGACGAAGTTCTCCCGCTTGCTCGCCTGCCACACCATCGGGCGGATGAGCTCGGTGTACGCCTCGCCGAGGGCCACGTCGCCCGCGACAGGCCGTGCTTTGAGCAGCGCCTGGAACTCCCAGCCCTTGGCCCAGCGGTCGTAGTACGCCTTGTGGCTCTTGAGGGTGCGCACGAGCGGACCCTGCTTGCCTTCGGGGCGCAGTGCCGCGTCGACCTGCCACAGCGAACCCTCACCGGTGCTTGCGGAACAGGCGCGCATCATCTCGGTGGCGAGTTCGGTGGCCACCCGCAGTGCCACGTCCTCGTCAGCATCCTCGGCTGGTTCGGCGACGAAGACAACGTCGACGTCGGAGATGTAGTTGAGCTCGCGACCGCCGGTCTTGCCCATGCCGATGACGGCCAGACGCGCCTGATCGGCCCCGTCGATGCTCGTCGTGGCGATGTGCAGACCCGCCTCGAGCGCAGCGCCCGCAAGGTCCGCGAGCGAGGCCGCCGTGGCCGGCAGGACGTTGACCGCGATCTCGGTGACGTCGAGCGCCGCGATCTGCACGAGCTGACGGCGGTAGGCGACGCGCAGGGCGTCGTAGGCCGTGACCTTCTCGTCCCGACCGTCGATCTCCGCGATGAGCAGACGGGCCAGCGTGTCCTGATCCCGCCGCTGTGCGGCGACGACGTCACGCCACTGGTCGGGCTTGGCGACGAGGTGGTCACCCAGCGCGCTCGACGCACCCATGACGCCGAGAAGGCGTGCGCGGGCCCCGGTGTCACTCAACGCGTCGGCGAGCGCCTCACGCTCACCGTCGTCGAGGACCTCCCGCAGGCGAGCCAGGAGGAGCAACGCCTGATCCGGGTCGGCCACCGCCGTGACCGTGGCCAACAGCGAGACCTGATCGAGCAGGTCCGACACCTCCGCGGCGAGGCTCTGGGCGCGCGTCGTGTCGAGGAATCCGGCGCGCCGCCAGGGCGACGAGCCTGCTCGGGCGGCGTTGGCGTTCACAGCCGACGCAGGTCCTGCTTGATCTCGAACTCCGTGACCTGGTCGCGGTAGGCGGCCCACTCGGCGCGCTTGTTGCGCAGCACGAAGTCGAAGACGTGTTCACCGAGCACCTCGGCGACGAAGTCGCTCTCCTCCATCGTGCGGATCGCTTCGTCGAGCGAGGCCGGCAGAGGCTCGATGCCCATGGCGCGGCGCTCACGCTCGGTGAGGTTCCACACGTCGTCCTCGGCCTCGGGCGGCAGGTCGAGCTCGTCCTCGATGCCCTTGAGCCCGGCGCCGAGGAGAACCGAGTACGCGAGGTAGGGGTTGGCTGCGGCGTCGAGCGAACGCACCTCGACGCGGGTGCTCTGCCCCTTCGACGGCTTGTACATGGGCACGCGCACCATGGCGCTGCGGTTGTTGTGCCCCCAGCAGATGTGCGCGGGCGCCTCGGCGCCGCCCCACAGGCGCTTGTAGCTGTTGACGTACTGGTTCGTGATGGCGGTGAACTCCGGCGCGTAGCGCAGCAGTCCCGCGATGAAGTGACGGCCGGTGCGCGAGAGCTGGTAGGGCGCTCCCGGCTCGTGGAAGGCGTTCGTGTCTCCCTCGAAGAGCGAGAGGTGGGTGTGCATGCCGCTACCGGGCTCCCCCGCCATCGGCTTGGCCATGAAGCTCGCGAAGTAGCCCTGTTCGAGAGCGACCTCCTTGACGACGGCCTTGAACGTCTGGATGTTGTCGGCCATCGAGAGGGCGTCGGCGTAGCGCAGGTCGATCTCGTTCTGGCCGGGCCCGCCCTCGTGGTGGCTGAACTCGACGGAGATGCCCATGTTCTCGAGCATCGTGATGGCCGCGCGACGGAAGTCGTGGGCCGTGCCGTGCGGCACGTGGTCGAAGAAGCCCGCCGAGTCGACCGGCACCGGGCGACCGCGACGCAGTTCTTTCTCGAAGAGATAGAACTCGATCTCGGGGTGGGTGTAGAAGGTGAAGCCGAGGTCACCGGCCTTCGTCAGCGCTCGGCGCAGGACGTCACGCGGATCGGCCAGGCTCGGGCTGCCGTTCGGCAGGAGGATGTCGGCGAACATCCGGGCCGTACCGGGGTTCTCACCGCGCCACGGGAGCACCTGGAACGTCGAGGCGTCGGGGCGAAGGAGCATGTCGGCCTCGTAGACGCGGGCGAACCCGTCGATCGACGAGCCGTCGAAGCCGATGCCCTCGGAGAACGCGCCTTCCAGTTCAGCGGGCGCGACGGCCACCGACTTGAGGGTGCCGAGCACATCCGTGAACCACAGACGGACGAATCGGATGTCACGTTCTTCGATCGTGCGCAGCACGAACTCCTGCTGTTGGTTCATGGAACTCATCCTGCCTCACTCGGCCCGCGAACGCGGAGCGGCCCCGGGGAGACTCCCCGGGGCCGCTCACATGCCGGACTCAGTTCACTTGGAGTACTTCACGTGGATGTTCATCCGGTCCTTCGTCTCACCCGAGACCGTCAGCGTGACACCGCTGCCCGCCGTCAGGGTCGAACCCGTCGGGTTGGACGCGTCGTAGTAGTTCGTCGCCTTGCGGTCGTCGAACGTCTCGACACCGCGCTGGCCGGCCCACGTGGTGGGCACGTCGTTGCGGTGCAGCGTGAGCGACGGCGTCTTCTGACGCGAGAACGGCGCGTCCCACGGCTGCAGCTTGTTCGAGACGTTCGTCCCGTCGGACCACTTCATCGCCTTGGCGTGGCTGTCGACCGGGAGGACGAGGCCGTGGCCGGGGTGCGTGGAGACGTTGTTGTCCTCGTACTCGTTGTCGACGTACCAGACGAGCATGCCCGTTTGGAACGCGAAGTGCTCGACGAGGTTCGGCTGCGTCGTGAGGAACCCGAAGTTGTACGGCCCCGTCTTGAGGTAGCGGTCGTAGCCGTTGTACTGACGGTTCTCCGCCATGTAGTAATGGCTCTTCTTCTCGCTCGTCGAACCACTCGTGCGCGAGAAGCCCTTGGCAACCCAGCCGTTGTCGCCGGACTCGACGTCGTCCGACAGCAGCGTGGTGCCGTCGGCGACCACCTTGATGTCGTCGAGGAACGGGCCGGCCATGTGGACGCCACCGTCGGTCTGGTAGCGGAAACGGAAGTCGATCTTCTTACCCGCGTAAGCCGACAGGTCGAAGGAGAGCTGCGACCAGTTCTTGTTCTCACCGGTCACCTCCTTGCCGACCTGCGTCCACGTCGAGCCGCCGTCGGTGCTGACCTCGCCGTAGAGGAAGTCGTAGCCCTCCTCGATCTCGTACCAGGCACCGGTGGTGAGGGTGGCCGACTTCTTGCCCGTGAGGTCGATCGAGCGGGTCAACGTCGAGTTGAGGTTGTCGGCGCTGCCGCCCCACCACTCGCTCTTGCCGGACTGCGGCGTGTTGTACGTCGTCGTGATCGTCTTGTCGGGAAGGCCGACGACGACCGCCTGCGGAAGCTTGGCCGAGTCACGATCACTCGGGCCGACAGCGACCTTCTGGCTCTTGCCGTACGGGACGCTCGTCGCGTCGAGCCAGCCGAGCTGCAGCTTCTCCCACGGGCCCATGTAGCCGGGGCGGGAGCCGATGTCGGTCTTGCCGTCGCCCAGCCACGAACCGGCGCTCATGAGCGACCAGTAGGAGACGTCGTTCTGCGCGCGGTTGGTCGTGTCGTAGAGGTCCGGCAGGCCCAGGTCGTGGCCGAACTCGTGGGTGAACACGCCGAGGCCACCGTTCTCCGGCTCGGTGGTGTAGTCACCGATCCACAGCCCCGTGTTACCCAGGGGCACACCGCCGAGCTTGTTCTCCGCGGGGCCGGTCTTGCCTGCGTTGTTCGAGTAGGCGTACCAGCGGTGCGACCAGATGGCGTCCTCGCCCTGTGCGCCGCCGCCTGCCTCCTCGCCCTCACCGGCGTGGATGGCCTGGAAGTGGTCGATGTAGCCGTCCGGCTCGTCGAAGTTGCCGTCGCCGTCGTAGTCGTAGCGGTCCCACTTGTCGTAGTCGGCGAGGTAGGCCTTGATCTGGGCGTCGGTCTTGCCGGCCTTCTTCTGCGCCTCGACCCACGCCGTGGCACTGTCGCGGATGAACGACCAGGAGCCTTCAGCCTCGCTCGTGCCATCACCCTCGACCGGGTTGTGGCCGTAGCGCGCCTCGTTGAAGGGCACCTTGACCCAGTCGCTCACGTCACCCTTGACCGCGAAACGGCCGTTGGACTGCTTGGCGTAGAAGTCCTTGAAGGACTCGCCCACGCCGAACATCATGTCGAGGTAGTGGGAGCGGTTGAAATCGGCCTTCCACAGCGTCGTGTTGTCGTCCGTGGCACCGCCGTCGAGCTTCTCGTCCGGCTGTGCGATCTGGTTGTGCAGCGGGCCTGCGGCGCCGCCCGTGGCAGGCTTCGTCTGGTCACCGAACTCGACGAGGAAGCTCAGGATGCTGGCCTCACGGTTGACGTCGTACTGGACGTAGCGCTCCTTCTTACCCTTCTGGCCCTTGCCCTTGCCGTGTTCGTTGCCCTTGAGGGCGATGACGCGCTTGCCGTTGACCGTCTTCGTCGTCGCCTCGCCCTTGAGCAGGGCGTCGACGGCAGCCTTGCGCAGTTCGTTCTGCTGCTCGGCGAGGGGGTTCGGACGGTTGTCGGAGCGAGCCTGGCGCTGGTTGGCGTCGCCCTGAGGCGGCGACTCGGCCGAGACGGCGCTCGGCGCCACGACGAGCCCGAAGACCGTCATGGTGCCGATGACTGTGGATGCGATACGTCGCTGTGTCATGTGTTCTCCATGGTGTTCCACACGCGGCTGCGCCCGACGCGCAACCACGGAGAACCTACCCAGGTTTCACTCAGATACCCATGACCGGCGCCACAACGGTTTGATAACGCTACGAATGCGGATTGCGTTCTGCCGCAGGCAAGCTGGACGTCCAAATGCGTCCCTTTCATCGCAAATAGCGTCCCGCAACGGACCAATTTTTCGAACCTGACGCGAATGGCGTCCCACCACCAGCTCGCATGGCAGACCGACGCGCCGCGCGTCAATGACTACCCTTGGCCCATGAGTGAAGAGGCAGCCCCCTACCGCGCGCCGGAACGCAAACGTGTGCGCACGGTGACCCTGCAGCAGATGAAGGAGCGCGGCGAGCGCTTCACGATGCTGACGTCCTACGACATGTACACCGCCGAGATCTTCGACGAAGCGGGCATCGAGACCCTCCTCATCGGCGACTCGGCCGGAAACAACGTCTACGGCTACGAGACGACGCTGCCCATCACGCTCGACGAGATGATCCCGCTCGTGCGCGCCGTCGCCGGCGCCGCCAAGCATGCCCTCGTCGTCGCCGACCTGCCGTTCGGCAGCTACCAGGAATCGCCTGCCCAGGCTTTCGCGAGCGCCGCTCGCCTCATGAAGGAGGGACGCGCGCACGCGGTCAAGCTCGAGGGCGGCGCCCACATGGCCCCCACCGTCGAGCACCTGGCGAAGAACGGTATTCCGGTCGTGGCGCACATCGGATTCACTCCGCAAAGCGAGCACGCTCTCGGCGGTTACCGCGTGCAGGGTCGCGGTGACGCTGCCGCACGACTCGTCGAGGAGGCCAAGACCCTCGAGCGGGCGGGCGCGTTCTGCGTCCTCATGGAGATGGTGCCCGCCCCGGCGGCCAAAGCCGTGACGGAGGCGCTTCGGGTCCCGACAATCGGCATCGGCGCGGGCCCGGACTGCGACGGGCAGGTGCTCGTGTGGCAGGACTTCGCCGGTTTGCGCGACGGTCGCTACCCGCGCTTCGCCAAGAAGTTCGCCGATGTCCGCACCGTTTTGCTCGACGCCGCTCGCGCCTACCATGAGGACGTCTCCTCGGGTGCTTTTCCCGCCACTGAGCACAGTTTCGAGAACTGAATTCCGCACCACGGCGCCACTCACCTCATGAGGTGAGTGGCGCCGTGTTCTGACACTGCGTGTCGCGTCCCCGACCTACCGGCCGTCACGAACCGCGGGTCGCGCTCTCGGTGTCGTCCTGCGGCCGGCCGTGCGGCCCCCACCCTTCGCGCACGAGGCGCGCCGGCCAGTACGCAAGTACCCCCGCAGCCGCCAAGCCGAGAAGTGCGTTGACGGCCACCGCCGGCGCCAGGCCCACGAGGGCCGTCACACCCGAGAGCGTGAGCGGTCCGAGCGTGTTGCCGGTGTCGCTCAGTTGGCGCCAGATGCCGAGGAACGCCGCGCGCCCGACATCCGGTGAGAAGTCGGCCCCCAGCGTCATGACGAGGCCCGAGCTGATTCCGTTGCCGAACCCGAGGACGCAGCTGACCGCGAGCACTGTCGCGGCCGTGTGGGTGAACGGCATGACGGCGAGTGCCGCGGCCATGAGCAGCATGGACGGGACGGCGACCGCACGCCGTCCGCGTAGGTCCATGACGCGTCCGGCCGGATAGAACACGAGCATGTCGATGCCGGCCGAGATGGCGTAGACGAGGCTCGTCGTCTGCTCGTCGAGGCCGACGTGCGCCGACCACAGCGGGATGACAACCTGGCGCGAACCACGCACCGCCTGCACGAGCAGGATCCCGAGCCCGACCGTTGCGAAAACCGGCAGGTGGGTGCGCAGCACGTCACGCGGCGTGACGCGCGCCGGAGTGGCGCCGCCGGCATCAAGAGCACCGGGTAGGTCCTCCATGCGGGTGGCACACCATCCCGCGAGGAGGAGGCAGGCGATGGCCAGAATCCACGCGGCCGCCACCCCGAAAATGCCGATGAGCGCGGCTCCGATGAGGGGGCCGATGAAGAAGCCGATGCGCATGACGCCGCCGAGGAGCGACAGGGCTCGCGCGCGGTGGGTGATCGGTACGGCTTCGGTGAGGTACTTCTGGCGTGCGAGGAGAAAGACCGCCGATGCCATGCCGATGACGAAGACGCCGGCGATGAGGCTCACGAGACTCGGCAGCATGGCGAGGACGCACCCGAGGGCCGCCACCAGACCGGCGAACACGAGGGCTCGGCGCTCCCCGAAGCGATCGGTGAGCCCGGAAGCGGGGATGTTCGACACGAAGGAGCCCAGCCCGAAGAGCATCGCGATGAAGGCTGCGAGCGCCACGCCCGCTCCCCTGCTCGTGGCTTCGGCCGGAATGATCGGCAGCAGTGCCCCCTCGGCCGCTCCGAACAACAGCGACGGGCCGTAGGCGGGTACCGCGAGGCGGCGCAGATCGAATCCGAGTTCCGCGCTCATCCCGCCTCCTCCCGCAAAGCGCCGACGACCCGTCGAGCATCGTACTTCGATGATCTATCTATCCCCGTGCGCCCTCGCCCACGCGCAACGGCACCCACCGGACGCGGTGGGTGCCGTTGCGGGTCGCGACGGGCTGCGTCAGTTGTCGCCCTCGAACTCGCGGTCTTCCTCGTCCCACTTCTCGCTCTTGGCGTGGGCCGTTTCGAGAGCGTTGCGAGCCTCCGCCTCGGTGGCGTACGGGCCGAGCAGGTAGGACTTCGAGTTCGTCTCGTCGCCCTGCTCAACGGAGTTCGTGTCGACGTTGTACCAGTAGGCCATGCGGCTCACCTCCACTGGCGCGTGCGCGCCTCGTTGGCTCGTCGAGTCGCGTGTGACCCGACCTCTAAACTCACCCTATGACGAGTACGCGCGCGAAGATCACCCCTGGACACATCGGCCCGAAGCGCTCCGTCCCCTCATCCATCGCGCGCCCCGAGTACGTCGGGCGCAGCGAAGCCCGCGAGGGCCACGAGAGTTACGTCAAGGACGCGGAGACGATCGAGCGCATCCGGGCGGCAGGACGCATCGCCGCCGGCGCCATGGCGGAGGCCGGCAAGGCCGTCGCCCCCGGTGTCACGACCGACGAACTCGACCGCATCGCCCACGAGTACATGTGCGACCACGGCGCCTACCCCTCGACCCTCGACTACCTCGGATTCCCCAAGTCGCTGTGCACGAGCGTCAACGAGGTCATCTGCCACGGCATCCCCGACTCCACGGTTCTGGAGGACGGTGACCTCGTGAAGCTGGATGTCACGGCGTACAAGGACGGGGTGCACGGCGACAACTGCGCCACCTACCTCTGCGGCGACGTGGACGAGGAATCACGGCTGCTCGCCGAGCGGACGAAGGAAGCCATGATGCGCGGCATCAAGGCCGCCAAGCCGGGACGCCAGGTCAACGTCATCGGCCGCGTCATCGAGCAGTACGCCAAGCGCTTCGGGTACGGCGTCGTGCGCGACTACACCGGCCACGGCATCGGCACCGAGTTCCACAACGGGCTCATCATTCCGCACTACGACGCGGCACCTCACCACGACGACGTCATCGAGGTGGGCATGGTGTTCACCGTCGAGCCGATGCTCAACCTGGGCTCCGGCGACGCCGCAGCAGTGTGGAGCGACGGGTGGACCGTCGTGAGCCGTGACGGCTCCCGCTCCGCACAGTTCGAGAACACCGTCGTCATCACCGAGGACGGCTACGAGATCCTCACGAGCACCGAGGCCTGACGCTCGTTCCCGACGGCGCGCGGGTTGCAGCGTCCCGGTGAACCGGCACTAGTCTGACCGGAATACTTCATCGACCCCCGCGAGCCCGCACCGGGCCGCGACGAGGAGAGAGCATGACGAAGAAGTCCTACCCCCTGGGCATCGACGTAGGCGGTACCGGCATCAAAGGCGCTCCCGTCGACCTCGACACGGGCGAGTTCGTCGCCGACCGCCTCCGGATCGACACCCCCGAAGGCGCTACGCCCGGTGCCGTCGCGGATGTCATCGCCGAGATCGTCGAGCACTTCTCCGACCTCGTCGGTGACGAACCGATCGGGGTGACGATCCCGGGCGTCGTCCAGCACGGCGTCGTGCGCACGGCGGCGAACATCGACCCGGCGTGGATCGACACGAACGCCGAGGAGCTCATCGCGGCGCGCCTCGGCCGCCGCGTCACCGTCGTCAACGACGCGGATGCCGCGGGTTACGCGGAGATCCACTACGGGGCGGCCAAGGATCGTGACGGGCTCGTCGTCGTGACGACGCTCGGCACCGGCATCGGTTCGGCCGTCATCAACGACGGGCAGTTGGTGCCCAACTCCGAGTTCGGTCACCTCGAGATCGACGGCAAGGACGCCGAGAAGAAGGCGGCGCACTCGGCGAAGGAGCGCGAGGAGCTCAGCTACGAGAAGTGGGCCAAGCGCCTCACGAAGTACTACACGACGCTCGAGAACCTCCTGTGGCCCGACCTCCTCGTCGTCGGTGGCGGGGTGTCGAAGAAGGCGGACAAGTTCTTGCCCCTGCTCGACGAGGTCCGCACGGAGATCGTGCCCGCGAGGCTGCAGAACGCCGCGGGCATCGTCGGCGCCGCGCGTCTCGCGCACGAGGCGCACACCAACTGACCGCTGCGCCCTCGCGGGCGTGACATGACAGAAGGCCGGATTCCCGATCATCTCGGGATTCCGGCCTTCTCGTCCGTTCGGCGTGCGTGGCCGGGGTGCGGCCCGCATCGATGACGTCACCTCGTGAGTTCTGCCACCGTGCCCGCTTCGACTGCCGGGGTGGTGGCCCGCGAAGCGCGTTGAGAAGTACTCAACACCACACCGCGCAGGGTGCGCAACAACCTCATTCTTGATTGATCATTCTGTTCAAAGCGGACGGGTATGCTCTGCTCATACCGCCCATCATGATCAGGAAGATGCCCATGGAACCGGCCAAGGACGTTCGCGAGCAGCACCCCGACGTCCAGTTCGACGACACCGACCGCGCACTGTTGCTCGCTCTGGACGAGGATCCCCGCATGACGACGATGGCCCTCGCGCAGCGGTGCGGACTGGCCCGCGGCACGGTGCACGCGCGTCTCGAACGCTTCCGCGAGGCCGGCGTCCTGCGCCTCAACAGCGCCCGCGTCGATCCCGCCAGGCTCGGGCGTCCGCTCAGCGCCATGGTTGCTGTCGAGCTCGACCAGCACGACATCGACGGTGCGATCGCCGCCCTCTCCCGGGTACCCGAGGTGCTCGAGTGCTTCGCCCCCGCAGGCGAGACCGACCTCCTCGTGCGCGTTGTCGCACGCGACCCGGACGACCTCTACCGGGTGAGTGAGGATGTGCGCCTGTGTCCGGGTGTCACTCGGACCCGCACGAGCGTGCACCTGCGTCGAGTCATCCCCTACCGCGTCGGGCCGTTGCTGCGCGAGGGCCTGCCGAAGAACAGGGTTCCGAAGAAGAGTTGAACCGGGCCGACGGGTGTCGGCAGAGGCACTGTCGGCCTAGTCTCGAGGAAGCAGGTTGTGTCGAACCCGACCGAGAGGACACGACGATGACCGACCCGAAGAAGAAGCTCAGCGCCGCCGAGGTCCGTGAGACTGCCCCGGCCGGCTGGGCGCAGATCATGGGTTCCCTCAAGGCGCGCTACGCGACGAAGGACTTCGCCACGGGCCTCGCCCTCGTCGATCGCATCGGTGCGTCCGCGGAGGAGATGGATCACCACCCCGACATCACGCTCACGTACACCGATGTCGTGGTGTCGCTCGTCAGCCACGACGTCGGCGGGCTCACGAGTCGCGATCTGGCTCTGGCGAAGACCGTCGGCGACCACGCACGCGATCTCGGCGTCGAGGCTGACGTCGCGGGTCTCACCCAGCCCGACCTTGGTTTGGACACGCGCCGTCACGATGACCTCGGCCCGTTCTACGCGGCGCTGCTCGGCTCGTCACTGAAGAACGGCGAGCCGGTGGACTCCACAGGTCAGGTTCCGACGGTGTGGTGGCAGAACCCGGACGAGGACGAGGGCGGCCCCCAGCTTCCGCCGTCCGAGGTCGAGCAGCGCTGGCACATCGACGTATGGGTCGCGGCCGACGCTGCGGAACAGCGTCTCGCGGCCGTCCTCGACGCCGGCGGGCGCCTCGTCAGCGATGCCGCGGCACCTGCGTACTGGGTCGTCGAGGACGCCGACGGCAACCGTCACTGCATCTGTACGCCCGAGGGCCGCTGACGACTCACGTCGCAGCCGCTTGCTCGGCGTGCGACTTGAGCACCGCGACAGCATCGCTCGGGTGTTCGAGTGCCAACGCGATGCCAGTGACTTGACGCTCAGCTCCGAGCAAGCTGACGGCTCGCACCGGTTCGGCGAGTTCGATCCGGACGTTCGGCGGGGCCATAGGACGCTCGATCACGAGGCATGAGCGCGGTGGGTCTGCAAGCGCCCCGATCGGTGTCACGGAACTCACGAGGCCCCAGGGCACCTCGGCCACGGTGAGCGGTCCGACTCGCAGATGCAGCATGTCGGCCGTCAGCACGTGGGGGTAGGCCCTTCGCGTGGCCACCCAGCCGATCGTCCACCAGATCCCGTACAGGGATAGGGCGAGGACGAGCCACCTAACCCCCGCGAATGCAGCGACTCGATGCCAAGGAACGGCAGTGTGAACCGCTGCCGCTTCCACGGCCATCACGGCGATGAGAACACCCATCACAGGCGCCTCTCCGTCGGGTGCCTGCAGACCAGTGGCCCCGATCGGTAGATCAGGGCGGCCACCCCATCGCAGCCACACACCTCGCGCGAGTGAGAGCTCGAGCGTGATGAGACGTGCAATTCGGCGCGGCAGCGGCCCCGCAAGCGCCGCTTCGATCCGTTGCGACCACAGGGCACTCAGGCTCGCATAGGCACGAACGGCAGCGAACACGGCCCAGACGGCTAGGGCCAGCTCGACGACGATGACGGCAACGATGAGATGGCGAAGCCCGCTTCCGCCCGTGACCGCGAGCAGGACCTCGGCGAGCAATACGAGGCCGAGCGCGACCGATACCCATCGGCGCCTCACGGCGTCCCGTTGCGCGCATCGAGCACGACCTGACGAATCCTCGTCCGATCCGCCGGGCTCACTCCGAGGAAGCGAAGCCACACCTCGAAGGCCGGGCCCAGCTTCGCAGTACGCACGAGGACACGCAGTTCGTGCGGCCATTGGGCTGGTGGTGGAACTCGCCCGAGGCGAGCAGCCGTCTCGTACGCCGAGGTGAGTGCCGCGAGCACCCGCCCGTCGCCGTCCCGCCGCCTCACAAGATCCAGGGCGCGTCGTTCGGCGCGGACGAGGCTCTCCGGAAGCCCGATCCGGGCCGCGGCATCCTCCATCGCCGTTACGGCCTGGTCGTAGACCGCGGCGAACTCGTGCTCATGGGCCAGCATCGCCTCCAGCTTGGAGATGCGCACTTCGATCGCCGCGCGTTCCACCATGGCCTTGTTCAGTGCGACCTGCAGGCGATCTTTCGTGTCCCGGCCCGAATGGGCCGCGTCCTTGAGCGAAACTCCCACATCCGCGAGCGCCCGCAGCGCGAGCAACCGGTCCACGTCGTCACAGTCATAGAGCCGATACCCGTTCGGTGATCGTGCGGGCTCGGGCAGCACGCCGACCCGGTGGTAGTGACGGATAGCCCGCGGGCTGACTCCGGCGAGGGCGGCCAGCTCACCGATCCAGAAGAAGCCCGGCATGTCGCTCATGGGTTCATCCTCGACGTTGTCGCCACGTCAAGGTCAAGAAGGCAACGAAGTTCGCGAGCTCGAACGCCCATGAAGAGGCCGTCCAAGACGCGAGCCCGCCCCGGACCGGCCTTCGATGATGCCCTGGCGTCAGCCGAGCTTGTTCCACTTCGCCGCGGAGCGCCTGGCCTTCACATCGCTCGCCTTCGAGCGGGCGCCCGACGCTGCGCCGGCGAGAGTGGCCCTGGGGTCGTTCTTGAGGTCGGTGGCGGCCTTCTTCGCGGCGGGAACGCCGCGCTTGAGGGTCGAGCGGACAACCGGAAGCGCCGTCGCGAAGACGGGGAAGAGCGGCGAGAGAGCCTTGTCGTAGGTGCCGACGAGCATGTCCTCGTGCTTGGCGAACTGACGCTTGAAGTCGGAGATACCGTCGTTGAGCAGCCCGTTGAAGTCGTAGCGCTCGACGCCCTGTTCCTTGACGTGCTTCATCGCCCAGAACTTGAGGCCGTAGTTGAGGCGCAGCTTCATGCCGCGCGGGTTGACGCCGCCGTAGAGCTCGAACGCCGTCTTGCCCGAGACAACGAGCCAGACGAAGGCGACAACCTCGTCACCCTCCCAGGCCGCGATGAGCTGCGAAGCCGGCCCCATGAAATCGCGGATCTGCTCGTGGTAGAGGTCGGAGTGGACGGCGAAGTTGGCGCGCTTCGCTGTCTCCTTGTTGATGGCCAGCACCTGGTCGAGGTCGGACTGCTCGGTGACGAGGCCGAAGCGCACGTTCTCGGCCTTGAACGACTTGCGCACGTTCTGGCGGGTGGAGCTCGACAGCTCCTTCATGATGGTGTCCTCGTCGCGCGTCACGTCCACGATGAGAGTGCGAGGGATGAGCCCCGTGTTCTCGCTGCGCTTGTAGCCCGCAGCTTCGACATCGGCCAGCCAGTCCGAGGACGGTGCCGCAATCCTCTCGGCGAGGTCTTCGTCCGAAACGCCCTTCTCCAGCGGGGAGAAGGGGGCCTCCCAATCGGGTTCGATCGTGATGCCGATCGGCCCGTGGGTGCGCTTGACGTAGTCGGCGAGTGCCTCGACGACGCGGCCACGGTCGGCCTCTTGGGCCTGCGGGCCACGCGGGACGTACGCGAGTGACTTGAACGGCTGCGGCAGCGTGCGAAGCAGCACCTGCGCGGAGCCGACGATCCGTGCGCCGTCACGCACGACGACCCGGTCGGCACTCCACTCGTACTGCGACTTCAACTCGCCCCATCCCCACAGCTGCAGGGGGTGTCCGCCGGAGGAGTTGACGAGATCGTCCCACTCGTCGCGGTCGTGGCAGGGGGTCACCGTGAGCGTCATGTGAGTCAGGCTATCGGCTCACGGCGACCCGCTCGAAACGTCCACGCCGGGCGGCCGCTCCGTTCAGGAGAGCGCGGCGCTCTCTCCCTCGGGAACCTCGATGACATCGACGCCACCGTTGAGACCGTAGTCGCGCACGTGCCCCAGGTAGATGCCGCGTGCTCGGTCCGCCGCCACCTTGTCGTGGATCGGAATGACGCGCTTCGGCTCGACGGCTCGCACGAACGCGATCGTCTCGCGCACGGCGGACCACGGGGCCACCAGGGGAAGACAGAGATAGTCGACGTTCTCGGGGCGCCCCTCGAGGGAGTCGCCGGGGTGGAACAGGCGCGGCTCCCCGTCGCCGCTCGCCACGATGCCGACATTGCTGATCCGCTCGATGTACGGGTGGATCTCGGCGTGCGTCGCACCCACGCCTTCGAAGCGCGCGCCCTTGACGGAGAAGGTCTCCCCCGCCTTCGTCGCCGTGACGTCGAGGCCTTTGTCGCGCAGCTGCTCGGCGGTCTGTGGGTCGGCGAACCACGCGGCGTCGGGGTTGGCCTCGCGCAGGGCGTCGAGGCGGTCGGGGTCGAGGTGATCCGGGTGTTGGTGCGTCACGACGATCGCGTCGACGCCCGCAACGTCGTCGAAGGAGCTGAACGTGCCCGGGTCGAACAGAACGGTCGCGTCGGCGACGGAGAGTTCGATGCACGAATGTCCGTGGTGCGTGAGCTTCATGTTCTCACGGTAGGCACACACGCCCGCGGTGTGGGAAGGAGGGCGTGACCTTCGCGCGAAGCGAATGCCGATTCGCCTGGACCCCAACGTCTCCAGGGCGTTGTCGGTGGCTGCGGATAGGCTGACGGACGTGGACTTCATCACCGATCAGCCCCCGTACGACCTCACGTACAACGACGTCTTCATGGTGCCGTCGCGCTCGCACGTGACGAGCCGCCTCGACGTCGACCTCACGACGCCCGACGGCGTGGGCACCACGATCCCGCTCGTCGTGGCCAACATGACCGCGATCTCCGGCCGACGCATGGCGGAGACGATCGCGCGCCGCGGCGGCATCGCAGTCCTTCCCCAGGACATTCCGATCGCAGCCGTCCAGGAAACGATCCGGGACGTCAAGGCGAGCCACACGGTCTACGAGACGCCGGTGACGATCGCCCCCACCGCTCCGGTCTCCGACGTCCTCGCCCTGCTCGGCAAGCGTGCTCACCGCATGGCTGTCGTCGTCGACGACGAGAACACGCCGCTCGGTCTCGTGAGCGAAAAGCACTGCCTCGAGGTCGACCGGTTCTCCGTCATCGCCGACGTCATGTCGAAGGACATCACGGTCGTCGAGGCGGGCGGCGACCTGCAGGACACATTCGATCTGCTCGAACGCGAACACCGCGATCTCGCGGTCGTCGTGGAGAACGACGCGCTCGTCGGTGTGCTCACCAAACGGGGCATTCTGCGTTCGACGATCTACTCCCCGGCTCTCGACCCACAGGGGCGCCTCGCCGTCGGTGTGGCCATCGGCATCAACGGTGACGTCGAGACGAAGGCCCGCACGATGCTGGAGTCCCACGCCGACGTGCTCGTCGTGGACACCGCGCACGGTCACCAGGAGAAGATGATCGAGGCGCTCGGCACGGTGCGTCGCGTGCGTGACGAGTTCGAGGCCGCGAACGGGCGTCGCGTACCGATCGCGGCGGGCAACGTCGTGACGGCTGACGGCGCGCGTGACCTCGTCGAGGCAGGCGCCGACATCATCAAGGTGGGCGTCGGGCCGGGCGCCATGTGCACGACGCGCATGATGACCGGCGTGGGCCGTCCCCAGTTCTCCGCGGTGCTCGAGTGCGCCGCAGCAGCCCGTGAACTCGGCGCTCACGTGTGGGCCGACGGCGGCGTGAAGTACCCGCGTGACGTCGCGCTCGCGCTGGCCGCCGGCGGCGCGTCCGTCATGATCGGTTCCTGGTTCGCCGGCACTTGGGAGTCTCCCGGCGACCTCAACCGGGACGCCGACGGGCGCCTCTACAAGGAGTCGTTCGGCATGGCCTCGGCCCGTGCGGTGCGCAACCGCACGTCCGCCCAGGGTGCGTTCGACCGTGCTCGTTCGGCCCTGTTCGAGGAGGGCATCTCGAGCTCGCGTATGTACCTCGACGATCAGCGACCCGGAGTCGAGGATCTTCTCGACTCGATCATCGCGGGCGTGCGCAGTTCGTTCACGTACGCGGGCGCCAAGAACATCGAGGAGTTCCGCGCGAAGGCTCGCATCGGTGTTCAGAGCGCGTCCGGTTACGACGAGGGGCGCCCGCGTCACACGAGCTGGTGACCTGGCCCTGACGCTGTGCTGCCCCCACCCGAGACGATTCGGGCGGGGGCAGCTGTTGTTCAACTCGCCGAGCGAACCTACTGACGCTGTCTGACCCGGTTCTCACCCGGCAGGAGCCTTGCTCTCCGCGCTGCTCGGCACCTCGAAGGTCCGCATGCTGCGGATGAAGAGAGGTACGACGGACGCGACGAGCAGGAAGCACGCTCCCACGACGATGACCGGACGGGCTCCGTAGGCGGCGGCCAGGGGCGCCGCCAGCATCGAGCCGAGCGGCAGCGCGACGAAGGACATGAGGATGTCCCACGAGTGCACGCGGCCTTGGAGCTCACCCGGCACGGCATGTTGGATCGCCGTTTCCCAGTGCACGTCGTAGAACAGCAGTCCCGCGTAACCGATGGCAGCGAGTACCGCGATAGGCCATACCGAGTGGAACACCGCGAAACTGAACGCCCACAGCGGCATGAGGATGAGCGGTGCCCAGCCGGTGAACAGCGGACGTTTGAGATGAATGCGCGCCCCGAGCGCAGCGCCGAGAAAACCGCCGAGCCCCTCGGCAGCAGCGACGATGCCGACGGCGTGTGCGCCCCCGAGTTCCGACGCGACGAGCAGCGGGGCGAGCACGAGCACCGCGCCGTTGCCGATGTGGTAGAAACCCGCGGCCAACAGGCCCCAGAGCAGCCACGAGCGCGAGCGCACGGCGCGCCAGCCCTCCACGAGCTGCGCTGTGAACGCCTCGGATCCTTCCGTCCGCACGATGTCGACCGGGCGCGCCCAGGCCAGCACCGCGGCGAGGGAGACCACGAACGTCACAGCGTTGAGGGTGAACCCGAAGGCCGGCCCGGCGAATCCCACGGCCGCGCCGCCTGTCACGGGTCCCAGCATGAGCATGAGCTGACGCAGGCTGGTCAGCGTGCCGTTCGTGCGTTGACGCTGATCGGCGGGAATGACGGCTCGTCGCCACGTCATGAAGGCTGGCCCGAAGAAGGCGCCCGCCGCTGCACTGACGAAGGCGCACACGATGACGAGCGGCGTCGACCAGGCGCCGAAAACAAAGGCCGCGGCGAGCACCGCCGCCGAGATGGCCCTCACGACGTCGGTGAGAGCCATGATGAGCCGCGGCTGCACCCGGTCGGCCCACACTCCGCCGAAGAGCGTGAACACCAAGCGTGCGACGGTGGTGGCCGTGATGGCGGCGGCCATCTGGCCCGCACTTCCGTGGGCGAGAACGATGGCTACCGGCAACGCGACCACCTGGAAGGCGTCGCCCAGCCAGCTCGCCACCTGGCCGGCCAACACGCCCTGCGTCCGTCTCTCCACCCACGAAGTGTGCCGCATGCGCGCCGACCAGGCGGTACTGCAAGGAAGTCACCGACAGTTCGACAGTGCGCTGCGGGGAGATGGTGGGATGAGCCGGCCTGTAAGCCGGGTTGTGTTCCGCGCACCGTCACCGGTGTCGCTTCGGCGATCATCCATCTAGGCCGCGCATTGCTGCGTGGCTCGAGCAATCTACCCGTGCGCTCAGCGGGCAGCTTCGACGCGCACTGTTCGATCTTGCTCCGGGTGGGGTTTACCGAGCCGCTCCAGTCACCTGGAGCGCTGGTGGTCTCTTACACCACCGTTTCACCCTTACCGCGCACGAAGCGCGGCGGTCTGTTTTCTGTGGCACTGTCCCGCGGGTCACCCCGGGTGGCCGTTAGCCACCACCCTGCCCTTCGGAGCCCGGACTTTCCTCGGCGAAGATGAATCTTCGACGCGACCGCCCGGCCGACTCATCCAAGGGGCAACTCTACCGCCGGTCAGGAGGCGGCCTCGACCACCTCGAACGTGAGCTTGCCGCCCATGATGTCGGCGTCCGTGAGGCGCACCGTGCAGGTCTCCCCTGCGGGCGGCGCGGTAGCGCCCTCGGCGGCACGGGCTGGTGCGACGACAGCGTGGTCGACGAGTTGGACCGTCACACGTCCGCCACCCTTGCCCTCCTTGTCGGGGCCCTCGACAACGAGCGCGCCGAATGTCTCGCCGACGGAGGACGACAGGGCAGCTGCCTCCACGCGGTCGACGCAGGCGCGGTCGATCTTTCCGGCAACCTGGTCGCTCGAACGCATGATCTCGGGCAGGTCGGGCAGTGCCTCGCGGGCCCAGGCGGGCGCCTCGCGTCCGTTTGCGAGCGCCTCACAGATGACGAGCCCGAATCGGTCGACGAGGCGGCGAAGCGGCGCCGTCACGTGGGCGTACGGCGCGGCGACGGCGGCCTGCTCGGTGATCTCGGGGGTCGTGCCGTCGAACGGCGTGTAGGCCGCCCCGCGGAACAACGTGACCGCCTCGTGGATGAGCGCGAGGTGACGCGGGTCGTCCCGGTCGAGACGGCGCAGGAATGCGCCGTAGGTCTCGTCCTTCGCCCACACGAGCCCGAGGCCCTTGGCCTGGAGGCGGAAGCGTTCGACGTCGCGAGGATCGGGCTTCGGCATGGTGCGCAGGATGCCGACGCCGCCGTCGAGCATCATGCGTGCCGCCACCATGCCGGTCATGAGTGAGATCTGCGCGTTCCAGTCCTCGCTGGGCACGGGCGGACGGAAGTGCACCTCGTACCGGCCGGGCTCGGGCTCGCTGACTTCCTGGTCGGGCATCGGCAGCGAGGCTCCGCCGCGCTCGAGTTCGAGCGTGGCGCGCAGCTCTCCGATGCGCTTGAGCAGGGCAAGACGCGGGTCGTCGCTGCCGGAGTCGACCGCGCCCTGAACGCCCCGGTAGTCGAGACGTTCGACGCTGCGCACCTGGGCGCGGTAGAGCGTCGCGTCGGTGACCTCACCGCGGGCGTCGAGCGTCATGTCCCACACGAACGCCGAGCACACCTGATCGGGCAGAAGGCTCGCGGCGCCCTCGCTCAACTGGCTCGGGTGCAGCGGGATGCGCACGTCGGGCATGTAGATCGTCTGGCCGCGACGGCGGGTCTCGGCATCGAGGTTACCGCCGGGACGCACATACAGCGGCACATCGGCGATGGCGTAGCGCACCCGGAACCCATCACCGGCCTCCTCGAGATGCATCGCCTGGTCGAGGTCCATCGACCCGACGGGGTCGATCGTGAAGAACGGCACGGCCGTTTCGTCGCGTTCGGGCATTTGGACCGCAGCCATCGCCTCGCGGGCCTCCCCGACGGCGGCCTCGGG
The DNA here is from genome assembly GCF_001021715.1 of Dermacoccus sp. PE3. Taxonomy (NCBI): domain Bacteria; kingdom Bacillati; phylum Actinomycetota; class Actinomycetes; order Micrococcales; family Dermacoccaceae; genus Dermacoccus; species Dermacoccus sp. PE3. The sequence goes on along the minus strand of NZ_LDCM01000003.1, from coordinate 472,426 downwards.
GTAGTCGAGGCTCAGTTCGTACTCCGCGCGCAGGGCGTCGAAGGAGCGAGCGAGGTCGCCGCCGGTGTCACGGCTCGGCCAGAGGATGCGGGTCTTCGGCATGGCCCGAGCCTACAAGCGCACGTCGACGAGAGGCACGCTCCACGCGCGTTGTCCGGCCCGGAACGACTGCTGCGCCGAACGAGGATCGGGCTACGCTGGCCCGCGTGATCGTCCTCCTGCCGCCGTCGGAATCGAAGGCCACGCGCAGGCGTGGCGCGCGCCTCGACCTCGCGAAGCTGTCGTTCCCCGAGCTGACCGAAGCCCGACAGCAGGTCGCCGCAGCGGTCAGCGAGGTGAGCGCGCGCGACGAAGCGCCCGAGGTGCTCGGGGTCTCCCCCAACCTTGCCGACGAGATCGCGCGGAACACCCGACTCTTCGATGCTCCGACGTTGCCCGCCGGGCAGCTCTACACCGGCGTGCTCTACGACGCGCTCGGGTTGTCCGACCTCGAAGGCGCCGACAAGGCGCGGGCGACGCGGCGCGTCGTCATCTCCTCGTCGCTCTACGGCGCGGTCCGTCTCGGAGACCGCCTCGCGCCCTACCGCCTGTCGATGGGGGTCAATCTTCCTCCGCTCGGTGCCCTCGCCGCGCACTGGCGCTCGGTGCTCGACGCGCCGCTGAGCGAGGCCGCAGGCAAGGGCGTCGTCGTGGACTGTCGATCCTCGACGTACGCCGCCTCGTGGAACCCGAGTGGCGAGCTCGCGCGCCGCTGGGTTCACATCCGCGTTCCCGGCGCCACGCACATGGCGAAGCACACCCGCGGACTCGTGACCCGAGCCCTCGTCACGGATGCGCGCGACCCACGCACCCCCAAGGCGCTCACTGCCCAGCTGGCCGAGACGTTCGACGTCGACCTCCACGAAGCGACGTCACCGTCGAAGCCGTGGATCCTCGACGTGAGCGTGCGCGAAGCCACGGCTTGACCGGCGTGGACGTCGACGCCGCACTGGAGCTGCTCGCTCGGGTCCCGAGCGTTCTCGTCTTTCTCGCCGCCCTGACGGTCGTGGCGGAGTGCGCGTCGATCGCTGGCCTCTTCGACCTGCTCGGCACGAAGGTGGTGGCCCTCGCCCGCGGGCGGACCGCCCTCGTGTGGGTGCTGTTCATGACGACGGCAGTTCTCGTGACGGCCTTCCTCAGCCTCGACACGACGGCGGTTCTCATGACGACGGCCGCCGTCGTGGTCGCGCGGCGTCTCGACCGCCCCGTCGCATTGTTTGCCTTTCCGACGCTCTGGATCGCGAACATGGCCTCGCTCTGGCTGCCCGTGTCGAACCTGACGAACCTGCTCGCCCGGGACGTCCTGCCTCACCCCAATGCGCTCGGGTTCCTGGAGGAGGCGTGGCCCGTCGCGCTCACGACGACGCTCGTGCCCCTTCTCGTGGCGGCCGTCGTCTGGCGGGCCTCACTGCGCGGCACCGCGGTGGCCCCTGCGGAATCGACGCCCCCACAGCCTGCCCAAGACGGCGTGCTTCCCGCAGTCGGCACGCTCGTTGCTTGCATGTGCGTGTCGATCCTTCTCGTCGAACCCGCCGTGGCTGCATCCGTCGCGGCGCTCTTGTGTGTCGCCGTCATCGCCATGAGGCGCCGAAGCACCCTCGCCGAGATCGAGATCCCGTGGCGCAGCCTCGCCATCACATCGGCCCTGTTCGTCACCGTGGCGCTCGTTCACAGTTCCGGGGTCCTGCGTCCCGCACTGGGTTCGTTGGGCGACGCTCCCGCGTGGACGCTCACGGCCGCCGGAGCGCTCGTCGCGAACGGGCTGAACAACCTTCCGGCCTACCTCGCGCTCGAGCCCGCCGCCCACGGTGAGACGGATCGGGTGCTCGCGCTCCTCGTGGGCGTCAACGTGGCGAGTGGCATCACCTGGTGGGGTTCGGTGGCCACGCTCCTGTGGTGTGACCGTCTTCGCCGTGCCGGTGTCCGGATCAGGTGGGGAACCCACCTTCGGCTGACCGGCCTGGCCACGCTCGTCACGACGCTCGCTGCAGCCGGAGTGCTCGAGCTCGTCAGCCGCTGAGCTACAGCGTGCGTCAGTTCGGACCGAACGCCACCGTGAGGGCTCGCTCGAGATCTGCGGCGAGGTCGCCCGCGTCCTCGAGGCCCACGGACAGGCGCACCGTGCCGTCGGTGATGCCGATGGCAGCGCGCGCCTGCTCGCCCATGCGGCGATGGGTCGTCGTGGCGGGGTGAGTGGCCATCGACTTGGAATCGCCGAGGTTGTTGGAGATGTCGACGATCTCGAGAGCGTTCATCAGGGCGAAGGCCTCGGCCTTGCCGCCGTCGATCTCGAACGTCACGACCGTGCCGCCGCCCCCCATCTGCCGCTTCGCCAGCTCGTGCTGGGGATGTGAGGGGAGGAAGGGGTAGAGCACGGTGCGCACTCGGGGGTGCGCTTCGAGCTGTTCGGCCAGACGCAACGCCGCTGCGGCCTGCGCCTCGACGCGTAGACGCATCGTCTCGAGCCCCTTGAGCAGCACCCAGGCGTTGAACGCCGAGAGTGTCGGCCCGGTGTGACGCACGAGGTTCTGCACGGGCCCGTCGATGAACTCCTTCGGCCCGAGGATCGCCCCGCCGAGCACGCGGCCCTGGCCGTCGATGTGCTTGGTGGCCGAGTAGACGACGATGTCGGCGCCGTGTGCGAGCGGCTTGCTGAACACGGGCGTTCCGAAGACGTTGTCGACGACGACCTGCGCACCGGCGCCGTGCGCGAGGTCGCAGACCGCTCGCATGTCGACGAGCTCCTGCATCGGGTTGCTCGGCGATTCGAAGAACACGGCGGTGGTCGGCTCGGCCAGCGCCTTGCGCCACTGCTCGAGGTCAGGTCCGTCGACGAAGACCGTCTCGACGCCCCACCGCGGCAGGATCTCGTCGAGGATGACGAAGCACGAGCCGAAGAGCCCCCGCGAGGCGACGACGCGGTCGCCGGCGCCCAGCAGCGCGGCGAGGGCCGTGAACACCGCCGACATGCCCGATGCAGTGGCGGAGCACGCCTCAGCCCCTTCGAGGGCCGCGAGGCGCTGTTCGAGCATCGCTGTCGTCGGGTTGCCGTACCGGCTGTAGACGAACCGCTCGCTCTCCCCGGCGAAAGCGGCCTCGGCGGCTTCGGCGCTGTCGTAGACGAAGCCGGAGGTGAGGTACATGGCCTCGGCCGTCTCCTCGAAGCCGCTGCGGGCCAAGCCTGCTCGGACAGCGAGGGTGTCGGGGCGAAGGGTGGGCTCACTCACCGGATGCTCTCCTTCCCACGGGCAGGTTTACTGCGCGTGGTACGTCGGGGAAGCCGGGCGGACCCAGCTGTTTCCATAACGCAACCTTATGAAGAAGTGTCTGCTTCGCTATCTCGCCCGCTTCGATGTCCAACCGGTGGACGATGGCGGGGGGCTCAGCGCAGGTGGTGCGTGTCGTTGGTGAACGCGACCTGCGCGTTCCCGTCGCGCCACACCTCGATACCGGTGAGCGAGCCCGGTGCTGCCGCGAGCCTCCACGCCGCATCGATGTCGAGCCCGAGCACCGCCGAGAGCACCGACATGATGGCGATACGGTGCGTCATGACGACGACCGCTCCCCCGCGCTCCACGGCGCGCTCGAGCGCGTCGGAGATCCGCGCGTCGAGCTGTGCGCGCGTCTCACCGCCGGGGGCGCTGTACGTGGCGTCATGGCGCAGACTCGACAGCCCGGCGGCGTCCCGAGCGTGGATCTCCTTGAAGCTCAGGCCGTCCCACTCGCCGAAGGCCTGCTCGTCCCAATCCTCGTCGACCTGCGCCTGCACGCCCAGCGCCTTCGCGACCGGCGCTCCGGTTTCGATGGCCCGCGCGAGCGACGACGTCACGACGCTCACGGTCTCGGCGCCTGAGACGAGCGCGCCGACGGCCCGCGCGACGCGCTCCGCCTGGTCGCGACCGGCCGCGTTGAGCGCGGGGTCGGCGCCGCCACGGCCGTCGAGCTTTCCGCCCGTCGTGAAGTCGGTGACGCCGTGACGCACGAGAACGATGCGGGTCGGCTTGCCGAGGTCGGGTTTCGACGTCACCGGGGCGACGGTCTCGGCTTCGCGCTCGGTCGTGTCCGGTTCGCTCGTGCCGCCCGGGGCCTCGTCCTTCGTTGCTCCGCCAGGCGCGCCCTCATCGTCGGTCTCACTCGTCGAATCGTCGGGCTGCCACGCGTCGCGACGCACGGTCACCCCGTCCATGCCGTCGTTCGACAGCTTGTCGGCAGCCTTGTTCTTCTCGCGCGGGATCCATTCATAGGTGACGGCCCCGCCGGCACTGGCGATCTCGGACGAGATGGTGCGCGCTTCGGCGGCGAGACGCTTCATGTCTTCGTGCTTGATCTTCCAGCGACCCGACATCTGCTCGACGACGAGCTTGCTGTCCATGCGCACCGTCACTGCCGCGGACGGTTCGTGGTCGCGTACGGCCCGAAGCCCCTCGATGAGGCCGGTGTACTCGGCGACGTTGTTCGACTCCTTGCCGAGCGGCGCAGCCCGCTCGGCAAGCACCTCCCGCGTCTCGCCGTCCCGAACCAACGCGCCGTATCCGGCAACACCAGGATTACCGCGCGACCCTCCGTCAGCTTCGACAATGAGGCGTCGTGTCATGGCGAGATCCCTTCGGGGTCAGCGTTGTTCAGCGACGCGAGGCGTCGGTCAGAGACAGGGTCGGGTCGAGGGGGCGCCCCTTCCGACGTGCGTCAGACGTCGGATTCGGCCGTGCGCACGAGAATGCGGCCACACTCGTCACAGTTGACGACCGTGTCGGCCGAGGCCGCCTTGATCCGGGCGAGGTCACTCGCGTTGAGCTCGAGGCCACAGCCCATGCAGCGACGTCCGTGCAGCGCGGCGGCGGCCACACCGCTACGCGCCCGGATGCGGTCGTACTCGGTCAGCAGTTCGGCGTTGATCGTGGGTGCCATGTCGGCGCGCTTGCTCGCGACCTGGGCCCGCTCCGCGTCGAGCTCCTTCGAGTCCGCGGCCATCGCGTCCTTGAGTTCCTTGACCTTCACCTCAGCGGCGTCGGCGGCCTTGGTGAAACCGTCGAGGCGCTCACGCAGTTCCTCGGCACGCTCCATGATCTCGAGTTCGGTGTCCTCGAGAACGCTCTGGCGACGGGCCAGGGTGTCGAGCTCGTGCTGGAGAGCCTGAAGGTCCTTCGCCGTGCCCTGACCCGCGTCGAGACGCTTTCGGTTGCGCGCAGCACGCTCACGCACCTGCTCGACGTCGGCCTCGCTGCGGCTGATCTCGCGTTCGACGTCCGACACGGCGGTCTGAGCGAGAACCATCTCCTCCGTCGCGGAGTCAGCGGTGGCCTTCGCCTCGGCGAGCTCCTTGGCCTGCGGCAGGTTGGCCAGACGGTGGTCGATCTGGTCCAGACGCGTGTCGAGCTTCTGCAGGTCGAGCAGCTTCCACTGCTGCTGAAGTTCTGCCTTCACTGCTGTTCTCCTTCGCTTGTCGAGACCAAGAAGTCCCAAGGGTCGGTGCGGCGGCGCGAGACGGCCACCTCGAGGTCGGCGCCTTCGGCGGCAACGGCGTCACGCAGGCGTTCACTCGCGTGCTCGAGCCACAGCCACTCACTGGCCCAGTGCCCGGCGTCGACGAGGAAGAGCGGCTTCTCGGCCGCGTCCTCCTCGCGCGATTCGATGGCGGGGTGGTGACGCAGGTCCGCCGTCACGTAGACATCGGCTCCGGCCGCACGGGCGGCGCCGAACTCACCGTCACCTGCGCCACCGAGCACGGCGACGCGGGCGACTTCGGCGTCCGGGTCACCCGAAACCCGCAGGCCCACAGGAGCGGGCGGCAGTTTTGACGCGAGGCGTTCGCAGAAGGCACGCAGCGTCATCGGTGACTCCAGGTCGCCGACCCGGCCGAGCGGCTGGCCCTCGGTCTCGACGAGCGGCTCCACGCCGCTCAGGCCGCACGCGACGGCGAGCGCGTCGTTGACGCCGGGCGTCGCCACGTCGGCGTTCGTGTGCGCGGCATACAGCGCGACATCGCCGACGACGAGAGCCGTCACAGCGCGGCCCTTGCCGCTCGTCGTGGCAACGGACTTCACGCCGCGCATGAGCAGAGGATGGTGCGTGACGAGCAGGTCGTACCCGCCGTTCACGGCCTCGTCGATGACGTCGAGGGCAGGGTCGACAGCGAAGAGCACTCGCTCGATCGGCTGCGCCGGGTCGCCCGTGACCAGGCCGACGGCATCCCACGACTGAGCGGTCGACGGCGGATAGAACCCGTCGAGGATTCGCGTGACCTGCGCCAGCGTCGTGGTGGAGTTGTTCATGTGGGCCCCGCCGGGATCGAACCGACGACCGACGCGGTGTAAACGCGTTGCTCTACCAGCTGAGCTAGAGGCCCCGAGCCCGGTTGGTTGCTGCGGGCACGAAGGGCAAGCCTACCCGTCGCGTGCCGCCCCACCGTCGGGCCTGCTCGTCAGAGCGCTTCGAGCGCGCCCGTGAAGTCACGCGCCTCACCGGGGCCGTTGACGAGCGACCAGCGCACCGTCATGTCGGCATCGACGAGGAACGTTCCACGAATGGCGAATCCGGCGTTCTCGTCGAAGACCCCGTACGCCTTCGCAACCTCGCCGTGCGGCCAGAAGTCCGAGAGCAGCGAGAAGTCGTAACCCTGGTCCTCGGCCCACGCGCGCTGGGTGAACATCGGGTCGCAGCTGATGCCGACCACGCGCACGGAGGCGTCGTCGAAGCTCGGCATCGTGTCGCGGATGGTGCACAGCTCACCCGTGCAGATGCCCGAGAAGGCGAAGGGGTAGAACACGATCAGCGTGGGCCGCTCGGTGACGATCTGCGACAGCGTCACGTCCTCACCGAATTGGTTCTTGAGCGTGAAGTCAGGAGCCTTGGAACCCTCGGTCACTGTCGTCATGGTTCGTCCCTTTCGTCGGTGCGCGATCAGCGCTGTTTGGCCGTGCCGCCCTGCACGAGCTTCGTGCCGATCCAGTCCTCGCCGACCTTGAACGTCGAGCTGGCCTTGAGGCCGGCCGTCGTGGCCGCTTCCTGGATGTCGGCGGCGTCGACGTTCTCGGGGCTGCCGACCTTGGGAACGATGAGCAGGACGAAGCCCTTCTCCTCGAGGGTCGCGAGCGAGTCGACGATGTCGTCGGTGAGGTCGCCGTCACCGTCGCGGAACCACAGCAGAACGGAGTCGACGCTGCCGTCGTAGTCCTCGTCCTCGATCTCCGAACCGACGATCTCGGCAATCGCATCTCGCCACGATTCCTCGACGTCGTCGTCCCAGCCGATCTCCATGACGACGTCGTCAGCGGAAAAACCGATCTTGGCCGCCGGATGTGCCCCTGCGGTCTGGTTCACGTGGTGCGTCCTCTTTCTTGCTCCGGGGCGCATGCGCGCGTACCCCTTGACGATGTTCCCTCGGGCAGTTCGCCCGAAGGTGCTTTCAGGTTAGTCCACAAGGTCGCGACGCACATTGCAAGGTGGTGTGCCGTTTACGGAGTTGTCGCACGCCCAACTCGCAAGGGAATTCGTACCGATCAGTAGCCCTCCCCGGTTTCCCACGACGCGCCTTTCGGGGGCAGGATGGGGGCAGTGGCGCGTGCCAGGTAGCGCCGACGAAGAAACTGAAAGGACGCACCGTGTCCCTTGATGAAGCCGGCCCGATTCTCAATGGCATCCCGAGCCAGTTGCCGGACGTCGATCCGGAGGAGACCCAGGAATGGCTCGACTCTCTCGACGGTGTCATCGACGAGCAGGGCCGTAACCGCGCCCGCTACGTCATGCTCAAGCTCCTCGAGCGTGCCCGCGGCCAGCAGATCGGCGTGCCGTCGCTGACCGCGACGGACTACATCAACACGATCGGCCCCGAGTCCGAGCCGTGGTTCCCGGGCGACGAGGACATGGAGCGCAAGTACCGCGCCTGGATCCGCTGGAACGCTGCGGTAATGGTGCACCGCGCGCAGCGCCCCGACGTCGGCGTCGGCGGCCACATCTCCACGTACGCCTCGGCCGCGACGCTCTACGAAGTCGGCTTCAACCACTTCTTCCGCGGCAAGGACCACCCGGGCGGCGGTGACCAGATCTTCATCCAGGGCCACGCCTCCCCCGGTATTTACTCGCGCGCCTACCTCGAGGGTCGCCTGAGCGAGGAGCAGCTCGACGGCTTCCGTCAGGAGAAGAGCCACTTCATCGACGGTGAGCCCGCCGGTCTGCCGAGCTACCCGCACCCGCGCAACATGCCGGAGTTCTGGGAGTTCCCGACGGTGTCCATGGGCATCGGCCCGATGAACGCCATCTACCAGGCCATGGTCAACAAGTACCTGCACAACCGTGGCCTCAAGGACACGTCCGAGCAGCACGTGTGGGCCTTCCTCGGTGACGGCGAGATGGACGAGGTCGAGAGCCGCGGCGCCCTGCAGTGGGCAGCCAACGAGGAGCTCGACAACCTCACGTTCGTCGTCAACTGCAACCTGCAGCGCCTCGACGGTCCGGTGCGCGGTAACGGCAAGATCGTCCAGGAGCTCGAGGCGTTCTTCCGCGGCGCGGGCTGGAACGTCATCAAGGTGCTGTGGGGCCGCGGGTGGGACCCGCTGCTGGCCCAGGACCGCGATGGCGCGCTCGTCAACATCATGAACAAGACGCGTGACGGCGACTACCAGACCATCCGCGCCAACGACGGCGCGTTCGTGCGTGAGCACTTCTTCGGTCAGGACCCGCGCACGCGCAAGATGGTCGAGAGCTGGTCGGACGACGACCTGTGGTGGAAGCTCAAGCGCGGTGGCCACGACTACCGCAAGGTGTATGCCGCCTACAAGGCCGCCACGGAGCACACGGGCCAGCCCACCGTCATCCTCGCGCACACCATCAAGGGCTACTCGCTCGGCACGCACTTCGCGGGCCGTAACGCGACGCACCAGATGAAGAAGATGACGCTCGAGGACCTCAAGATGTTCCGCGACTCGCTGCAGATCCCGATCAGCGACGAGGAGCTCGAGAAGGACCCGTACCGTCCGCCGTACTACCACCCGGGTGAGGACGACCCGGCGATCCAGTACCTCATGGAACGCCGCGCCAAGCTCGGTGGCGGACTGCCGTCGCGCAAGGGCCGCTCCGGTGAGCTGACGCTGCCGGGCGACGAGGCCTACAAGATCGCGAAGAAGGGCTCCGGCAAGCAGGAAGTGGCCACGACGATGGCCTTCGTGCGCATCCTCAAGGAGCTCATGCGCGACAAGGAGTTCGGCAAGCACATCGTGCCGATCATCCCCGACGAGGCGCGCACGTTCGGTATGGACGCGTTCTTCCCGACGGCGAAGATCTACAACCCGCACGGTCAGCACTACCGCTCCGTCGACGCCGAGCTCATGCTCGCCTACAAGGAGTCGCCGCAGGGTCAGCTGCTTCACCTGGGCATCAACGAGGCCGGTTCGGTGGCGGCGTTCACCGCCGTCGGCTCGGCGTACGAGACGAACGACGTGCCGATGGTGCCCGTCTACGTCTTCTACTCGATGTTCGGTTTCCAGCGCACGGGTGACTCGATCTGGGCGGCTGCCGACCAGATGGCTCGCGGCTTCCTCATCGGAGCCACCGCCGGTCGCACGACGCTGACGGGTGAGGGTCTGCAGCACGCGGACGGTCACGGCCTGCTTCTCGCGGCGTCCAACCCGGCGATTCGCGCCTACGACCCGGCTTACGGGTACGAGATCGCGCACATCGTCCAGGACGGCCTCAACAAGATGTACGGCCCGAACGCCGAGAACGTCATCTACTACCTCACGGTCTACAACGAGCCGCTCGTGCAGCCGGCCGAGCCGGAGAACGTGGACGCCGAGGGCATCCTGCGTGGCATCTACAAGCTCAAGGACGGCTCGTTCGACGGTGTCGGCGAAAACGCTCCGCGCACGCAGCTGCTCGCTTCGGGCGTCGGTGTGCCGTGGGCTCTCGAGGCCCAGGAGCTGCTCAAGGACGACTGGGGCGTCGTCGCCGACGTGTGGTCGGTGACGTCGTGGAACGAGCTGCGTCGTGACGGTCTCGAGGCCGACGAGCACAACTTCCTCCACCCGGACGAGGAGCGTCGCGTCCCGTACGTCACGCGGAAGCTGCAGGACGCCCCCGGGCCGGTCATCGCGACGTCCGACTCGATGCGTCAGGTGCACGACCAGATCCGTCAGTACGTGCCGGGCGAGTACCACTCCCTCGGCGCCGACGGGTTCGGTTTCTCCGACACCCGCGCTGCGGCTCGTCGCTTCTTCCACATCGACGGTCCGTCCATGGCCGTGCGCGCACTGCAGTCGCTGGCCGACCGCGGTGAGGTCGACAAGGACGTGCCTAAGCAGGCCGCCGAGAAGTACCAGCTGCTCGACGTGCGTGCCGGAACCTCCGGCAACGCCGGCGGCGAGTCGTAGACCGACACCGCCAGAGCAAAGCGAGGGGGCCGGTCACCGCTGAACTGCGGTGACCGGCCCCTTCGTGTACCGAGGCGGACGCGCGTCAACGCCGGCTGAGGTACCTCTCGCGTGCGAGAACGGCGATGTCCGGCATGTCCGAGAAGATCCCGTCGATGCCGGTGGCGTACAGCTTGTCGAGATAGTCGACGACCCGACCGAAATCGCCGGGGTTGCTTCCGTTGCGCAGGTCCGCGGGCAGGAAGTCGTTCTCGGCCCGCACCGTCCACGGGCACACCTGGAGGCCGACCGCGTGGGCATCGCGAACGAGAGACGTCGCAGCACCGAGGGTATTGTCCGCGTTCCAGGCGATGACCTGCTTGACCGACGGCCCCAGACCGTCGAGCAGGTGTGCCCACTCCCGCAGCCCGGCCGGTGACGTCAGGTGGGCGTAGGAGCGCTTCTTCGGGTCGGCGAAGGGGCCGCCCTTCGCGTCGGTCAGGAAGACGAGTGGTGCCTTCACCTTGAAGCGAGTGCGCAGGTCGAGCAGGTTCTGCAGTTCGAACGACTGGATGAAGATCGGGGCACCGGGCCGGTCGAGCCCGTAGGTGCGGATGAGCGGGACGAGCTTCTCCTCGAGTGGCTTGCCCTGCGCGCGAAAGTACGTGGAGTGCTTCGTCTCGGGGTAGACGCCGATCGTGCGCCCGAGCTCGCGCTCCAGTTCACGGCGCAGCTTGAGCACCTCCTCGAACGTCGGCACCTGCCACAGCCCGTCGTAGATCGTGTTGTGCTGACGCAGCTCGGGCAACCTCTCCACAGCGCGCAGCGTCCGGAGCTCGGCGAGCGTGAAGTCCTCCGTGAACCATCCGGTGACCGGTTTGCCGTCGAGCGACTTCGTCGTCTTGCGCGAGGCGAACTCGGGGCGCTTCGCGACATCCGTCGTGCCCGAGATCTCCGGCTCGTGGCGTACGACGAGCACGCCGTCCTTCGTGATGACGAGGTCCGGTTCGATGATGTCGGCACCCATGCGTGCCGCCAGACGGTAGGCCTCGAGTGTGTGCTCGGGGCGGTAGCCGCTCGCTCCGCGGTGTCCGACGACGTAGGGCTTGCGGTAACGCGCACCGTGTCCATGACGTCGATGACCGGAGGTCGTGGAGGCCTGTGCGGCATCGCCCAGAGCGAACGTCGCCGCCGAGGCGGTGGTGAGTGACAGGAGTGATCGTCGCTTCATGAAGGCCATGAGACCGCCCCGGTGTGATCACGGCGCGTCGGGGAAGTGAACAGGGAACGAACCGGGGAACCCGGCCTCGGCGGCCGTGACGGTACGGTGTGGCGCATGGTTGCGCACTCCCCCGTCTCCGACGCGTCGATGACGGCGATCCACCGGGCGAGTTCGGCCATGGCCACCCACGCGAGCGCCCGCGTCGAGAGCCGTCACGCGTGGTTCTCCGACCTCGCGGCCGACGATCGCAGCTGGATCGGCGTCATCGCCCAGGACGGCATCCGTTCCTTCCTTGCCTGGCTGCGCGACCCGTCCGTCGACGACTCGCACGCCATCGACATCTTCGCCAACGCCCCGCGCGAGCTGGCGCGGCGCATCACCCTGGAACAGACCCTCGACCTGCTGCGCACCGTCATCGAGGTGGTCGAGGAGGAAGCGCCGCAGCATGCGCGGGCCGAGGAGCGCGCCACGGTGCGCGAGGCCGTTCTGAGATACGCGCGCGAAGTGGCGTTCGGGGCCGCGCACGTCTATGCCCGAGCCGCGGAGTCACGCGGCGCGTGGGATGCCCGACTCGAATCCCTCGTCGTCGACGCCGTCGTCCGCGGTGAGCCGGACGAATCCCTCGGCTCGCGTGTGAACGCTCTCGGGTGGGCCGAGGTGCGCGGCGTGACGGTGGTCGTCGGCTCCAGCCCCGCGGGCGGCGAGTCGAGCGTCGTCGACCCGCTGCGGCGCGCCGCTCGTCATGCCGGTCTCGAGGTGCTCGTCTCGGTCGAAGGACGACGCATGATCGCCATCATCGGGCCGGTGACGGATCCGATCGAAGCCGCGACGACCCTCGCAGATCATTTCGGACCGGGCCCCGTCGTCTGTGGCCCCAAGGTGCCCCACCTCTACGCTGCCGGGCGCTCCGCCCGCGACGCCATCCGCGGTTACGAGGCGGCGCCGGCGGCACCACAGCTGCCTCGCCCGACCCGAAGCGACGACCTGCTCGCGGCCAGGGCCGTTGCGGGAGACGACAAGGCGCGCCGCGCGTTGGCCTCCATCGCGACCGGCACGCTCGACGTGGGTTCGCCACTGGGCGACACGGCCCGCACGTACCTGCGCACGGGTTCGCTCGAAGGCACCGCGCGCGAGCTGTTCGTCCACGCCAACACTGTGCGATACCGGCTCGGACGCATCCTCGACGCCACCGACCTCGACCTCACGGACACCCATGACGCGTTCGCTCTGCGGCTCGCGATCATGTTCGCCGACCTCGAGGCCGGGCGCCGCGCACGACGCCCCCGCGGGGACGTCGGCTTGTAGGAACCCTACAAATCACACTCGCGAAGTTCGTCGCCCGCCCGGTCGCAGTGCAGGGGCCAGGCCGGGCAGAGTGGAACCGTGCTTGCGATCGTGTGCCCTGGACAGGGCTCCCAGACCCCCGGTTTCCTTCGCCCGTGGCTTGAGCTGCCGGATTTCCGCTCCCGCATGACCTGGCTGTCGGCCTGCGCGGGTATGGACCTCGTGCACTACGGCACCGAGGCCGACGCGCCCACCATCAAAGACACGGCAGTCGCACAGCCCCTCATCGTCGCGAGCGGGCTCGTCTCGCTTCTCGCGCTGTTCGAGCACCCCGTCGAGGGCTTCCGTTCGGTCAGCGCCGGTGCGGGCCACAGCGTCGGTGAGATCACCGCAGCTGCCGCCGCGGGCGTCCTCACGGCCGAGCAGGCCATGGTGTTCGTGCGTGAGCGCGGCGCCGGAATGGCCGACGCGGCCGCCGTCACCCCCACCGGCATGAGCGCCGTCATGGGCGGCGAGCAGAGCGAGGTCGTCGCCCACCTCCAGGCCAAGGGCCTCACCCCCGCCAACATGAACGGCGCCGGCCAGATCGTCGCCGCGGGCACGCTCGAGCAGCTCGAGGACCTCAAGGCCGACCCGCCGGCCAAGGCCCGCGTCGTGCCGCTGCCGGTCGCCGGAGCGTTCCACGCCGAGCACATGGCGCCCGCGCTGGACCGCCTCTCTGCCTTTGCCGGCGCCATCTCGACGCACGACCCGCGCATCCCGCTCGTGTCGAACAAGGACGGACTCGTCGTCCACGACGGCACGAAGGTGCTCAAGCGTCTCGTCACCCAGGTGAGCAACCCGGTTCGCTGGGATCTCACGATGGAGACGTTCAAGGCCATGGGCGTCACGGGTCTCATCGAGATTCCCCCGGCGGGCACGCTCGTCGGCCTGGCCAAGCGGGCGATGCCCGGCGTCGAGACGCTCGCCGTCAAGACCCCGGACGACCTCGACGATGCGCACCGCATGGTGCGGGAGCACGGCGTGCTCGAGGACGACATCGAACCGGCTTGGCGTCTCGTCATCGCGCCGGCCAAGGGCACGATCACCCGCGCGCCGCTGGCCGAGGGCGACACGATCCGCCCCGGCGAGACGATCGGCCAGGTCGTCACCGCACGTGACGCCTACAACGCCGTGGCGCCGCACGGCGGGCGCATCATCGAGTGGCTCGTCGAGGACGAGGACCCGGTGTCGCCCGGCCAGCCGCTCGTCCGCCTGCACCCGGCAGGTGCGTGATGGCGACGATCACCCAGCGCACCGGAGCCGAGTTCACCCGCGTGCTCGGCGTGGGCGCCTACCGCCCGGAACGCCTCGTGACGAACGACGAGATCGTCGGTCCGATCGATTCCTCCGACGAGTGGATCCAGGAGCGATCGGGCATCAAGACCCGCCGTTTTGCGCGTCCCGACGAGACGATGCTCGACATGGCCGAGGCCGCCGCCCGTGAGGCGATCGCGAACTCCGGCATCGACCCGTCACTCATCGACGGTGTCCTCGTCGGTTCGGTCACCCACCACCTGTTCACCCCCGCAGCTGCACCGATGCTCGCCGACCGCCTCGGGCTCGACAAGCCGGCAGCCATCGACATCGCCGCGGCGTGCGCCGGCTACTGCTTCGGCATCGGCCTGGCCTCGGACATGATCCGCTCCGGCGATGCGAGCCACGTGCTCGTCATCGGCGCGGAGAAACTGACGGACGTTCTCGACCTCACCGATCGCGGTTCGGCTTTCATCTTCGGTGACGGCGCCGGAGCGGCCGTCGTCGGCCCGAGCGACCACGTCGGCATCGGCCCGACGATCTGGGGCAGCGACGGCTCCGGCTGGGAGTCGATTCGTCAGGTAGGCGAAGGCCACCAGGCCGACCCCAGGATCACGATGGCCGGCCAGTCCGTCTTCCGCTGGGCCGTGTGGAGCATGGCTCCGGTTGCACTGCAGGCCGTGGAGGCCGCAGGGCTGACACCGGACGACATCGACGTGTTCATCCCCCACCAGGCCAACACGCGCATCATCGACGCGATGGTCAAGCAGATGAAGCTGCCCGAGCACGTCAAGGTCGCCCGCGACATCGTCGACATGGCCAACACCTCCGCGGCGTCGGTGCCGCTGGCCGCCGAGCGGATGATCCGTGAGGGCCAGGCCAAGAGCGGCGACATCGCGCTGCAGATCGGCTTCGGTGCCGGCCTCGCGTACGCCGCGCAGGTCATCGAGATTCCGTAACCCACCAGTTCCCGCGCCTCGGCGGGTAACCCGAGGTGAGTCAGATACCGACCTCGATCGAATGCCGATCGAGCAACCACAAGGAGAGACACCATGGCTGCTTCCGAGCAGGAGATCCTCGCCGGCCTCGCCGAGATCGTCAACGAGGAGACGGGCATCGACGCCTCGTCGGTCCAGTCGGACAAGTCCTTCACCGACGACCTCGACATCGACTCGCTGTCGATGATGACGATCGTCGTCAACGCCGAGGAGAAGTTCGGCGTGCGCATCCCGGACGAAGAGGTCAAGAACCTCGTCACCGTCGGCGACGCCGTCAACTACATCAAGAATGCCCAGGCCTGAACCTTCACCAGGCCGGACGACGGTGGCTCACCCGCTCGGTGAGCCACCGCGTCCCACCCGCTTCCGTCACACCCCGCACCGAGGAGTTCGCCTCATGAGCGAGAACCGCCGAGTCGTCATCACCGGCCTTGGAGCCACCACTCCGCTGGGCGCCACCGCGCCCGCCACCTGGGAAGCTCTGCTGGCCGGCAAGAGCGGCGCCCGCACCCTTGAGGAGAGCTGGGTCAGCGAGTACGAGCTGCCCGTCACCTTCGCCGCCACGCTCGCCGAGAGCCCTGCCTCGACGCTGGCGAAGGTCGAGCTCAAGCGCATGGACCCGTTCACGCAGTACGCCATGGTGGCGGCTCGCGAGGCGTGGGCCGACGCCGGCTCCCCCGAGGTCGAACCGGCGCGCCTCGCCTCCGCCATCGGTACGGGTATCGGCGGCGTGCAGTCGCTGCTCGACCAGTACGACGTGCTCAAGGAGAAGGGCGCGCGTCGCATCTACCCCCTCACTGTGCCGATGCTCATGCCGAACGCTGCCTCCGGCAACGTGTCGATGGAGTTCGGCGCCAAGGCGGGCGCTCACACGTCGGTTTCCGCGTGTTCCTCGGGTGCGGAGTCGATGGGCTTCGCGGCCCAGATGATCGCCTCCGGTCGAGCCGACATGGCCATCGCCGGCGGTAGCGAAGCACCGATGCACCCGCTGCCGATCGCCGGTTTCGCTGCTGCGCGCGCCATGTCGACGCGCAACGACTCCCCCGAGACTGCTTCGCGTCCGTGGGCTCCCGACCGTGACGGCTTCGTGCTCGGCGAGGGCGCGGCTGTCGTCGTGCTCGAGGAGTACGATCACGCCAAGGCCCGTGGCGCCACGATCTACGCCGAGCTCGCGGGGCTGGGAATGTCCGCTGACTCCTACCACATCACCGCCGGCGACCCGGAGGGTGCAGGTGCCGCTCGCGCCATGACCGAGGCCATCACGAGCGCCGGGTTGACGCCCGCCGACATCGTGCACATCAACGCCCACGCCACCTCGACGCCGGTCGGTGACGTCGCGGAAGCCACCGCGATCCGCCGTGCGTTCGGTGACGCTGCCGGTGGCATCGCGGTCACCGGCACGAAGTCGATGACGGGCCACCTCCTCGGTGCCGCAGGTGCACTCGAGACGCTCATCGCGGCTCTCACCGTCCATCACCGCCTCGTGCCGGCCACGATCAACGTCGACGAGGTGGACGAGCCGTTCGCCGACCTCGACCTCGTGCGCGGCGAGGCGCGCAAGCTGCCCGACGGCGACGTCGCCGTTCTCAACAACTCGTTCGGCTTCGGCGGCCACAACGTCGCCGTAACCCTCAGGAGTGCTTCATGAACGCCCTCACCGCTGCGCCGGAGGCGCCTGCCGCCGACCCGCGCGACCCGAACCTGCGTCTGGAGAACTTCCTCGACGACGGCACGGTGGAGATCATCAACGAGGTCGAGAAGTCGGGCTTCGTCTCGGCGCGTGGCCGCGCGAACGGCGCACCCGTCGTCGTGTTCTGCTCCGACGCTCGCGTCCAGGGCGGTGCCATGGGCGTCGAGGGCTGCAAGGCCATCGTCGAGGCGTACGACATCGCTCTCGCCGAAGGCACGCCGATCATCGGCCTGTGGCACTCGGGTGGTGCCCGCCTCGCGGAGGGCGTGGTCAGCCTCCACGCCGTGGGTGAGGTGTTCGCCATCATGACGCGCGCCTCGGGCAAGATCCCGCAGATCTCCGTCGTCATCGGCGCGGCCGCGGGCGGCGCGGCGTACGGCCCGGCCCTCACGGACGTCGTCATCATGGCCGAGAAGGGCCGCATCTTCGTCACCGGTCCTGACGTCGTGCGCAGCGTCACCGGAGAGAACGTCGACGCCGCGCGCCTGGGTGGCCCGGAGCCACACGGGCGTCGTTCGGGTGTGGTCCACGTCGTGACGGAGACCGAGGACGAGGCGTTCGAGCGCGGACGCCTGCTCGCCTCGCTCATGGCCGATCAGCGTGAGTTCGATGTCGCGGGCACCGAGGAACGCGACCTGGGCGAAACGTTCCCCGAGAACGCGAAGCGTGCCTACGACGTGCACCCGCTCGTCGACAACCTCTTCGACGACGCGGCCGAGATCATCGAGCTCCACGCGAAGTGGGCGCCGAACATCGTCACGGCCCTGGGGCGTTTCGGTGGACGCACGGTCGGCGTCATCGCGAACAACCCGATGCGCCTCGGTGGCTGCCTCGACTCCCCCGCCGCCGAGAAGACGGCCCGCTTCGTGCGTATGTGTGACGCGTTCGGCATCCCGCTCGTCGTCCTCGTCGACGTTCCGGGTTACCTGCCGGGTGTCGGCCAGGAGTGGGACGGTGTCGTGCGTCGCGGCGCGAAGCTGCTGCACGCGTTCGGCGAGTCGGTGGTCCCGCGCGTGACGCTCGTGACGCGCAAGACGTACGGCGGCGCATACATCGCGATGAACAGCCGTTCGCTCGGCGCGACGAAGGTGTTCGCGTGGCCGAGCGCGGAGGTGGCCGTCATGGGTCACGTCGCGGCCGTGCGCATCCTGCACCGCCGTCGTCTGGCCGAGGTCGAGATCGACGACCGTGCGCGCGTCGAGGAGGAACTGGCAGCGGAGCACGCAGTGCTCGCCGGCGGCTTGGAGCGCGCGCAGGAGATCGGTGTCGTCGACGAGGTCGTCGAGCCGACGAAGACGCGCGGAGCACTCGTGGCTGCGCTCGCCGAGGCTCCGGCTCGCCGAGGCGAGCACGGCAACATTCCGCTGTGACGTTCGCTCACTGACTGCACGCGAAAGGGCGGTGCCTCCCCCAGAGGAAGGCACCGCCCTTTGGTGTGTGGGCGTCGGGGTCAGCCGACGCGGTGGAGCCAGCGCACGGGCGCACCGTCACCGGCGTACCGGAAGGGCTCCAGTTCCTGGTCCCAGGCCGTGCCGAGCAGTTCGGCCATCTCGGCGCGGAACTCCTGCGGGTCGCCGCCGCTCGCCATGAGGGCGCTGCGCAGTCGGTCCTCGCTGACGACGGCGTCGCCGCTGGCGGAGGTCCAGGTGTGATGGATGCCCAGGCTGGGCGTGTGCGACCAACGCGAGCCGTCCGTGCCGGCCGAGGGCTCTTCGGTGACCTCGTAGCGCACGTGATCCCAGCCGCGCAGGGCGCTGGCGAGCCGCGCGCCGGTACCGGCGTCACCGGCCCAGCTGAACTCGGTGCGCACGAGGCCGGGCGCGACGGGCTGATCGGTCCACTCGAGGGACACGTCGAGGCCCAAGATGCTCTCCAGGGCCCATTCGATGTGCGGGCACAGCGCCGCTGGGGTGGAGTGAACGAACACCACCCCGCGGGTCATGACGCGTGAGGACGTCATCGACATCCGAACCTCCTGTGTGCGCGAGGGACGTCTTCCCCAACGACCTCATGCGATTTCAGGTGTTCGAACTGTGCGGTTGTGGCCCCATCATGCCTCACGGGGCACGGCGAAGGCGAGAACGCCGCGCGGGCGGGCG
Source organism: Dermacoccus sp. PE3 (assembly GCF_001021715.1). NCBI lineage: Bacteria > Bacillati > Actinomycetota > Actinomycetes > Micrococcales > Dermacoccaceae > Dermacoccus > Dermacoccus sp. PE3. The sequence continues at coordinate 453,455 of NZ_LDCM01000003.1, read as the reverse complement.
CGGTCGAAAACTGGACTTCGGAGTAGGGCGGGTGGGGCTTGAACCCACGACCCAAGGATTATGAGTCCTCTGCTCTGACCGGCTGAGCTACCGCCCCGAGCCCGGCGCTCAGGCGCCCGGCACTCGCGGAAGTGTAGCCGCTCGCTCCCAAGGACGAGTCCGCAGCCAACACCGGGTGCAGCGCCCACGTGGCCGCGAACCCCCAAAACCCTGTCATACCTATGCTTGTGTGTTTGTACCGATTAGGTCACAGGTGAGCATCCGATAGCGCTCATCCGTGCAGGCGTTACTACGCTCACATCCATGACTGGAGCCACCACTGCCACCGAGCAGTCCGACATCCGGGCGAAGCGCGGCGAGCCGCTCGTCGTTCTCGAGGGTGTCAACAAGCACTACGGTGACCTGCATGTCCTGACGGACATCAACCTCACGATCAACCGCGGCGAGGTCGTCGTCATCCTCGGCCCGTCGGGTTCGGGTAAGTCGACGCTGTGCCGCACGATCAACCGCCTCGAGACGATCGAGAACGGCACGATCCAGATCGACGGCAAGGAGCTTCCCGCCGAGGGAGCGGGCCTCGCGAAGCTGCGCGCCGACGTCGGGATGGTCTTCCAGTCGTTCAACCTCTTCGCCCACAAGACGATTCTCGACAACGTGACCCTCGGCCCGATCAAGGTGCGCAAGAAGTCCAAGGGCGACGCCGAGTCGCGCGCCATGGAACTGCTCAAGCGCGTGGGCGTCGACCACCAGGCCAAGAAGTTCCCGGCCCAGCTCTCCGGCGGTCAGCAGCAGCGTGTGGCCATCGCGCGCTCTCTCGCCATGGAGCCGAAGGTCATGCTCTTCGACGAGCCCACCTCCGCCCTCGACCCCGAGATGATCAACGAGGTCCTCGACGTCATGGCGCAGCTGGCCAAGGAAGGCATGACGATGATCGTCGTCACGCACGAGATGGGCTTCGCCCGTCGCGCTGCCGATCGCGTCATCTTCATGGCCGACGGCGAGATCCTCGAGCAGGCTGAGCCCGAAGAGTTCTTCACCAACCCCAAGTCCGATCGCGCCAAGGATTTCCTCGGCAAGATCCTCACCCACTGACCCTCGGGTCAGGTCTTTTACCAGGAGGAAATCCATGATGAAGCGCGCAATCGCCACGGTCGGCGTCGCGTCCCTCGCCCTCGGCCTCAGCGCCTGTGGCGGCAGTGACGACGAGTCGAGCTCCGGCTCGGGCGACAAGGTCAAGATCGGCATCAAGTTCGACCAGCCGGGTCTCGGCCTCAAGGCCGGTTCCGACTACAAGGGTCTCGACGTCGACGTCGCCAAGTACGTCGCCAAGGAAATGGGCTACGAGGCGGACAAGATCGAGTTCGTCGAAACGCCGTCCAAGCAGCGCGAGAAGATGCTCGAGAACGGCTCCGTGAAGATGATCTTCGCGACCTACTCGATCACCGACAAGCGCAAGAAGGTCGTCTCCTTCGGTGGTCCCTACTTCATCGCCGGCCAGTCGGTCCTCGTGAAGTCGGACAGCTCGATCAAGAGCGTCTCCGACCTGTCGGGCAAGAAGGTCTGCTCCGTCACCGGTTCGACGTCGGTCGACAACCTCAAGGAGAAGCAGCCGAACCTCGTGCCCCAGAAGTACGACAAGTACTCCGAGTGCGCGGACGCTCTCGCCTCGGGCGCCATCGAGGCCATGACGACGGACAACACGATCCTCGCCGGCTACGCCAACCAGGACGCCTACAAGGGCAAGTTCAAGCTCGTCGGTGACCCGTTCACCGAGGAGAAGTACGGCGTCGGCCTGAAGAAGGGCGACAAGGCCACCTGCGAGAAGGTCAACGCCGCGATCAAGAAGATGGTCGACTCCGGCGAGTGGAAGAAGGCCGTCGAGGCCAACCTCGGCGCCGACTTCAAGTACGACACCAAGGTGAACCCGCCGAAGTCGTTCGAAGCCTGCTCCTGATCTATCTGACGCGGCGGGTGGGGCCGGTGAACTTTCACCAGCCCCACCCGCCTCGCACGTTCCGAAAGGCATTGCATGTCAACGCTTTTCAGCGATTATGATCTGCTGTCCGCGCTGTGGATGACGATCAAGCTGACGATTGCTGCGGCTATCGGTTCCCTCGTCGTGGGCACCCTGGTCGCCGTTCTGCGCATGTCGCCGGTGCCGATGCTGCGTTTCCTGGGCACCTCGTACGTCAACATCTTCCGCAACACGCCGCTGACGCTCATCATCCTGTCGTGCAACCTCGTGCTGTGGGCAAAGCTGGGTATCAACCTGGCTGACAGCAAGAGCCCCGACTTCTTCGACACGAACAACTTTCGCCTGGCGGTCGTCGGTCTCGTGCTCTACCACGCGTCGTACGTCTGTGAGTCGCTGCGTTCCGGTGTGAACACCATTCCGCTCGGGCAGGCCGAGGCCGCTCGCTCGATCGGTCTGACGTTCGGGCAGTCGCTGCGCGAGGTCATCCTCCCCCAGGCCTTCCGCGGCTCGATTGTTCCGTTGGGCAACGCCCTGATCGCCCTCACGAAGAACACGACGGTCGCCGTCGTCATCGGCGTGGCTGAAATGGCTGCGATGCTCGCGAAGGTCACCGAGGACGACCCGGGTCTGCTCAACCAGGCCTTCGTGGCCTCGGCGATCGCCTTCGTCCTCCTGACCCTGCCGACCGGACTTCTCGTCGGCCACCTCGGCAAGAAGTTGGCGGTGAAGCGATGAGCGCCGGAGTTCTCTTCGACGCGCCGGGCCCCAAGGCCCGCCGTCGTCACATGATCCTGACCGGGGTCGGCGTCCTGCTGTTGGCAGCCGTCCTCTGGGTCGTCTACAAGCGACTTGACGACAAGGGACAGTTCACGGCCGCCATGTGGAAGCCGTTCACGGACCCTGAGCTGTGGAAGGAGTACATCCTCCCCGGCCTCGTGGGCACGCTGAAGGCGGCCTTCGCCGGCATGATCGGCGCGACGATCTTCGGTGTCATCTTCGCGATGGCTCGCATGTCGCAGATCAAGCCCCTGAGCTGGGCCGCGGGTGTCATCGTCGAGTTCGGGCGCGCCGTCCCCGTCCTGCTCATGATGCTGTTCCTCTACGGCGCACTCACCCGCGGCGGCGCCGAGGACATCCACGCCTTCATCGCGACCGTCACGGCCCTCGTCATCTACAACGGTTCCGTGGTCGCCGAGGTCATCCGCTCCGGCGTCGACCAGCTGCCCAAGGGCCAGCGCGAGGCGGGTGTCGCGATCGGTCTGACCGACTCGCAGACGCTGCGTTCGATCCTGCTCCCCCAGGCTGTCACCGCCATGCTGCCGACCCTGATCAGCCAGCTCGTCGTCATCCTCAAGGACACGGCGCTGGGTTACCAGGTTCAGTACGGCGAGATGCTCTACAAGGGCAAGAACGCCTCGACGATCTTCGCCAACATCGTGCCGACGCTCATCGTCATCGGCACGATCTACATCCTGCTCAACTACGCGATCTCCAAGGTCGCCGTGCTCGCTGAGAAGTGGCTGCAGAACCGCGGCCGCGCAGCCGAGGACAGCGCTCAGGGCGGCGGCCCGGCGGGCGGCGTCACAGCCGGTGTCGCAGCGGTCGGTGCCCCCGGCGTCGACCTCGCAGCACACAACAAACAGGTGTAGGTCGATCCCTCGGCGAGGCCCCCACGATCTGATCGTGGGGGCCTCGTTCGTACCTGTTCACCGACCCGGAGACGGGCAACGAGAAGGGCCGCTTTCGCGGCCCTTCTCGTTGTGCTCCCCCACTTGGACTCGAACCAAGAACCCTCCGATTAACAGTCGAATGCTCTGCCAATTGAGCTATAGGGGAATGCTTGACCCAGCGGCCCGGGCTCTCACCCGAACGTTTGGCGCGCCGTAACTGTAGCAAAGGTTTCTCAGCCGTTCATAATCGCCTTGCCACCGGTTCAGCGCATGCCGGCCTCACGCAGTCGGTTGAGCTGAGTCTGCAGTTCGAACAGCCTCGCGCTGGCCGCGCGGGAGTCGTCGGCGTAACCGCTCGCGCCCGGGTCCAGACGGCGCAGGCGGCCCAGAGCGTCGGCGATCGCCGCGTTGAGCGCGCCCTCCTGCACGTTCTGGATGAGCGCCCCGACGTAGCGCTCGTCGGGGCGCCCCGTCGTCGGGTCGAGCTTCGTCGGCAGGTCGCGCACGACGAGTTCGGTGAGCACGTCGTGCAACTGCGGGTCGGTGCTCGAGCGGATGGCCTCGTTCCACGCCCCGATGGACGTCACACGTGACGGCCCGCCCGCCTTGATCGCAGCATCCAGGATGAACCGGTGCGCCGGCGCGCGAAGGTCGCCGGGGCGCAGTTGCTCGAAGACGGTGCCCTTCAACGACTCGGGGTACTGGAGCATCACCTGGAGCAACTGCCGCTCCCCCGCGATCGTCGGATCACGAGGATCCGGCTTGGGGATACGCGGACGCTCCGGCGCGACCGGGATGCCCGCGTCGGGGCGACTGGCTGTCTCGTTCTGCTGCTGCCCCTCAGGTGGACGCTGGGCCGTGGCACGCCGGTTCTCGTAGCGTCGAGCCGTACCGCCCTTGGGCGCGGTACGAACGGCGGCGTTGAGCTGTTCGATCTCGACACCGATCCAGCCCGCCACCGTGCGCACGTACTCCGGACGCAAGGTCGTGTCGCGGATGCCCGCAATGATCGGCGCAACAGCCTTCATCGCCGATACACGACCCTCGGCGTGGTCGAGATCGAACCCGGAGATCGTCGTACGCACCGCGAACTCGAACATGGGCACCGCGTCGTCGATGAGGGCCTTGACCGCCTCGTCGCCGTGGCGCAGCCGCAGGTCGCACGGGTCCATACCGTCCTTCGCGACGGCCACGAACGACTGGGAGGCCCAGCGCTGATCCTCCTCGAACGCCTTCATCGCTGCCTTCTGGCCGGCTGCGTCGCCGTCGAAGGTGAAGATGACACGGGCCGGCGTACCACCGGCCTCGTCCCGCATGATGCGGCGCAACGACTTGATGTGGTCGACGCCGAAGGCCGTGCCACAGGTCGCGACGGCGTTGTCGACGCCGGCCAGGTGCGCGGCCATGACGTCGGTGTACCCCTCGACGACGACAGCGCGGCGCTCACGCGAGATCGTCTTCTTCGCGAGGTCAAGGCCGTAGAGCATGTGGGCCTTCTTGTAGATCGGCGTCTCGCTCGTGTTGAGGTACTTCGCCTCGATGCGGTCGTCGTCGAAGATCCGGCGCGCGCCGAAGCCGACGGTGTCGCCCGTGATGTCACGGATCGGCCATACCACTCGCCCGCGGAAGCGGTCGTAGAGCCCGCGCGAGGACTGCCCCGCCAGACCAGAGGCCGTCATCTCGTCGGGGTTGAAGCCCTTGGCCTGGAGGTGCGCGACAAGAGCGTCACCGGAACGCGGCGCAAAGCCGACGCCGAAGTGCTTGGCGTGGGTGCCGTTGAAGCCCTTGGCCCGCAGGAAGTCACGCCCGGCGCGGGCATGCTCGCCCTTGTCGCCGATGAGCCGCTCGAGGTAGAACTCCTCGGCCACCCGGTGGGCCTCGACGAGACGCATGCGGCGCCCGGCCGGCTCGCGGTCGGGGCGCTCGCCCTCCTCGTAGCGCAGCTCCAAGCCGACCTTCGCGGCCAGACGCTCGACGGCGTCCGTGAACGTGAGGTGCTCGAGCTCCATGACGAAGGAGATGACGTCGCCCGACTGGCCACACCCGAAGCAGTGGTAAACGCCGACAGCGGGGCGCACGGTGAAACTCGGCGTCTTCTCATCGTGGAACGGGCACAGGCCCTTGAGCGAACCGGCACCGGCCCGACGCAGCGTGACGTGCTCGGAGACGACGTCCTCGATGTCCACGCGGTCCTTGACGGCAGCGATGTCCTCCGCCTTGATGAGACCGGCCACGTCGCTCCTTCCGGGATCTTCACGCGTCCCCTTAGTCTAGGCGCGCGGGGTGTTCGCCTGGCTCAGTGACTGTGGACGCCGAGGCGCACGGCCCGGGCGTCCGTCAGGCTCGCCACTTGGTCCACGACGACGCGTAGCGCCTCCGCGTCCGACGTGGCGTGTTCGATGTCGTCGAGGAACATGGGGTCCATGTCGTCCGGATGCTCGGCGAAGTGCGCCACGAGCGCCTCCACGACCTCACGCTGCCGTGTGTGCTGTTCGTCGCGCATCGGAGTGAACATGACGAAGTGCGCCGAGATTCCCTTGAGCACGGCCACCTGAGCGCGCACGTCGTCCGGGATGACGAGGCGTGCCTCGTAGCGCACGAGCGGGGCACTGCCGTAGCGCTCCCGCGTGGCGTCCTCGGGCGCTGCCGCGAAGCGTCCGACGAGGGTGCTCGTCATGTCCTTGAGAGCCGCGAGATCGCGGCGGGTGCCGTCGTACGTCGCTGGAAGGTCGTCACGCAGAACCCGTTCCAGCGCTTCGTCGAGGACTGCCGCCGGCAGGTCGGGCGCATACATCCGTGCGGCCACCTCGACGACAGCCGCCCGCTCCGCCGTGCCGCCGAGCGCCTTCAGGTCCAGGGCCTCGGCCGCGATGGCGTCCTCGACGTCGTGCACGCTGTAGGCCACGTCGTCGGCCCAGTCCATGATCTGCGCCTCGAGACACGTGCCGCCTTCCACACCGTCACGCACGAAGTCGAAGACGTCGCGATCGTCCTCGTACACCCCGAACTTGCGGGAGCCCTCGGGGCCGTGGCCGCGCCGCCAGGGGTACTTCGTCGACGCGTCGAGCGTCGCCCGCGTGAGGTTGAGCCCGGCAGGGCGCCCCTTCGGGGTCTGACGCTTCGCCTCGAGGCGTGTGAGGAGTCGGAACGTCTGGGCGTTGCCCTCGAAACCACCGATGTCGTCGCACAGAGCGTCGAGGACCTGCTCACCGAAGTGCCCGAACGGTGGGTGCCCCAGATCGTGGGCCAAACATGCGGCGTCGACGACGTCGCTGTTGCACCCGAGAGCGTCTGCCAGTTCGCGCCCGATCTGCGCCACCTCGAGTGAATGTGTCAACCGGTTGCGAACGAAATCGTCCGTACCTGCCTGCCACACCTGCGTTTTCGTCGACAACCGGCGCAAGGCCGCCGAGTGGACGATGCGCGCCCTATCGCGCGCGAAGTCATCACGATCGGAGCGCTTACGTGTCAGATCCTCGACGACGTAACGCTCGCGGTCGGCGGCGGTGTAGGCGTTCAGCGAAGGGCCTCGAGCTGCTTGCGAAGGTCGGTGGCCCAGCCGTTGAGCCAGTCGCGGCGCATCTCGTTCCAGGCGTCTGCGATGAAGTCGCTGGGGAACATGATGCTCGACTCGTCCGGCAGGGAAAGACCCAGGTCGCGGCCGTCCGCATCGGTGATGACGCGCCACTCGAGGACGGACTCCAGCGTCAGCCACTGGCCGAGCGCGAAGCCGAGCATGGCGACGAACGGCGTCGGATCCTCACGCTCGTCCTCGTCCTGGTCAAGGACGTCGTCGACGTAGCTCTCGTACGCGCGATCGATGGAGCGGACATCCGTGACGTCGATGTTCCAGCGCGCAGCATCGTCGAGCCACTTGTCGAGCACCTCCTGCTCGGCCGGCCCCACGGGTTCGATGGTGATCTCGCTCATCAGCTGGCCCTCCCGTAGCGCACGCGAGCGCGCTCGCGCGCCTTGATCGCCTCGACCTCTCGGTCCTTCGGCGGAGCGTTGGTGACCAGGGAGTCGATGAGTTCGCGCGACGCCGCGGTGATCGCCTCGACGGCCGCCTCGTACGCGGCCTCGTTGGCGGCGGAGGGCTTGGTGGATCCACCGATCTTGCGCACGTACTGCAACGCTGCGGCGCGCACCTCGTCGTCGGTGGCCGGAGGCTCGAAGTTGTTCAACGGACGGATGTTGCGGCACATGCGCATAGCGTTGCACATTCCGCCCACTACGACGGCAGTCGAGCGGCCCCGCCCACTACGCTGAGAGCATGACTCGCCTCCCGCACCCCCTGGTCTCGGCCACGCGCCTGAAGCAGCGCCTCGACGCCGGTGAACCCATCACGCTGCTCGACGCGCGGTGGGTGCTCGGTGGCGAATCGCAGCGTCCTGCCTACGCAGAAGCTCACCTTCCCGGCGCACGCTGGGTGGAGTTCGAGGACGCCCTCACCGGAACGCCGGGCGACGGCGGAGAAGGTGGCCGTCACCCCATGCCGAACCGGAAGAGCTTTCAGTCGGCCATGCGCGCCGCCGGCGTGATGAACGACGTTCCGGTCGTCGTCTACGACGCCTCCAACTCCCTGGCGGCCGCCCGTGCGTGGTGGCTTCTGCGCTACTTCGGCAAGCTCGACGTCCAGGTCCTCGACGGAGGGTTCGACGCCTGGGTCGCCGCGGGTGGCGACGTCGTGCCCGGCGAGGACTCCGCCGCCGAGGAAGGCGACTTCGTCGCCACACCGCGCCATCTCACCGCCGTCGACGCCGAAGGTGCAGCCGACCTCGCAGACCGCCACCTGCTCATCGACGCCCGATCCCCCGAACGTTTTGCCGGCCAGAACGAACCCGTCGACGCCGTCGCCGGACGCATCCCCGGCGCCGTCAACATCCCCGCGCTATCGAACGTCGGCCCAGACGGGCGCTTCCTGTCGACCGACGACCTCGCCATGCGGTTCACCGCCAAGGGCCTGCCCACGCACCAGCGCGTCGGCGTGTACTGCGGCTCCGGTGTGCAGGCCATGCACCTGGCTCTCGCCCTCGAAGTGAGCGGCGTGTTCCCGGACCCGGCCGTCTACGTCGGATCGTGGTCGGACTGGATCACCGATCCCGATCGTCCGGTCGAGAGCGACGCCTGGACCTGAGCCCCCGTTCCATCGACGAAACGGCCGTGGCCGCTCCCCGACTGATCGGGAGCGGCCACGGCCGTTCGGCGTGCGGTGTGGCTCAGACGCGCTTGGGCAGGCCCAGGGTGACGTCGGCCTCGGCCTCGAGCTCGAGCGCCTTCTCCGGCTCGGCCTTCATGTCGGTGCCGAGCGTCGGCATGACCGAGCGCAGCTCGTCTTCCCACGTGCTCCACTCGTCCTTGAACGACGTGCGCAGGATGTCGAGCGCGATCGGCACTGCGGTGGACGCACCCGGCGAGGCGCCGAGCACGCCGGCGATCGAGCCGTTCGCCGAGCTGATGACCTCGGTACCGAACTGGAGCGTGCCCTTCGTGCCCGAAGCGGGCTTGATGATCTGCGCGCGCTGACCGGCGACGAAGAGCTTCCAGTCCTCGCTCTTGGCCGTCGGGGCGAAGTCACGCAGCGCCTCGATGCGCTTGGCCTGGTTGGCGATGAGGTCCTGCGCCAGCACCTTCGTCAGGCCGAGGTTGTCGAGACCGGCCGTCGCGATCGGCAGGAGGTTGTCACCGCGCAGCGACGCGAAGAGGTCGAGAACCGAGCCTTCCTTGAGGAACTTCGGCACGAGGCCTGCGAAAGGGCCGAACAGCGCGGTGCGCTGGCCGTCGATGATGCGGGCGTCGAGGTGCGGCATCGACATGGGCGGAGCACCCTCGGCGGCCTTGCCGTACACCTTGGTGTTGTGCTTCGAGGTGAGCGCCGTGTTCTCCGTCGACAGGAACGTGCCGGAGACCGGGAACAGGCCGTAACCCTTGACCTCGGGAACGCCCGCCTTGCGCAGCAGCTTCAGCGTGTAGCCGCCGGCGCCGATGAGCACGAGCTTCGTGCGCACCGTCTTGGCGGCACCGTCACGCAGGTTCTTGACCGCGACGTTCCACATCCCGTCGGAGTTGCGCGAGATGTCGGTGACGTCGTGCTCGAGCTCCAGCGAACCACCGCGGGCCGTGAAGTCGGTGAAGAGCTGTCGCGTCACGGCACCGAAGTCGACGTCGGTACCGCTCGGGGCATAGGTGGCGGCGATCTTCTCACCAGCAGGGCGGCCCGCGATGAGCAGCGGCGACCACTGCTCGATCTGGCCGTAGTCCTCCGAGTGCTCCATGTCGTGGAAGAACGGGTGCGCCGAGAGAAGACGGTGACGCTCACGCAGGAACTTCTGGTTCGCGTCGCCCTTGACGAACGACATGTGCGGCGTGTTGTTGATGAACGTCGACGGCTCACGCAGAGCGCCCTCGCGCACGAGCGAACCCCAGAAGGTCTTCGTCGTCATGAACTGCGAGTGGATGCCGATGGCCTTCGTGATGTCGACGCTGCCGTCGGGCATCTCAGGCGTGTAGTTGAGCTCGCACAGCGCCGCGTGGCCGGTGCCCGCGTTGTTCCAGCCGTTCGACGACTCCTTCGCCACGGCGTCCAGACGCTCGTAGACGCTCAGTTTCCACTCGGGGTGGACTCGCTGGATCATGGCCGCCAGCGTCGCGCTGACGATGCCGCCTCCGACGAGAACGACGTCCACGGACTCGGATGCGCTCTTCGCGCCCTCGTTGTTCACCCACATACCCCTTCACATCGCGTATTCAGGCTCTCCCGACGACGATACTCGGCGGTCACGACCCGCGGCCACTCGGTGTGCACGCTGTGACGCGTTGCTCAGCCGCCGGAGTTCTCCGCCTCGGCCTCGGCGACCCACGCCGCCTGCTGCGCGGTGAGGTCCTGCGTGTCCAGCCACCCCTCGGGTAGGACGACGCGTCGCTCGCTTCCGGCGCGACCGCGCGGCCCCTCCGCAGGGGCGCCGGGCCACGGCTGGTCGAGGTCGAGGCTCGCGATGAGGTCGTCGAGCGAGGCGAGCGAATCGACGAGCGCCAACTGGTGGCGAAGCTGCGAGCCGACGGGGAAGCCCTTGAAGTACCAGGCGATGTGCTTGCGAATGTCGCGGCAGCCCTTCACCTCGTCGTCGTAGAACTCGATGAGGTACTCGGCGTGACGACGCAGCGTGGCGCACACCTCCCCGAGGCCGGGGTCGACGCGGGCGTCGGAGCCGGCGAAGGCAGCAGCGAGTTCGGTGAAGAGCCACGGACGACCGAGGCAGCCGCGTCCGACGACGACGCCGTCGCACCCGGTCTCGGTGACCATGCGCAGCGCGTCGTCCGCGGACCAGATGTCGCCGTTGCCGAGCACGGGGATGCTCGTCACCGTCTGCTTGAGGTCGCGGATGGCGCTCCAGTCGGCGTGACCCGAATAGGCCTGCGACGCGGTGCGCGCGTGCAGCGCGACGGCGGCCGCGCCCTCGCCCTCGGCGATGCGGCCGGCCTCGAGGAAGGTCAGGTGGTCGGCGTCGATGCCCTTGCGCATCTTGACGGTGACGGGAATGTCGTACGGCGCCGCTTCACGGATGACCGAGCTGACGATGCCGCGGAACAGCTCCGTCTTCCACGGCAGGGCCGAGCCGCCGCCCTTGCGCGTCACCTTGGGTACCGGGCAGCCGAAGTTGAGGTCGATGTGGTCGGCGCGTCCCTCGCTCGCGAGGATGCGGGCCGCGCGTCCGGCGTTGACCGGATCGGTGCAGTACAGCTGGATCGAGCGAGGGTTCTCGTCCGGGTCGGTTTCGATGAGCTTCATCGTGATGGGGGTGCGCTCGACGAGGGCGCGCGAGGTGATCATCTCGCTGACGTAGAGCGACGTCGCACCGCTCGCCCCACCGGCCACGGCGCCCTCGGTGCCGTACTGACGACACAGGCGTCGGAAGGCCCGGTTCGTGATGCCCGCCATCGGCGCGAGCACAACCGGGGAGTCGATCGTGTGGCGCCCGATCTGCAGGGGCGCGAGAACGGGCGTGGCGGGGCGGTCGAGAACAGTCATCGCGTCCCATTCTCCCACCTCGCAGCGAGTGCCCCGAAAGCGCGAGCGCGGGCGTCCACTACGCTTGTTCGGTGCCCGAGAACGAGTCCACGAACGACCAGCGCCCCGAAGTCTCCGTCAGCACGACGCGCGCGAAGGTGATGCACGCGTCCGACCCCGCCGTCGGCGCGATGGCCCGCCTCCCCCAGGGCGCCGTCGTCACGGCGTTCGTCGTCGTCATGGTGATCGGCATCGTCTTCCGGGGCGTCATCGGCGCGATCTGCTTCGGCCTCGTCTCGCTCGTGCTGGGCTGGCTGCTCTACCTGTCGTGGAACCAACTGCGCCCCGTCGACCGACTGGCGCGCGCCGCCGTCCTGTGTCTGACGGTGGCCGTCACCGTCGTCCTCGCCGTTCCCAAGTGAGCGATTTTGACAATGATTCTCACTTGAGGTGAGAATGGTTGTCATGCTTCGCACCTCACGCCTCAGCCTCGCCGCATCCGCCCTCGTCGCCACCACGGCCCTCACGGCCTGTGGTTCGGGATCGTCGAATTCGGGTTCGGGCGACAAGGTCGAGACGGTCGCGAGCTTCTACACCCTGCAGTACGCGCTCGAGCGCATCGGCGGCGACCGTGTGGAGGTCTCCTCGCTGACGAAGCCCGGGCAAGAACCGCACGACATCGACCCCTCGCCCAAACAGATCGCCTCGCTGGCCGACGCCGACCTCGCGGTCTACCTCAAGGGGTTCCAGCCGAGCGTCGACGCGGCCGTCTCCTCGAACGCGAAGAAGGACAAGACGCTCGACGTCGCACCCGATGCGGACATGACGCTCAAGCTGTCGTCGACCGAGAGTGTCGGCGGCGAGGCCCACGAGCACAGCGAGGGCGACGGGCACGACCACAGCGGGGACACGGACCCGCACTTCTGGCTCGACCCGGTGCGCTACAAGGCCGTCGTTCAGGCCGTCGGTGCGCGCCTGGCCAAGGCCGATCCGGAGGGCAAGGCCACGTACGAGGCGAACACGAAGAAGATGGTGGCCGACCTCGACGCGCTGAACACCGAGTTCAAGAGCGGCTTGGCGAACTGCACGAACAAGACCCTCGTCACGGGCCACGCGGCGTTCGGCTACCTCGCGAGCCGGTACGGTTTCACGCAGGTCGGCGTCAGCGGCGTCTCCCCCGAGGCCGAGCCCACGCCGCAGCGCCTCAAGGCCGTGGCCGCGTTCGCGAAGAAGCACGACACGACGACGATCTACTCGGAGACCCTCGTCTCACCGAAGACCGCCGAAACGGTGGCCAAGCAGACCGGCGCGAAGGTCGCCGTGCTCGACCCGCTCGAAGGCCTGACCGACGCGAGCAAGGGCAAGAACTACTTCGAGGTCATGAAGTCCAACCTCACAACGCTGAAGCAGGGGCAAGGGTGCAAGTGAAGGACGACAGTGAGCCGGTGATCCGGCTGCGCTCGGCCGCGTTCGGCTACGAAGGGCGGGCCGTCGTCAGTGACGTCGACCTCGACATCAATCACGGCGAGATCATCGCGGTGCTCGGGCCGAACGGTTCCGGTAAGTCGACGCTGATGCGCGGTGTGCTCGGCCTCAACGACCACGTGAGCGGCGAGGTGGAGCTCTTCGGCACGCCCGCGGCCGAGTTCAAGGAGCGCACGCGCATCGGCTACGTGCCGCAGCGCCACACGCTCTCGGGGTCCGTTCGGGCGACGGTCGAGGAGATCGTCGAAGTCGGCCGGCTGCCGCACCGACGCTGGTACAAGCGCGCGAGCGCCGAGGATCGTCGTCTCGTCGCTGAGGCCCTTTCCGAAGTAGGCCTCGCCGACCGTGCGCTCGCCGACGTCTCCACGCTCTCGGGCGGTCAGCACCGTCGCGTCCTCATCGCTCGAGCGCTCGCCGCACAGCCGGACGTCCTCGTCATGGACGAACCGACGGCGGGCGTCGACACGGCCAGCCAGGAAGTGCTCGCCGAGGTGCTCCAGAGCCTCGCCGCGACCGGTGTCACCATGGTGATCGTCACCCACGAGATCGAAGCGCTGCGCGGCGTCATCACCCGCGTGGTCGAGGTGACCCACGGGCGCATCTCCTTCGACGGCACGCCCGGCGAGTACGGGCAGCGGTTCGCCCGCACCATCTCCGACGACCACCTGCACGTTCCCGGCGCTCACGACGCACACCACGACGCCGAGCACCACGTGCCCGGCCCGAGTTACGCCGTCGGACCGCTCGATCCGTCCCCACGCCACGAAGGAGGCCGACGTGGCTGAACTGTTCGCCCTCGACGCGATGCGTCACGCGCTCGTCGCGGCGCTGCTCGTCGGCGCTGCGGCGCCGGCGGTCGGCGTCTTCCTCGTCCAGCGCCGCCTGTCGCTCATCGGTGACGGCATCGGCCACGTCGCCCTGGCGGGCGTGGCCGTCGGTGTGCTCTTCTCGACGTCACCCATCCTGACGGCCCTCATCGCCGCCGTCCTGGCGGCGTGCGCCATCGAGTTCATTCGCCTGCGCGGCACGACGAACGCCGACGTGGCGCTGGCCGTCATGTTCTACGGCGGCATCGCGGCCGGCGTCGTGCTGCTGGCGCGCGCGGACAACGCGGGTCAGACGTCGATCAACCAGTACCTCTTCGGTTCGATCCTCACGACGGCCAGCGACCAGCTGTGGCAGTTCGGTGCCCTGGCGCTCGTCGCCGTCGGCGCCACGACGGTGCTGCGCAAGCGACTCTTCGCCGTCGCCAACGACGAGGAGTACGCGCGTGCGGTCGGCCTCCCCGTCGTGCCGCTCAACCTCCTGCTGTCGATCCTCACGTCGGTGACGGTGGTGCTCTCGATGCGCGTCATCGGCCTGCTGCTCATCTCGGCGCTGATGATCCTGCCGAACGCGACCGGCCAGATCCTCGCCCGCAGCTTCCGCCTGACGACGGCGATCGCCGTGATCATCGGATGCCTCAGCGGCCTCAGCGGCGTCGTGTCGGCCTACTACCTCGACACCCCGCCCGGCGGAACGGTTGTGCTCGTGGCCGTCGGCATCTTCCTGGCCGCGTCCTTCGCGAGCGCCGTCGTGCGTTCCACTCGGGCGCGGCATGCGCGTCGGGTCACGCATCACGCGCACGAGCACCGAGAGGGTTGCGGTCACCCGACGGTGCGCCACGGCGACCACGTCGACTACCTTCACGACGGCGAGTACCACGCACCGCACAAGGACCACTGGGACGCTCACGCGCCCGCCGATGCTGCGCCGAGCCCGAGGAGGCACGATGTCGACGCGTAAGCCCACCCGCCAGCAGGCCGCCGTCAGCGCCAAGCTCGACGAACTTGACGACTTCACCTCAGCGCAGGAGTTGCACGCACAGCTGCGTGCCTCCGGCGAGACGGTCGGCCTCGCCACCGTGTACCGGACACTGCAGAACCTCGCCGGCGACGGCACCGTTGACGTGCTGCGTACCGATGACGGCGAGGCGATCTACCGCAGCTGCGCGACGTCGAAGCATCACCACCACCTCGTGTGCCGTAACTGCGGACACACGGTCGAGGTGGAGGGCCCGACGGTCGAGCAGTGGGCCGATTCGGTGGCCGCGCACCACGGCTTCACCGAGGCGACACACCAGATCGAGATCTTCGGATTGTGCGCGCAGTGCTCGACGAGGAAGACGCACGTCTCGCGCTGACATCGCACAGCCTGCGCCTCGTCGGCGCGCGCTCGTCAGTCGATGAGGCCGTCGTCGTCGTAGATGCCACCGTCAGGGGCGTCGGGGTCGGCCATGAGCTGCGGGTCGTAGCCGGCCTTCGGCTTGGCGGCCTGCGCCTCGGTATTTTCGCTCTCAGCGGCGCTCACCGCGTCGACGGCGCCACCGTAGCGACGGTCGCGGCGGGCGTAGGTGTCGACGGCTTCCCAGAGCATTCGGCGGTCGAAGTCGGGCCACAGGGTGTCGAGGAATACCATCTCGGCGTAGGCACTCTGCCAGAGCTGGAAGTTGCTCGTGCGCTGCTCGCCGGAGCTGCGGACGAACAGATCGACGTCCGGCAGCTCCGGCGCGTAGAGGTAGCTCTGGATCGTCTTCTCGGTGATCTTCTTCGGCGACAGACGACCCGCGGCGACGTCCTCGGCCATGGCGCGCGTGGCGTCGACGAGTTCGGCGCGTCCGCCGTAGTTGACGCACATCTGCAGGGTGCAGACGGTGTTGTTCTTCGTGCGCTCCTCGGCGCGCTCGAGTTCGCGCACGACCGAGCGCCACAGGCGAGGCTTGCGGCCGCTCCAGATGACGCGCACGCCCCACGAGTCGAGCAGGTCGACGCGGCGACGGATGGTGTCGCGGTTGAAGCCCATGAGGAAGCGCACTTCTTCGGGCGAACGGCGCCAGTTCTCCGTCGAGAAGGCGTAGGCGGAGATGTTCTTGACGCCGATGTCGATGCAGCCGGCGACGACGTCGATGAGCATCGCCTCGCCCGCCTCGTGGCCCTTGGTGCGCGGCAGGCCTCGCTCGTTCGCCCAGCGGCCGTTGCCGTCCATCACCATGGCGATGTGCTGAGGAATCAACTCGGCCGGGATCGCCGGGGGCGTGGCCCCACTCGGGTGCGGTTCGGGCTTGATCGGCGTCACGAATGGTGTCCTTCCGAGGCGGTCGCGGGAGCGGCCGGACGAGCGGGGGCCGCGGCGATCTCGTGGTCTCCGCGGTCGACGTGGCGCAGCGAGCGTACGCCGTGTTCAAGGTGCCACTGTACGTACGAGGCGATGAGGGCACTCGACTGGCGGCGCACGCGATCATCGGTGGCGGCGACGCCGATCCAGTCGCCTCGCATGAGGGCGTCCATGAGGACGAAGGTCTCCGACGCGGGCGCGCTTGAACCCGGTGGCCGGCACTGCGGACACACCGCTCCCCCGGACGCGACGTTGAACGAGCGGTGCGGACCCGGGTCGCCGCAGCCGGCGCAGTCGCGGAAGCTCGGCGTCCAGCCGGCCGTGGCGACGGCGCGCACGAGGTAGGCGTCGAGCACGAGGTAGGCCGGAATCTTGTTCTGCGCAAGGGCCGCCAGGGCTCCGGCGAGGAGGTTGAAGTGGGCGAGGACGCGGTCGGAATCCTCACAGAGCCGATCGGCCGTCTCGAGCATGGCGGCGCACGCGGTGTAGGCCGAGTAGTCCTTGGAGATGGCGTCGCCGTACGGCGCGAGGATGTCGACCTGGGTCACGGTGTCGAGGTTGCGCCCCTCGTACATCTGCACGTCGATGACCATGCCCGGTTCGAGGCGCGCCCCGAACTTCGACTTCGTCTTACGCACGCCCTTCGCGACGGCACGCTTCTTGCCGTGGTTGCGGGTGAGCATCGTGATGATGCGGTCGGCCTCCCCCAGCTTGTGGGTACGTAGCACGATCGCTGCGTCGCGGTAGAGGGCCATGACTCCATTGTCTCGCGGGCGTCAACACGGGGCGGGGGGGCGCGCCGTTGCCGAGTTCGGTTCCGCTTCTTGGTGACGGTTGGGGCAGGTGGTGACGTTTGTCCGTCACCACCTGCCCCAACCGTCACCACCTAGCGGCCACCAGGTGCGCGCTCAGTGCTCCTCGATGTGCAGGGCCCCGGACGGGCAGCGCCCCACAACCTCGCGCAGGTGATCGGCCGAGGCTTCGTCGGGAGCTTGCTCGGGATTGATCCAGGGACGCTCGGACGTGTTGAAGACGCTCGGCGTTCAGTGCTCCAGCTGGTGAGGTTTGCTGCGGTTGGTGACGTTGCAACGTCACCAACCGCAGCAAACCTCACCAGCTGACCTCCGTCGCAGCTCTCCCATGCCATAATCGAACGCATGTTCGGAGGTTTACAGGGTTCACTGCTCGACCAGGTCGACGAGGTCGGCGTCCGCCCGCTCGCCGGCGCCGTACGTCGCACCGAGTTGTCGCGTGGTGCGTGGGTCGATCTGCGCCCGGGCTTCATCACCGGCGCTGACGAACTGTTCACGCGCCTCAATCTCGGCGGTAGCGCCGGAGTCGACTGGCAGGGTGAACGTCGCGTCATGTGGGAGAAGGAAGTGGACACGCCACGCCTCCTGCGCTTCTATCGCGGCGACGAGACGTGGCCCGATCCGGTGATGCGTGAAGCACAGGATGCTCTGAGCCGTCACTACTTCCCGGAACTCGGTGAGCCCTTCACCACGGCGGGAATGTGCCTGTACCGCGACGGCCGAGACTCTGTCGCCTGGCACGGTGACAAGGAGGGCCGCTCGAGCACGCAGGACACGATGATCGCCATCGTCTCGATCGGCTCACCGCGCACGCTCGCGCTGCGTCCGGTCGGAGGCGGCAACAGCCTGCGTTTCCAGATCGGGCACGGCGACCTGCTCGTCATGGGTGGGAGTTGCCAACGGACCTGGGAACACGCGGTGCCCAAGACGACCAAGCCCGTCGGCCCGCGCATCAGCATCCAGTTCCGGCCGTACAACGTCCGCTGAAGGCACTCGTGCTGGGCGAACGTCCAGCGTCGCCGCATAGAGTCCACGCATGGACGCTGCACAGAGACTGATCCGGGTCCAGGAGCTCATGGACGCCGTCATCGCCGACACCGAGGCAATCCGAGCGCTCACGCGCGACCTGCCCGCCATGGGTGAGCGCTTCGACGCCGTCGACGCCGCCCACCACGAGACGTGGAGCGAGAACCCGGACGACCCGGGCGCGGTCTCGATGCCCGTCATCAGCGACGACTACCCGTGGGACATCGCGACGGCCCGCAGCAACGCGCTGCGTCACCTCGTGCGCACCACCGCCGACCTGCACACCCAGGAGCGTGACGCGTGAGCACCGACGCAACGAACAGTTCAGCGAGTGAGCCTCTGAAGACTGGTCGCGATCAGAGCACCCTCGACGCCGTCGAGCACGACACCGCGCGCATCGCCCGGTTCACGAGCGAGCTGCGCACGATGGACGCCCGCTTCAGCGAGTTCGACGCGTACTACCGCGGCGCCTGGAGCACCGATCGTGACGACGAGGACGCCCCCAACCTGGCCGTCACCGGCGAGGACTACCCCTGGGACGCCCTCAACGACTACCTCGACGCCCTGCGCGAACTCCTGCGTGTTGCCACCGAACTGCAGACGCGCGAACGTCGTCCCTGATCTCGAACTGGCCCCCGGCCTCACGGCAGGCTCCCCCGCCCAGCGCCGGTCTCCTGCGACACACGACCGGCCGCCGACAGACATGACGAAGCGGGTGGAGCCCAGTACCTTCCCCGGTTACTGGGTTCCACCCGCCCACATGATTATGCCGTCAATCGTGCGCTGATGCCCACGCGAGCGATCACACGACCGCTCAGGCGTTCACCTTCGCAGCGTCACGCTCCGCGCGGTTGACCGCCGACAGGATCGCCATGAGCGAGGCCTTGACCGTCGACTCGTGGATGCCGACGCCCCACAGCACGCGGTCGCCGATGGCCACCTCGACGTACGCCGCAGCGCGCGACGCCTCGCCCGAGCTCAACGTGTGCTCCGAGTAGTCGAGCAGGCGCACGTCGACGTCGATGCTGCTCAGCGCGTCGAAGAACGCGTCGATCGGGCCGTTACCGGTGCCCGTGATCGTGAGCGGCTCCCCCGCGTCCGTGAGGCGCGCGACGATGTGGTCACGCCCGTCGTCCGTCGACTCGAGCGAGTGACCGACCGGCGAGAAGCGGCCCCACGCGGAGTCACCCGTGCCCGTACCCGGCAGGTACTCGTCGGAGAACGTCTCCCACAGCCACTGCGGCGTCACCTCGCCGCCCGCAGAGTCCGTCCACTTCTGGACGACGCCCGCGAACTCGATCTGCAGACGACGCGGCAGGTCGAGGTTGTGCTCGCTCTTGAGCAGGTACGCGACGCCGCCCTTGCCCGACTGGCTGTTGACGCGCACGACCGCCTCGTACGAGCGGCCCACGTCGTGCGGGTCGACCGGCAGGTACGGCACGCCCCAGACGAGCTCGTTGATCGGCTTGCCCGTCTCCTTGGACTGACGATCCATGTCGTCGAAGCCCTTCTTGATGGCGTCCTGGTGCGAGCCGGAGAAGGCCGTGAAGACGAGGTCGCCGCCGTAGGGGTGGCGCTCGGGCACCGGCATCTGGTTGCAGTACTCGACCGTCGACCGGATCGTCTGGATGTCGGAGAAGTCGATCTGGGGATCGACGCCCTGGCCGAACAGGTTGAGGCCCAGCGTCACGAGGCACACGTTGCCGGTGCGCTCACCGTTGCCGAACAGGCAGCCCTCGATGCGGTCGGCGCCGGCCATGTAACCCAGCTCGGCCGCCGCGACGCCCTCACCCCGGTCGTTGTGCGGGTGCAGCGACAGGATGACCGATTCGCGGCGGTTGAGGTTGCGCGACATCCACTCGATCGAGTCGGCGTAGACGTTCGGCGTCGCCATCTCCACCGTCGCCGGCAGGTTGATGATCATCTTGTGGTCCGGCGTCGGGTCGATGACGTCGATGACCTCGTTGCAGATGCGTGCCGCGAACTCCAGCTCGGTGCCCGTGTAGGACTCCGGCGAGTACTCGTAGTACACCTTCGTCTCGGGGATCGTCTCCTCGAGCTTCTTGCACAGGCGCGCGCCCTGCAGCGCGATGTCGACGATGCCGTCCTGGTCGAGGTTGAACACGACGCGGCGCTGCAGCACCGACGTCGAGTTGTAGAAGTGAACGATCGCCTGCGGAGCACCCTTGATTGCGTCGAACGTCTTCTCGATGAGGTGGTCGCGGCACTGCGTCAGCACCTGGATCGTCACGTCGTCCGGGATGTGCCCGCCGTCGATCAGGTCACGCACGAAGTTGAAGTCGGTGTCGGACGCCGAGGGGAAACCGACCTCGATGTCCTTGTAGCCCATGTCGACGAGCAGCTTGAACATGCGCATCTTGCGCTCGGAGTTCATCGGGTCGATGAGCGCCTGGTTGCCGTCACGCAGGTCGACCGCGCACCAGCGCGGGGCCTTGTCGATGACCTTGTCGGGCCACGTGCGATCGGGCAGGTCGACCTTGATCTGCTCGTGGAAGGGGACGTACTTGCCGATCGGCATCGTCGTCGGCTGCTGTGCGTGCATTTGGGTTTTCGCCTCACTGCGTTTCGTTGCGGGTGCCGGCCGAGCACCATTCAACTCCGCGGTGAGGATGGCCGACTATCTGGCCCCACCGCGGCATCGAAGAAGGAGGCTCACTCCCTGCGAAAAGCGCACGTCACCAACCTAGGCGTGACGGGGCGCACAGCGCCACCCCTCGAGACGACCGTTTCAGAAAACGGACAGCGTTGCGGCGGGCAAAGAGTGGGCGTCCCGTCAGCGGCGGATGTCGCTCGCGCGGCGGATGACGAGATACTTCTCGTCGAGTTCCTCGATGGAGTACTTGCCGATCGGCACCTCGGAGACGACGAGTTCCTCGTCGAGCGAGAACGGCGCGATGCGCGTCGTCACCTCGCGCACGATCTCGCCGTCACGCACGGTGCGGTAGGTGTTCGTGATCTCGACGCGCCCGTCCTTGACCGGCACCGTCTGACGCCAGCGCTCGTAGGTGTTGCGGCCCATTGTGGCGCTGGCCGACTTCACCATCTCCTCACCGGTCTCGACGACGCCGTACGCGCGGCTCATGAGGATCGGGGCGCCCTCCGGCAGCACCTGGGCCATGCGGTCCCAGAACGCCTGACGGGCCCGTCCGCCGAGGAAGTAGATGACGTTGAACAGCAGCGCGCCGCCGATCTGCTCGGGCATCCACGCGTCGAGGATGGAGTTCGGCACGACGGTCGTGCGCTCACGCAGTTCGGGGCGTTCGGCCACGCGCATCATGAGCATCGAGCGCATCCAGGCGTCGGGCTCGACAGCGATGAGCTCGGAGTCGGGGAACTGCTCGGCGAGGGCCAGCGTCGTCAGGCCCGAACCCGGGCCGATGTCGACGAGCGGTAGGTCCGGCTTGAAGCCTGCTGCCTCCCACGGGATTCCGCCGACGTAGTCCGTCGCTGGATCGATCGGCAGACGCAGCGTGTCACCGAATTCGGCCCACGCCTCGTGATCCTTCATGTTGTCAGCCATCGTGTCGTTCACACCCTCAGAAATTGAATCCCAGCTTGCCCAGCTGCTTGGGGTCGCGCTGCCAGTCCTTCGCGACCTTGACGTGCAGATCGAGGTAGACCTTCTGGCCGAGGAGCTTCTCGATGCCCTCACGCGCCGTCGTGCCCACCTCGCGCAGACGCGAACCACCGCGCCCGATGATGATCGCCTTCTGGCTCGAGCGCTCGACGAACACGTTGACGCGCACGTCCATGAGCGGCTTGTCCTCGGGGCGCCCCTCGCGCGGCACCATCTCCTCGACGACGACGGCGAGCGAGTGCGGCAGTTCGTCGCGCACACCCTCGAGCGCGGCCTCGCGGATGAGTTCGGCGATCATGACGATCTGCGGCTCGTCGGTGAGCACGTCCTCCGGATACAGCTTCGGCGACGGCGGCAGGTAGCTCGTGAGCACCTTCGCGACGTCCTCGACCTGACGCCCGGAGACGGCGGAGCACGGCACGATCTCCGCCCACTCCCCCAGTCGGTCGACCTCGATGAGGTGCTCGGCGAGGCGTTCACGATCGACCTTGTCGGTCTTCGTCACGATGGCGACGACCGGCTTGCGGCGCACGCGCTGCAGCTCGGCGAGGTCCTTCGCGATGTACTGGTCGCCCGGGCCGACCTTCTGATCGGCGGGCAGGCAGAAACCGATGACGTCGACGTCCAGCAGCGTCTCGCGCACGACGTCGTTGAGTCGCTCCCCGAGGAGCGTGCGGGGCTTGTGCAGCCCGGGGGTGTCGACGAGGACGATCTGCCCGTCGTCCTGCGTGAGAATGCCGCGGATCGTGTGACGCGTCGTCTGCGGCTTGCTCGACGTGATGGCGACCTTCTCGCCCACGAGGGCGTTCGTCAGCGTCGACTTGCCGGCGTTGGGCCGGCCCACGAGGCAGGCGAACCCTGCCCGGTACGTGCTCTCGTCAGTGTTCATCACACCATCTCCTCCGCGCCGCTGTTGGCGGCGTGTTCATCCCCGCGCTCGGCGGGATCTTCGTCTCCGACGCGCTCGACCACGAGGGTGGCCAGCTGGTGGCGTCGTCCGGCCATCTTCTCAGCCGTGAGGCGCAGACCCGCAATCTCACCGGTGGCGCCGGGCAGCGGCATCCGTCCGTCGATCTTCGCGAGCAGACCGCCCACGGTGTCGATGTCGTCCTCTTCGATCGTGACGCCGAACAGCTCGCCCAGGTCGTCGATCGACATGCGCGCGGGCACGCGGGTGTGGCCGTCCCCGAGATCTTCGACGCCCGGCGTGACGCGGTCGTACTCGTCATCGATCTCACCGACGATCTCCTCGACGATGTCCTCCATCGTCACGAGGCCCGCGGTGCCGCCGTACTCGTCGACGACGATGGCGAAGTGGACGCGGTCGCGCTGCATCTCCTTGAGCAGGGCGTCGACCGGCTTCGACTCGGGCACGAACGCCATGTCGCGCATGACCTCGCTGATGCGGATCTCCTCGGCCTCACCCGTGAGGTGACGACGCACGACGTCCTTGAAGTAGAGCAGGCCGACGATGTCGTCGGTGTTCTCGCCGACGACGGGCACGCGGGAGAAGCCGGAACGCACGAAGAGGTTCATCGCCTGGCGCAGGCTCTTGTGGCCGTCGATGACGATCATGTCGGTGCGCGGCACCATGACCTCGCGCACGATGGTGTCGCCGAGTTCGAAGACCGAGTGGATCATGCGCCGTTCGTCGGCCTCGATGAGGTCGGAATCCTCGGCCAGGTCGACGAACTCGCGCAATTCGGCCTCGGAGTCGAACGGGCCTTCGCGGTAGCCCTCGCCCGGGGTGACGGCGTTGCCGAGGGCCACGAGCATCCGTGCCAACGGCGAGAGGACCTTGAGCGCAACGAGCAGCGGACGCGACGCGGCGAGCGCCACGGCGTCGGCGTGCTGGTGGCCGAGCGTGCGCGGCGAGACGCCGACGAGCACGAACGAGACGACCGCCATGACGGCCACCGCCGTGATGAGCGCGGGCCAGAAGTCGTCGAAGATGCGGGTGGCCGCGACGGTAACGAGCACGGCCGCCGTCATCTCGGCACCGACGCGCATGAAGGTGAGCACCATAAGCGCGGTGCTGTGTCGTTCGACGACGGCTCCGAGCGCCGGCGCGGCGGCGTGGCCGTCCTCGGCGAGCGACGCGACGCGCAGGCGCGTCATGCGGCTGACGGCGGATTCCACGAGGGCGAACCCGAAGCCCAGCACCACGCTGACGAGCGCGGCGATCAGCACGATCGTCACGTGCGTTTCACTCCCCGACTACTCGCGACCGCTCGGCGGCGCGATGCGGATCGTGCCCGCCTCGACGCTGCGGCCACGGCTCGCGAGGTAGGTGAGCAGGATCGTGCGCTGCAGCTCGAACATCTCGAGGCGCTCCTCGGCCTCGGCGTGGTCGTAGCCAAGCAGGTGCAGCACGCCGTGAACGGTGAGAAGGAGCAACTCCTCCATCGTGTCGTGCCCTGCCGCGGACGCCTGGGCGGCGGCCACCGTCGGGCACAGAACGATGTCGCCGAGCATGCCCTCGTCACTCAGCGCGCCATCACGACCGGGTGTCAGCTCGTCCATGGGGAAGCTCATGACGTCGGTGGGGCCCTCGAGATCCATCCACTGCACGTGGAGGGTCTCCATGGCCGCCTCGTCGATGATGCGGATCGACAGCTCCACGTTGGGGTGGACGAACATCGCGTCCATCGCGTAGCGGGCGCAGTCGTGAATCTCGTCGAGATCGACGGCGACGTCGGTCTCGTTGGCGAGGTCGATCGTCACTCGCGTTCTCCCTGCTCGTCGTTCGCACGTGCCTCGCGGCGCTTCTTGGCCTGCGCCTTACGACGCTCGGCAGCGGCGTCGTAGCGACCGTAGGCGTCGACGATGTCGGACACGAGGCGGTGACGCACGACGTCGCCGCTGCTCAGGTGCGCGAAGTGCACGTCGCCCACACCCGTGAGCACGTCCTCGATGACGCGCAGGCCGGACGTCGTGCCACCCGGAAGGTCGACCTGCGTGACGTCACCGGTGACGACGATCTTCGAACCGAAGCCGAGTCGCGTGAGGAACATGCGCATCTGCTCGCTGCTCGTGTTCTGGGCCTCGTCGAGAATGATGAACGAGTCGTTGAGCGTGCGTCCACGCATGTACGCGAGCGGCGCCACCTCGATGGTGCCGGCGGCCATGAGCTTGGGGATCGAGTCGGGATCGATCATGTCGTGCAGCGCGTCGTAGAGCGGGCGCAGGTACGGGTCGATCTTGTCGTTGAGTGTGCCCGGCAGGAAACCGAGTCGCTCGCCCGCCTCGACGGCGGGGCGCGTCAGGATGATGCGGTTGACCTGCTTGCTCTGCAGCGCCGCCACGGCCTTTGCCATGGCGAGGTACGTCTTGCCCGTACCGGCGGGGCCGATGCCGAAGACGATCGTGTTCTTGTCGATCGCGTCGACGTACTCCTTCTGGCCCAGCGTCTTGGGACGAATCGTCCGGCCACGGCTGGAGATGATGTTCGTCGTGAGCACGTCGGCGGGGCGCTGCGCGTTCTTGCTGCGCAGCATGGCGATGGAACGCTCGACGTTGTCGCGGTTCACCGCGTGCCCCGCGTCGATCATCGTGAGCAACTCACCGACGAGGGTCTCGACGATGGCCGCGTCCTCGGCCGGGCCGTCGATCGTCAGCTCGTTGCCCCGCGCGAAGACGAAGAGGCGCGGGAAGGCGCGCTCGATCGTGCGAAGGAGCTGGTCGGTGGGCCCGAGCAGCTGAACCATCGACACGTCCGGCGGGACGACGATACGGGTCTGGCTGGACGTCTCGGGGGTGGCCTGGGTGGCGGGAACGTCTGTCATCGTGCCTCCAGTCTAGGGCGCGTCAGCTCCAGCGCGAGCGCGCGAAGAGCGCGGCCAGTGCCGCGGGGCCGGCCGACGACGAGCGCAGCACCGTGCGTCCCATCCGGACGCTCGTGGCGCCCGCAGCGGCGAACGCGTCGAGTTCGCCGGGCGTGATGCCGCCCTCGGGGCCGACGACGAGCACGACATCGCCCGCGTCGGGCAACGTCACGTCGCTCAGTCCGACCTCGGCGTCCTCGTGAAGGACGAGTGTGAGGGCCGATTCCTCGACGAGGCGGACAACGGTCTGCTTCGCCGCGAGCTCGTCAACGACGGGCGGCGTGGCCTGACGCGATTGTTTCGTGGCGGCCTCGGCCTGCGCCACCCATTTACGGTGCGCCTTGGCGGCCCGCTCGCCCTTCCACTGCACGATCGAGCGCTCAGCCTGCCAGGGCACGACGCGGTCGACACCGAGCTCGGTGGCGGCTTCGAGCGCCTGGAGATCGCGGTCGCCCTTGGCGAGTGCCTGGACGAGGGTGAACGTGACGGCCGGGCGCTCCTCGCGCTCCACCGTCTGCACGAGCGCCGTCAGTTCCGACTTGGCTGTGGACGCGACGACGCAGTGGGCCAGGAGCCCTTCGCCGTCGGCGAGGAGGATCTCCTCCCCCACGGCCATGCGCTTCACGGTGACCGCGTGGCGTCCCTCGTCACCGCCGAGCACGACCGGCTCCTCGGGCCGCATTTGCTCGCGCAGCGTGCCCGGCGCGACGAAGTACAGATGTGCGGTCACGTCAGCCCTTCCAGGCCTGACGCAGCTTGCCGAGCAGGCCCTGGTTGACGGGCTGGAACTTGGGAGCAGGCGTTTCCTCGCCGCGCGACGCCGCGAACTGACGCAGCAGGTCGGCCTGCTCGCTCGTCAGCTTGCTCGGCGTGCGCACGTTGGCGTGCACGAGCAGGTCGCCGCGGCTCTCGGTACGCAGGCGCGTGACGCCGAGGCCCTTGAGCGTGACGACGTCGCCCGGCTGGGTGCCGGCCTGGATGTCGATGTCGCGCGGGCCGTCGAGCGTCTCGAGCGGGAGGGACGCGCCGAGTGCCGCGGCCGACATCGGCAGTTCGAGCGAGCAGTGCAGGTCGTCACCCTGACGCTGGAACATGGGGTGCTTCGCGACGCGCACCTCGACGTAGAGGTCGCCGGCGGGGCCGCCGCCGTGGCCGACCTCGCCCTCGCCGCGCAGCTGGATGCGCGTGCCGGTGTCGACGCCCGCGGGCACCTTGATGCTGATGGTGCGGGTGTCGCGCTTGCGGCCGTTGCCGTCACACTCGAAGCAGGGGCTGTCAATGATGTCGCCGTAGCCGTCACACGCCGTGCACGGACGCGAGGTGAGCACCTGGCCGAGGAAGCTGCGCTGCACCTGCTGGGTCTGACCGGCACCACCACACACGTCACACGTGTGCTTGCCGGTGCCGGGGCGCGAGCCATCGCCGTGGCACGTCGTGCAGACGACGGCCGTGTCGAACGTCAGGTCGACCTCGCCGCCGAAGACGGCGTCGGACAGCTCAATGTCGAGCGGCAGTAGCGCGTCCTGGCCGTGTTGCACGCGGCTGCGCGGGCCACCGGAGGCGCCCGCCGCGCCGCCGGTGAAGAACGCGTCCATGATGTCGCTGAAGCTGAAACCGGCGCCGCCGAAGCCGGCACCCGCACCGCCGCCGGGCGCGTACGGGTCGACGCCCTGGTCGTAGGAGGCCTTCTTCTCGGGGTCGCCGAGCACCGCGTAGGCCTGACCGACGCGCTTGAACTGATCCGCCGCCTCGTCGGACGGGTTGACGTCCGGGTGGAGCTTGCGCGCCATCTTGCGGTAGGCGCGCTTGATCTCCTCGCTTGAGGCATCGCGGGAGAGGCCGAGTTCGGCGTAGTAGTCGTTCACGAACGTCCTTGTCGTCAGCGGGTGGAAAGGGATGTGTGCGGGGCGTCAGCTCTCGATGAGCTGTGAGACGTAGCGGGCCACGGCCCGCACGTTCGCCATCGTCTGGGGGTAGTCCATGCGGGTGGGGCCGAGCACGCCGAGGGCCGCCACGGCATCGGGGCCGTAGGAGGTGGTGACGAGCGACGTCGAGTGCAGGCCCTCGTGGGGATTCTCCGCGCCGATGCGGACCGTCACCTGGTCGTGGGCTTCGGCATCCTCGGCGAGGTTGCTCATGAGGCGCAGGATGACGATGTGCTCCTCGAGTGCGTCGAGCACCGGCTGCACGTGCAGCCCGTCTGTTCCGGCGCGCGCGAGGTTGGCCGTACCGGCGAGCACGACACGCTCCTCACGTTCCTCGCCGAACACGGCGGTGATCGTCTCGACGACGGCGTCGACGTCAGCGCGCCGCTCGGGCTCGAACGCTTCGCGCAGCAACGACAGGCCGCGGGCCGCCTCCGCGAGAAGAAGGCCGTCGGTCTCGGCGTTGAGTCGCCCGCGCAGCCGTGCGACGAAGTCGTCACTCTCGGCCACGGGGTGGGCGAACTCGACGGTGCGCTGTTCAATGCGGCCCGAGTCGAGGATGACGACGAGCATGGCGCGGGTCGGCGTCATCGCGAGGCACTCGATGTGACGCACCCGCGAGCGCCGCAGCGACGGGTACTGCATGACGGCGGCCTGCTGGGTGAGCGAAGCGAGCAGACGCGCGGTGCGCTCGACGATGTCGTCGAGGTCGATGCTCTCCGCGAGGAAGGCCTGGATGGCGCGGCGCTGGCTCGGCGTGAGCGGACGCACCTGAGAGAGGCGGTCGACGAAGACGCGGTAGCCGGCATCGGTCGGAACACGCCCGGCGGAGGTGTGCGGCGCGGCGATGAGGCCCTCGTCCTCGAGAGCCGCCATGTCGTTGCGGATCGTGGCCGCCGAGACACCGAGCTGGTGACGTTCGAGGAGGGCCTTGGAGCCGACCGGCTCGGACGTGGAGACATAGTCCTGCACGATCGCGCGCAACACTTCGAGACGGCGCTCGTTGCTCATGCCTTCACACCTCCTTTGACCTCCTCCAAGGTTGGCACTCACGGGTATCGAGTGCCAAATCTTTCCGGGCGTGTTCGCTCAGGGCGTGGCGGCCGCGGCCGGCCGGAATGTCGGGTTTTCCCCACCGTCAGGAGACCTGCAGGCAGGATGGTTGTGCCCCCGTGCCTCTCCATAGCGTCGAAGAGATGAGCACTCCAGACGTCACAGCCCCTGTCCCCACGAACGCCGCCGGCTCGGCGACGGACCGCGAGTTCCGCTGGTCCCCACGCCGTGCACTGCGCGACAGCGTCTACCTGTTCGCAGGCTGGTGGATCCACCTGCTCATCGCCGAGGGTCTGACGAACCGAGGCATCGCGAAGCGCCTCGTCGTCACGGAGGGCGCCGTGGAGAAGCACGTGCAACGCATCTTCACCAAGCTCGATCTGCACACCGACGGCGACGAGCACCGTCGAGTGGCGGCGGTGCTCACCTTCCTCCGCTCGTCCTGACCGTGGGCGGCGCCGCTTCTGCGCCCGCCCAGCGCGCCTCCGCCCGTGCCGCGTCGGGCTTGCCTACCCTGACTGCCATGAACGACCGCTACGGCTCCGACGTCCTCTCCGGTGACTGGCGCGCGCCCAAGCGCGGCCGCTCGCGTGAGGTGCCGGCCGAGCGCGACGTTGTTGTCGAGGACGCCCAGAGCGGTTACGTGGGTGCCGTCGTTCGCGTCGAGAAGTCGGGTGGAACCCACGTCGTCTTCCTCGAGGATCGCTTCGGCAAGACCCGCGGCTTCGCCCTCGGGGGTGGCTTCCTCGTTGACGGTGAACCCGTCATCCTCACTCCCCCGCGTCCCGCAGACGCTGCCGCACTCGCCGAGCGCAAGGTGCAGGCCGGACGCACGGCGTCGGGTTCGGTCGCCGTCCCGAACGCCAAGGCGCGCGTGGCCCTCGGTTCGCGCATCTTCGTCGAGGGCCGTCACGACGCCGAACTCGTCGAGAAGGTCTGGGGTGACGACCTGCGCATCGAGGGCGTCGTCGTCGAGTACCTCGAGGGCGTCGACGACCTCGCCGCCGTCATCCGCGACTTCCGCCCCGAGAAGGGGCGCCGTCTCGGCATCCTCGTCGACCACCTCGTGCCCGGCACGAAGGAGGCCCGCATCGTCGCCGAGGCCCAGGCACTTCCGCAGGCCCGCGATCACGTGCTCATCGTCGGTCACCCCTACGTCGACGTGTGGCAGTCGGTGCGCCCCGAGCGCCTCGGGTGGTCCAAGTGGCCGACGATCCCCAAGGGTCAGTCGTGGAAGCACGGCATCCTCGCCGAGCTCGGGTGGCCGCACCAGAGTCAGGCCGACGTCGCGCGGGGCTGGAAGCAGATCCTTGGCACAGTGCGCACCTACGCCGACCTGCAACCGGAACTGCTCGGACGAGTCGAGGAACTCATCGACTTCGTCACCGACCCCGAGCAGCAGTGACGCCCTGAGCCCCAGCCTCAGGGACGAGCCAGGGTCACCCAGGATGGCGCCGACGGAATGAGGAGGGCATCGTTGAGGTTGGAACGATGTTCACCAAAGCATCCAAGGTCGTGAGGACACCATGAGCCAGCAGCCCTACCCCACCCCCGACCCCCAGTGGAGCCACAACGGCGACGCCTACCCCAACGGTCGGCCCACCGAGGCGGGCGTCACGCCCCGCCAGTTGAGCTCCGACGAGACGGGCGCCGCTGTGGTCGCCCACCTTTCTGCACTCGTCGCGGCCGTCGTGTCGGCCGGTTCGCTCAGCCTGCTCGGCCCGCTCATCGTGTGGTTCATCTACAAGGACAAGTCACCCGCCGTGCGTGAAGCCGCCGCCGGGGCGTTCAACTTCAACCTCTCCTGGTGGTTGCTCTACTGGGTCGGCTGGCTGTTCGCCATCACGTTCATCGGCATCGTCGTCGCGATCCCGCTGTGGCTCGTCATCACGGTGGTTGCCCTGTGGTGCCACATCCGTGGCGCGCTCAACGCGAGCAGCGGCCGCCCCTACCGCTACCCGTTCCAGCTGCGCGTGCTCAGCTGACTCGGGGCCGACAACGCGAAGGGCCGAAACGTCACATCTCTGGGGTGACGTTCCGGCCCTTCACGTTCGGCGGTCAGTAGTCGAGCAGCCGACGGACGACGGTGTCTGTGAGCAGCCGCCCGCGCAGTGTGAGCACGGCCCGACGGTCACGGACCGCAGGCGTTCCCTCGAGCAGACCGTCCGCGACGAGTCCCGCCACCGCGTGACGACCCGCGTCGTCGAGCAGGTCGAGCGGCAACCCCTCAGCGAGACGCACGCGCAGGAGCACCTTCTCCTCGTAGCGCTGACGCTCGTCGAGGATCTCGCGCGCGAGCGCAGGTGAGGTTCCTTCACCGACCCGCTGTGCGTAGGCGCGCGGGTGTTTGACGTTCCACCAGCGCACCCCGCCGACGTGGCTGTGGGCTCCGGGACCCGCGCCCCACCACGGTTCGTCACGCCAGTAGGCCAGGTTGTGACGGCACTGGAAGCGCGGTTCCTTCGCCCAGTTCGACACCTCGTACCAGCGGTACCCCGCGGCCTCGAGGAGTTCGTCGGCCAGTTCGTACTTGTCTGCTTCGTCGTCGTCATCGGGAAGCGGCAGTTCGCCGCGGCGCACCTGGGCGCCCATCTTCGTGCCCTCCTCGACGACGAGCGCGTAGGCGCTGATGTGGTCGGGATGGAGCGCGATCGCCGCCTCCAACGAGGCCCGCCAGTCGTCGAGCGACTCCCCCGGCGCGCCGTAGATGAGGTCGAGACTCACCTGCAGGCCGGCAGCCTTGGCGGCGCGGACGGCGCGCTCGACGTTGGCCGGATCATGGGTGCGCTCCAGCGTCGCGAGAACGTGCGGCACCGACGACTGCATCCCGACGGAGATGCGCGTGAAGCCGCCCTCGGCGAGCACGCGCAGGTACGTTTCGTCGACCGAGTCGGGGTTGGCCTCGGTCGTCACCTCGGCGTCGTCGGCGAGGCCGAACCGCTCGCGCGCCGCGTCGAGCATCCGCACGAGGTCGGTCGCTGCGAGCATCGTCGGCGTTCCTCCACCGACGAAGATGGTCTGCACTGTCGGCACGCCGCCGGGCGCCTTTCCCATTTCGCGCGCTGCGAGGTCGAGTTCACGTTCGACAGCGCCCGCGTACGTGTCGAGGCTCGCGCCGGGGACGCCGAGTTCGGTGAGCGTGTAGGTGTTGAAGTCGCAGTACCCACAGCGCGTCACGCAGAACGGCACGTGCAGGTACATCGCGAAGGCGCTGCCCGGCACGCTCGCGAGGGCGTCGGCTGGCAGCGCTCCGTCGTTCGGTGCGGGCTCTCCGTCGGGCATCTGCGGCATGGGTGGCATTCTCCCACCGCCTGCGGAGCGTCTCTAACCGACGAGCAACGCCCCGCCCAGGCCGAGGGCGGCGACGAAGACGGTGCAGAGCGCTGCCTGCGCGAAGGGTGCCGCGCCGGCAGCACGCATGGCCTTGGCCGTCACTCCCGTGCCGAGAGCGAACATCGCGGCGGCGAGCAGCAGCGTCTGGAGCACCTTCGCCCCGTCCAACACGGAACTCGGGATCGGCACCACGCTCCGCACGACGACCGCTGCGACGAAGCCGACGACGAACAGCGGCACGGGGGGTGGGAGGGTTGCCGACCCGGACTCTGCCCCGCCCATGGTCCGACGTCGATGCACGGCGATGACGGTGATCAACGGCGCCAGCATGAGCACGCGGGCGAGCTTCACGACGACGGCCACCGCGAGCGCCCCCTGCCCGACGAGGCCCCCGGCAGCGACGACCTGGGCCACCTCGTGCACGCTCGCACCCGCGAAAACGCCCCCGGTGTGATCGTCGAGCCCCAAGGCGGCGGACAGCGCGACGAGCGGGATCATGAGCGTGCCGAAGACGACGACGAGCGCGACCGACGTTGCGACCTCCTCGTCGCGGGCGTCGCTCACCCCTGCTGCTGCGGCGACGGCTGCGGCGCCGCAGATCGAGAACCCGCACGCCGTGAGCAGACTCTGCGTGGGCTCAATACCGAGCCGCTTGCCGCACCACAGCCCGAAGGGCACTCCGAGCGCCACCACAGCAACGGCCAGGACGATGACACCGAAGCCGAGCGAGGCGATGGCGCCGAGCGAGAGCTGGAGGCCGAGCAGCACGATGCCGATGCGCAGAACGCGCTTCCCGGCCAGGTCGAGGCCAGGGCGCCACGCGTCGAGCCGCACGGCGTTGGCGGCGACGACGCCGAGCAGAATCGCCACGAGCACCGGGCTGAGCAGCGGGCTGATGCGTGACACGACGAACCCGACGAGCGCCGCTGCGAACGCCAGGGCCAGACCGCCGGCCACTGGGTGGGATGCAGTTCGGGCCGCTGTTTCTGCGCGGCGTTGCTCGGGTCGGGTCACGCTCCCCATCCTCGAACGCCTACGACCTGGCCGGTAGTGCCATGTTCAGCATGCTGGTATATGCGGCGGATATGGACGCCGGTTACGCTGGCCCGATGAAGAGCTGGCCGGATCTCGCAGCCCTGGAGCTGCTCGTGGCCGTGGCCGACCACGGCTCCCTCAGCGCCGGCGCACGTGCCTGTGGCTCGGCGCAGCCCAACGCCAGCCGCAGCATGGCGCGGCTCGAGCGCTCGGTCGGCGTGCCCCTTCTCCACCGCGCCACAACCGGCGCCACCCTGACGACGCAGGGCCTCATGGTCGTCGAGTGGGCTCGCGGCGTGCTGGAGGCCGCGCGCGATCTCGACGCCGGCGTCACCGCCCTGGTGAGCGGCGTGGATGCACCGCTCACCGTGATGGCCAGCCAGACCGTGGCCGAGCACCTCCTGCCGGGCTGGATCGCGCGCTGGCACGAAGCCCATTCCGGTGAGGCCACGCCGGGCCTCTCCGTCGCCGTCGGCAACACGACCGACGTGCTCAGCGCCGCTCGCTCCGGTGAGATCGATCTCGGGTTCATCGAGGGCCCGGGTGCCCCTCGCGGCCTCAACTCGACGGTCGTCGCCACGGACGACCTCGTCCTTGCCGTCGCCGCACACCACCCCTGGGCCCGAACTCGCAGTATTGACGCGGACGAACTCGCCGCGACGGCCCTCGTCACCCGCGAGCCGGGATCCGGAACCCGCGTGGCGCTCGACCGCGCGATGCGCCCGCGCACCTGCGCTCCGCCACTGCTGGAGCTGTCGAGCAACGCCGCGGTCAAGGTCTCCGTGTCGGCCGGCACCGGGCCGGCCGTCCTCAGCCGACTCGCGATCAGTGATGCCCTGGCCGCGGGCACCCTCGTCGAGATCACCATCCGCGACGTCGACCTGCGCCGGAAGCTGCGCGCCGTGTGGGCAGGTCCGCGCCGGATGACGAACGAGGCCGCCACGTCGCTTCTTGCGATCGCGGCGGCCTCGTAGCGGCGTCAGGCGTTACTTCTTGGCGGAGACGTAGATCGGGATGATGCCCTGGACGGCGACCGTGCCGTCCTTGACCAGGCGTCCCGTCATGCGCA
Organism: Dermacoccus sp. PE3; assembly: GCF_001021715.1. Classification (NCBI taxonomy): domain Bacteria; kingdom Bacillati; phylum Actinomycetota; class Actinomycetes; order Micrococcales; family Dermacoccaceae; genus Dermacoccus; species Dermacoccus sp. PE3. The sequence continues at coordinate 419,489 of NZ_LDCM01000003.1, read as the reverse complement.
CGTCCACCGTGAAGGGAGGCTCCTTGGCCCAGTCCTCGGGGCTCGTCTCGGCGACGCACTCGACATCGCCGGGGGTCTTGGCGACGTAGTCGAGCTGGATGCCCTTGGGGATCCAGCGCATGCCCTTGGGCACCGTGGCCTCGGCGAGCAGACCCATGGCCATCTCCATGCCGTTGGCAATCGCGATGGCGTGGACGGTGCCGATGTGGTTCTGCACACCCCACCACTTCTTGATGGCCACGACGCCGCGGTGCGGCTCCATGGTCTTCACAACGGGCGCAATCGTGCGGAAGTAAGGCGCCTTGAGCGCGAAGGCGGCCGAGAAGGCTGCGCGACCGAGCTTCTCGTTCTTCTTCGTGAGCTTCGTGTAGAGCGCGACAGTCTGGTTCATACCCACCAGATTACCCGCGAGTAACAGCGAGCGCTCAGTGGACGCTGAAGCCGCCGTCGGCCGCGATCGTCTGGCCGGTCACGAAACCACTCGCCCGCGACGCGAGGAACACCGCGAGGCCCGCGAAGTCCTCGGGCACGCCGTTGCGTCCTACGAGGGTGCAGGCCGCGAGCGCCTCTTCGCGCCCCGGTTCGGCGACGGTGGGCAACGTCATCGGGGTGACGACGAATCCGGGAACGATCGTGTTCGCCGTGACACCAGAGCGTGACCAGGCCTCCGCTTGCGAGCGTGACAGCCCGGTGACGGCGGCCTTCGTCACGCCGTAAACGCCGGAGTTGCCGAAGGCCCTCCAGCTCTGCTGCGAGCCGATGTTGAGGATGCGTCCGTACCCGCGCTCGGCCATGCGTGGCCCTGCGGCCTGGCCGAGCCGGTAGGGCGCTTCGAGGTTGACGGCCATCGTCTCGGCGTACTGCTCTTCGCTCGTGTCCGCCAGTGGCGGTCGGTGGTTGACGCCGGCACACGTGACGAGGATGTCCGCGTGCTGCACCGCGGCACCGACAGCCAGGTTCGCCAGCGCGTTCGCATCACCGACGTCGCAGACTTCCCACGTCGCGCCGATCTCGGCGGCCGCTGTGGCGAGCTTGTCGGCGTCCCGGGCCACGAGGTGAACGCTCGCACCGGCACCCGCAAGGGCCGTGGCGATACCTCGCCCGATGCCCGACGACCCACCCGTGACGACGGCATTCAGCCCCTCAAGGGAGAACAGGTCGTCGAGGTAGCTCACGTCAGTTCGCCCGAGTCACCGCGAGATCACGCACGACGCGCTCAACCTTGAGGCCCTTGTTCTCGAAGCGCGTGGTCGTGCGTCCCTCGAAGCGCGGGGCGAACCCGCCACGCGCACCCTCGGGGTCGACGTCCGGGTCACCGGGGTCGGCGAGGCGTCCCACGTGCGGGTTGTCGAAACGCGGTGAGCCCTCGACGACGTCGCGCATGTGCCACGCGTAGTCGGCCCAGTCGGTGGCGAGGCGCCACGTGCCACCGGGCACGAGAACGTCGGCGACGACCTCGGCGAAGCCGGGCTGCACGAGGCGACGCTTGTGGTGCTTGCTCTTGGGCCACGGGTCCGGGAAGAACGTCCACACCTCGGCAACGGAGCCCGGCGCGAAGAGACGGTCGAGCGCCTCGGACGCGTCGATCTCGATGAGCCGGACGTTGGTCACGCCGGCGTGGACGGCCTTGGAGATCGTCTGCGCGATGCCCGGGCGCCACACCTCGAGCGCGATGAAGTCCGTCCCCGGGTTCTCGGCAGCCGCGTGGACGACCTGATCGCCCGCGCCGGAACCGATCTCGACGACGAGCGGCGCGGTGCGTCCGAACACCTGCTCCATGTCGACGTGGTAGCCGTCGATCGGTTCGGTCGAGGCCTCCTTGCGCGGCACGTCGATGACGTACTGCCCGGAGTGGTCGGCGAGCGCACGGTGGTGACGTTCGGGCATGCGGCCGCCGCGGCGGGTGAACGAACGGGTCCGCGCGAGCGGGCGTTCGGCCGCCTGACCCTCTTCACCGGGCGGCGTCACCGAACCCGGGACGAAGCCGGGCTTGCTCACTTCTTGTCCTTCGGCTTCTCGTCGCCCTGGCTCAGCGCTGCGATGAAGGCTTCCTGCGGCACCTCGACCGAGCCGACCATCTTCATGCGCTTCTTGCCTTCCTTCTGCTTCTCGAGCAGCTTGCGCTTACGCGAGATGTCACCGCCGTAGCACTTGGCGAGCACGTCCTTGCGGATGGCGCGGATGTTCTCACGAGCGATGACGCGCGTGCCGATGGCGGCCTGGATCGGCACCTCGAACTGCTGGCGCGGAATGAGGTCCTTGAGCTTCGTCGCCATCATCGTGCCGTAGCCGTAGGCCTTGTCACGGTGGACGATCGAGCTGAACGCGTCGACCTTGTCGCCCTGGAGCAGGATGTCGACCTTGACGAGGTTGGCACTCTGCTCGCCGGCGGGTTCGTAGTCGAGCGAGGCGTACCCGCGCGTCTTCGACTTCAGCTGGTCGAAGAAGTCGAACACGATCTCCGCGAGGGGCAGCGTGTAACGCATCTCGACGCGCTCCTCGGAGAGGTAGTCCATGCCGAGCAGGTTGCCGCGCTTGTTCTGGCACAGCTCCATGACGGCACCGATGAACTCGCTCGGGATGAGGATGGTCGACTTCACGACCGGCTCGGTGATGTCGGCGATCTTGCCGTCGGGGAACTCGCTCGGGTTGGTCACCTCGGTGACACGGCCGTCGTCTGTCGTCACCTGGTAGACGACGTTCGGCAGCGTGGAGATGAGGTCGAGGTCGAATTCGCTCTCGAGGCGCTCACGCGTGATCTCGAGGTGCAGCATGCCGAGGAAGCCGACGCGGAAACCAAAGCCGAGCGCGGCCGACGTCTCGGGCTCGTAGACGAGCGCAGCGTCGTTGAGCTTGAGCTTGTCGAGGGCGTCACGCAGCAGCGGGTAGTCCGAACCGTCGATCGGGTACAGCCCCGAGAACACCATGGGCTTCGGGTCCGAGTACCCGCCGATGGCCTTGTCGGCCGGCTTGGCCGCGTTCGTCACGGTGTCACCGACCTTGGACTGACGCACGTCCTTCACACCGGTGATGAGGTAACCCACCTCGCCGACGCCGAGGCCCTTCGTCGCGGTCGGCTCGGGCGAGCTGACGCCGATTTCGAGGAGTTCGTGCGTGGCACCCGTGGACATCATGGCGATCTTCTCGCGCGGGTTGAGCTTGCCGTCGACGACACGGACGTAGGTGACGACGCCGCGGTAGGTGTCGTAGACCGAGTCGAAGATCATGGCGCGCGCCGGGGCGTCTGCGTCACCGACGGGCGGGGGCAGCGTGCCGACGATCTTGTCGAGGAGCGCCTCGACGCCCTCGCCGGTCTTGCCGGAAACCTTGAGAACGTCGTCGGGGTCGGCGCCGATGAGGCCCGCAATCTCGGCGGCGTACTTCTCCGGCTGCGCTGCCGGCAGGTCGATCTTGTTGAGCACAGGGATGATCTCGAGGTCGTTCTCCATCGCGAGATAGAGGTTCGCGAGAGTCTGAGCCTCGATGCCCTGAGCGGCGTCGACGAGGAGGATCGCGCCCTCACACGCAGCGAGCGAACGCGAGACCTCGTATGTGAAGTCGACGTGACCGGGGGTGTCGATCATGTTGAGCGCGTACGTCTGACCATCGAGCTCCCACGGCATGCGCACGGCCTGGCTCTTGATCGTGATACCGCGCTCACGCTCGATGTCCATGCGGTCGAGGTACTGCGCGCGCATGGCCCGCTGCTCGACGACACCCGTCAGCTGGAGCATGCGGTCGGCCAGCGTCGACTTGCCGTGGTCGATGTGGGCGATGATGCAGAAGTTGCGGATCATCTCCGGCGGGGTCGCGGCCGGCTCGAGTGCCTTGCGGGCCATGGGTGACAACTGAATACCTCGTCGATTTCGTCTGGAGCGCTACGTCGGGGACGGCACAGTACGTGACCATTCATTCTTCCATGCCTGCGCGAACCGGATCACCGCCGTCGCTCCAGTGCCCGACTCGCTCCCCAGCGTTGGCAGAATCGGTCCATGGACCTTCGTGAGCGAACGCGCCAGGCCGGTGGACGGGCAGGGTCCTCCGCCGTCGACACCGCCTTCTTCGTGGCCCTGCTGTGGGTCGTCGAGATCATCGACGTGATCACGCGTCACGCCGTCGACCGCTTCGCGTCGTTGCGCGCCTGGGAGTTCACCGACCTCCCGTCGATCTTCACGTTCTCCTTCGCGCACTACGGGTGGGCGCACCTCATCGGCAACACGGCGCTGCTGCTGCCCTTCGGCTTCCTCCTCGGCCTCAGCGGACGACGGGTGGCCGTGCAGGTGACGCTCGTCGTCATGGTCTGCTCGGGTCTCGCGGCGTGGGCCCTCACTCCCCCGCACTCTGCGACGGCCGGAGCGTCCGGCATCGTCTTCGGCTGGCTGACCTACCTCATCGTGCGCGGCGCGTGGAGCAAGCGCTGGACCGAGGTTGCACTCGGCCTCGCGCTCCTCGCCGTGTTCGGTGACGTCCTGTGGGGCGTTCTCCCCGGGGCACAGGGCGTGTCGTGGCAGGGGCACCTCGGCGGCGCGGCCGGCGGACTGCTGTCTGCCTGGCTCATCAACGACAAGCGCTCGCGTCGTCGATTCTGAGCAAACGCCGAAGGGTAGGTCAGGCAGCTGCCGCGTGCTGCGAGGCCGCCTCACGGCGTGAGGTGAACGCTGACGCCGCAGCCACGACGGCGCCGAACACGGCGAGAATCGCACCGACACGCGAGCACCACTCGTAGCCGAGCCCCGCGTCGAGGACGACGCCGCCGAGCCACGCCCCGAGGGCGTTGGCGAAGTTGAGCGTCGCGTGGTTGAGCGCGGCGGCGAGCGACTGACCCTCGTGGGCAACGTCCATGAGGCGGATCTGGATCATCGGCACCATGACCGTCGGCAGGAAGCCGAGGAGCCAGACGAACAGCACGGCCGTCGGCTTGTAGTGCGCGGCGTACCCGAACAGGGCGAGCATGACGGCGATCGCGATGAGGCAACCGAAGATGCCGCGCATGAGCCCGTGCATCGCGACGCGTCCGGAGACGAGCGCGCCACACGTCATGCCGACGCCGTACACGACGAGGATGAGCGGCACGGTGGCCTCGGAGAAGCCGGTCAACTCGGTCATCGTCGGGGCGATGTAGCTGAACGTCGAGAACATGCCGCCGAACCCGACGATGCCGATGGCGAGCGCGAACCACACCTGCGGCCGGGTGAGCGCCTTGAGTTCCTTCTTCGCCGTGACGAGTCCCGTCGTCCCCTGGTGAGGCACCCACGCCAACACGGCGAGCGCCGAGAGCAGACCGATGACGGCCACGAGCGCGTAGGGCCACTGCCATCCCATGCGCTGCCCCATCCACGTCGCGATCGGCACGCCGATGACGTTGGCGACGTTGAGGCCGCCGAGCGTCATCGAGACGGCCCAGGTGCGCCGGTGTTGGGCAACGAGCGACGCAGCGACAACCGCACCAAGGCCGAAGAAGGCACCGTGCGGCATGCCGGAGACGACACGGGCAGCGAGGAGCACGTGGTAGTTCGGAGCCAAAGCAGCCCCGACGTTGCCGACGAAGAACGCGAGCATGAGGCCGATGAGCACCGTCTTGCGCGGCACCTTGGCGAACACCATCGTGACGAGCGGCGCGCCGATGACGACACCGAGCGCGTACGCGGAGACGGCGTTGCCCGCCTGCGGGATCGAGATGCCGAGACCGCGGGAGATGTCGGGCAGCAGCCCCATCGTGACGAACTCCGTCGTGCCGATGGCGAAGCCGCCGAGCGCGAGCGCCGCGATCGCGAGACCGGCCCGCGGATGTGCGCCGTTGCCCTCGTCGACGACGGAGGGGTCGGCGATGTCGCGGAGCGCGGTCGGTTCGGTCACCTATCGATTGTTCCAGCCGCCGAAGAGTGCCTCGTACCGTCCGCGGGGCTGCCGACGCGTGTGTTTCGTCACGAGGGCGGGCCCGCTCGTTAGGCTCGTGGCGTGAACCTCAAGCAGATGGCCGGTCGTGTCGCTACCTCCCTCGCGCGCGAGGGCATGAGGGCTCTTCTCGACGGAAGATCGCGCTCGGATCGCTCCGGTGCTGCGAAGCGATCGCAGGCGCCGAAGACCCCGGGCACCGTCGCGACGCCACAGCACTCACGGGGCGGCGGGCGGCGCTCGCCTGCATCGAACGCCCCCGCCGACACGGGCTATCGAGGCGACTGGCATGGCGCCCTGCCCGCCACGAGCTGGCAGGCGAAGGACGACGGCCGTCCCGACCCCGGCGAGATCGTCTGGGCGTGGGTGCCGTACGAGGAGGACCACACCCAGGGCAAGGACAGGCCGGTGCTCGTCGTCGCCCGTCACCCGCAGGAGGACAGCGTGACGCTCGCGCTCCCCCTGACGAGCAAGGACCACGACCGCGACGCCGCGCAGGAAGCACGAGCCGGTCGGCACTGGATGGACATCGGATCGGGCGCGTGGGATCGCGCCGGGCGTCCGAGCGAGGTTCGCCTCGACCGCATCCTCCAGCTCGACGAGGCCTCGGTGCGCCGCGAGGGCACGGCACTGGATCGCGGGATCTTCGAGTCGGTCATCGCCGCCGTTCCAGGACGGCGCTGACCGAGAACGACGACAGGTCTGACCGACGCCGCTGACGCTGTCATGCCGCGCCGGGTCGCGAGACGAGTCAGTCCAGGCCCATCGACATGTGTTGGAACGGCCCGACCGGGCTGAACCCGGCCTTGCGGTAGAGCGAGTGGCCACTCTCGGTGGAGAACAGGCTCACCCACCCGGCGTCCTGTTCGCGACACCAGGCGAGCGCGGCGTCGAGCAAGGTCTTGCCGTAGCCGCGACCGCGGAAGACCAGATCGGTGCTCATGTCACCGAGGTACGCCGAACGCCCCGATCCGTCCGGTCCGGGAAGGTGCTGCTCCACGGACGTCGAGACGATCGATGCGAGCGGTGTGCCGGGGCCCGCACCCTCCTCGGCGTCGATGACGAAGCACGCGTAGTTCGGCGAGTCGAGCAAGGTCGCCGCGGCTGCCGCGCATCGCTCGCGCCACGCGTCGTCGAGCTCGATGTGCCATGGCCAACCGTCCTCCATGAGCAGGCCCTTGAGTCGGACGATCTCGGGGATGTCGGAGTGTTCGGCGCGACGGACGGTGACCATGCGCCCAGGGTACGACCCGGCCCCCCCAGCGTCGTGGCGCCCCGTCCCCAACGCACAGAGCCACGCGCCGAAGAGGTTGTTACCGATACTCACAGTTTCCGATACCGCGCGTACCTACGATCAGGTAACCTCAGGGAAAGTTGGCCCGCCGGGGGGCCGCTCAACGATCCAGAGGAAAGGCCGAGATGACTTCCACGAACTCGAAGGCGTCGATCGCCGACAAGGGCCAGGCGGTCGCTCTTCGACTGTTGGCCAAGGCGGGCGGGCACGACCTGCTCAAGAACCCCGCCGTGCGCTCCAAGGTCGAGCGCGCGCTCTACAACGGCAGCAAGCAGGGCTTCAAGGTTCAGACTGCCGCGGGCCGTGCGTTCGCGAAGAAGAGCGGTTCGGGTGAGCCGGCACGTCCGGCCCCGACGAAGCCGCGTCGGGAGTTCGACCTCACGCCGACCGAGGACCAGGCGATGATCGCCGGAGTCGCTGCCGAACTGGCCGACGAGGTTCTGCGTCCCGCAGCCGCCGACGCCGACGGTGCCCGCGCCGTGCCCGACGAGATCCGCGCCCAGGCGGCCGAGATGGGCCTGACGCTCCTGTCCGTTCCCGCCGAGCTCGGCGGTGTCGCCGAGGAGCGCTCCGCCGTCATGAACGTGCTCGTGCTCGAGCACCTCGCCCGCGGCGACATGGGTCTCGCGGTCGGCATCATGGCGCCCGCCGCCGTTGCCGGAGCGATTGCCTCCTACGGTTCGTCGGCGCAGCAGGAGACGTACCTTCCCGCGTTCACCGACGAGAAGAAGCCTGCCGTCGCCTCGCTCGCGATTGCCGAGGCCGGCCCGCTGGCCGACCCGCGCAAGCCCGCTACCAAGGGCGAGCTCCGCGGCGACAAGCTCGTTCTCACCGGCGAGAAGGCCCTCGTGCCGTGCGCCGACTCGGCCGAGCTGTTCGTCGTCACGGCCGAGGTCGACGGCGACCTGCGCCTCGTCATCGTCGAGGCCGGCACCGAGGGCCTCAAGGTGAGCGACGACCCGGCCATGGGTGTTCGCGCGTCGCACACCGGCCGCCTGCACCTAGAGAACGTCGAGGTCTCCGCGGACCACCTGCTCGGCACGAGCGAGGACGCGCTCGACGCGATCCGCCGTTCCCGCCTCGCCTGGGCCGCTCTCGCGTGTGGCACCGGCCGCGCCGTGCTCGACCAGGTCTCGCAGTACGTGACGGAGCGCAAGGCGTTCGGTGAGCCGATCGGTCACCGTCAGGCTGTCGCGTTCACCGTGGCGAACATCGCGATCGAGCTCGACGGCATGCGCCTGGCAACGCTGCGTGCGGCGGCTCGTCTCGACTCCGGCCGCAAGCCCGAAGCAGCCGCCGAGGCCATCGCGCACGCCCGCGCGCTCGTCACGAAGTACGGCGCGCAGATCGGTAGCGACGCGGTTCAGCTGCTCGGCGGCCACGGCTTCGTCAAGGAGTTCGACAACGAGCGGTGGTACCGCGACCTGCGCGGCGCAGGCGTCCTCGAGGGCGGCGTGGGCGTCTGACGCCTCACTCCCCCACTCCCCGAAGATTTCGCGCAAAGGAAACGTCATGATCGATCTCGAAATCCCGAAGAAGTTCGTTCCCCTCGTCAAGCAGGCCGGTTCGATGGCCGACGAGGTCTTCCGCCCCGTCAGCCGCAAGTACGACCTCGCCGAGCACGAGTACCCGCGTGAGCTCGACCTCGTGTCGGCCCTCATCGACGGCATGTCCGACTCGGGCGCCGGAAACGGCGCCGGTGCCTCCGGCTCGACGCGCGCCGCCGAGGACGAGGAGAAGCCGAGCAAGTCCGCCAAGAAGGGCGGCAACAAGAACGGCGCCAACATGAGCTCGGCGCTGTCCATCATGGAGACGTGCCGCGGCGACGTGGGCCTGACGCTGTCGATCCCCCGCCAGGGCCTCGGTAACGCCGCCATCGCCGCCGTCGCGAACGACGAGCAGAAGGAGCGCTACGGCAACCGTTGGGCCGCCATGGCGATCACCGAGCCGGACACCGGCTCGGACTCCGGCAACATCCGCACGACGGCCACGAAGGACGGCGACGAGTACGTCCTCAACGGCGAGAAGATCTTCGTCACCTCCGGTGAGCGCGCCGAGCTCGTCGTCGTGTGGGCGACGCTTGACAAGTCGCTCGGCAAGAAGGCCATCAAGTCGTTCGTCGTGGAGCGCTCGAACCCGGGCCTCAAGCTCGTGCGTCTCGAGCACAAGCTCGGCATCCGCGCCTCCGACACCGCCGCGTTCGTGCTCGACGACTGCCGCGTGCCGGCCTCCGACCTGCTCGGTGACCCGGAGATCCGCACCGAGGGCGGCTTCGGTGGTGCGATGCAGACGTTCGACAACACGCGTCCGCTCGTCGCGTCGATGGCCGTCGGCCTGACGCGCGCCTGCCTCGACTTTACGCGCGCCGCGCTCGAGAAGACCGGCCACGGTCAGGACTGGGACGCCCCGATCGCCGCGCAGTCGTACGCGAGCGCCCGACTCGTGCAGATGGAGGCCGACTACGAGGCCGCGCTCCTGCTCACGCTGCGCGCCGCGTGGATGGCCGACAACGGCAAGCCCAACTCGATGGAAGCGTCGATGGCGAAGGCCAAGGCCGGCCGCACCTGCGTCGACGTCGCACTGTCGTGCATCGAGCTCGTCGGTGTCGACGGCTACGCCGAAACCGAGCTGCTCGAGAAGTGGGCGCGCGACTCGAAGATCCTCGACATCTTCGAAGGCACGCAGCAGATCCAGCTGCTCGTCGTCGCCCGGCGCCTACTCGGCCTGACGAGCGGCCAGCTCAAGTGACGCACTGACGAGTGCCAGAAGGGGCGGGTGTCTTCGGACGCCCGCCCCTTCTGCGTGTGCACCGCCAACCGGGTTCGATCCTTAGGGCAAAGCAGAAGGGCCAGGACGAAAAGCGTGTCCTGGCCGTTCTGCCATTGGTGGAGCTATGGGGACTCCGTCGGACTCGCTAGCGCTCGCCCTCCTCCTCGAATCACAAAGTTCAATAAATGGCAGAACGACCAGGACGAAAAGCGTGTCCTGGCCGTTCTGCCACTGGTGGAGCTATGGGGATTCGAACCCCAGACCTCTTCCATGCCATGGAAGCGCGCTACCAACTGCGCCATAGCCCCGCGCTCACCGGGGTGAGCAACACGGTTACTTTACCCTCCGGTCGCCTCCGCGCCAACTTGGGCCGGGCCCGGCTCCGTCCTACGGAGCAGCGCCACGCCTGCACCTCCGGCGGCCGGCTCCGGGCGGGATGACGCAACGAGGTGCGGATTCTTCCCCTCTTGTGTCCAAGGGCGCATCTTGCGCGCAAGAAGGGAAGATCTCGTCCCTTGTTGCCTTGTGGTTCGGTGGCTGGGGTCGATGACGCGAGCTATGGGGACCCCGTCGGGCTCGCTACGCTGCGGCGGCTCCTCGAATCGCCATGTTCGATAAATGGCAGAACGGCCAGGACGAAAAGCGTGTCCTGGCCGTTCTGCTATTGGTGGAGCTATGGGGATTCGAACCCCAGACCTCTTCCATGCCATGGAAGCGCGCTACCAACTGCGCCATAGCCCCGCGCGAATAACTCAGCAACGCTGAGCGACTCGCACACTTTAGCGAGCCTTCACGGCCACCCGCAAATCGGGGGTCAGCCGACGTTCGACGCCTCTGAAACCGGCGCGCCGGTCGACTGCGCCTGCCTCTGGCCCGCGGCTCGATCCGAGCGCTTACGGATGTAGACCACGCGCTTCGCGTGAGCCACCACGGTGCCGTCCGCCATGTGAAGATCGCATTCGAACGTGTGCAGCACCTTGCCCTCGGCGTCAGCCTTCGCCTTCAACTCGGCGACGAGTTCCTTGGGCGCTTCGAACTCCGCATAGACGGTGCCCGTGCCCGGCTTCTTGAACTCGATCTCGCACGCCTTGTCCCACACGAGATAGTCCGTGCCGAGCTGGTGCATGAGCAGGAGCGGGAAGAACGCGTCCGTCATCGCGTTGATCGACCCACCGAACGCCGTGCCGTTCTGGTTGCGATTGAGGCGGTTGAGCCGCAGCTCGACGCGCGCCCGCGTCCAGTCGTCGGAGAACTCCCGCACGCGGATTCCCGCGCCCAGCAGGGGCGGATAGAAGTTCATCAGCCGCGCCAGGCGACGTGCGGACATCCGCTTGCGTTCACGACCCGCGTGCTTGCTCATCCTCAGCCTCTCTCGGTGACACTCGGCGACGTCGTAGTCGCCCAACTCGTCGGTAACCTCGCGCACCAACCTACTCGAACCCCGCACCCCACCCCGGGGTGCGGCACTTCGACTGGGGCGCAACAGAACCGGTGCAACATCGCATTTCGGCCCGCGTACGCTGACGGGGAGACAACCGCTCGAAACCTGGGGGCGCGGCATGCCGCAGAACGCACTGAGAACGATCACGACGAACATCCCGGCACGGCTCGACCGGCTGCCGTGGTCGGCCTGGCACTGGCGCATCCTCGTCGGCCTCGGCACCGTCTGGATTCTCGATGGCCTCGAGGTGACGATCGTCGGATCCCTGTCGCAGGCCCTGCAGGATCCGAAGAACGGCCTGGCCCTCTCGAGCGGTGACATCGGCATGGCGGGCGCCGTCTACGTCGCGGGGGCGTGTCTCGGGGCCCTGTTCTTCGGACATCTCACAGACCGCATCGGACGCAAGAAACTCTTCATGGGCACTCTTGTGCTCTACACCGCAGCAACCGTGCTGACCGCCTTCTCGATGAACCCGGTCTGGTACTTCGCGTGCCGCTTCTTCACCGGTGCCGGCATCGGTGGCGAGTACGCCGCCATCAACTCCGCCATCGACGAGCTCATCCCCGCGAAGTACCGGGGCAACGTCGACATCGTCGTCAACGGCACCTACTGGCTCGGAGCGATGTTCGGCGCCCTGCTCACCGTCTTTCTGCTGGACCCGACGAAGGTCGACCAGTCCTGGGGCTGGCGCGCGGCGTTCGGACTCGGCGCGCTTCTCGCCCTCGTCATCCTCGTCGTGCGCCGTCACGTACCCGAGAGCCCGCGCTGGCTGTTCATCCACGGTCGCGACGACGAGGCCGAGGACGTCGTCACCGACATCGAGCACCACGTCGAGACGCAGAGACATGAACGCCTCGAGAACGTGGGCGACGACGAGACGATCACCATCAAGCAGCGTCACTCCATCACGTTCGCCGAGATCGCCCACACGGCCTTCACGCGCTACCCCAAGCGGACGGTGCTGTGCCTCGCGCTCTTCGTCGGCCAGGCCTTCCTGTACAACGCGTTCTTCTTCACCTATGGCGACGCTCTCGGCACGCTCCTGCACGTCGAGCAGGCCGGCTGGTACATCGCCGCGTTCGCCCTGTCGAACTTCGCCGGCGCGTTGTTGCTCGGCCGTCTGTTCGACACCATCGGCCGCCGCATCATGATCACCGCCACCTACGTCATCTCCGGGGTGCTCCTCGTCGTGGTCGCGTTCTTCCTCGGCTCGTTCAGCGCCGTGACGCTCACGGCGGCCGGTTGCGTGACGTTCTTCTTCGCCTCCGCAGGCACGTCGTCCGCCTACCTCACAGCCTCGGAGATCTTTCCGATGGAGACGCGCGCCATGGCGATCGCGTTCTTCTACGCCGTCGGTACCGCGGTCGGAGGCATCGCCGGCCCGCTCTACTTCGGCAAGCTCATCGAAGGGGCCGACTCGATCTCGGCCATGGCACCCGGGTACTGGCTCGGTGGTGCGCTCATGATCGGCGCCGGCATCCTGGAAATCTTCCTCGGCGTCGATTCCGAGCAGCAGTCGCTCGAAGACATCGCCGCGCCGCTCAGCGCGCAGGAGTCGTGACGCCCACGTTCCACTGCTCGATCGCCCAGCGCGCACCGTCGCCCACGAGCGTCACCCAGTGACAGTTGCCCACGGACGCGAACGTGGCGGCGAGCGTGGCGTGGGGAAGCTCCACGGCGTCGGCCACGAGGGCTCGCATCGCGGCGCCGTGCATGACGAGCAGGGCGCTCTCCCCCGGCCCCAGCACCTCGACGGCCTCGTCGAATCCCTGACGGGCCCGGGCCGCGACGTCCGCCATCGTCTCGCCGTGGATTCCGCGCGGGATGTCCTCACCGCGTGCGATGGCGGCGCTCTCGTCCGGGTAGGCCTCGAGCACCTCGCTCTGCAGCATGGTCGACCACACACCGGCGTCGATCTCGACGAGCCGCTCGTCGCGACGTCGCCGCAGCGGCCGGCCCCGCAGGTCGAACGCGCCCTTCAAGACGGCGGCCGTCTGCGCCGCCCGCCGCAACGGCGAGTAGGTCAGCGAGACGATCGACGCGTCCCGCACGAGCACCTCGGCCGCCCGCTCCGCCTGGGCGAGTCCCGTGGCATCGAGGGCGATGTCCGTTCGTCCCTGCCAGCGCTTCTCCAGATTCCACGCCGTTTGACCGTGGCGCAGCAAAATGGCCCGCCGAAGCGGGCCATCGAGCGGTGCGACCATCAGGTAGCGGCTTCGTCGAGATCCAACTCGATGACGGGGCAGTCCTGCCAGAGGCGCTCGAGGTCGTAGAACTCCCGGTCCTCCTCGTGGAAGGCCTGCAGCACGATGTCACCGAAGTCGATGAGCACCCAACGGCCCGACGCGCGGCCCTCGCGGCGCACCGGCTTGGAGCCGAGCGGCAACAAGGCCTCCTCGACGGCGTCGACGATGGCGTTGACCTGACGCTCGCTCTCCGCCGAGGCGATGACGAACGTGTCGGTGATCGCGAGCTGGTCGCTCACGTCGAGGGCGACGATGGACGTCGCAAGCTTGTCCGCAGCGGCCTGGGCGGCCGCCTGCGTCAGTTCGATGGAACGGTCTGTAGCCGTCACCTAGTCCTCCTGGAGGTGGCCCGCTTCGGGGCCGTAAAGCTGATACTTGTGGATGTACTGCACGACGCCGTCCGGCACGAGATACCAGACCGGCTTTTCGCCGCGAACGCGGTCACGGCAGTCGGTGGAACTGATCGCCATGGCCGGAATCTCCTGCAGGGTGACGCGATCACGCGGGAGCCCGTGGTCACTCAACTCGTGCCCGGGCCGGGTGACGCCGATGAAGTGGGCGAGATCCCACAGCTCCTCGACCCCCTTCCACGACAGGATCTGTGCCAGGGCGTCGGCGCCCGTGATGAAGAACAGTTCCGCGTCGGGACGCTGCGCGTGCAGATCCTTCAACGTGTCGCGCGTGTACGTCGGGCCGGCACGATCGATGTCGACACGGCTGACGCTGAAGCGCGGGTTCGAGGCTGTCGCGATGACCGTCATGAGGTAGCGGTGCTCCGCAGCCGCGACGTCACGACCGGCCTTCTGCCACGGCTGCCCCGTGGGCACGAAAATGACCTCGTCGAGGTCGAGGAGGCTTTGAACCTCACTCGCCGCGACGAGGTGACCGTGGTGAATGGGGTCGAACGTACCGCCCATGACCCCGATTCGTGGTGTCAGTGCGAAGCCCCGTGCTTCTTGTGGTTGTCGGGAGCCGGGCCACCATGGTGAGCCTGACCGCGCGGCGCACCGAAGCGGGCAGCCGTGTTACGGAAGGCCCACAGCAGCGCGAACAGCAGCAAGAAGATGGTGAACGCCATGAGACCGAAGCCCCACGGCGGCATGAAGATGTGGTTCTCCTCGAGCTCCGGAACCTCAACGGCTGCGGCGAGCGAAACAAGCGACGTCATGAAAGCAAGGATACTGCCTCGACACAGCATCGGCACAGCAGGCCCTCCTAACGTCGCTGACGCCAGGCCGTTGCGCACCGCACGTCACGAGAGCTGCCGTCATGAATCCCCACCTTTCCGTCGTCGTCCCCATGTTCGACGAGGAGTCCGTCCTCCCCCTCTTCGTCGAGCGACTCCGCCCCGTGCTTGACGATCTGCGCGCGTCCTACGAGGTCGTGTGCGTGGATGACGGCTCCCGTGACGCGACGCCCGCTCTGCTCGAGCGCTACCGCCGCGCGTGGCCGCAGCTACGCGTCGTCCGGTTGCGCGCCAACTCGGGTCACCAGGCCGCGATCAGCGCCGGCCTCGCCCGCGCACGTGGCGACTGGGCGGTGACGATCGACGCCGACCTGCAGGATCCGCCCGAGGTGATCAGCGAGATGCTGCGCGTCGGCACGGAGCGCGGCGTCGACGTCGTCTACGGCGTGCGCACGGATCGCTCGAGCGACACGTTCTTCAAGCGGGTCACCGCCGAGGGGTTCTACGCCGTCATGGCCCGGCTCGGCGCACGCGGCGCGATGAACGCCGGCGACTTCCGGATGATGTCGCGCGCGACCGTCGACGCCGTTCTGGCCCTGCCGGAGACGAACCGCGTGCTGCGCCTCGCCGTGCCGACGCTCGGTTTCCCCTCCGCCGAGGTCGGCTACCGCCGCGAGGAACGCGCCGCCGGCCGCTCCAAGTATCCGCTGAGCAAGATGTTGCGGCTGTCGCTCGACGCCGTCACCGGCGCATCGAGCGCACCGCTTCGCCTCGCGACGTGGTGCGGGCTGCTCGGATTGCTCGTCGCCTTCGGCGTCGGCGCGTTCGCGTTGTGGGCCAAGGTCATGGGCCACTCCGTGACGGGCTGGGCCTCCACGATCGTCGTCATCAGCGGCTTCGGGGCCGCGCAGTTGCTCGGCCTCGGGCTCCTGGGCGAGTACGTGGGCCGTATGTTCACCGCGGTGCAGGCACGCCCGACGCACTACGTCGCCTACGACTCGCTCGAGGAGTCCGCGCTCGGCCGCCAGCCGTCGATCGAGCACCTCGCCTCGGAACCCGCCGTAATCGCGCACGCGTCGTGAAGGAGGGCGGGTCGGGCAGTCCGTCACGGCATCGGCGAGGCCGCTCAGCGGATCTGACCGTCTCCGTCGACGACCCACTTGGTCGTCGTGAGCTCGGCGAGCGCCATCGGTCCGCGGGCGTGCAGCTTCTGCGTCGAGATGCCGATCTCGGCGCCGAAGCCGAACTCGCCGCCGTCGGTGAAGCGCGTCGAGGCGTTGACCATGACGACGGCCGAGTCGACCTGGGCGATGAACGTGCGTGCGGCGGCACGGTTCTCGGTGACGATGCAGTCGGTGTGGTGCGTCGAGTAGCCGTCGATGTGCTCGATGGCCTCGTCGAGTGAGTCGACGACGCCGACGGACATTTCGAGGTCGTGGAACTCGGTGTTCCAGGCTTCGTCCGTGACGGGCTTCGTCTCGACGTCGCCGGCGAGGTCCGTGGCGCGCTCGTCGGCGTGAAGGGTCACGTCCTTGTCGGCGAGCGTGCGCAGCACGCGCGGGAGGAACTCGTCAGCGACGTCGCGGTGCACGAGCAACGATTCGGCGGCGTTGCAGACGCTCGGACGGTGCGTCTTGGAGTTCACGGCAATCTCGAGCGCCATGTCGAGGTCGGCGTCGGCGTCCACGTAGACGTGGACGTTGCCGGTGCCGGTCTCGATGACGGGCACGGTGGAGCCGGTGACGACGGTCTCGATGAGCTTCGCTCCCCCGCGCGGAATGACGAGGTCGACGAGGCCGCGCGCGGTGATGAGTGCCTGGACGTCCTCGTGGCCGCCGTCGAGCAGCTGCACGGCGTCGGCGGGCAGGCCTTGGCGTTCGAGGCTCTCGCGGAGCGCGGCGACAATGGCGGCGTTGGTGTCTGCGGCTGCGGAGCCACCGCGCAGGATCATGGCGTTGCCGCTCTTGAGGCCGAGGCCGGCCGCGTCCACCGTGACGTTGGGGCGGGCTTCGTAGACCATGCCGACGACACCCATGGGTACGCGAACCTGCTTTATCTGCAGGCCGTTGGCAAGGGTGTTGCCGCGCACGACCTCACCCACGGGGTCGGGCAGTGCGGCGAGATCGCGGAGGGCCTGCGCGACGGCGCTGACGCGTTCGGGCGTCATGCGGAGGCGGTCGGCGAGGCTGTCGGAGATGCCGGCGTCGCGGCCGCGTTCGAGGTCGCGTTCGTTTCCGGCGACGATGCTCGCCTCGGCGGCTTCGATGGCGTCGGCGAGGACGCCGAGGGCGGCGTCCTTCTCGGCGCGTGACAGCAGGGCGAGTCGCTTCGAGGCGACGCGCGCGGCCTTTCCGGCTGCGGCGACCCGTGCGGTGGACTGCTCAAGGTTGCTGTTCATGTTTTTCATCCTATGGAGGGGCCAACAGCGACCCAAACGCGAATGCGGCCCGGGTCACATACCAAGCCCACAGAGCAGGCCAGGGCCACCCACCTGGTCCCTCAGCTCAAAGGGGCGACGGACCCAAGCCGAGTAGGCGCACTGCAGCCCACGGCCGACTGAAGCCCAGCACCGGCAAAGCCCAACACTCTTCGAAGAGCCAACCACGCTGGAGGCGGACTCCACGAGGAGATCAGGGCGCGCGAGAACCCCGAGCTTGCGAGGGGTTCTCACGCGCCCTGATCGACGAGTGGCCCGAAGCCGTGTCGCACCGAGCGATTCCAGGCGCGGCGCGAGCTTGCGAGCGCCGCGCCTGGAATCGCCGGAAGACGCGGCGAGGGAGCAAAATCGCCGTGGCTAGGGAAGAACCACGAGGTGGTCGCGGTGCACAAGGCTCCGCTCGAAGGCGGGGCCGATGTTGTCGGAGAGTTCGCGGGTGGAGCGGCCTTTGGCGCGTTCGACGTCGGCGACGTCGTAGTTGACGAGGCCGCGGGCGAAGACGGTGCCGTTCTCGTCGGCGAGGTCGACGGCGTCGCCTGCGAGGAAGCGGCCTTCGGTGGCGACGACTCCGGCGTGCAGGAGGGAGCGTCCTCGGTCGCGCACAGCCTTGACGGCGCCTTCATCGAGGACGAGGCGGCCGGCGGGCGTGGTGGCGTGAGCGAGCCAGAGGCGGCGGGCTCCGCGGCGGCGTCCGGTGGGCGCGAAGGCGGTGCCGATGTCGTCGCCGGCGAAGGCTTCGCGGGCCTGCGGCATGGAGGTGAGCATCGTGGGCACACCTGCGGCGGTGGCGATGCGGGCTGCGTCGATCTTGGTGCGCATGCCGCCGGTGCCGACGCCGGATCCGGTGCCGCCGATCTCGACGTCCTTCATCTCTTCGACGTTGGGGACGAACGGGATGCGCTTGGTGCCTTCGCGGCTGGGCGGGCCGTCGTAGAGGGAGTCGACGTCGGAGAGCAGGATGAGCGCGTCGGCATCGATGAGGTGGCTGACGAGCGCGGCGAGGCGGTCGTTGTCGCCGAAGCGGATCTCCTGGGTGGCGACGGTGTCGTTCTCGTTGATGATCGGCACGGCGCCGTGGTCGAGGAGCGTCTCGAGGGTGGATCGGCCATTGAGGTAGGTGGTGCGGCGGGTGACGTCGTCACTCGTGAGGAGTACCTGCCCGGCGGTGAGGCCGAGGCCCTGGAACAGCAGCGAGTAGGCCGACATGATCTGGCCCTGGCCGACTGCGGCGGCGGCCTGCGCCTCGGGAAGCGCGGTGGGCCGCATCTGCATCCCGAGCGGCGCCATGCCTGCGGAGATGGCGCCGGAGGAGACGAGGAGCACTTCCTTGCCCGCGTGGCGACGTTCGGCGAGGATGCCGACGAGCTCGGTGAGCGCGGAGTGGTTGATGCCCCCACTCGTGTATGTGATGGACGACGAACCGACCTTGACGACGACGCGTTTGGCATCGCGAATCTGCTCGCGAAGGCTCTCGCTCGTGTGGGCTGCAGACAACGGGGGTATTCCCTTCTCCGACTCGTCGAACGGCGAGGTGACTACTGGCGGTAGCCGTCGTGCTCGGTCCAGATACCGGCTTCCCGTTCCGCGGCGATCTCTTCGCGAGCCACACGCTGGCCGTCCTTGCGGCCGTGGAACTCGTCGCGCTTCTCGGCGCGAGTGGGGCGAGCGTTCTCCTCGAGGCGCAGGTCGGTGCCGCGTGCACCGAGCAGTTCCGCGCCCGCCTGCAGCGTGGGCTCCCAATCGAAGACGACGGCGTTGTCGCCGGGGCCGATGAGAACCGTCGAGCCGGGCACTGCGCCGGCCTTGAACAGTTCTTCTTCCACTCCGAGGCGGTTCAACCTGTCCGCAAGGTAGCCAACTGCTTCGTCGTTCGCAAAGTCGGTCTGGCGAACCCAGCGGGTGGGTCGCTCGCCGACAATGCGGAACATCGTGCCGTCCGTGCCACCCTCCTTGACGATCTTGAACCCGGCGTCGTCCATGGCCTTGGGCCGGACGATGACGCGCGCGGGCACGGCGGATTCGACTTCCTTGCGGGCTTCGGCGACGTGACGCGCAAGCGCGAACGTGAGCTCCTTGAGTCCGAGGTGGGCGACGGCGGAGACGATGAAGACTTCGAGGCCGCGGGCCTCGAGGTCCGGCTTGACCATCTCGGCGAGTTCGAGTGCGTCGGGAACGTCGGCCTTGTTGAGCACGACGATGCGGGTGCGCTCGGACAGCGGCTTACCGCCCAGCGAGTCGTCGGCGACGTACTCCGACAGCTCGTGCTCGATCTGGTCGAGGTCGCTCATGGGGTCGCGGCCCGGCTCGAGCGTGGCGCAGTCGATGACGTGCACGAGCACCGAGCAGCGCTCGACGTGTCGCAGGAACTCGAGGCCGAGGCCCCTGCCCTGGCTGGCGCCGGGGATGAGGCCGGGCACGTCGGCGATGGTGAAGCGCTCACTGCCCGCGTTGACGACGCCCAGGTTCGGCACGAGCGTCGTGAACGGGTAGTCGGCGATCTTCGGCTTGGCCGCGCTCACGACGGAGACGAGCGAGCTCTTGCCTGCGCTGGGGAAGCCGATGAGGGCCACGTCGGCGAGCGTCTTGAGCTCGAGCACGACGTCAGCCGTCTCCCCCGGTTCGCCGAGGAGGGCGAAGCCGGGAGCCTTGCGGCGGCGGCTCGCGAGGGCCTTGTTGCCGAGTCCACCGCGACCGCCGGCGGCAGCGATGAACCGGCTGCCGAAGCCGACGAGGTCGGCGAGGATGTTGCCCTCACGGTCCTTGACGACCGTGCCTTCGGGCACCGGAAGGACGAGCTCGTCGCCGTCGGCGCCGTTGCGCTCGTCGCCCGCGCCGGGCTTGCCGTTCGTGGCGCTGCGGTGCGGGTTGCGGTGGTACTCGAGCAGCGTCGTCACCTGGGGGTCGACCTCGAACACGACGTCGCCGCCGTGGCCGCCGTTGCCGCCGTCAGGGCCACCGAGCGGCTTGAACTTCTCACGCTTGACGGAGGCCACGCCGTGGCCGCCGTTGCCCGCCGTCACATTGAGGACGACGCGGTCGACGAAGTTCGTTGCCATGGTGGTTCCTTTCGGTGCGGCCTCGAGCGGACGCAGCCAGTGGACGAACGGCGAAGAGCCCTCGTCCTCGATTCTAGGGACGTGCAGACATGCGTGAAGGGGTGAGCCCGATTGCTGGGCTCACCCCTTCAACAAGCGATCGCGAGGATCAGGCCGTGATCTCCGGCTCGACGACGATGTCGACGACCTTGCGGCCCTTGCGCTGGCCGAACTTGACCGCGCCGGGGGCGAGAGCGAACAGCGTGTCGTCGCCGCCACGGCCGACGTTCTCACCGGGGTGGAAGTGCGTGCCGCGCTGGCGGACGATGATCTCGCCGGTGCCGACGATCTGACCGCCGAAGCGCTTCACGCCGAGTCGCTGTGCGTTGGAGTCACGACCGTTTCGGGTCGAGGATGCACCCTTCTTGTGTGCCATGTCGAAGCCTCTTTCGAAAATCTGTGGAAGATCAGTTCTGAGCCGTGGCTCAGCCGATCTTGGTGACCTTGATCTGCGTCAGCGGCTGACGGTGGCCCTGGCGCTTACGGTAACCCGTCTTGTTCTTGTACTTCATGATCGTGATCTTCGGGCCCTTGGCGGCCTTGATGACCTCGGCCGTGACGGTGACCTTGGCCAGCGCGTCGGCGTCGACCGTGATGTCGGAACCGTCGACGAGCATGAGCGGCTTGAGCTCGAACGACTCGCCCGGCTTCGTCGTCACCTTGTCGATCAGAAGGGTGTCGCCGACGGAGACCTTCTCCTGGCGGCCACCTGCGCGAACAATCGCGTACACGTGGGACTCTCTTTCGTCATGGCGCACTCGCTCTGTCTGACCGGCCGGTAGCTACCCTGCGAGCAGGACACCGGGCGCGGTGGGCGCACCAAAGATCAAGAGTACCGTGCGCGGTGGCTCGCCCCAAATCCGCGAAGGCCCCGAAATTCGCTTGCCCCCGCCGGCGCGCAGCCACCAAGCTGCACGCATGACGACACCCATCGTGCCCGAGCGCGACGACGAACGAGGCGATCCGCCGAAGGTGAGCGGCGAACGCGCCGTGCTCGACGGCTGGCTCGATCTCTACCGCGACACCGTTCTGCTCAAGATCGCCGGCCTCGACGCGGAGCAGCTCGCTCGCCGCAGCGTTCCGCCGTCCACCCTCAGCCTCATCGGTGTCGTGCGCCATCTCACGGAGGTCGAGGCGTACTGGCTGCGCGTCGTGCTCGACGACGAACAGGATGTGCCCGACTACTACTCCACCGCGGACGAGCCCGACGGCGACTTCGACCTCGCGAACGCCGCCGACGCGGCCGAGAACGTCGCCGCCTACGAGCACGAACTCGACGTGACGCGAGCGCGGGCCGCCGCGTGGAGCGACCTCGACTCCCCCGTGCGCGGCCTGCGTAGGGGCGAACCGGTCAACCTGCGCTGGATCTTCGTCCACCTCGTCGAGGAGTACGCCCGCCACCTCGGGCACATGGATCTTCTGCGCGAAGCCGTGGACGGCCGCACCGGCTACTGACGCATTCGTCGAAAGCGCCCCGCCACCTGCGATACGGCAGGAGGCGGGGCGCTCTCGTGGTGTTCGGCGATCAGGACTCGTCGGCCTTCGTGCCCGGCGCACCGGCCGGGGCGACGACGCGCGTGCGCTTCTTGCGGGCCGGGGCCTTCGCCTCGGAGGTGACCGCAGCCTGCGTCGGAGCGCTCTGCGCGGAACCGGCGGCGTCGCTCGCCTCACCGGCGACCTTCGTCAGCGGCGCGCTCGACATCGGCGCGGCAGCCAGGTCGACGGCCTGCAGGCTCACGGGCGCACCCGAGCTCGACGCCGCACGACGACGCGGACGCTTCGCGGCGGCCGTCGCCTCCTGCGTGACGACGGGCGCCTCCGCCTGAGTCGGGGCCGAGTCAGCGGCGACCTTCGGAGCATCAGCGGGCGTCTCGGGCGACGCAGCGGCAGCTGCCGGAGCGTCACTCGTGGTCGTGGAGGCCTGAACCGTCATGACGGTCGCCTCTCCGGCTGCCGTGGGCGCACCCGTCGATGTGGCGACACGACGCGAGCCTCGACGGCGAGCCGGGGCCTTGCCCTGCTCCTGCGGCGCGCTCTTCGTCGAGGTGCTCGACGACTCGACGTGCCCGACGTTCTCACGCACCGTGGTGCGCTCGGGTGCGGCCGCCTTCGTCGCGGCGTCCTTCTCGCTCACGACTGCGTCCTCGGACGAGGCCGTGGAGACCGGTTCGGACGTGGCCGACTTGTCGCCCGCGGAGATGGCAGCAGCGTGCGCCGCAGCCGCGATCTGGGCGAACCCCTTGTCGCGCTCGTCGCCCTTCTTGTCGTGGGACGAGTCGTTGGAGTTGGAGTTCGAGCCGCCGGAGGTGTTGCCGTTGCCGCCTCCGTTGTTGGAGCCACCATTGCCGTTGCCACCGCGACGCGAGCCACGACCCTTGCGGTTCGTGTCGTTGCCGTTGATGTCACGGTTCTCGACCGGGTGGTCGTGCACGATGATGCCGCGCCCATGGCACGACTCGCACTGCTCGGAGAACACCTCGACGAGGCCCGAACCGACACGCTTACGCGTCATCTGCACGAGGCCGAGCGACGTCACCTCGGCGACCTGGTGCTTCGTCCGGTCACGTCCAAGGCACTCGAGGAGACGGCGCACGACGAGCTCGCGGTTGCTCTCGAGCACCATGTCGATGAAGTCGACGACGATGATGCCGCCGATGTCGCGCAGTCGCAGCTGACGCACGATCTCCTCGGCAGCTTCGATGTTGTTCTTCGTCACCGTCTCTTCGAGGTTGCCACCGGAGCCGACGAACTTGCCCGTGTTGACGTCGACCACCGTCATGGCCTCGGTGCGGTCGATGACGAGCGAACCACCGCTCGGCAGCCAGACCTTGCGGTCCATGGCTTTGGCGAGCTGCTCGTCGATGCGGTGCTTGGCGAAGACGTCCTTCTCGCCGGTCCACTTCTCGAGGCGCTCGGTGAGGTCCGGAGCCACCTCGGAGATGTAGGAGTGCACCTCGTTCCAGGCGCGGTCGCCGGAGACGACCATCTTGGCGAAGTCCTCGTTGAAGACGTCACGGATGACGCGGACCGTGAGGTCCGGCTCGCCGTGCACGAGCACCGGGGCGTTGCCGCTCTCGGCCTTCTTCTGGATCTTCTCCCACATCTTCGTGAGGCGCTCGACGTCGGCGCGCAGCTCCTCCTCGGAGGCACCCTCGGCAGCCGTGCGCACGATGACGCCGGCGTCGGCGGGCACGACCTCCTTGAGGATCTTCTTCAGGCGCGCGCGCTCCACGTCGGGCAGTTTGCGGCTGATGCCCGTCATCGAGTTGCCCGGCACGTAGACGAGGAAGCGCCCCGGAAGGGAGATCTGCGAGGTCAGGCGGGCGCCCTTGTGGCCGATCGGGTCCTTCGTCACCTGGACGAGGACGCTCTCGCCCGCCTTGAGGGCGTGCTCGATGCGCTTGGGCTGGTTGTCGAGGCCGGCGGCGTCCCAGTTGACCTCACCGGCGTACAGCACGGCGTTGCGGCCGCGGCCGATGTCGATGAACGCGGCCTCCATGGAGGGCAGGACGTTCTGGACGCGACCGAGGTAGACGTTGCCGGCCATCGACGAGGCCTGCTCCTGGCGCGAGACGTAGTGCTCGGCGAGCACGCCGTCCTCGAGGACACCAATCTGCGTGCGGCCCTCGCGCTCACGCACGACCATGACGCGCTCGACGCTCTCGCGGCGAGCGAGGAACTCGGCCTCGGTGATGACGGTGCGGCGACGACCGGCCTCGCGGCCCTCGCGGCGGCGCTGCTTCTTCGCCTCGAGACGCGTCGACCCCTTGATCGAGGTGACCTCGTCCTTGGCCTTGCGGGGCTCGCGGACGCGGGTGACGGTGTTCGGGTCGTCGGAGTCCGAGCCGCCCGAACCGCTGCGGCGACGACGGCGGGTGCGCTTGCGCGAACCCGAGTCGTTGGAGTCGTCGCCGCCGTTGTCGGAGTCGTTCGAGGCGTTGTCCGAGGTGTCGTCCTCGTTCGCGTCGCCGTCGCGCTCGGCATTCTTGCCGTTGTCCGAGCCGTTCGACTCGTTCGAGTTCTTGTCGCCCGAGTTGTTCGAATCGCCGGAATCGCCCGAGTTCTTGGAGGAGTTCGAGCGGCGACCGCGGCCACCGCGCCGGCGGCGACGCGGGGTCTGGTCGTCGTCGTTGTCATCGGTGTCGTCGTCGCCGGAGGCGTTCACGTCGTCGGCGTCGCCGGAGTTGGCCGAACTGTCGCTGCGCTCACTGTTCCCGTCGCGCGAACCGCGACGACCGCCTCGCCCGCGGCTGCCACGCGAGGTGTCGTCCCCGTCGTCGCCGTCCTCCGAGCGGGACTCGGCGTCGTCGTCCGAACCGGAGACCTCATCACGCTCGTCCTCGCGGGGCACGCGCTCACGCTTGGGAGCGCGCTTCTGCGGGTCCGGAGCCTGGAAGAGCAGACCGAAGGCGGCGCCGGGCGCGGGAGCCGCAGCTGCCTCGTCGGTGGTGTCGGCTTCCTCGGTCTCGTCGACCTCCGGCGTTTCGGGAGCCTGCTGTGAGGCGAAAGGACTACCTGCGAAGAAGGGGCTCGCGAAGGTGGTCTCGTCGTTGTTCTCGGGGGCCATGGGCCCTCCTTCTCGTCGGCACGGCGTGTGCCACAGAAAGGCCCGTTTGGCCTTGCACGCGCCGCGGCGCGGATGAAGCAAATCGCCGTCTCGGGTCGTGACCCGCAACGACGGAAGTCGTCTTCTACGTGGATCGTCGGCTCGCGCATCGCGCGGCACCGAACGTCACGCCGCAGCCCCTCGCGGTCGGCAGCTTCGCAGTGTGTGCGTCGGCCACCCTCGCTCCGGACGGCTTCGGGTGAGGTGCGGCTCGCGCCGTGGTCCCCCACGTCCCGTCGGCGCGGTCGGAAGGTTCTGCGGGTTCGCCGCGAATTCTGTGAGACTCACGCGAACCACAGGCATTATCGCACAGGTCGTCACCGTGCGGCCCACTCGCCACGCGAGGACATCATTGCTCGAACGGGTCTCCGACCGTGTTGCCGGGCTCCAGAGTGCCCTGCGCGAGGCGGGTCATGAGCGGCGGGCGCGGAACGACGAGTTCCGTGAGTTCACCGATGCCCTTGAGCACGTCGTTGGGTCGCACGGCGGGCGTGGTGTGCTGGATCGTCATCGTCCACCGGGCGATCTCGGCACCGGCGTCGGAACGAACCCCGACGACATCGGAGGTGAGGACGGCCTGGCGGACGTCGAACTCGCGCACGCCCGACTTCGTCATGCGCGTGACGAGCAGCTCGGTGCGCGTCATGAACGCGTCGACGGCTTCGGTGAGGGTCTCGAGCGGGATGCCCTCGAAGTCGAGTTGCCAGACGCTGGCCTGGAGCAGATCCGCGAGCGCACCCGGTGCGGCTTCCACGACACGCAGGACCGCGAGATCCGTCGGCAGTGACTCGTCGAGTGCCTCACGAAGCTTCTCGACGTCACACACCTGCGTCAGTTGGAGCTGGAAGTACTCCGACTCGGACGCCGTTCCCGTCGGGGCAGCGTTGGCATAGGAAATACGCGGATGAGGGTGGAAGCCGGCGGAGAAGGCCATCGGCACGCCCGCGCGACGGACCGCTCGCTCGAGCGCGCGCTGAAAGTCGCGTGTCGAGGAGAAGCGCAGGCGCCCGCGCTTGGCGTAGCGCACGGACACCTTCTGCACTGCCGGTGCGGGAGGTGGGCCTTCGGGAACTCGCTGACGTGCCACGAGTGAGAAGCCTACCCGTGCTCGCGTCGAGCGCCTCTACCATGCGTTCATGACGCAGCCGATGCGCCCGCGCGCACCGCGGCTCCACCCCGCTTGGATCGTCGCGGGCATCACTTTCATCACAGCGATCTCCGCCGCCGGTTTCCGTTCGGCACCGAGCGTCATGATGCATCCGCTCCACGAGGAGTTCGGGTTGTCGATGGGCCTCATCGGCTCCGCCGTGTCGGTCAATCTCCTCTTCTACGGCCTCACTGCTCCGTTCTCCGCCGCGGCCATGGAGCGTTTCGGCGTCCGCGCGGTCGTGGTTGCCGCGCTCGCCCTCATCGCCGCAGGCGCCGTGCTGCCGGTGTGGATGACGCAGCCGTGGCAGCTCATCGCATGCTGGGGCGTGCTCATCGGCCTCGGTGCCGGCGTCATGTCGATGTCGCTCGTCGCGACGGTGAGCAACCGGTGGTTCGAGAAGCGCCGCGCCACCGTCTCGGGTGTTCTGGCCGCCGGGGCGGCGACGGGCCAGCTCATCTTCCTGCCGATCCTGGCCCAGCTCACCGATGCGTCGGGCTGGCGCTCGGCCACCGTCGCCATCGGTGCACTGGCGCTCGTCGCGATCCCGCTTGTGCTCTGGCGCATGCGCAATCACCCCGCCGACCTCGGCGTCAACGCCTACGGCGTACCGGCCGACGAGCCCGTGCGCACTCCCCCACCGGTTTCCACGGGCGCGGCCCGACTCGCGCTCTTCTCGCTCAAGGACGCGGCCGCCCGTCCGGCGTTCTGGATCCTGGCCTTCACGTTCGCCGTGTGCGGCGCGACGACGAACGGCCTTGTCGGCACCCACTTCATTCCGGCAGCCATGGATCACGGCATGGCCGGCACAGCCGCCGCGAGCCTTCTCGCGCTCGTCGGGGTGTTCGACATCATCGGCACGGTCTTCTCGGGATGGCTCACCGACCGCGTCGACCCAGCGCTGCTGCTCACGATCTACTACGCGGGCCGGGGACTGAGCCTCATCGTGCTGCCCATGCTCTTCACCGACGACGTGAAGCCGAGCATGTTCGTCTTCATCCTCTTCTACGGCCTCGACTGGGTGGCAACCGTGCCGCCCACCATTGCCCTGTGCCGCGCGTACTTCGGCCCGGAGCGAGGCGCCATCGTCTTCGGCTGGGTCTTCGCGAGCCACCAGATCGGGGCGGCGATCGCCGCGACGGCCGCGGGCATGGTGCGCGACGAACTCGGCACCTACACGTGGGCCTGGATGGTCGGGGCCGTGCTGTGCGGACTCGCGGCCGTGGCATGCCTGGGCATGGTGCGTCGGGGTCGCGTGCCGAGCGACGTCACCGTCCCGGCCTGATCCGGGTGGGCCGCCTCGGCCATCAGCGGAAGATGCGGGTGAGCACCGCCGTCGGACCTTCGATCGGGCCCTTCGTGAGCGGTTCGCGCGGAACGGCCGAGCGCCACAGGAGAGGAAGGACAAGTCCGAGAGCCGTGAGGATCGCGACGTTCGCCCAGCTGTCGTCGGGCTGCCCCAGCGCGTACGAGCGCACGTACCAGGCGAGGTAGCCGATCTGTACAACGTAGACGCTGAGCGTCATGGCCCCTGCGACGGAGAGCAGCGGGATGTCCACATGGTCGGGAGCGAACCCGAGCCAGACGCCCGAGATACCGACGACGAGCAGCGCGCAGAAGGCGACCTCGAGGTGCGTGCCGCTGTAGGGCTCGAAGTCGATGCGGCCGGCCTCCTTGGCGAGCATCAGCCCTGCAGCCAGGAGGAGCGAGAAGGCGCCTGCTGCCGCGATGTGCCAATTGAGGCGAACCGACGACATCGCTCGCCAGAGGATGATGCCGATGCACGTGAAGACGAGGAGCGTCGTCAGGCGATAGTGGGTGCCGGTGAAGACCACATTCCACAAACGCGCACCGACCTGGTCGCCCCGGACGGCAGCCTCGGCCGCCTTCGAGCCGAACGACTCCATGAAGTACGGGGCCGAAGCCCACAGCGCCGTCGCGACACCGGCAAGCGCCGTCACGGGAAGCCGAGCGAGCAACGGAGCCAGAAGGGTCGGCAACGCGAGGTAGAGCAGGACGATGTCGACCTGGGCTCCCCACGTCTCGAGCCACAAACCGAGAGCGACCAGCACGGCGGCGCGAATGCCGGCGCGCACGAACGCGGCCGGGAGCCCGCGGCTTCCTCGGTCACCCAGTTCGGCGCCGATGCCGATGAGAAGAGCGAACAGCGGCGCCGTGGCGAACTCCGTCAGGTTGAACAGGCGCAGCGGCCCGGGGCTCGGAGCGCAGTGCGCCACGAACATCGCGATGAGGACGAGTCCGCGCAGACTGTCGACGCGGGTGTCACGGCCCCTGACGCTCGCCGGAGCTCGACGTGCGCGTCCAGAGCGTCCTCGCCGGGACGCCCTGGAGCGTGTGGCCATCAGTGCGAGTGCTCGGCTGACGCCAGCTTCTTGGCTCCCGAGCCGAGAACGGTGAGTGGCAGCAACGTCTTGCCCGTGGGGCCGATCTGGATGTCGGTGTCCATCTGCGGGCACACGCCACAGTCGAAGCACGGCGTCCAGCGGCAGTCGTCGACCTCTTCCTCGTCGAGGGCGTCCTGCCAGTCCTGCCAGAGCCATTCCTTGTCGAGGCCGGAGTCGAGGTGATCCCACGGGAGCACCTCGAGTTCGCCGCGCTCGCGCGTGGTGTACCAGTCGACGTCGATGGGGTCGTCCATCTCCGCGAAGACGCGGGCGGCCTGTTCCATCCACCGCTCGTAACTGAAGTGTTCGCTCCAGCCGTCGAACCGGCCGCCGTCACGCCAGACCGCCTCGATGACCGACCCGATGCGTCGGTCACCGCGGCTGAGCAGCCCCTCGACGATGCCGGGCTTGCCGTCGTGGTAGCGCATGCCGATGCTCGAACCGAACTTCTTGTCGGAGCGGATGGCGTCCTTGAGCTTCTTGAGGCGCTCGTCGGTCTCCTCCGCGGAGAGCTGACCGCACCACTGGAACGGCGTGTGCGGCTTCGGGACGAAGCCACCGATGGAGACGGTGCAGCGGATGTCCTTGCGACCCGAGACCTGGCGGCCCGTCTCGATGACGCGCTTGGCCATGTCGGCGATCTGCAGGACGTCCTCGTCCGTCTCGGTGGGAAGCCCGCACATGAAGTACAGCTTCACCTGACGCCAGCCGGCGCCGTAGGCCGCTGCAACCGTGTTGATGAGGTCGTCCTCGGAGACCATCTTGTTGATGACCTTGCGGATGCGCTCGCTGCCGCCCTCGGGCGCGAACGTCAGGCCGGAGCGTCGACCGTTGCGGGTGAGCTCATTGGCGAGGTCGATGTTGAACGCGTCGACGCGGGTCGAGGGAAGGGACAGACCCGTCTGGGTGCCCTCGTAGCGGTCGGCCAGGCCCTTGGCGAGATCACCGATTTCGGTGTGGTCGGCGGAGCTGAGGGACAGCAGGCCGACCTCCTCGAAACCGGTTGCGGCCAGGCCGTTCTCGACCATCTCGCCGATACCGGTGATGGAGCGCTCGCGCACCGGGCGGGTGATCATGCCTGCCTGGCAGAAGCGACAGCCGCGGGTGCAGCCGCGGAAGATCTCGACGCTCATGCGCTCGTGCACCGACTCGGCCATCGGTACGAGCGGCTGCTTCGGGTACGGCCACTCGTCGAGGTCCATCACCGTGTGCTTCGAGACGCGCCACGGCACGCCCTGCGCCTCCTCGGTGAGGACGACGCGCTGGATGCGCCCGTCGGGCAGGTAGTCGACCTGGTACATCGACGGCACGTAGACACTGCCGGTACGCGCGAGCTCGAGCAGGAGGCCACGGCGTCCGCCGGGCTTACCGCTGCTCTTCCACTCCTTGATGATGTCGGTGATGAGGAGGACGGCCTCCTCGCCGTCACCGACGACGGCGGCATCGATGAAGTCTGCGATGGGCTCGGGGTTGAAGGCCGAGTGCCCGCCCGCGAGGACGATGGGGTCGTCGAGACCCCGCTCGTTCGCGTGCATCGGGATACCCGCGAGATCGAGCGCCGTCAGCAGGTTCGTGTAGCCGAGCTCGGTGGAGAACGAGACACCCAGCACGTCGAAGTCGCGCACGCTGCGGTGACCGTCGACGGTGAACTGCGGAACGCCGGATTCGCGCATGAGCGTTTCCATGTCCGGCCACATCGAGTACGTGCGCTCGGCGAGAGCGTCGTCGCGTTCGTTGAGCACTTCGTAGAGGATCATGACGCCCTGGTTGGGCACGCCCACCTCGTACGCGTCGGGGTACATGAGCGCCCAGCGGGTGGTCAGCTCCTCACCGTCGGGGCCGTAGCCGCCGCAATTCCAGTCCTTGAGTTGGGCGTTGAGCTCGCCGCCGACGTACTGGATCGGCTTGTTCACCTGCTCCAGCAGGGGCTCAAGGTCGTGGAAGAGGGACTCACCAGGCATGTTTCAAGAATAGGTGCGCCCACGGACAACCCCAAAAGGTTGCCGTGGGCGCGCCTGCCGCGTGAGTGTGACGGCCTGCCGGACGGTCAGCCGGTGGTTGCCTCAGCGATGGCTGCGACGAACGCGTCCACGTCGGTCTCGCTCGTGTCGAACGAGCACATCCAGCGCACCTCGCGGCGCGCCGCGTCCCAGTCGTAGAACCGGAACTTCTCGCGCAGGACGTCGGCCACACCTTCGGGCAGCACCGCGAAGTTGCCGTTGACGTACGTGTCCTGGGTGAACTCCACACCCTTGATGGAACCGTCCGCGAGACCGGCCTCCACGCCGTCGCGCAGACGACGCGCCATCGCGTTGGCGTGACGGGCGTTCTCGAGCCACAGCTCGCCCTCGTACAGGGCGATGAGCTGCGCCGCGACGAACCGCATCTTCGACGACAGCTGCATCGTGTACTTGCGCACGTACGGCAGGCCTTCGGCTGCCTCCGGGTTGATGACGACGACCGCCTCGGCGAGCATCGCACCGTTCTTGGTGCCACCGAGGCTGAGGACGTCGACGCCGGCGTCCGTCGTCATCTCGCGCAGACTGACGCCGAGGGCCGCCGCTGCGTTCGACAGCCGCGAGCCGTCGAGGTGCAGCTTGAGGCCGAGCGAGTGGGCGTGGTCGGCGAGCGCCTTGATCTCCTTGACCGTGTAGAGCGTGCCCAGCTCGGTCGACTGCGTGATCGAGACGACGCCGGGCTGCGCGCGGTGCTCGTCACCGAAGCCCCAGGCCTCGGTGTCGACGAGTTCCGGCGTCAGCTTTCCGTCGGGCGTGACGACGTTGAGGATCTTGAACCCGCCCACGCGCTCCGGGGCACCGCCCTCGTCGACGTTGATGTGCGCCGTCGTCGCAGCGATGACCGCGCCCCAGCGCGGCAACATGGCCTGCAACCCGACGACGTTCGCGCCGGTGCCGTTGAAGACGGGGAACGCCTCGACGTCGTCACCGAAGTGACGGGCCATGACCTCCTGCAGCCGCGCCGTGTACACGTCGGCGCCGTAGGCCACCTGGTGTCCGCCGTTCGCCGCCACGAGGGCTGCCATGACGTCCGGGTGCACCCCGGCATAGTTGTCCGAGGCGAAACCGCGCTCGTTGAGGTCGTGCTCCGTCTTCACGCCTGACTCCCGGTGAGGTCGATGATCTGGTCGTTCACGTCGGCCGCGTCGCCCGCGAAGGCGGTGACCACGGCGTCGGCGAGCGATTCTTCCAGACCGTCCAACCCCTTGACGCGGTAGATCACCGCGGCACCGGAGAGGTCACGTCCCTCGTCACGCGCGGCCTTGGTGAAGCCGTGTGCGAGGGCCCGCGTCCAGGCCTCCGTCGCGGCCTTGACCGCGGCGTAGTTGGCGCCACCTGCGAGAGGTCGCTTGAGCGCCGTGCTGGACACGACGGCAACCCGACCACGACTCGAGGCCTGAAGGTCGGCGTCGAACGCCCGGGAGACGAAACGCAACGCGGTGAACGAGTTCTCGAGGAACCGGTAGTCGGCCTCACTCTGACCGGCGAGGCCTCCCCCGCCGCGCCACCCACCGACGAGGTGGACGAGTCCGTCGATCGGCCCGACCTCGTGGTGCACGCGCTCGGTGAGGCTCGCGACGTCGTCCTCGCTCGCGAGGTCCGCGGTGAACGTCACGGTGCCCGGCACGGCTTCGCGCAGCGCAGCGAGCTTGTCATCACTGCGACCGACGGCGACAACGCGCGCCCCGGCACCGGCCAGGGCGCGCGCCATCACCTCGCCGCTGATGCTCGTGGCACCCGCGACGAGCACCGTCAGGGAATTCAGATCAGACATCCTTGCCCGTCATCCCGCTCGTGGAGAGGATCACCGGCTGCATCTTGCGGTTGAAGGCCTCGTAGAACATCGACAGCGGGAACTCGTCGTCGAGCACCGCGTCGGTGTAACCCTTCGGCGGACCGGCGAGCACCTCGTCCGGCAGACCCTTGGCCCATGCGGACGCCGGGTGCGGCGTGAGCACGCCGCGAATGAGGTCGTACGCGGCGAGCCAGTGCGTCACCTTGGGGCGGTCGATCGAACGCCAGTAGAGGTCGTCGATCGCGTCACCGAGTTCGACGACGGCGGCCGGCACGGCATCCCAGTCGAACGCGAGCGACGTGTCGGTCCAGTGAAGGACGCCCTTCTGGTGCAGCCACGCGAAGATCAGCTGCCCGCCGAGGCCGTCGTAGTTGCGCGTGCGGTCGCCCGTGATGGCGAAGCGGAAGATGCGGTCGAAGAGCACGGCGTACTGCACGAGGCCGGCGTGGTCGAGCATCTCCAGCTCGTCTTCGGACAGGCCGAAGCCCTCGTCACGGCGAGCGGCGAGCTTCTTCTCCAGCGCGACGCACTCACGGTAGGTCGTGAGGTCGCAGCGCAGTTCCTCGAGGGAGTACAGGAAGTACGGCATGCGCTGCTTGATCATGAACGGGTCGAACGGAAGGTCACCGCGCAAGTGGGTGCGGTCGTGGATGAGATCCCACATGACGAAGGTCTTCTCCGTGAGCTCCTGGTCCTGCGCCAGGCGCTCGGCGCCCTCCGGCAGTTCGAGGCGCGTCACGTCCGCGGCAGCCTTGAGCACCGTGCGGAAGCGCGCTGCCTCGCGGTCCTGGAAGATCGCCCCCCAGGTGAACGTGGGCACCTCGCGCATGGCCACCGTCTCCGGGAAGAGCACGGCCGAGTTGGTGTCGTAGCCGTCGGTGAAGTCGAGGAAGCGCAGCGAGACGAAGAGTCGGTTCGTGTACGCGCGCTCGAGGTCCTCGATGAAGCCGGGCCAGATGACCTCGGTCAGGACGGCCTCCATGTGACGGTTCGGCGAGCCGTTCTGGGTGTACATCGGGAAGACGACGAGGTGCTGCAGCCCGTCGACGCGGTTTTGCTGCGGCTGGAACTCGACGAGCGAGTCGAGGAAGTCCGGCACCCCGAAGCCGCCGTCACGCCAGCGCTCGAAGTCGACGACGAGCGCACGCAGGTACGCGTCGTCGTGAGCGAAACGCGGGCGCAGCGTCTCGACGGCATCGACGAGGACGGTGACGTCCTGGCGAGCCTGCTCGTGGTGGGCCGCATCCGGAATCGAACCGTCCTTGACCTGCACGCTCGCGATGCTGCGCGCGGCCTCCTTGAGGCGCTTCCAGGCCGCACTGTTCTCCACAGCGCCGTCTTCGACGACCTCGGGCTCCCCAACGATCTCCTTGTGCTCACGGTTTCGGAAGGTCGTGTCGACGGACATGGAAAACCTCCAATCGAGGAGTTGCGGCCGTTGGACCCACCCCGGGTCGATGTAAGCGGCGAACGTAGCTGACGGCTCTAACATTACCCGAAGGTGTGCCGCCTCACACAGACGAACGACCCGGTCCGATGCGGACCGGGTCGTTCGTCTTGAGGGTGCTGATCAGTCGGTGTAGAGGCCGTCCAGATCGCTCTTGAACTTCTCGACGACGACGCGACGCTTGAGCTTGAGGCTCGGCGTGATCTCGCCCTCCTCGATGGAAAGGTCGCGCGGCAGGATGATGAAGCGCTTGATCTGCTCCCAGCGGTTGAGCTGCAGGTTCATCTCGTCGACGTAGCCCTGCACCATCTCGCGGCAGGCGTCGCTCGTGACGATGTCGCGGTAGCTCTTGCCGGCCATGCCGTTCTTCTCGGCCCAGCCCGCGATGGCCTCCTCGTCGAGCGTGATGAGGGCGGAGACGAACTTGCGACCGTCACCCTCGACCACGAGGTTGGAGGCGTAGGGGCACACGCCCTTGAACATTGCCTCGATAGCACCCGGCGAGACGTACTTACCGTTCGAGGTCTTGAACAGGTCCTTCTTGCGGTCGGTGATGCGGATGTGGCCGCTCTCGTCGATCGCACCGATGTCACCGGTGTGGAACCAGCCGTCGACGAGCACGCGACTCGTCTCCTCCTCGAGGTTCCAGTACCCCTGCATGACGCCCGGGCCCTTGACGAGAAGCTCGTCGTCCTCGCCCAGCTTGAACTCGGTGCCCGGCAGCGGCCATCCGACGGTGCCGGCCTGGTTGGCGCCGAGGTAGGGGCGGTTGACCGAGGCCGCAGCAGACGACTCCGACAGGCCGTAACCCTCGAGCACCGGCATGCCGACGGCGGAGAACCACAGCGCGACGTCCTTGTTGAGGGCCGCCGAACCGGAGATGAAGTAGCGGATCTGCCCACCGAAGCGGTCGCGGATCTTCGCGAGGACGAGCTTGTCCGCGAGCTTGTACTTCGCCGCAAGGGCGCCGCTCGGCTCGTGTCCCTGGGCGCGGGCCTCGGCCACCTGCATGCCGACACCGACCGACCACTTGTAAAGCTTGAGCTTGACGCCGCCGTCGGCCTCCATCATGCCGTTGATGCGGGCGTAGACCTTCTCGAAGATGCGCGGCGCAGCGCCCATCCACGTCGGCTTCGTCTCGGGCAGGTTCTCGACGATCTTGTCGACGCGACCGTCGACGACCGTCGGGAAGCCGACCTGCATCGGCAGGCACAGAAGCATCTTGCCGAACACGTGGGCCAGCGGCAGCCACAGGTACTGCACGTCGTCGGAGTTGAGCAGCCCGGTCGAGTCGACGGCGGCCGCCTCGTACGCCCATGCGGAGTGCGGCAGACGCACGCCCTTGGCCGGGCCGGTCGTTCCCGACGTGTAGATGAGGGTGGCGAGGTGCTCGGGCTGGATGCCCTCCATGCGCTCCTCGACGACGTTGGGCTCCTTGGCGAGCAGTTCCTCACCGAGCTTCTGCAGGTCGTCGAGGGTGATGACCCAGTCGCCGTCACCCTCGCCGTCGAACGTGACGACCTTGACGATCTCACCGATCTGGTCACGACCCTGGCGCAGCTTGTCGACCTGCTCGGCGTCCTCGGCGAAGACGATGCGCGAGCCGGAGTCGGTGAGGATGTGGACGACGTCCTTGAGCTGCGACGTCGGGTAGACGGTGGTGGTGGCGGCACCGGCCAGCATGGTGCCGAGGTCGGCGAGCACCCACTCGAGGCGCGTCGACGAGGCAATGGCGACACGCTCCTGGCCTTCGATGCCCAGGGAGATGAGACCGGCGGCGATCGCGCGCACGTCCTTGTCGGTCTGCGCCCACGTCATCGACTTCCAGGCGCCGTCCTTGGCGAAGCGGAAGCCCTCCTCGTGCGGCGTCATCGCGACACGCTGCGTGAACAGGTGAGCGACGGAGCGTGCCTGGTTGTCGAGGATGCTCCGATCGAAGGTCTCGTCAGCTTTGTTCATGACCATGGTGTGCCCTCCAGAGGTGCGGCGCCGGCAGTTACCCGCGGGTTCACATCGTGTTTCCCTCACGATATGCGACGGCGCGATGCCGCATGGACGTTTCCGACGAGCCCGACCGCGATCCAACAGGAGAACATGCTCGAACCGCCGTAGGACACGAACGGCAACGGCACACCGGTGACGGGCATGAGCCCCAGGTTCATCCCGATGTTCTCGACGCTCTGGAAGAGGAACCAGCCCGCGATCGCTCCGCACAGGATGCGGCCGAAGGCGTCCCGCGAGCGGATGCCGATGACGAGCGTCCGCACGACGACGAACATCTCGAGGGCGACGATGCCGAGCGCACCGACGAAGCCGAGTTCCTCCCCTGCGACGGAGAAGACGAAGTCGGTGTACTGGAAGGGGATGAATCCACCCTGGGTTGAGCGGCCCTCGAACAGCCCCTGACCGAACCAACCGCCCGAACCGATGGCGAGCTTGACCTGCGCGACCTGATAACCGATGCCCGACGGGTCGGCCTCGGGCCGCCAGAACGCGAGGAGCCGGTCGCGTTGGTACTGAGCGAGCAACGGCGTCGTGAAGGCGAGGACCGCCACGGCCACGGCGGCGGCGAACAGCCAGGCGAAGACCCGCGCACGAAGCCCCGCGACTGCGAACGCGGAAACCGCCATCGCGGTGACGACGAGCGCCGAGCCGAGGTCCGGCTGCGCCATGATGAGCGCGAGCGGAACGGCCGCGAGACCGAGGCCGACACGGACGTCACGCCGGGCGAGCGCGCCCCTCACCTGATCGGTGTCGGCGAGCGCTGACGCGAGGGCAAGGCCGAGAGCCACCTTGGCAATCTCGGCGGGTTGGACGGAGAAACCCGGCAGCTCGATCCACGACCGCGAGCCGTTGATCGTGCTGCCCAGTGGACTGAGGACGGCGAGGAGTCCGAGAACCCCGGCGAGGTAGGCCAGCGGAACGGCAGCCCGCAGCGTGCGAGCGTCGAGGCGCAACACGGCAAACGCCAAAGCCATACCGACGGCGACGTTGAGTGCTCCGCGGACGGCAAAAGAGCTTCCGCTCGTCGTGGCCGTTGCCGACCATGTGAGCAGGATGCCGACGAGGCTAAGGCCCGCCGCGGCAACGAGCAGGCCGAGGTCGAGGTGCGCGAGGTCGCGCAAGCCCCGACCGCGTCGTTCACGAGCAGCCAAGGACAGGGCGTGAGGCGGCGACGTCGGCGTGCATCTGCTCGATGAGTTCGTCGATGGAGTCGAACTTCACGTTGCCACGCAGGCGGTCGACGAACTCGATGGCCACGCGCTCGCCGTACAGCTCGAGGTCGTCACGGTCCAGAACGTAGGCCTCCACCGTGCGCTCCGGAATGTCGAAGGTCGGGTTGGTGCCCACGGAGATCGCGGCCGGCAGCCGATACTCGGGGTGGTCCTGCGGCAGTTCACGACGCACGAGCCACCCGGCGTACACGCCGTCGGCAGGTACGACGCCGTCGGCGTCACGGGCGAGATTGGCGGTCGGGAAACCGAGCTCGCGGCCCCGTTGGAACCCCTTGACGACCTCGCCGACGACGCAGTGGTGACGCCCGAGCACGTCGGCGGCCTCGTCGACCTTGCCCGCTGCGAGCAACTCACGCACCTGCGTCGACGACCAGCGGACGCCCGGGCCGACGTCGTCGAGCGCGACGACGTCGAAGCCGAACTCCTGGCCGAGTTCGCGCAGGGTGTCGATGTCACCGGAGTTCTTGATGCCGAAGCGGGTATCCTTCCCGACGACGACGGCGCGGGCGCCGAGCGCGTCGACGAAGGTGCCCTCGACGAACTCACGGGGCGTCTCGGCGGCCAGTTCGCGGGTGAACGGCATGACGACGACGGCGTCGAGGCCGCGCTGTTCGAGCAGGTAGAGACGGTCCTCGAGCCCGGTGAGCAACTCAGGTGCGCGATCCGGGTGAAGGACGGCGAGGGGGTGCGGGTCGAAGGTCACCGCAACCGTCTTGGCGTCATGCTTGGCTGCCTGCTCGTGGAGCTCGGCGATCACCGCAGCGTGCCCTCGGTGGACGCCGTCGAAGTTTCCCAGGGTGACGACGGTGGGACCGAAATCGGTCGGCAGGTCGGAAGGATCACTCAGGCGCAGCACTCGCCCACCTTAGCCGTTGACGCCGAGCTCGCGCTCATCGATACGTGCCAGGCGCCACACCGCCACGGCGAGCAGCCACGTCACGACGAAGAGCCCGACGATGACGTATCCGACCTCGTCGAGCGGGATCGCGCCGAGCCACGCCACCGGCCCGCTCGTGATGCCCCACTTGTCGCTGACGACAGAGGCGAGTTCGATCGTGCCGATGACGAGGGCGACGACGACCGAGAGGCCGGTGACGGTGACGTTGTAGTACAGGCGCCGCAACGGCTTGGCGAAGGCCCAGTCGTAAGCACGCGTCATGAAGACGCCGTCCGCGGCGTCGAGCAGGCTCATGCCCGCGGCGAAGATGACGGGCAGGGTGAGGATGGCGTACCAGGGCAGGGCGAAGGCCGCCGCTCCGCCGGCGAGGACGAGCAGCGAGACCTCGGTCGCCGTGTCGAACCCGAGGCCGAAGAGGAAGCCGAGCGGGTACATCTGGGCCGGCTTGGTGATCGACTTCGTCGCACCGCGGAAGAAGCGCGCGAAGAAGCCACGGCCGTTGAGGTGTTCCTCGAGGGCGACCTCGTCGAGGTGACCACGACGGGCCCGACGCCAGACGCGCACGATGCCGATGAGGCTCACGAGGTTGAGGATGCCGATGAGCCACAGGAAGCTGCCGGAGACGGTGGGCCCGAAGATGCCGAGCCACCGGTGCAGGCTCGAATCGTCGTCGGCCACCGGTCCGGCGATGGCCTTGACGCCGAGGGCGAGCAGGAGGCACATCGTGAAGACGACGCTCGAGTGGCCGAGCGAGAACCAGAAGCCGACGCTCACCGGTTTGCGATCGCGCCCGTCGTTGAGGAGCTTGCGTGTCGTGTTGTCGATGGCCGCGATGTGGTCGGCGTCGAAGGCGTGGCGCATCCCGAGCGTGTAGGCCGTGATTCCCAGCCCGATGCCGAAGACCTGGCCCCGTCCGTCGGTGCCGAGATGGAGGTTCTGGGGCGCCACGATGAGCGCGAGCACACCCCAGCCGAGCACGTGCAGGAGGGCGACGAAAGCCGTCATCCCCAGGATCGAACGCCGCTCGGCTGCATTGAAGCCTTTCCACCAGGTGGGGAGCTTGGACACGGTGGCCTCTCGGGTGACGGTGCGAAACCTGAGCATCGTACGCCCGGAGCACCGACTGTTGCGACGGCGTCGCAGAAACCGGCTGGCCGGTGGATTACTTCGGGAAGGTGACTCGCGACTTCGCCTTCGGGGTGCTCTCGTCGAGGATCGCCGCGAGGCGCCCGTCGGGGGCGATGGCGGCCACGGTCTCGGCGCGCTCCGGTGCCGAGGCGATGCGCTGGCCGAAGGTCAGCGCCCGCTCCTCGTCTTCGGTGACGTGATGAACGGCGAAGGCGTCTGCGGCGGCATCCGCCATCGGGATGACGCTCGGGGCGCGGCCGGCGTCGACCTCGGTCGAGATGTCGTCGAGGGTGCGGGCAGCGTCGAGCGTGAAGGTGCCGACGCGGGTACGGCGCAGGGCCGTGAGGTGGCCGCCCACGCCGAGGGCGGCTCCGAGGTCACGTGCCAGGGCACGCACATACGTGCCCGAGGAGACCTCGACGACGACATCGACGTCCACGACGCGCGTGGCACCATCGGCACTCGTTTCGCGCACCTCGAGAACATCGAAGCGGCCGACCGTGACGGGGCGGGCGGCGAGTTCGACGTCCTCTCCCCCACGCACCCGGGCGTAGGAGCGCTTGCCGTCGACCTTGATGGCGCTCACGCTGCTCGGCACCTGGTCGATGTCGCCGGTGAGTTCGGCGACAGCAGCGCTGAGGGCCTGCTCGGTCACGACCTCGCGCGTGGCACCGGGCGCATCGACGACATCACCTTCGGCGTCGTCGGTGACGGTGGACTGCCCGAGCCGGATCGTGGCCGTGTACTCCTTGTCGCAGCCGACGAGGAAGGTGAGCAGCTTCGTCGCGCGATTGACGCCCACGACGAGTACGCCGGTCGCCATCGGGTCGAGGGTGCCGGCGTGCCCGACCCGGCGCGTGTTCGCGAGGCGTCGCATCCGGCCGACGACGTCGTGCGACGTCCATCCGGCCGGTTTGTCGACGACGAGGATGCCGTCGGGTGTCTGCGGTCGCGCGTCGTTCACTGCTCGTCCGCGGCCTCGGGCTTCTTGTACGGGTCGGCCTCGCCGGCGAACGCAGCCCCCTGCGAGGACCGCGCGAGTTCCTCGTCGCGGGCGCGCGCCTTGGCGAGCGCGTCCTCGAGGTGAGCGGCGCCCTCGGGCAGGGCGTCGGGGAAGAACTCGATAGTCGGCGTGAGGCGGATGCCGAGACCCTTGCCGACGTGGCTGCGGATGCGACCGCGGTTGTCGGCGAGCGCCTCGGCGGTGGCGGCGCGCTCGGCGTCCGAGCCGAAGACGGTGTAGAACACCGAGGCGTTCTGCAGGTCGCCCGTGACACGCACGTCGGTGATCGTGAGGAAGCCCACCCGCTCGTCCTTGAGACGGAACTCGACGAACTCGGCGACGAGCGACTTTATGCGGTCAGCGACCTTGCGGGCGCGAGCCTGGTCGGCCATGGGATCCTCCTTGAGCCGGGCGACGTTTTCGCCCCAACCCTATGTGATGTGTCGGGGCGTGAGCACCGTGGTTTTTGCGTGTGTGGCAGCTGTCGGCTCCGGCGTTTCGCCGAGCAGTTGCCGTGAGACGACGGGGTGCTGAGCCCGCCGTGGTCCGGGTGGGTTCAGCCCTTGCGGGCGACGACGATGTCGCGGTCGATCGAGGCGTCGACGCGGTGACGGAACGCGCCCTCGTCAAGGCCGGCGGCAGGCGCGCCGTGGCCGTGGACGACCGAGAAACCATGCGCGTCGAGCACGTCGGCGAGTTCGCCGGGCTTCACGACGTGGCGGTTGTAGGCGAGGCCGACCGTGCCGCCCGTGCGCAGGGTGTCGTGCCAGGACGGCAGCGCTCGCTCGAGGAGCTGCACCGGGGAACGGTCCAGCTTGTCGCCGTGGGAGCCGTGCTGGACGCCGTAGGGCGTGTCGGCGACGACGACGTCGACGCTCGTCCTGCGCATGACACGCCCGAGCCTGGTGGTGTCGACGTTGAGGTAGGTGACCTGTTGGGTGCGTCCGGCCTTCCAGTCTTCCTTCGTCGGTGCGGTCTCGAGTTCGAGCGCACGCCCGAGCGTCCGGCCTTCGCGACGCACCTGGCTGGCATCGATCTCGTGCTTGAGGCGGTGGGAGCGAAGCCACGTCGTGATGAACGCCTGGTAGGCCTCGAAGTCCTTCTTGTCGAGGTCGACGCCGGTGACGTCGATACCGCGCAGGAGGCAGGTGTTGAGGGTGGTGCCGCGACCGCACATGGGGTCGAGCACGTGGAGGGAGCCGTCGAGCAGCGCCTGCGGGCGCTTTGCGAGCGCAGCGGTGACGTTGAGCAGCAGGTGGGTGAACTGCTCGTTCGTCTTGCCCTGGTACTTCTGGATCGTGACGAGGTCGTCGCTGTAGGGGCGACGACGTTCGAGGGCCGTCGGACGCAGCAGCCCGTCGGCCGAACCGAAGAGGGCGAAGGCGCCGCTGGCCTCGCTCACGACGCGGGTGAGCAGGTCGTCGTCGCCTTCGATGTTGAGGTAATCGACTCCGGCGACGGTGACGGGGCGTACGCGGGCGTCCAGGCCCAGAGCGTCGGCCATGACCGTGATCTCCGCGGCGTTGAGGCGCGCGGCGTCTCCGGCGTAAACGCGGTTCGACGAGGGTGCGAGGAGCAGGAGGCGCCCGTCGGGCGCGGTGTCGAGTGATGCGCGAAGCTCGGGCTGGGTCTCGTCGGCGGCGTTCTCGGAATTCACGGGCTCCAGTGTGCCGCAGTGACAACCCGACCCCGAATCCGCGGCGTTCCAGCCAGGCGACGAAGGTCCAGGCTGCGGGAGCTCAGATCTCCAAGTCGAGAGTGCGGAACGCGGCCACCATCGAACGGAGATGCGACTTTAGAAGCCCACATGCGGAAAGCCCAACACTCCCCATGACCGAACCACGCTGGAAGCGGACTCCGCAGAGCAAGCGAAAGCCCCCACGAACCCCGAGCTTGCGAGGGGTGGTGAGGGCTTTCGCTTGTGATGCGGCCCGAAGGGCTGTCGCACCGAGGCTGAATCCCGAGCTTGCGAGGGATTCAGACCGGAAGACGGCCCAAGGGAACGCACTCAGACCGGAAGACGGCCCAAGGGAAGGACTAGTCCCTCGGCTTCTCCCGCATTTCGTACGTCGTGATGAGGTCACCGACCTGGACGTCGTTGTGCGAGCCCAGGTTGATACCGCACTCGAAGCCTTCGCGGACCTCGGTGACGTCGTCCTTGAAGCGACGCAGACCGGCGATCTCGAGGCTTTCGGTGATGACGACGCCGTCACGCGTGATGCGTGCCTTGGAGCCGCGCTTGATCTCACCGCTGCGCACCATGGATCCGGCGATGTTGCCGAACTTGGACGAGCGGAAGATCTCGCGGATCTCGGCGGAACCGAGCTCGTGCTCCTCGTACTCCGGCTTGAGCATGCCCTTGAGGGCCTGCTCGATCTCGTCGATCGCCTGGTAGATGACCGAGTAGTAGCGGATCTCGACGCCTTCCTTCTCGGCGTATTCGGCGTTCTGGCCTTCGGCGCGAACGTTGAATCCGACGATGATGGCGTTGGAGGCGACTGCGAGGTTGATGTTGTTCATCGTGATCGCGCCGACACCACGGTCGATGATCCGCAGGTCCACGTCGTCGCCGACGTCGATCTGCAGGAGCGCGTCCTCGAGGGCTTCGACCGAACCCGACACGTCACCCTTGAGGATGAGGTTGAGGGTTTCGACCTTGCCTGCAGCGAGCTGCTCGTTGAGGTCCTCGAGGCTGATGCGCTTGCGAGCCTTGGCGAGCGAGGCCTGACGGTCTGCCGCTTCACGCTTCTCGGCGATCTGACGGGCCGTGCGGTCGTCCGGGGCCACGATGAACGTGTCACCGGCGCGCGGCACGGAGGCCAGACCCGTGACGAGCACGGGACGGCTCGGGCCGGCTTCCTGAACGTTCTCGCCGTGCTCGTCGAGCATGGCGCGAACGCGTCCGTAGGCCTGGCCGGTGACGATGGCGTCACCGACGCGCAACGTACCGGACTGCACGAGAACCGTTGCGACGGCACCGCGACCACGGTCGAGGTTGGCCTCGATCGCGACACCGCGGGCGTCCTTGTCCGGGTTGGCGCGCAGGTCGAGCGCGGCGTCGGCGGTGAGCAGGACGGCCTCGAGGAGGCTGTCGATGTTCTGCCCCTGCTTGGCCGACACGTCGACGAACATCGTCTCACCGCCGTACTCCTCGGCGATGAGGTTGTACTCGGTCAGCTGCTGACGCACCTTGGCCGGGTTCGCGCCGTCGGCGTCGATCTTGTTGACCGCCACGACGATCGGCACGTCGGCCGCCTGGGCGTGGTTGAGCGCCTCGATCGTCTGCGGCATGACGCCGTCGTCGGCCGCGACCACGAGGATGGCGATGTCCGTGACCTTCGCACCACGGGCACGCATGGCGGTGAACGCCTCGTGACCGGGGGTGTCGATGAACGTGATGGGACGGTCGACGCCCTCGTGCTCCTTGTGGACC
Organism: Dermacoccus sp. PE3; assembly: GCF_001021715.1. NCBI lineage: Bacteria > Bacillati > Actinomycetota > Actinomycetes > Micrococcales > Dermacoccaceae > Dermacoccus > Dermacoccus sp. PE3. The sequence continues at coordinate 376,010 of NZ_LDCM01000003.1, read as the reverse complement.
TGGTAGGCACCGATGTGCTGCGTGATGCCACCGGCCTCGCCCTTGCCGACGTCCGCGTTGCGGATGGCGTCGAGCAGGCGCGTCTTACCGTGGTCGACGTGACCCATGACGGTGACGACCGGGGGACGCTGCTCGAGCATCTCGTCGTCCTCGCCCTCGGCCTCGGCCTCGAGGTCGATGTTGAACTGGGAGAAGAGTTCCTTCTCCTCGTCCTCCGGCGAGACGACACGGATGTCGTAGCCGAGCTCGGCACCGAGCAGCTGGAACGTGTCCTCGTCGAGCGACTGCGTCGCCGTGGCCATCTCACCGAGGTGGAACAGCACGGTGACGAGGCTCGCCGGGTTCGCGTCGATCTTGTCGGCGAAGTCCGTCAGGGACGCACCGCGGCGCACCTGGATGACGGTCGAACCGTTGCCGCGCGGGACGCTGACACCGCCGATCGACGGAGCCTGCATCTGCTCGAACTCTTGACGCTTCGCGCGCTTCGACTTACGACCGCGGACCTTGCTGCCGCCGCGACCGAAGGCGCCCTGGGTGCCGCCGCGACCACCGGGGCCACGACCGCCACCGCCGGGACGACCGGCGAAGCCGCCGGGACGACCGCCGCCACCGGGGCGACCTGCGCCACCACCGCGGGCCGGGCGCTCGCCCGGACGCGGAACGGCAGCCTGCGACGGCATCATGCCCGGGTTCGGGCGCGGTGCGCCGGAGCCACCCGCGGGACGGGGGCCACCTGCACCGGCCGGACGCGGACCGCCCGCACCAGCGGGACGGGGACCGCCCGCACCGGCCGGACGCGGACCGCCCTGACCCTGACCACGGTTGCCGGGACGCGGCATGCCCTGGCTGGGCGCGAACGGGTTGTTGCCCGGACGCGGGGAGCCGCCTTCACGGCCGCCGCCACGACGATCGCCCTGCGGACGCTCGCTGCGGCCCATGCCCTGGCTCGAGCTGAACGGGTTGTTACCCGGACGCGGAGCGCCGGGGCGCGGTCCGGGACGTCCGGCACCGGGACGCTCGTTGCGAGCGGGCGCGGCCGGAGCCGGCTTCGGCGCTGCAGGGCCGGGCTTCGCAGCGGGAGCCTTGGGTGCCGGCGCCGGCGTTGCAGCCTCCGACTTCGGCGTCGCGGGCTTCGCCTCGGCGGGCTTGGGAGCCTGGGCCTCGCGCTTGGGCTCCGGCGACGGCGCGGGAGCCGGGGTCTCGGCCTTCGGCGCAGGCTTGGATGCCGGTGCCTTCGGGCCCGGCTTGGGGGCGCCCGGCTTCGCCGCGGAAGGCGTTGCCTTCTTCGCGGGCGCGCTGGACTTGTCGTCCGCGGACTCGCCGCCTGCCTTCGTCGGCTTCGGCGGGTTCTCCTTGATCTTGCGCACCACGGGCGCCTCGATCGTGGAACTTGCGGACTTCACGAACTCGCCTTGCGCCTTGAGATGCGCAAGGAGTTCCTTGCTTTCGACTCCGAGCTCTTTGGCGAGCTCGTGGACTCGAACCTTGGCCACGTTTCTCCTGTCGGTTTTCGACGGACCGCCAAGGCTTCGAGCCCGGCAGACCGTCAGTTGAGGGTGCTCATCGCTGAGAACTCATCGGGTGCTCATAGCGTCAAACCCGCTTTCGGTCACTGTCGTGGAAGTCCCCCTGCGGGTCCTTCCGGTGTTTTCGTCGTCGTACGACGTGGAACGGATCTCCCGTTCCACCTGTTCCGCCAGCGCGTCGGTGGAAACCGCCGATCGCAGGCGAAGTGCCCGTCCCCAAGCGCGGCGGGTCGTGGCCTGGGAAAGGCACGTCTCGTCGGCGTGGAGCCACGCTCCCCTGCCCGGCATCGCCTTGCGCGAGTCGAGTACCAGGACGGCATTCTCATCGCACACGATGCGCAGCAAAACGGAACGGCCGCCCTTTCCCCGGCATCCGATGCAGGTGCGCTGCGGTTCGGACTTTCGGGAGAGCTCGACATCCGTGTCGGTCACGTTGATCACGTCACCAACCTTCTGTCTGTCACCGTTCGCCCCCTAGCCTACCTGTTCGCCCCCGGGGCAGGAAAACGCGAAATCCCCCGGGTGCACTCGCACCCGGGGGATTTCCGGCCCGGATCAGCGCTCGTCGGCAGCCGCCGGAGCGCCCACGGCAGTGTCCGGACGGATGTCGATGCGCCAGCCGGTCAGCTTGGCCGCGAGGCGGGCGTTCTGGCCCTCCTTGCCGATCGCGAGGCTGAGCTGGAAGTCGGGCACGATGACGCGCGCAGCGCGCGCCTTCGGGTCCGTCACCTCCACGGACTCCACGCGCGACGGCGAGAGTGCAGCCGCGATGAACTCCTCGGGCTGGCGGGAGAAGTCGACGATGTCGATCTTCTCGCCCTGCAGCTCCGACATGACGGCGCGCACACGCTGACCCATGGGCCCGATGCAGGAGCCCTTGGCGTTGACGCCGGGCTGCGTCGCGTGCACGGCGATCTTCGTGCGGTGTCCCGCCTCGCGGGCGAGGGCCGCGATCTCGACGGTGCCGTCGGCGATCTCGGGCACCTCCATCGCGAAGAGCTTGCGCACGAGGTTCGGGTGGGTACGCGAGAGGGAGATCTGCGGGCCCTTCGGACCGCGTCGCACGGAGACGACATAGCAGCGAATGCGCTCGCCGTGGCGGTAGACCTCACCCGGCACCTGCTCGGCGGCCGGGAGGATGCCTTCGATCGTGCCGAAGTCGACCTTGACGAACCGCGAGTCGTTGCTCTGCTGGATCGTGCCGGCGACGATGTCGCCTTCCTTGCCGACGAAGTCACCGAGGATGGCCTCGTCCTCGACGTCGCGCATGCGCTGCACGATGACCTGGCGCGCCGTGCTCGCGGCGACGCGGCCGAAGTTCTTCGGGGTGTCGTCGAACTCGGGGCCCGGCTCGCTCCAGGTGCCGTCCTCCTGCTTCTGCCCGTCCTCGCGCGCCCAGACGACGACGTGTCCGCTCTTGCGGTCGAGCTCGACGCGGGAGCGGCGGTAGGCGCCCTCCTCCTTCTGGTACGCGAGCAGGAGGGCCTGCTCGATCGCCGGGACGATGACGTCCATGGGGATCTCGCGCTCCCGCTCCAGGGCGCGCAGTGCTGCCATGTCGATGTCCATCAGACGTCCTCTCCCACGCCGTCGGTGTCGCCACCGTGCGTGAATTCCACCTGCACCTTGGCGCTGGTGATCGTTGGGTACTCGAGTCGGGTCGGCTCGGCCGAGGCGTGGCCGCCGGCCTTCTTGCCGCCCTGCTCGGGGGTGACGACGATCTCGGTGGCATCGGCGGACGTGAGGCGTCCGGCGATCTTCGAGCCGTCGTCGAGGGTGATCGCCACGAGTCGCCCGACGTTGCGGGCGAAGTGACGGGGTTCGGTGAGCGGGCGGTCGGTTCCCGGGGAGCTGACCTCCAGAACGTAGGGCTGCTCGCCCATGACGTTCGTGGCGTCGAGCTCGTCGCTGACGACGCGGGTGGCTTCGGCGACCTCGTCGAGCGTGACGGGAGCAACCGGCTCCGTCGTGGCCGTGTCCATCGTCACGATGCGGTCGAGGAGGATGCGCACGAGGCGACGCTTGCCCGCGGGCACGACGGTGACGTCCTCGACGAGTATTCCCAGGGGTTCGAGCTTGGGTGCGAGGGTTTCGATGATCGTTCGTTCCGCGCCTGCCACCGGACCTCCTGGAGTTGTCGTCACGCACCCGAGCGAGGGTGCGAAATGCGCGAGCACTCGGCCCGCGCGCGTCCACCTTACCGAACCTGACCCCCACGGGACACGCGCCTTTGGGGTGGGTCGGCTCTGCCTGAGGTCACAGCCCGCCCGCGGTGAGGCCGCGGCGACGCAGCAAGCTGCGCTCGATCGGGCTGAAGAGCAGCAGTTCCACGGCCAGACCGACAACAAGGACGAGAGCGATCGCGGCGACGACCGTCGGCATGTCGGAGTTCGCCTGTCCCTGGCTGAGCATCGAGCCGAGACCGAAGCCCAGTTCGGGCGAAGAGACGATGAGTTCGGCGGCCATGAGGGAACGCCACGCGAAGGCCCATCCCTGCTTGATACCGGCGAGGTAGGTCGGCATCGCGGCGGGAAGCAGGACGTGACGTACCAGCTGCGTGCGCGACGCACCGAGCGTCCGGCCGGCCCGTTCGAGCAGCGGTGGCACTTGGTCGAGGCCGCCGATGAGGCCCATCGCGATCGACGGCACCGCGGACAGCAGAATGACGGCGTAGATCGTCGTGTCCGTGAGGTAGAACATCATGACCGCGAACGGCACCCACGCCACCGACGGCAGGGACTGGATGGCGGCCAGCAGGGGCCGGAAGGCCTTGCGCGCCAACCGGTGACGCCCCACGAGCAGGCCGAGCGCGCTGCCCAACACGACGGCGACGAGGAACCCGATCACCCCGCGGCGAAGGCTCACCCAGATCGCCGAGAGCGCGTCGCCCGAGGTGAGCGAGCGCCACAGCGCGGCAGCAATGTCGCCCAGCGGCGGCAGGGCCCACGTCGGCTTCACCTGCAACCAGACGAGGCACTGCCACCCGAGGGCGACGAGGGCCAGCGCGCCGAGCGGCGCGAGGACGGACGTGAGGTCGACGCGGCGACGCTTGGGTCGCGCCTGGACCTCGAGACGGTCGAGGCCCGAGGTCACGTCGGCGTCGCTGATCGCCGGCGTGGCGCGCACGACGGAACGGTGTCGGTGCGCATCGACCTCGAACGGGTCCTCCGCGTAGCTACGGCTCGAATCAGGCGTGGGCATGGCGGCTGATCTCCTCTCGCAGGCGGGCGGTGATCTCCCGGGAGAGGTCACCCACGCCCGAGTCCTCGATGATGCGCGGGTGCGGCAGGTCGACGTCCCACGTCCGCGCCACGCGGCCGGGGCGCGAGGAGAGCAGGACGACACGCTGGCCGAGGCGCACGGCCTCACGCACGTTGTGAGTGACGAAGACGACAGCCATCCGCTCGCGCTGCCACACCTCGGTGAGCTCGCCGTGCAGGAGGTCACGGGTCATGGCGTCGAGCGCCGCGAACGGTTCGTCCATGAGCAGCACCCGCGCGTTCTGGGCCAGAGCCCTCGCCATCGCGACGCGCTGGCGCTGACCACCGGACAGCTCGTGCACGCGACGGCCGCCGGCACCGGCGAGGCGTACCGTCTCGAGCAGTTCTTCGGCTCGTGCGCGGCGCTCTGGAGCCGCCACTCCCCCGAAGCGCATCGGGGCCTCGACGTTCTCGCGTGCCGTGAGCCACGGGAACAGTGCGCTCTCCTGGAACATGAGCGCGGGCTGCGGTCCGTCGACCTCCACGACTCCGGATGTGGCGGGTTCAAGTCCCGCAACGATCGACAGGAGTGTCGACTTGCCACAGCCGGAGGCTCCGAGGACGGAGACGAACTCACCCGGCGCGACGTCGAGGTCGATGCCACCGATGGCTTCGACGGCGTCCTCGCCGTGGCCGAAGACCTTGCGCAGCGCGCGCAGTGAGACGGCCGGGCGCACGTCGTGCTCCCCCGGGCTCGTCGGCTCGGGTCGGCGCAGCTGTGGTCGGGTGTCGGTCATGTCAGGCCTTTCCTCGTGCGCCGTAACCGCCGTCGTCGGCGCGCTCGAGACTGCGTGCGGCGAGCGCTCGGTTGAGCGGCGCGAGATCCGCGATGCCGTGCAGATTCGGTTTCACCTCGATACCGCCCGTGGCCCAGGTGTGCTCGGCCACCTCGGCGACGTTGGTGAGCATCGGATCCCAGCCGAACTCGACGCTCCTCATGGCGCGTTCGATCACGGTGGGCTTGAGCTTCTTCCCGGCGATTCGCTCGATCTCGGAGTTGAGCAGGGTCGATGCCTCGTCGCGGTGCGCCCGGATCCATCGCACCGTGTCGACATGCGCGCCGAGCAGCGCCTCCACCTGCTCGGGGCAGCGGCGGCGGTAGTCCTCGGACACGACGACGCAGGTCGTGGCGAAGCGCCCGCCCGGCCACCGGGTGCGCTCGTCCACGAGAACGTGCGCCCCCGCTTCCTCGACGAGCCGCGACACCCACGGTTCGGCCTGGTACGACGCATCGAGGCGGTTCTGCTTGAACTGGTCGAGAGTCTGGCTGTTGGCCATCCACAGCACCTCGACCGCGTCCTTGCCGGAACCGGTGGAGATGCCCTTCTCCCGCAACAGCGTCTTGAGCGCAACGTCCTGAGTGCCGCCGAGCTGCGGCGTCGAGACCCGACGACCGCGCAGGCCTTCGACGCTCTCGATGCCCTTGCGTGCCACGAGCGCGGCGCCTCCTGAGGCACCACCGGCCACGAGCCGCACGCCCTGACCCTTCGTCCGCACCCACGCGGTGATCGCCGGGTTGGGTCCGAGGTAGGCGACGTCCAGCGCGCCGGCGAGCATCGCCTGAACGGCCGAGGGTCCGCTCGGAAAGATCTGTGGCTCAAGACGCACACCGGGCAGACGCTCAGCGAACGTGCCCCGAGCCATGCCGGCCACGGCCACACCGTGCGTCACGTTGGCGAAGTAGCCGAGGCGAAGCCTGTGCGGGGACGCCTCAGCGGCGCCGCACGCGGTGAGGGCGGGCAAGACGAAGGGTGCCCCCACAGCGGCCGCGAGAACGGCGCGTCGCGAGGGACGATCGAGGGTGTTCATGTCAGCCGGCCAGCCAATCCTCTTCGGACTCTTCCTCCGGCTCCTCGCCGGCCGCCTGCGCCCCGAGGCCGAGGTCGGCCCCGACCATGCCACCCCCGATCGTGGCCCCGCTCGCAGGATCGATGACGAGGAAGGCGCCCGTGCCCCGGTGACGGGAGTAGGCGTCGACGGCCACCGGCTCCGCGAGGTGGAGCACGACCTGCCCGATGTCGTTGAGGCCAAGGGAATGCGCTCCGTCGGCCGGGTGCCACGTGCTCTCCTCGACGTCCCAGTGATGGGTGACGTCGGTGAGGACCGCTCGCACGACCTTCGTACCCGCCTTGACGAGAACACGCTGGCGCGGCGTGGTCGAACCTTCGGCGAGCCACGCCACGACACCCTTGAGCTCGCTCGTCACGTCGGGTGCGTCCGCCTCGGACTCGACGACGAGGACGTCACCGCGGGCGACGTCGAGTTCGTCGGCCAGGCGGATCGTCACGGATTCACCGGCGCCCGCTTCCTGCGCCGAGCCCGTGGGTGTGTCGATGCCGATCACCCGTGATCCCAGCCCGAGGGTGGAGGCACGCACGACGTCTCCGACGTGCACGACGCCGGACGTGATGCGTCCGGCCATTCCCCGGTAGTCGGGGTGGTCGCTCGTGCGCGGGCGGATGACGAGTTGCACCGGCATCCGGAAGTTCTCGACCCGCAGGTCGCGAGCCACCGGAAGGTTCTCCAGCAGCGTGAGCAGAGGCTCGCCCTCGTACCAGGAAGGGGCCGACGCGACAACACCCTCTCCGGTGAGGGCCGACAGGGGGACGACGGCGACGTCGCCCGCCAAGCCCACCTTCTCGACGAGGTCACGGGTGTCGCGGGCAACCTCGTCGAAGCGCTCCTCGGACCAGTCCACAGCATCCATCTTGTTGAGCGCGAACACGACGTGCGGCACGCGCAGCAACGCCATGAGAGCCGCGTGCCGCCGGGTCTGCGCCGAGACGCCGTGCCGCACGTCGACGAGAATCACCGCCGCATCCGCCGTCGACGCGCCCGTCACCATGTTGCGGGTGTACTGGACGTGGCCCGGGGTGTCGGCCAGGACGAAGGTGCGCTGCGGCGTGGAGAAGTAGCGGTACGCCACGTCGATCGTGATGCCTTGCTCCCGCTCCGCACGCAGACCGTCGGTCAGCAGCGCGAGGTCGACGGTGTCGGCTCCGCGCGACGTGCTCGCCGCGACCATGGAGTCGAACGTGTCGGCCAGGATGTTCTTCGTGTCGTGCAGCAGACGCCCGACGAGGGTGGACTTGCCGTCGTCGACGCTGCCCGCGACGACGAGGCGCAATTGTTCCGGAGCCGCCGTGGCACCGCTCGCGTCAGCCGGCTGTGATGGCACCGCGACCTCGCGTCCCGTCTCCGGTCGGCTCGTGGGTGTCACGTGGGTCGTTGTCATCAGAAGTACCCCTCTCGCTTGCGGTCTTCCATCGCGGCCTCGGAGAGGCGGTCGTCGGCGCGTGTGGCGCCCCGTTCGGTGAGGTGGCTGGCGGCCACTTCGGCGATGATCTCGGCGGTGGTTCGGGCACTGGATTCGACTGCGCCGGTGCACGATCCGTCACCCACAGTCCGGTAGCGGACGCTCTTGGTCACGACCTTCTCGTCGGGGCGCGGACCGAACCACGGGCCCGACGTGAGCCACATTCCGTCACGTTCGAACACCTCGCGATCGTGGGCGAAGTAGATCGGCGGGAGCGCGACGTTCTCGGCCTCGATGTAGCGCCAGATGTCGAGCTCGGTCCAGTTGCTCAGCGGGAAGACGCGCGTGTTCTCCCCCGGCGCGTGCCGCCCGTTGTAGACGTTCCACAGTTCGGGTCGCTGGTTGCGCGGATCCCATCCGCCGAGCGCGTTGCGCACGGAGAAGATGCGTTCCTTGGCGCGTGCCCGATCCTCGTCACGACGTGCGCCACCGAGGAGCGCGTCGAACTTCTGCTCGGCGATCGTGTCGACGAGCGGCACCGTCTGCAGCGGGTTGCGCGTGCCGTCCGGACGCTCGGTGAGGCGTCCGTCGGCGATCCAGTCCTCCACGGCCGCGACGTGCAGCCGCAGGCCGTGGCGAGCGACGATCTCGTCACGGAAGGCGATCACCTCGGGCAGGTTGTGTCCCGTGTCGACGTGGAGCAGCGTGATGGGCAGCGGCGCCGGCGCGAGCGCCTTGAGCGCCACGTGGAGCAACACGGCCGAGTCCTTGCCACCGCTGAACAGCAGTGCAGGACGGTCGAACTCGGCGACGACTTCACGGATGATCTCGATGGCCTCCGCTTCGAGAGCGCGGAGCGTCGAGACTTCGGCGGGGTTCGTCGGGGTGTGCTCGAGCACGGTCATGGCAGGTTCCTTTCCGACTCGTCGGACAGAAGGAGGGCGAGCACTTCAGCCGCTGAATCACGCACGCTGCGGCCCTCGGTCTCGAGGCGAAGATCAGGGTCCTCGGGAATCTCGTAGGGGTCGTCGACCCCGGTCATCGCAGGGATTTCGCCGGCGCGAGCCTTGGCGTAGAGGCCCTTGACATCGCGTCGTGCGCACTCCTCGAGCGAGGTTGCGACGTGGACTTCGACATAACGGGCACCGCTCGCCTCGTGGCGTGCTCGGTTCTGCTCGCGGGCGTCCGCATACGGGGCGATGACAGGCACGACGGCCCAGACCCCGTTGCGTGCCAGCATGTCGGCGAGGAAGCCGACCCGCGTGACGTGCGTGGTGCGGTCCTCGCGCGAGAAGCCGAGTCCCTTGCTCAGGGATTCGCGCAGTTCGTCGCCGTCGAGAAGTTCGACCCGCTCGCCCCGGGCGCGCAGGGCCTCCACGAGCTCGTGGGCGATCGTCGACTTGCCGGCACCGGAGAGCCCGGTCAGCCACACCGTTGCGCCGCTCACAGGTTGATCCCGCATTCGGTCTTGTCCTGGCCCGCCCAGCGGCCGGCGCGAGCATCCTCTCCGGGTGCGACCCGGCGGGTACAAGTGGCACACCCGATCGAGGGGTAGCCCTGGGTGAGCAGGGGGTTACTGATGACGCCGTACGCCTCGATGTACTCCTCGACGTCGGTGTCGCTCCACGCGACGATCGGCGCCACCTTGATCCGTTCGCGGCGCTCGTCGAAGCTGACCACCGGGGTGTCCCGGCGTGTCACGGCCTCGCTGCGCCGCACCCCCGTCGCCCACGCCTCGTACCCGTCGAGTGCATCGTCGAGCGGGTGCGTCTTGCGCAGAGTGCAGCACAGGTCCGGGTCACGGGAGAACAGGTCCTTGCCGTGGCTCGCGTCCTGTTCGGCCACGCTCTGGGTCGGCGTGAGGTTGCGCAGGGTGATGTCGTACTCCTGCGCGACCCGGTCACGCGTCGCGATGGTCTCGGCGAAGTGGTAGCCCGTGTCGAGGAAGAGCACGTCCACACCCGGCATGACACGTGACGCCAGGTGCGGCAGAACGGCGTCCTGCATCGAACTCGCGACGGCGAACTTGTCACCGAACTCCTCGCGCGCCCAGTCGAGCACGCGGATCGCCGGAGCTCCGTCGAGATCGCGGCGAGCAGCCTCCGCCACGGATCGCAGGGTCTCGGCGTCACGGACGGCGCTCATCGCAAAGCCTCCTCGTCCGCGCGACGAGCCCAGTCGCCGAAGGTCTCGCTCACCTCACGCTGTTCGACGAACCGGGTGACGACGCGTTCGACGTAGTCGCCCAGCTCGGTGGCGACCACCTTGTGCGCGCGCAGCTTGCGCCCGACGACGAGGTCCTCCCCGAGACCGCCTCCGAGGTGCACCTGGTAGCCGGGCACCTGTTCGCCGTTCTCGTCCGTGACGATCTGTCCCTTGAGGCCGATGTCGGCCACCTGGATGCGGGCGCACGAGTTGGGGCAACCGTTGAGGTGGATCGCGATGGGGTGTTCCAAGACCTCGTTGAGGTGTGCCAGGCGCGTCTCCAGTTCCTCGACGAGGTCGGCCGCGCGCTTCTTCGTCTCGACGATGGCGAGCTTGCAGAACTCGATGCCGGTGCACGCCATCGTGGCGCGACGCCAGTGCGACGGGCGGGCCTCGAAGCCCAGCGGTCGCATCGTGTCGACGAGTGCCTCGACGTTCTCGTCGGCCACGTCGAGCACGACGAGCTTCTGATAGGGCGTGAGTCGCACCCTGGCCGACCCCGCAGCTTCCACGGCGTCCGCGACCGCCGCGAGCGCCGTACCGCTCGTGCGACCGGCGACGGAGGCGAAGCCGACGAAGTTGTCGCCGTCCTTCTGGCGGTGCACACCGATGTGATCGATCGTGTGCTTCGGCGTGGGCGCTGGCGGCCCGTCGACGAGCTTTCGACCGAGGAACTCCTCCTCGAGCACCTGCCGGGTGCGCTCGGCGCCCCATTCCTCGACGAGGTACTTGAGGCGCGCGCGGTTGCGCAGGCGTCGGAAGCCGTAGTCACGGAAGAGCTTGACGACGGCGAGCCACACCTCGGGCACCTCCTCGAGGGGCACCCAGGCACCGAGGCGCAGGGCGAAGAACGGCTTGGTCGAGAGGCCCCCGCCGATCTGCAGGTCGAAGCCCGGTCCGTGCTCAGGATGGATCGAGCCGACGAAGCTGATGTCGTTGATCTCGGGCGCCATGTCGGGCAGCCACGCGATCGCCGTCTTGAACTTGCGCGGAAGGTTGGCCAGCTCGGGGTCGCCGACGTAGTGCTTCTTGATGTATTCGAGCGCCGGGGTGGCGTCGAGTACCTCATCGGGGTGCACGCCGGCCACGGGCGAACCGAGGGCCGTGCGGGTGCAGTCTCCGCACGCTTCCATCGTGTCGAGACCGACGGCTTCGAGGCGCTCCCAGATCTCCGGCACGTCCTTGACGTCGATCCAGTGGTACTGGATGTTGTGCCGGTCCGTGATGTCGGCGCTGTCGCGGGCGAAGTCGGTCGAGATGCCGGCGAGGACTCGCAACTGCTCGGTGGTGAGCTGGCCGCCGTCGATGCGCACGCGCATCATGAAGAACTCGTCGTCGAGTTCTTCGGGCGGCAGCGTTGCCGTCTTGCCACCGTCGACACCCGGGCGACGCTGCGTGTACAGACCCATCCAGCGGAAGCGGCCACGCAGGTCGGTGCCCTCGATCGTGTCGAATCCACCGGCCGCGTACTCCTCGAGGATACGGCGGCGAACGTTCAGCGGAGCGTCGGCCTGCTTGAAGACCTCGTTCGGATTGAGGGGGTCACGTTCCCCGAGGGCCCACTGGCCTTCGGGCTTGCGTGCACGGCCCTTCGGGCGGGCCTGGGTCGTCGCCGTCATCACTACTCCTCGCATCGGCCCCATAACCCTTACTTTTGCATCACCCAACTGCAACTAATGACTACCGAGCGGTCCACACTGTGAACGCTCCCCCGTCGTCCGTGGGACGATGAGCGCATGCCGTCTGCTCGTCCCCCTCACGCGCTCGCCCGTCGCACCTTCGTCGCAGCCGCGCTCGTCGCACCGCTCGCCGGGTGCGGGCTCCGGCTCGAGAGTGACGCCCCCGTTCCCGGCCCCAAGGCGGAGCCCGCGCCTGACACGAAACCGCTCGAGCAGGTTCGCGCCTGGCTCGTCGAAGCGATGACGGCCGCGGAGCGCGAGACCATCCACCATGCCCAGGCCGGAACTGCGCAGAAGTTGCACAACGCCCAACTCGACCGTCTCGACGCGACGCTGAAGGGCCTGGGTGCCACGACGCTTCCGTCGGTGACGGCAACCGGCACACCGAGTGCTCCGCCGACGAGCTCGAGTTCGTCGACCCCCGCGAGCACGCCGAGTTCGTCGCCCGAGCAGGTCCCGCCGTCGGCATCCCCCTCGGCCTCGCCCACCGGCGAATCGACGTCGTGGACGAGGGCCGAGAGCGTCTGGGCCGGAGCACAGGCAGCAGTCGTCCTGCAGCGCCTCAGCAGGAACTCACGGCCGGTCGCCCTGGCGATCGCTGCCGCGAGTCTCGCGTCGTTACGACCCGCCGACATCACCGTCCGGTGGCCCTCGACCATCGCCATGCCCCGAACCGACGGCACTCTCCTCGCGTCCGTCGAAGCAGTCATCGACGCCCTCGAGTGGTCGGCGGCTCGCACCAAGCTCTCCGCGCGCGAGGAGATCACCGCGCAGCTCGAGTGGGCCTATGCTGCGCGCTCACTCACCCAAGCCGGCATGCCCGCGCAGGCCGCCGGCAAACGCGCGCCCTGGCGCACGTACTCCACCCACGCGCAGGCTCACGACGTGGCCCGCAAGGCCGCGTTGGGAGTCGTGTCGGGCGCTGCCAAGGTCTCGTCCTCCACGAAGAGCGCACACGAAGCTGCGGGGTTGCTCTCGGTCTGGTCCGGGGCGGCTGCGGTGGCCGAGCAGCTCGGCGAACCGCTGCGTCCGCTTCCCGGACTCTCCGCCTGATGGGTCGTTCACCACGACCTACGATGCGTCCCATGCGGACCCGCGCCCACGCCACCGTCCTCGCGGCCGCGCTCGTTCTCCCCGCGGGATGCTCCTCGGGCTCGTCGACATCGTCGCCGTCGGCCACCTCGGCGAGCAGTCACTCCTCCTCCGAGTCGAGCACCACACCGAACTCGCAGGCTCCCTCCGGTTCGGGCACTTCCTCGATCCCCGCGCCGAAACCGGTCACCGGCAGGCCCGCCACGATCACCATCGGTGCCTCCGGTGACCTCATCGCCCACGCGAGCACCGTCGCGCAGGCGCGAGCGGCCGCGGGAGGGCGGGGCTACGCCTTCGCCCCTTCTTCGCAGCCCTCAAGCCGACGGTCGGGGCCCCGACGATCTCCATCTGTCAGATGGAGAATCCGCTGTCGCGCACGAACACGGATCTTTCGGTCGAGTACAGCTTCAACGCGCCACGCGAGTTCGCTACAGCGACGCGATCAATGGGCTTCGACGGGTGCAGCACGGCCAACAACCACACGTGGGACCGGGGCCAGAAGGGCATGGAGGAGACGCGCGAAGTCCTCGCGGCCAACCATCTCAAAGCCTCCGGCCCCGGGACGAAGGCGGGCGAGAAGGGCCAGCCCGTGTTCTACGAGGCCAACGGTCTGAAGGTCGCGCAGCTGTCGTACAGCTACAGCCTCATCAACGCTGTCGGCGACCAGTCGAGCGTGCCGAAGGAAGCGCCTTGGTTGAAGGACGCCATGTGGTTCACACGCACGTCCAAGGGCGTCGTCAAGGATGCCGCCGCAGCGCGCGCCCAGGGCGCGGACCTCGTGCTCGTCTCCATGCACTGGGGTTATGAGTACGAAGGGGTCAACGCTCAGCAGAAGCAGGTGACGGCGGAGCTGATGCGCTCCGGCCAGGTCGACTGGATCATCGGCAACCACCCGCACGTCGTACAACCCTGCGACAAGGTGAACGGTCGCTATGTGACCTACTCGCTCGGCAACTTCTTCAGCGGGCAGATCGCGGCGATCAAGCCAGGAACCGCCGAGCGAGCGTTCGCCGCCGTGACCTTCGAGCGGGACGCAGCCGGCAAGTGGAAACAGTCGATGACGTTCCAGCCGACCTACCAGAACCAGACGACGCGACACGTGGAACTGGCGAGCCCGACCTCGAACGCCGACTCCTACCGCAAGACAGTCAGGACGATGGGTCTCATGGGCTGCGACGCAAAACCGGCGAGCTGAGCCGTCAGACGAGCCCGAACTGGTGCGCTGTGTCGTAGCCGATCTTGACCACGAACGCGCCCACGACGAGCACGAAAACGACGCGGACGAACCCGGCACCCTTCGACACGGCCGTGCGCGCGCCGACGTAGCCGCCGGCGAGGTTGGCCAGCCCGAGCACGAGCCCGACCTTCCACATCACCGCTCCGGCGGGGATGAAGACGAAGAGGGATGCCAGGTTGGTGGCGAAGTTCGCGAGCTTCGCCTTGGCCGACGCCTCGAGGAAGCGGTATCCGAGCAGGCTCACGAGGGCGAAGACGAAGAAGCTGCCCGTGCCGGGGCCGAGAGCGCCGTCGTAGAAACCGACGCCGAGCCCGATGGCCGCAGCCGTGCCGTAGTGACGGCGCGTTCCGGCGTGACGCAGGTTCTCGAGCTGACCCATGGACGGCTTGAGGAGGGTGTAGGCACCCACGCAGACGAGCACGACGAGGATGATCGGGTTGAAGGCCGAGCGCGGGATGTGGCTCGCGACGGCGGCGCCTGCCACCGAACCGGCAAACGAGAAGCCCGCCAGCGGTAGGGCTGTGCGCAGGTCAGGTTTGACTCGGCGCAGATACGTCGCGGAACTCACCGACGTGCCGCAGATCGAGCCCAGCTTGTTCGTCGCGAGCAACTGTGCCGGGGCAGCGTGCGGAAACGCGACCATGAGAGCGGGCAACTGCACGAGCCCGCCACCGCCGACGACGGCGTCGATCCAGCCGGCGCAGGCAGCAGCCAGGCCGAGCAGGACGAGGGTCATCAGCTCCGGGTCGTTCACCACGACATCGTCGTGCAGCCACTCGGCTGCGGCAACTCGGTCTCACGTGCGACGCGGCCGGGTCTCCACACGCACGAGGGCCCCGACATCGGCGCCGGGGCCCTCGTGGGCGAGAAGGAGGGCGCGGATCAGCCGCGGACGTCCGTGACGACGGCCTGCGTCAGCTCTGCAAGGGGGACGTCACGCTTGTCGCCGCTGCGGCGGTCCTTCACCTCGACGACGCCGTCGGCCAGGCCGCGGCCGAGCACGACGATCGTCGGCACGCCGATGAGCTCGGCGTCCTTGAACTTCACGCCGGGGCTCACCTTCGGGCGGTCGTCGTACAGCACGTCGAGACCCTGTGCCTCGAGGTCGGCGACGACCTTCTCGGCCTGCTCGTAGACGGAGGCGTCCTTGCCCGTGGCGACGACGTGCACGTCGAACGGCGCGATGTGGCGCGGCCAGATGAGGCCGAGCTCGTCGAGGTTGCTCTCGGCGATGGCGGCCACCGCGCGCGAGACGCCGATGCCGTAGGAGCCCATTGTCACCGTGACGAGCTTGCCGTTCTCGTCGAGCACCTTGAGACCGAGGGCCTCGGCGTACTTCGTGCCGAGCTGGAAGATGTGCCCCATCTCGATACCGCGTGCGAGCGTGAGCGGCCCGGAACCGTCGGGCGCCGGGTCGCCTTCCTTGATCTGCGCGGCCTGGATCGTGCCGTCAGCGGTGAAGTCACGGCCGTGCACGAGGTCGATGACGTGCTTGCCGGCTTCGTCCGCGCCGGTCACCCACGCCGAACCCTCGGCGATGCTCGGGTCGAGCAGGTAGCGGATGCCGCTGCTGTTCGACTCCCCCAGGACGCCCGGGCCGATGTAGCCCTTGGCCAGCATCGGGAAGGTGGCGAAGTCCTTCTCCTCGAAGGCCTCGACGTCGGCCGGCGACACCTGCGCCTCGAGACGCTTGGCGTCGACCTCGCGGTCACCGGGCACACCGATGGCCAGGGGTTCACGCGTGCCGTCGGGGTGGACGAGCATGACGAGGACGTTCTTGAGCGTGTCGGCGGCGGCCCACTCACGGCCGTCCGTGCGCGGATGGTTCGCGTTGAGGGCCGCGACGAGCGTGTCGATCGTCGGGGTGTCAGGTGTGTCCTCGACATGCGCGGCGCCGGCGGTCACCTCGATGGGCTCGGCCTGCGGCACGACGACGGCCTCGACGTTGGCGGCGAATCCCCCGGGGCTGCGCACGAAGGTGTCCTCACCGTGCGGGCTGACGGCGAGGAACTCCTCCGAGGCGCTGCCACCCATGGCGCCGGAGTCGGCGTGGACGGCGACGTACTCGAAGCCGAGGCGGTCGAAGATCTTGACGTACGCACCGCGGTGCTTGAGGTAGTTCTCCTCGAGGCCCTCGGGCGTGTGGTCGAACGAGTAGGAGTCCTTCATGATGAACTCGCGTCCGCGCAGCAGACCGGCGCGGGGACGCGCCTCGTCGCGGTACTTCGTCTGGATCTGGAACAGGATCGTGGGCAGTTCCTTGTAGCTCGAGAACATGTCCTTCACAGTGACCGTGAACATCTCCTCGTGCGTGGGGCCGAGCAGCATGTCGACGCCCTTGCGATCGGCGAGGCGGAACAGGTTCGGGCCGTACTCCTCCCAACGACCCGTGGCCTCGTAGGGCTCACGCGGCAGGAGGGCGGGGAAGCTCAGTTCCTGACCACCGATGGCCTCCATCTCCTCGCGGACGATGGCCTCCACCTTGCGCAGCACCTTGAGGCCCAGCGGCAGCCAGGTGTAGATGCCGGGGGCGGCGCGACGCACATAGCCCGCGCGCACGAGCAACTGGTGACCCGGCAGCTCGGCGTCCGAAGGGTTCTCGCGAAGCGTTCGCAGGAACAGGTTGGACATGCGCTGTGCCACGTTGGCTCTCCTCGATCTCGGGTGACGAGCCCACCTACGGGGCAATCGTCATACCGGCCAATGATAGTCGGCCAGAACCCCCGAAACTCACCGCCTCCGCTGCCATGATGGCGGTATGCAGATCAACCTCCGCCACAACCCTTCGTTCGCCGTGGCCCGCATGTTCCTCGCGCCCGGAGAGCCCGTCCAGGTCGAGTCCGGCGCGATGATGGCGCACTCCCCCGGCGTGCAGATCTCAAGCAAGGCAGCGGGCGGCGTCATGCAGGGCCTGAAGCGCTCCGTGCTCGCCGGTGAGTCATTCTTCACCACCACCTACACGGCGCCCCAGAACGGGGGTTGGGTCGACGTTGCCGGCGTCTTGCCCGGCGACATCCTGCCGATCGAGATGCGCCCCGACCGCCCGTTCTTCGTGGCTCGCGGTAACTGGATGGCGAACAGCTACGGCACGGAGATCTCCTCGAAGTTCGGCGGCATGGGCAACCTCTTCGGTGGTGAGGGCGGCTTCGGTCTGCAGGCCAGCGGCGAGGGTCTCGTCCTCCTGTCCGTCTACGGTGCCATCGACATCGTTGACCTGCAGCCCGGCGAGCAGGTCGTCATCGACACGGGCCACGTCGTCGCGTACGACCTCAACATGCAGTTCCGCACCCGCCGCGCCGTCGAGGGCAAGTCGATCCAGTCGATGAAGTCCGGCGAGGGTCTGGTGTTCGACTTCGTCGGCCCCGGCCGCGTCTACCTGCAGTCACGTAACCCGTCGGCGTTCGCCGCGTGGGCGTCCAGCATCGCCCCGAGCGGCAACCAGTCCGGCGGCCTCGGGGGCGTCTTCAACGCCTTCAACTGAAGGCGCACTCGACGCACGACGAGGGCGCGCACCCTTCTAGGGGTGCGCGCCCTCCGTGCGAACAGCACGCTCGCCCGCGTCGCCCCAGTAGAGTCGCCGCGTGCCCAACAATCCGCACGACCGACTCGCGTCCCCGGCTCCCCTCGTCTTGCGGGGTCGACGCTTCGACGCGCGACAGCCGGCCGTCATGGCGATCGTCAACCGCACCCCCGACTCCTTCTACGCGGGCAACCGACACTCCGATCTCGACGACGCCCTGACCGCGCTCGACACGGCGGTCTCCGAGGGCGCGGACATCATCGACGTCGGCGGAGTACGGGCAGGCGGCAAGGGTGCGTGGGTGAGTGCGGAGGAGGAAACGGACCGGGTACTGCCCTTCCTCCTCGAGGCCCGGCGGCGTCATCCCGACGTGGTGCTGTCGCTCGACACGTGGCGCTCCGAGGTCGTCCTCGCCTGCGCCGACGCGGAGATCGACCTCGTCAACGACACCTGGGCCGGGCACGACGGTGAGCTCGCCACCGTCGCGGCCCGAATCGGGGCAGGCATCGTGTGCAGTCACACGGGCGGGCTGCCCCCGCGCACCGACCCCGTCGCCATCACCTACGGCGACGACGAGCTCGACGTTGTGGACGACGTCGTGCGAGCCCTCGCCGTGGAGGCGGACCGAGTGCGAGCTGCGGGTGTGCCGGACGAACGCATCCTGCTCGACCCGACGCTCGACTTCGGCAAGACGACCCGCCACTCCCTCACGGTGCTACGCCACAGCGCCGACGTCGTCGCGCTCGGCCTGCCGGTCATGCAGGCCATCTCACGCAAGGACTTCGTCGGGGAGAGCCTCGACCTCCCGGCCGACGAGCGGCTCGAGGGGTCGCTCGGGGCCACCGCCGTCGCGGCGTGGCTCGGTGTGACTGTCTTTCGTGCTCACGACGTGCGTGCGACGCGAAGGGTGCTGGACATGGTGGCCTCGATCCGCGGCGATCGACCGCCTGCCCGCGCCGTCCGTGGTGAAGCGCCCGACGGCGTGGAGGCAACGCTGCTGCGTCACCCGCGGGGCTGAACGACGCAGCCCTAGGAGCGGCTCTCTCTAGCCGCGGCCGCCCCGAGCAATCGCGACGCTCGAGCGGATGAGCGGCCACTGCAGCGGAAGACGTGCCACGCTCAGGGCGCGCTGCACCTCACGCTGCGGCGTGCTGCCACGGCGCGTGATGCGCGAGTGCGCCTGACGCGCCATCTCGACGTTGGCGGGGAACACCGCCACGAGCAGAGCAGCCGACGCGGCGCCTGCAACCTCACGGGTGCGCGGCGTGAGCATCCCTGCTGCACAGGTCAGTTCGGCGACACCACTCACATAGACGAGCTCACGACGTCGCGGCAGTTGCTTCGGCACTATGCCCTCGAACACCTGAGGCTTGACGAGGTGGATGACGCCGGAGACGACGTACGCGCCGACAAGGCCCCGCGCCACCGGCGTGAGGTGAGTGATGTTCGCTCGCAAGTCCATGACGATCTCCTAGAGGATGACGGTGGCGAAAGTGCCCACGCGCTCGAAGCCCGCCGTGAGGTAGGCACGCAGCGCCGGGAGGTTGTAGTCGTTGACGTAGAGACTCACGGTATCCGCATGAGCCTGCTCGACGAGGTCGGCGACGGCGGCCATGCACGGTGCGGCGAGACCGCGCCCTCGATGGCTCGGCTCCACCCAGACGCCCTGGATCTGCGCCACGCCCGACGCGAGCGAGCCTACGTCCGCCTTGAACACGATCTCGTCACCTTCGGTGACGACGTAGGTGCGCCCCTGCTCGACGAGACGTGCGATGCCGGCGCGGTACACCGCGTCGCTGCCGACGTACGGGCGGTACCCGATCTCCTCGGTGAACATCGCAGCGGCAGCGGGAACGAGAGCGTCGAGGTCGTCACGCCGTGCCGGGCGGACGCGCCGGTCGGGAGTGACCCCGGTCTTCTCTCGCGCCGAGCGCGACGCCAACATGAGAGGTTGCTCGGGTCGGTAGGACATGGGCTCACCGAAGGAGCCACGCAGGTGGTTCCACAGGGCAAGCGTCTGGTCGGCCGGACCGAAGAGCGAGGCAAAGCGCCGCTTGCCGCGCCGAAGGCGACTCGCGTACCGGGCGACGTCCTCGGACGCGAGGTTCACCGGCACGACGTTGGCCGAAGCCCACACCATCGAGCGCAACGGCGAGCCGCCGAGACCGAAGGCCACTCCCCCGGCGCCGAGCAGGCCCTCGTCGAGACGTGCGGCGACGAAGACGTTGTGGACGCGGTCGAGGTCGCACAGCGCACGGGCGTCGTCGACGTCGGCCGCACTGAGCGTCCGAACGCCGGAGGTGCGCAGCATGCGGGGCGTCAGCTGACGGAGACCGAGGGCGCGCCGCCCTCGGCGTCCTCGCCCATCTCCTCGGCGATGCGCATGGCCTCTTCGATGAGGGTTTCGACGATCTGCGACTCGGGCACCGTCTTGATGACCTCACCCTTGACGAAGATCTGGCCCTTGCCGTTACCGGAGGCGACGCCGAGGTCGGCCTCACGGGCCTCGCCCGGACCGTTGACGACGCAGCCCATGACGGCGACGCGCAACGGCACCTCCATGCCTTCGAGGCCCTTCGTCACCTGCTCGGCGAGCGTGTAGACGTCGACCTGCGCACGGCCACAGCTGGGGCAGCTCACGATCTCGAGCTTGCGTGGCTTGAGGTTGAGCGACTGCAGGATCTGGTTGCCGACCTTGACCTCTTCGACCGGCGGGGCCGACAGGCTGACGCGGATCGTGTCGCCGATGCCGCGCGAGAGCAGGGCGCCGAACGCCGTGGCGGACTTGATCGTGCCCTGGAAGGCGGGGCCGGCCTCCGTGACGCCGAGGTGGAGCGGCCAGTCGCCGCGCTCGGCGAGCATCTCGTAGGCGCGCACCATGACGACCGGGTCGTTGTGCTTGACCGAGATCTTGAAGTCGTGGAAGTCGTGCTCCTCGAAGAGGCTCGCCTCCCAGACGGCCGACTCGACGAGCGCCTCAGCGGTCGGCTTGCCGTACTTCTCGAGCAGACGCTTGTCGAGCGAACCGGCGTTGACGCCGATGCGGATGGAGACACCCGCGTCCTTCGCCTCCTTGGCGATCTGCTTGACCTGGTCGTCGAACTTGCGGATGTTGCCCGGGTTGACGCGCACACCTGCACAGCCCGCCTCGATGGCGGCGTAGACGTACTTGGGCTGGAAGTGAATGTCGGCGATGACGGGGATCTGCGCCTTGCGAGCGATGGCGGGCAGCGCCTCCGCGTCGTCCTGGCTCGGGCAGGCCACGCGCACGATGTCGCAACCAGACGCCGTGAGCTCGGCGATCTGCTGGAGCGTGGCGTTGATGTCCGTCGTCGGCGTCGTCGTCATCGACTGCACGGAGATGGGTGCGTCACCACCGACGTCGACCTTGCCGACCTTGATCTTGCGGGTCTTGCGGCGGGGCGCGAGGACAGGTGCGGGGGCCGAGGGCATCCCAAGAGAAACCGGCATGCGCCAATCCTAAGCCTGCCGATAGGATGCCCGCTCCCCGCCGGCTGGGAATCGCCTCTGCCCGGCGGACGTTGGCCCGAACGTGACGACCCCTCAGCCTCTGATGCGTCTGTACCCGGCGAGTGAGCGCTCGGAGCAGCGCGTCGACGGGATGCTCGGGCGCTTCTCCTTCCCGTTCGCGGGCAACTTCGACCTCGCCAGGTACGCGCACGGCGCACTCCTCGTGCACAACGACGACATCATTGATCCGGGCGGTGGCGTCGACCCGCACCGCCACAGCGAGATGGAGATCGTCACGTGGGTCGTCGAGGGCGAGGTACGCCACACCGACACCGCCGGGCACACCGCGCACCTCACCGCAGGCACGATGCAGCGCATGAGCGCGGGCACCGGCATCCTGCACTCCGAACTCAACCCGAGTGACTCAGACCCCGCGCGCGTCGTTCAGATGTGGGTGCCGCCGGACACCCCGCGCCTTCGCCCTGCCTACGCGCAGCGCCACCTGAGTGACGCGCTCGACGAGGCCGCGCAGGAGGGCCGTGCCGTGACCGCGCTGTCCGGGCGTGAGGGCGAGGAGCCGGGACTCGGCATCGCCAACCACTGGGTGGCCCTCGACATCGCCAGAGTTCTACCGGGTCGCGAGGTCTCGTTTGCTGCCGCGCCGCACACGCACCTCTACGTCACGCGAGGCGCACTCGAGGTGAGGGCCGACGACGTCGACACCTCGATCGAGGCGGGCGAGGGTGATGCCGTGCGCGGCTCGTGGACCGGCGCCCTCACGGCGCGTTCGGCGAGCGACGACGTCACCGAGGTGCTCGTCTGGCGGATGCACGCCAACTTCTGAGCGGTACGTCCCGATCAGTTGAACGTGATCGGCTTGACGACGTCGGCGTAGATGAGCAGCACCGACATGCCGATGAGCAGGATCGAGACGGCGTACGCGATGGGCAGAGCCTTCGTCACGTCGGCGTAGACCGGCCCGGTGATCCCACGAGCACGGGCGATGGGGCGCTTGATCGCCTCCCACAGGGCACCCGCGATGTGGCCACCGTCGAGGGGCATGAGCGGGATGAGGTTGAAGACGAAGAGCGCCAGGTTGAGCGAGGCCAGGAGATTGAGCAGCAAGAGCACCTTTTGCCCGAGCTCCACCTGCTTCGACTCCGCCACATCACCGGCGATGCGCGTGACACCGACGACGGAAATCGGCCCGTTCGGGTCGCGCGCCTCGTCACCGAACGCCGCCTTGGCAACGCCCTGCATCTTGGAGGGAATGTTGAGCACGACGCCGGCGGTCTGCTTGAGGCTCTCGCCGAGCATCGGCACGGCGGCCGCCGGGTTGTCGCGCTGAAGGGTGACCTGCCCGATCGACAGCCCGACGAATCCGGCGTCGACCATGACGTCCTTGCCGGTGGCGTCGGTGACGGGGTCGCCCTTTCCGTCGAGCTTGACGACCTTCGTCTTCTTCGGGGTGACGGTGAGCGTGACGTTCTTGCCGTCACGCTCCACGACGAACGGAATGGGCTTGTCGCCATTTTCCCGAATGACGCGCGTGGCGTCGCGATTGCTCGAGACCTTCTGACCGGCGACGGAGACGATCTCGTCACCGAGCTTGATGCCGCTCGAGGCGGCCGGTGCTTCCTGACCGGCGGGGCACTCCGCGCCGTCGGCGACCTTCGTCAGACACGTGGTGAGCGAGGTCACCTTGGTTCCGGCGAGCTTGGGCATGCCGACGCCGGAGACCATGACGACGAGCACGACGGCGGCGATGACGAGGTTCATGAACGGCCCGCCGAACATGACCGTGACCTTCTGCCATGTCTTGAGCTTGTAGAACACCCGGTTCTCGTCGCCGGGGCGCATCTCCTCGTACGACTGCTCACGCACCTCGTCGGCGAGTTGGGTGAAGCGGCCGGTCGACGAAGCCCGCACGGTGCCTTCGGGATCGCCCGCCTTCGGTGGATACATACCGATCATGCGCACGTAGCCACCGAGCGGAATGCCCTTGATGCCGTACTCGGTCTCCTTTCCGTGGCGCGACCAGATGGTCGGGCCGAAGCCGATCATGTACTGCGGCACGCGCACGCCGAACTTCTTCGCGGGCAGCATGTGCCCGCATTCGTGCAGGGCGATCGAGAGCGCGACGCCCGCAACCATGAAGAGCACACCGGCGAGGAACAACATCAGCGGGCCACCTTGTCGATTGCATCGTGGGCTGCGGCTCGTGCCCACGTCTCGGCGGCGAGGACGCCGTCGACGTCGAGTTCACCACTCGTTGCTGTGTGTTGCCCGACGACCTTCTCCACGGTGTCGACGATGTCGAGGAACCCGATGCGCCGATCGTGGAAGGCCTCGACGCACTCCTCGTTCGCGGCGTTGTAGACCGCCGGATAGGTAGCCCCGGCGGCGCCGACCTCACGAGCGAGGCGCACGGCGGGGAACGCCTCGTCGTCGAGGGGTTCGAAGGTCCAGTTCATGGCCTTGGTCCAGTCGATCGGCGTTTCGACGTCAGGGATGCGGTGCGGCCAGTCGAGCCCCATGGCGATGGGCACGAGCATCGTCGGCAGACCGAGTTGAGCGACAACCGCGCCGTCGTGGAACTCGACCATCGAGTGGATGTACTGCTGGGCGTGCACGACCGTCTCGACCCGCTCGATGGGGATGTCGAAGAGCAGGTGCGCCTCGATGACCTCGAGGCCCTTGTTGACGAGGGTGGCCGAGTTGGTCGTGATGACCCTGCCCATGGCGAAGTTGGGGTGTTTGAGCGCCTGCTCGGGCGTGACGTCGCCGAGTTGCTCGCGCGTCATGCCGCGGAAGGGGCCGCCGCTGGCGGTGACGACGAGCTTGCGCACCTCGTGCGCGGCGCCGGAGGTGAGCGACTGTGCGATGGCCGAGTGCTCGGAGTCGACCGGAACGATCTGTCCGGGCTTCTCGAGCTTCTTGACGATCGGGCCGCCAACGATGAGCGACTCCTTGTTCGCGAGCGCCAACGTGCTGCCCGCTTCGAGGGCGGCGACGGTGGGGCGCAGGCCGATGGAACCGGTGATGCCGTTGAGGACGACGTCGGTTCCGACACCGGCCGTGCGGACGGAGGCGTCGTCGCCTACGACGACACGGCTGACCGCGCGCTTGCCCGTCGCCTGGGCGGCATCGGCGATGAGGCTCTCGAGCTTCGCCCGGTCACCCGCTGCGATGCCGACGAGCTCGACGTCGAACTCGACGGCCTGCTGTGCGACGAGCTCGAGGTCACGTCCGCCCGCGCTGAGCGCGACGATGCGGAAGCGCTCGGGGTTGGCCCGGACGATCTGGCACGCCTGAGTGCCGATCGAGCCGGTGGAACCGAGGAGGGAGACGGTGCGCTGCGTTGTCACGTCGTCCATTGTGACGGACGGCTCCGACAATCCCCCACCGACGATGCTGACGCCTGCCGTCCGCGCACCACCGATTTCGAGGCTCACACTTTCCATATCGGAAAGTCAGGGGTAAACTTTCCACCATGGAAAATCACATGGAAGCTCAGGAAGCCCTTCGGGACGTGCAGCTGACGCGTGAGCGCACGGCCGATCGTCTCGTCACGCCGCGCTGGTACCACCCCACGCTGGGCCTTGCCGTTGCCGCCGTGTGCCTCGCCGTGGGTCTCGGCACGTCGCCCACCGGCGTGGCGGTCATGCTCGTGGTGTGCCTTCTCGCCGCAGCGACCATGGGCGCTCTGGTGCGGACCTACCGCGATCGAACGAACGTGTGGGTCGGTCCCGCCCAGGCACGCGGCTCGGCGCGACACTGGTGGATCGGCTACGTCGTCGTCCTCGTCGAGTGCATGGCTGTAGCCGTTTTGCGCGGCGCGTTCGACTGGAGTTACGGCGTGAACGTCGTCGCAGCGGCGCTCGCGTTCGTTGCCACGGTCGTCATGGGACGACGAGTCGACGAGGCTCTGCGTGACGGGATCCGTTCGGGCGGCGTGCAGGCGGCGTCGCGTTGAGCGCTGTGACGCCGGCGTTCGACGAGGTGGTTCACGCGCCGATCCGGTTGCGCATCTGCGTCATGTTGGCGCCGGTCGCCAGCGCGGGGTTCCAGGGTCTGCGCGAGGATCTGGACGTGGCGGACAGCGTGTTGAGCAAGCACCTGAAGACGCTCTCGGAGGCGGGCTACGTTTCGCTGCGCCGCGAGGGTGCGAAGGGCAAGCGGCCGACGACGTGGGTGACGCTCACGAAGGCGGGTCGCATGGCCCTGAACGGCCACCTCGCGGCCTTGGAGCAGCTGGCAGCCCAAGCCTCGACAAGCACATCCGCGACATCGTCAACGCCCTGACCGCGAACAAGATGACCACGGCAAAATAGCCAGCCGAAGAACGGAAGCCGCAACACTCTTCGGAAACAGCACCACGCTGGAAGCGGACCCGTCGAGCGACTGAGTGAGCGAACCGACCGCCGAGCTTGCGAGGCGGAAGGTCGCTCACTCAGTCGCGAAGACGCCCGAAGCGCCGTCGCACCGAGACAGGCCCCCTAGGGCCTGGCCGCAAGACGGCGCAAGGGAGGACTCAGCACTCGATGACGTTCACCGCGAGCCCGCCGCGGGCCGTCTCCTTGTACTTGATGCTCATGTCGCGGCCGGTTTCGCGCATCGTCTTCATGGCCTGGTCGAGGCTGACGGTGTGTTTGCCGTCGCCGCGCTTGGACAGGCGCGCGGCGTTGATGGCTTTGACCGCTGCGATGGCGTTGCGCTCGATGCAGGGGATCTGCACGAGGCCGCCGACGGGGTCGCACGTGAGGCCGAGGTTGTGTTCGATGCCGATTTCGGCGGCGTTCTCGACCTGTTCCGGGTTTCCGCCGAGAACTTCGCAGAGCGCTCCGGAGGCCATGGCGCAGGCGGAGCCGACCTCGCCCTGGCAGCCGACCTCGGCGCCGGAGATGGAGGCGTTCTCCTTGAAGAGGATGCCGATGGCGGCGGCGGTGAGCATGAAGCGCACGATGCCGTCGTCGTCAGCGCCACGCACGAAGGTCGTGTAGTACTTCAGCACCGCGGGGATGACGCCCGCGGCGCCGTTCGTCGGCGCGGTGACGACGCGGCCGCCGGCGGCGTTCTCCTCGTTGACGGCCATGGCGAACAGGTTGACCCAGTCCATGATGTCGAGCGGGTCGACGTGGTCGCCGGGGCCGACCTGGGCGTTGAGGGCGCGACGGATCGCGGGGGCGCGGCGCGGGACCTTGAGGCCGCCGGGCAGCGTGCCCTCGGTGGAGAAGCCGTTCTCGATGCACTGGTCCATGACGGACCACAGGTGCAGCATGCCGGCGCGCACCTCGTCGGCGGAGCGCCACGCGAGTTCGTTGCGCAGCATGACGTCGCTGATCGACAGACCCGTGCGCTCACACACGGCGAGCAGTTCCTTGCCGGTGGAGAAGGGGAACTCGACCTGCGTCGTGTCCTGGACGACGCGGTCGGCGCCGAGGGCGTCCTCGTCGACGACGAAGCCGCCACCGACGGAGTAGTAGACGCGCTCGACGAGGGTGTTGCCGGCGTCGTCGAGGGCGCGGGCGATCATGCCGTTGGGGTGGCCGGGCAACGTCTTGCGACGGTGCAGCACGAGGTCTTCGTCGTCGAGCGGAAGCTCGCGCGTGCCGCCCAACATGATGCGGTGCGACTCCTTGACCTCACGGAAGCGGTCGTCCGCAGTGTCGGTGTCGACCGTCTCCGGGTCCTCCCCCATGAGTCCGAGGACGACGGCCTTGTCGGAACCGTGGCCGTGGCCCGTCTGCCCGAGCGAGCCGCAGAGTTCGACCTGCACTCGGGCCGCGTCGTCGAAGTGGCCTTCGCTTCGCAGGACGTCGAGGAAGCGTGCGGCTGCCCTCATCGGGCCGACGGTGTGTGAGGAGGAGGGCCCGATTCCGATCGAATAGAGCTCGAATGCGCTCAGTGCCATGCGTCACCATCCATCATGCGGACAGATTGGCACACATCTCGGGCGGATTCCCAGTTGAGACGAATCACGAGGCAATCGGCCTCGCCGCAGGCGAGCCGGTAGGCTCGACGACATGACCTCAACAGATCGTGAATTCGACGTAATTCTCTTCGGCGCAACAGGATTCGTCGGGGAGCTCGTAGCCGCAGACCTGGCCGCCCACGCACCCGCCGGCACCCGAATCGCCCTCGCCGGGCGCACCCGCTCCAAAGTTGAGACGGTTCGTCAGAATCTTGGCGCGAACGCCGCGGGATGGGGCATCGTCGAGGCCGATTCGAACGACGAGGCGTCGCTGCGAGCTCTCGCCGAGAGCACCCGTGTCGTCATCTCCACCGTCGGCCCGTACGCGCGTTACGGCTTGCCCCTCGTCGGCGCCTGCGCCACCGCGGGCACGCACTACGTCGACCTCACCGGTGAGGTGCTCTTCGCCCGCGACTGCATCGACCACTACGACGAGGCGGCCCGGGCTTCGGGCGCCCGCATCGTTAATTCGTGTGGTTACGACTCGGTGCCGTCCGACCTGGCGGCCTTCCTCACCGCACAGACCGTTCGTGACGCCGACGACGGCGACCTCGGGGACACCACGGTCTACGCCTCGATGAAGGGCGGGATGAGCGGCGGCACCGTCGCCTCGGCCATTCAGCAGGCCGACGACATGGCCTCGCAGCCCGAACGCCGCAAGATCGCGGGCGACAAGTTCTCCCTCTCCCCCGATCGCGCCGCCGAGCCCGAGGGCGAGTACAAGGACTCGCTCAAGGTCGGTTACTCGGAGGACCTCGAGGCCTGGACTGCGCCGTTCGTCATGGCCTCGTACAACACGCGCATCGTGCGCCGCAGCAACGCCCTGTTCGGCCACGGATACGGCAAGACGTTCCACTACCGCGAGGTGATGAAGGCCGGAGCCGGCCTCAAGGGACGCCTGCGCGCCTACGCCATCGCGGGTGCCCTGGCGGGCGGTTTCGCGGCGCTGGGCAGCCAGAAGGCTCGCCCGATCGTGGAACGCCTCGTGCCCAAGCCGGGCAGTGGGCCGGACGAGAAGTCTCGCGTCAACGGCTTCTTCCGCATGGACCTGCGCACCACCACGACGACGGGCGCACGCTACCGCGGCGTCGTGGCGGCCCAGGGCGACCCGGGGTACAACGCCACCGTCGTCATGCTCGCCGAGGCCGCGCTCACGCTGGCCGAAGGCGACCTGCCGCAGCTGCCGACCGGCGCCGACGGCGGCGTGTTGACTCCTGCGGTCGCACTCGGCATGCCGTACGTCGAGCGCCTGCGCGCGCGTGACTTCACGCTCGAGGCGACGAAGCTTTCCTGACGCCCTCAGTCACCGCGGGTGCCGAGCACTCCGGACAGGGCGTCCAGCACGCCCGCGTCCTCGATCGTGCGCGGCACCTGCGGCGTCTCGCCGTCGGCCATCTGACGCATCGTCTTGCGCAGGATCTTGCCCGAGCGAGTCTTGGGCAGCGCCTGGACGACATCGACCGCACTCAGCGAAGCGAGCGCGCCCACCTCGTCACGCACCCGTGTGCGCAGTTCGTCCGCGAGGGCATCGATCTCGGCGTCACTGAACTCCCGTCCCGACTTCAACACGACGAGAGCGCGCGGCACCTGCCCCTTGAGCGGATCGGCCACACCGATGACGGCGCACTCGGCCACCGCGGGGTGGCCTGCAAGCGCCGCCTCCAGTGAGCCTGTCGAGAGCCGGTGGCCCGCGACGTTGAGCACGTCGTCGGTGCGGCCCATGATCCACACGTACCCGTCCTCGTCGATGTACCCGCCGTCACCGGTGAGGTAGTAGCCGTCGAAGGCGGCGAGGTAGGAGCTGACGTAGCGCTCGTCGTCCTGCCACAGCGTGGGCAGGGTGCCGGGCGGCAGCGGCAGCTTGATGCAGACGGCGCCCTCGGTGTTCGGTTCGAGCACCGTACCGTCGGGGGCGAGTACCTGGACGTCGTAGCCGGGGATCGGCTTGGTCGCCGAGCCCGGCTTGGCCTCGAAGGTCTCGATGCCCGTGGGGTTCGCCACGATCGGCCAGCCGGTCTCGGTCTGCCACCAGTTGTCGACGACGGGAACGCCGAGCTTCTCGTGCGCCCACGTGTAGGTGTCGGGGTCGAGGCGTTCGCCCGCGAGGAACAGCGTCCGAAGCGTCGAGATGTCTCGTTCGGCA
Organism: Dermacoccus sp. PE3; assembly: GCF_001021715.1. Lineage (NCBI taxonomy): Bacteria > Bacillati > Actinomycetota > Actinomycetes > Micrococcales > Dermacoccaceae > Dermacoccus > Dermacoccus sp. PE3. The sequence goes on along the minus strand of NZ_LDCM01000003.1, from coordinate 346,647 downwards.
AGGAGCTCCGCGTTCGGGTCTTCCTTCTTGATGGCCCGAATGGCGGTGGGGGCGGTGAACAGGCCCGCCACCTTGTGTTGCTCGATGACGCGCCAGAAAGCTCCGGCGTCGGGCGTGCCCACCGGCTTGCCCTCGTAGAGCACTGTGGCGAGGCCCGCGAAGAGCGGCGCGTAGACGATGTAGGAGTGCCCCACGACCCAGCCGACGTCGCTTGCCGTGAACCAGACGTCGCCGGTGCGCATGCCGTAGATGTTCGCCATCGACCACGTGAGCGCCACGGCGTGACCGCCGTTGTCGCGCACGATGCCCTTGGGGCGACCGGTGGTTCCGGAGGTGTAGAGCACGTAGAGCGGATCGGTGGCCTCGACGGCGACGCACCCGGCGGGCTGCACCGCGCCCGGCGCCATGACCTTCTCCCAGTCGAAGTCGCGCTCGCCCATCTCGGCCTCGTACTGCGGGCGCTGGACGATGACGCAATGGGACACCTCGTGCGTCGCCTTCTCGAGGGCGGCGTCCAGCATCGGCTTGTACTCGACGATGCGTGTGCGCTCGACGCCGCAGCTGGCCGACAGGACGACCTTCGGCTGCGCGTCGTCGATGCGGGCAGCGAGCTCGGATGCCGCGAAGCCACCGAACACCACGGAGTGCACGGCGCCGACGCGGGCGCACGCGAGCATCGAGATGACCGCCTCGGGGATCATCGGCATGTAGATGACGACGCGGTCGCCCTTCTCCACGCCGAGGGCCTGGAGCACACCGGCCGCACGGGCCACCTCATCGAGGAGCTGCGCGTACGTGAAGGTGCGCACCTCGCCGGTGACGGCGCTGTCGTGGATGAGCGCGAGCTCGTCGGCATTGCCTGCGATGACGTGACGGTCGAGCGCGTTGTAACAGGTGTTGAGCCGGGCCCCGGGAAACCAGCGGTAGAGCGGGGCGCTGCTCGAATCGAGCGCCTGCTTCGGCGGCGAGATCCAGTCGACGCCCCGGGCAGCCTCGAGCCAGAAACCCTCGGGGTCGTCGATGCTGCGCTGGTACGTCTCGGCGTAGGTCACATCGTTGTCGGCCATGAACACATCCTGCCCGCCGCCAACGGGTTACGCGTGAGTTCATCCCGACGTTTGTGCCAAGGTTGGCGCATGCTTCGCGAAATCCATTCGGCGGCCGAGCTCGACGAGGCCCTCGACGGTTCCGTCAGCCTCGACGGCTTCCGACTGCAGAACGTCGACCTGAGCGGTTCGGCGGGCACCCGCCTGCGCGAGGCGGCGGACCGCTTCGACGGCCTCGTCGTGCTGGGCGGTCAGGTACCGGGCGATCTCGCCATGGATCTCACGCGCCGGGGCGCCATCATCTTTCCGGCGGACCCCGGCGCGCCGGTGGACGCCTATCGTCACGCGCTCTACTCCCCCACCGAGCTGTACGACGGCCTGGAGCCGTCCGGGTACGAGGCGACTCCCGACGCCCGCGCCTACGCGTGGTTCGGTGACTGCGCGGCCCGTCACGACGCCTACGCGACGGCGCTACGAGCGCTCCACGACGACTCGATGCGCGACGCGCTCCAGGAGGCCCTCGACGGTCGGCGCACGGTCGGCATCATGGGTGGGCACGCGATGTCACGTGACGAGGCTGCCTTCCTGGAGATCGCGCACCTTGCGCGGCGTCTCGCGGACGCAGGCCTCGTCGTTCTGACCGGCGGCGGGCCGGGCGCGATGGAGGCGGCCAACCTCGGCGCCGCGGATCGCACGGGGCGACTCGACGAGGCCCTCGATGTCGTGGCGCAGGTGCCCTCGTTCCGCCCGGACATCGGCGCGTGGGCGAGCGCAGGATTCCGCGCGAAGGAGCTGCTCGGCTCGGGCGACGACCTGCGCAGCGTCGGCATCCCGACGTGGTTCTACGGCCACGAGCCTCCCAACGTGTTCGGTGATGCCATCGCCAAGTACTTCTCGAACGCGCTGCGCGAGGACGACCTCCTCGCGGGTTCGAACGACGCGGTCGTCGTCCTCGAGGGCGCAGCCGGCACGGTGCAGGAGATCTTCCAGAGCGTCACGCCGCTCTACTACGCCCCCGACGACGCGCCGCTGCCCGACCTCGTCCTGGTCGGGCAGCGGCAGTGGACCGAAATGGTTCCGGTGTGGCCGGCGCTCACAGCGCTGAGCGAAGGCAAGCGATTCGCCGAACACCTGCACCTCGTCGAGACGCCGGGTGAGGCGCTCGACATCGTGCTCGCGCGGGCCTGACGTGACGAGCGATCAGGCGAAGACGACGGTGCGGCGCCCGCGCAGCACCACGCGGTGTTCGACGTGCCACATGAGAGCACGCGCGAGCGCCATCGCCTCGAGTTCCTGACCCGCGGTCGACAGCTGGGCGGGCGTCATGCGGTGGTCGACGCGGCGGAAGTCCTGCTCGATGATCGGCCCCTCGTCGAGGTCTGCCGTCACGTAGTGCGCCGTCGCACCGATCACCTTGACGCCGCGCTCGTGCGCCTGCGTGTACGGCTTGGCGCCCTTGAAGCTCGGCAGGAGCGAGTGGTGGATGTTGATGACTCGCCCTGACAGACGCGCGCACAGGTCCTCCGAGAGCACCTGCATGTACCGCGCGAGCACGACCGTGTCGGCCTTCGTCTCCTCGATGATGCGCAGGAGCTCCGCCTCGGCCTGCGGCTTGGTCTCCTTCGTCACCGGCACGTGGTGGAACGGCAGCCCGTACCACTCGGCGACGCCCCGGAAGTCCTCGTGGTTGCTCACGATGGCGACGACGTCGATGGGCAGCTGTCCCGTGGAGACACGGAACAACAGGTCGTTGAGGCAGTGCCCCTGCCTGCTCACCATGAGCACGACCCGCTGACGTTCGCTGGCGTCGTGCAAACCGAGCGTCATGTCGAACTCCTCGACGACGCGCGCGAACGACTCCCGCACCGTCTCGACATCCGTGGGCTCCCCCTGGCGCGTGAGGTGCATACGCAGGTGGAACTCCCCCGACGTCGGGTCGGCGAACTGCTGGCTGTCGGCGATCGACAGGTCGTTCTCAAGCGCCACCCCGGAGACGGCATGCGTGATGCCGGTGCGGTCGGGGCAGCTGACGGTGAGGACGAACTCGCGTCCGGCTTCGCTCATGGGGTCTTCTTCGATCGATCTGACGAGGTTGCGGGTCCGCGTAACCTCGGCCCGGCTATGGCCGGGAAGGCGTCTCGCGAGCCTTCCTCAGCGCGGCTCGCGGGATGATCCGCGTGACTCAGGCCGTGCTCGCGGCCAGCTGACCGCACGCGCCGTCGATGTCGGAACCGCGCGTGTCACGCACCGTCGTCGGGATGCCCCCGGCGCGCAGGCGCTCGACGAAGTTCTGCTCGACGCCCTTGCGCGACGCCGTCCACTTCGACCCCGGCGTCGGGTTGAGCGGAATCGGGTTGACGTGCACCCAGCCCTTGCCGCGCGCGTTGAGCTTCTTGGCGAGCAGGTCAGCGCGCCAGCCCTGGTCGTTGATGTCCTTGATGAGGGCGTACTCGATGCTGACGCGCCGGCCGGTGGTCTTGAAGTAGCGGTAGGCCGCATCCAGCGCCTCGTCGACGCTCCAGCGCGTGTTGATCGGCACGAGTTCGTTGCGCAGTTCGTCGTCGGGCGCATGGAGCGAGAGCGCCAACGTCACCGGGATGCCTTCCGCGGCGAGCTTGTCGATGGCCGGCGCCAGCCCGACGGTCGACATCGTGATGCCGCGCGCCGACATGCCGAGGCCCTCGGGGGCCGGGGCCGTGAGGCGCTTGATGGCGTCGATGGCGCGGCGGTAGTTGGCGAGCGCCTCCCCCATGCCCATGAACACGACGTTGCTCACGCGCAGCGGGTGCTCGCGGTCCTCCTCCTCGAGGCCGGGCAGTTCGCCGGAACGAAGGAGTCGGGCACCGGCGACGACCTGCTCGACGATCTCGGCCGTCGAGAGGTTGCGGGTGAGGCCCTCCTGGCCCGTGGCGCAGAAGGGGCAGTTCATGCCGCAGCCGGCCTGGCTCGAGATGCACATGGTGACGCGGCCCGGGTAACGCATGATGACGCTCTCGACGAGCGCACCGTCGTGGAGGCGGTGAACCTGCTTGAGCGTGTTGCCGCCGTCGGCGACGAGCGTCTTGACACTCGTGAGCAGCGGCGGCATGAGACCCGAGACGATCTCCTCGCGGCCGGCCTTCGGCAGATCCGTCATCTCGGCCGGGTCGGCGACGAACCGCTCGAAGTAGTGCGTCGAGACCTGCTTGGCGCGGAAGGCCGGAAGCCCGAGCTCCTTCGCGAAAGCCTGACGACCGGCGAGGTCGAAGTCCGCGAGGTGCTGCGGCGGCTTGCCGCGCCGCGGAGCAGTGAACGTCAGCTGCCCCGGCGCCGGCCGGGTTGTGGGGGTGGGAAGGTCAGTGGTCATCGAAGGTCTCCTTCGCGGGGATCACGCGGCGAACGCGGTGAGGACGGCCCACGTCACGGGCGCGGCGAGCACGAGCGAGTCGAGGCGGTCCATGAGGCCGCCGTGGCCGGGGATGAGGTTGCTCATGTCCTTGATGCCGAGGTCGCGCTTGATCATCGACTCGCACAGGTCGCCGGCCGTCGCGGCCACGACGACAGCCGAGCCGAGCAGGATGCCCACCCAGAAGGGAGCGTGGAGCACGAGCGTCACCGAGAGCACGCCCACGACGACGCAGCTCGCCCACGACCCGGCGAAGCCCTCCCAGGACTTCTTCGGGCTGACGGTAGGTGCCATCGGGTGCTTGCCGAACATGACGCCGGCGGCGTACCCGCCGATGTCGCTGCTGATCGTCACGAGGATGAAAACGATGATGCGGCTCACGCCGTCCGGAGCATGGAGGAGCATCATCGCGAACGACACGAGTGCCGGAACGTAGAGGGCGATGAACGCGGCCGCCGCCGTGTCGGCGGCGTCCTTGTTGGCGAGCGCCCCCCACAGGATGAACACGAGCACGCTGCCGACGAGCGCGGCCAGCATGGCCGACGGACCCATGACGTAGGCCGCCACGGGAATGACGGCCGCCGCGACGAGCGTCGGCGCCCAGGAGGGGCGGAAGTGGCCCGACGGCATGACCCGTAGCAGCTCGTGCGTGCCGATCACCGACGCCGTCGTCGCGAGGACGACGAACAGCTCCTTGCGGACGAACAGCGACACGAGCACGAGCCCGCCGAGAACGAGCGCAGCCAGCACTGCGGCCCGCAGGTCACGGCCGGCCTTGTTCTTCCTCGGAGCCGATGCGGGCGCAGCAACCGACCCCGCGCCGGGTGGCGGCGGGGTCGGTGGTGTTGCTGATGCAGGCATCGGGCTTTCGAGGACGAACTCGAGGTCAGACCTCGAGAAGCTCGGATTCCTTGCCCTTGAGGAGCGCGTCGATCGTGTCGACACGCTTCTTCGTCAGAGCGTCGAGGTCCTTCTCGGCGCGTGCGCCCTCGTCCTCGCCGATCTCCTTGTCCTTGACCAGCTTGTCGATGTCCTGGTTCGCCTTGCGGCGCACGTTGCGGACGCTGACGCGGCCGTTCTCGGCCTTGTCCTTGGCCATCTTGATGTAGTCCTTGCGGCGCTCCTCGGTGAGGGCGGGCAGGATGCAGCGGATCTGGTTGCCGTCGTTGCTCGGGTTCACGCCGAGGTCGGAGTCGCGCAGCGTCTTCTCGATCTCGGAGATGGCCGACTTGTCGAACGGAATGATGAGGATCGTGCGCGCCTCGGGCGTCTGGAACGACGCGAGCTGCTGCAGCGGCGTCGGAGCGCCGTAGTAGTCGACCGTCAGTCGGTTGAACATGGCGGCGTTCGCACGGCCGGTACGGATGGACGCGAAGTCCTCCTTGGCGGCGTCGATCGCCTTGTCCATCTTCTCCTCGGCCTCGAGGAGGATCTCGTCAATGTCCATGGCTTCGCTTCCGTTCGTCGTTTCTCTCGATCGCACGCCCGAATCAGGACGCGGCGACCAACGTTCCGATCTTCTCACCCTGCAGAGCGCGGGTGATGTTGCCTTCGCCTTCCATGCCGAACACGACCATGGGCAGCTTGTTCTCCATGCACAGGCTGAACGCGGCGGCGTCGACGATCTTGAGACCGCGCGCCAGGGCGTCCGCGTGCGTGACGGTGTCGAGCTTGACCGCCTCGGGGTTCTTGCGCGGGTCGTCGGAGTAGACGCCGTCGACGCCGTTCTTCGCGACGAGCACGGCGTCACAGTGCGTCTCGAGCGCACGCTGGGCCGAGACGGTGTCGGTGGAGAAGAACGGCATGCCTGCACCCGCGCCGAAGATGACGACGCGGCCCTTCTCCATGTGACGGATCGCGCGGCGCGGGATATACGGCTCCGCGACCTGCGTCATCTCGATGGCGGACTGCACGCGCGTCTCGATGTTCTCCTTCTCCAGGAAGTCCTGAAGAGCGAGGCAGTTCATCACGGTGCCGAGCATGCCGATGTAGTCGGCGCGGCTGCGGTCCATGCCCTTCTGCTGCAGTTCGGCGCCGCGGAAGAAGTTGCCTCCACCGACGACGACCGCGACCTGGACGCCGGAGCGGACGGCCGGAGCGATCTGACGGGCGATCGCACGCACGACCTCGGGGTCGACGCCGACACTTCCGCCGCCGAAGACCTCGCCCGAGAGCTTGAGCAGCACTCGCGTGTAGGGGGTGCGCGTCTCGCCGGTGACCGGCTGACCGCTCGGAATGTCGCTCATTTCGCCTCCTGGCAGGCTCTCGGACATGCGTCGAGCAATACTTTCACACGCGTCACGGCCAGCGGAAACGAGCGTCACTCCCCCGGCGCATAGGTGGCCCGCATGGCGCGGGAGGTTCCGGGCGCCAAGGTGACGGCGTTGTCGCGCACATTCGCCGTTTCGAGGCAGACGAAGCCCGGCCATGCGTCATCGGGGGACGTCGCCCATGGCCGAGGCCTTCTCGATGTGCGGATTCCAGACGACGACGTCACCGCTGCCCTCGCGGGTCAACGTCAGCAGGCTGCGTGCGGCGTCGTCACGCGACACCAGGCGCAACGGGGCGTCCTCGAGGTGGACGATCGAGTCGACCTCACCGTCGAACACGACGGCACCGTCCTGGGTGTGCGTGCGCCCTGTGAGCTGGTCGAGCACCGAGGCACCCTCGGCGCCCTCGACGGCGACCTGCCGCACGTCGGCGACCCTGAGGTAGGTGTGCAGGGCCGCCTCGACCGTGACGTCCACGGAGCCCTCGTTGACGGCGCCCAGCTCGAGGGCCAAGGCTTCCCCGAGGGTGACCACGTAGCGTGCCACGAGCCCCTCCGGCCAGTGGTCACCGCCCGGGGCACCCGCGACATCGGCATGCGACAACTCGAAGTGCAACCGCACGGTCTCCGCATCGTCGTCCACCTCCACGAGACGCCACGGCACCACACGCGCCGGACCATGCGACGGCTTCATCTCACCCGAAGCACCCGACCCGAACCAGGGGAAACAGACCGGCACGCCACCACGGATCGCCGACGCGCCCGCCTTCGCGAGAGGGCTCATCCACAACATCTCGTCCCCACCGACCGGGACGAAACTCGTGACGTGCGCTCCGTGCAGCTGAACCACACCCGACGAGCGGAGGCCGTCGACCCGCAGAGCATCGCCGCCGTCGAGGCCGTCGATGCGGGTGACAGAAGCGGGGAGCTCAGCCGTGAGGTTGGTCATGGGGTCACGGTAGCGGGTGGGGTTGAGCACTGGGCACGACAAAGCCCGCTCCCTGCCGCGTGGGCTGGGAGCGGGCTGAGTCTGTGCGGTCACCAGTCAGACGCTATTTTTTCTGGCGTCTGACTGCGCACTCGGCTTCGGCCGCCGACGGAGCTCGCTAGCGCTCGCAACGTCGACAACCTTCGCCTCCTGCTTGTCAGACGCCGACCTTAAAGCGAAGGAAGCCCTTCACCTCTGCACCGGCCTCCTCGGCCACCTTGGCGACCGACTTCTTGGCGTCCTTGGCGAACGGCTGCTCGAGCAGCACGTTCTCCTTGAAGTAACCGTTGACACGGCCTTCGATGATCTTCGGCAGAGCAGCCTCCGGCTTCCCCTCCTCCTTGGCCGTGGCCTCCGCGACGCGACGCTCGTTCTCGACGACGTCAGCGTCGATCTCGTCACGCGTGAGAACCGAGGGGGAGAACGCGGCCGTGTGCATCGCGATGTCACGCAGCGTCGTCTCGTCGCCGGAACCGGCCACCAGAACACCGATCTGAGCCGGGAGGTCTGGGCTCGTCTTGTGCAGGTAGGAGACGACGACGTCGCCCTCGAGGCGACCGACGCGGTTGACGACGATCTTCTCGCCGATCGTGGCGTTGGCTTCGTTGAGGACGTCCTCGACGGTCTGGCCGTTCATGTCCGACTTGAGCAGTTCCTCGGCGTTCGTCGCCTTGACGGCAACGGCCTGCGCGAGGACCTGGTCGGCGAGGGTGATGAACTTGTCGCCCTTGGCGACGAAGTCCGTCTCGCAGTTGATCTCGACGAGGGTGCCGACGCCACCCTCGACCTTGGCCGTCACGAGACCGTTGGAGGCCGAGCGGCCCTCACGCTTCGTGACGCCCTTGAGGCCCTTCACGCGAAGGATCTCGGTGGCCTTGGCCTTGTCGCCCTCGGCCTCGTCGAGAGCCTTCTTGACGTCCATCATGCCGGCGCCGGTTGCTTCGCGCAGCGCCTTGATGTCAGCGGCGGTGTAGTTCGCCATGTTTTTCGCTCCTCGGTGAGTCGAAAGAATGCTGTGGTGGTGCTCGGTCACCCGCCCGCCGTCACTCTGGTCGAGAGCGACGGCGGGCGGATGACGAAGCGGTGAAGGTCTGGAAAATCAGGCCTGCGAGTCGGCGATGGCCTGAGCCTGCTTCTCCTCGGCCTTGGCCAGAGCAGCGGCCTCGGCGGGGTCCTTCGTCGCGGCGGCGGCCGTCGAGTCAGCGGCTTCCTTGACGGACGTGGGGCCCGTCTCGGTGTCGGTCTTCGCAGCGGCGTCCTCGGAGGCGAGAAGCTCACGCTCCCACTCGGCCATCGGCTCGTTGGTCGTGGCGGCGTCGCCCGACTTGCCCTGCGAGCGAGCCATGAGACCGTCGGCAACGGCGTCGGCGATGACGCGCGTCAGCAGCGTCACGGAGCGGATCGCGTCGTCGTTGCCCGGGATCTTGTAGTCGACCTCGTCGGGGTCACAGTTGGTGTCGAGGATCGCGATGACGGGGAGGCCGAGCTTGCGGGCCTCGTCAACCGCGAGGTGCTCCTTCTTCGTGTCGACGATCCACACGGCGGAGGGAACCTTGCTCATCTCACGGATACCGCCGAGGACGAGCTCGAGCTTGGCCTTCTCACGCGAAAGGAGCAGGAGCTCCTTCTTCGTGTAGCCGGAGCCGGCAACGTTGTCGAAGTCGAGGGTCTCAAGCTCCTTCAGACGCGTCAGGCGCTTGCTGATCGTCTGGAAGTTGGTGAGCATACCACCGAGCCAACGGTGGTTGATGTACGGCATGCCGACGCGGGTGGCCTGCTCGGCAATGGACTCCTGAGCCTGCTTCTTGGTGCCGACGAACAGGATCGTGCCGCCGTGGGCGACCGTCTGCTTGACGAACTCGTAGGCGTCGTTGATGTAGGTCAGCGACTGCTGCAGGTCGATGATGTAGATGCCGTTGCGCTCCGTCATGATGAAGCGCTTCATCTTCGGGTTCCAACGACGGGTCTGGTGTCCGAAGTGGACGCCGCTCTCGAGGAGCTGGCGCATGGTGACGACGGCCATGCCGAAGTCCCCTTTCATTTAGAGGTTTCAGTTCTTGCAGCCGGATTGCTGCCCTGGTGACCCGATCGACGGCCGCCGGCCCCATTCCCCTCGCAGAGGTTCACGGTGTCGGACTGCTGGACGTCGACCTCGCTTCACGCGCGGCCCGTTACCGGGTCGCGCCGTCGCAAAGAAGGTCACGCGAATTCGTCTCGTGAGCCTCGCTCCTCTTCGTCAACCCACCGGGGCGAGTGAACGCATCCGAACGTGGACACACAAGACGTGCCTCCATCCTACCGGTTGGGTTGCCCCGCCAAGAAATCGGCCCGAACGCCGGTCGGCTACGGTGAGGCGATGACCGGAAAGCGCTCTTCCATCACTGCTCCCGCGGGCGGAACGATCTTCGCCCGGATGACTCAGTTGGCCACCGAGACCGGCGCGGTCAACCTCGGCCAGGGCTTCCCCGACTCCGACGGCCCCGCCACGGTGCGCGACACCGCGATCGAGGCGATCAACGGTGGCCACAACCAGTATCCGCCGGCGCGGGGCACCGGCGAACTGCTCGCCGCCATCGCCCGGCACCAGCAGCGCTGGTACGGGATCGAGCTCGACCCGGCGTCCGAGATCCTCGTGACGACCGGCGCCACCGAGGCCATTGCGGCGTCGGTGCTTAGCCTCGTCTCCCCCGGCGACGAGGTCGTCATGTTCGAGCCGTACTACGACTCGTACGCCGCCATGGTGGAGCGCGCCGGCGGTGTGCGCCGAACGGTGCCGCTCCGTTTCCCCGACTTCGCCGTCGACGAGGCCGCCCTCGAAGCGGCCTTCAGCGAGCGCACGGCCGTCGTGCTGCTCAACACGCCGCACAACCCGACGGGCAAGGTGTTCACCCGCGAGGAGCTCGCGTTCATCGGCGAACTCGCGACGCGTCACGACGCGATCGTCATGTGCGACGAGGTGTACGAGCACCTGGCCTTCGGGCCCCACGAGCACGTGCCGATGGCGACGCTGCCGGGCATGGCCGAGCGAACCCTCACCTTCGGCTCGGGCGGCAAGACGTTCAACACGACGGGCTGGAAGATCGGCTGGGTCACCGGCCCGGCCGACCTCGTCGCCGTCGTCAACGGGGCGAAGCAGTACGTCACCTTCGGTACCGGCACTCCCCTGCAGCTCGGCATCGCGTCGGGTCTTGAGATGTCCGACCATTTCTTCACCGGCTTGCGCGAGGACATGGCGCTTCGACGTGACGTGCTCGCCGACGGCCTGCGCGCTGCCGGCTTCGACGCCGTCGTTCCGCAGGGCGGCTACTTCGTCCTCGCTGATGCCGCTCCGCACGGCGTCACGGACGCTGAGCAATACGCGCTGGAGCTGCCGGAGGCGGCGGGCGTGGTTGCTGTTCCGGCGTCCGTGTTCTGTGACGACGCCGAGGCGAGCGGCATGGCGAGTGTCATGCGTTTCGCGTTCTGCAAGAAGCGTTCCACGATCGACGAAGCCGTGAGGCGGCTTGTGGACACGTACGGCCGGCGGGCCTGAGGGGCCTCTCGAACAGACATTTCCACAGGGCACCAGTTGCTCAGCTGCCGGTGAGCAGGGCAGGCAATCGAAGCTGAGGGCATGTCACCTGCCCGCCTTCGTCCTGCGCTCGTCGGCGCCGTCGTCGTGCTCCTCGCGAGCAACGCAGCAGCGTCACCGCCCACTCGGGCGCCTGTGCCCGCGGCTCAGAGCAGCTCCCCGACGCGCGACGCCGTTGCTCCGTCCGAGCGGTTTGCCTGGCCTGTCGACCCGCACGTCGTGACGCGGCGGTTCGACCCTCCCGGGGTGAAGTGGGGTGCGGGCCACCGCGGTGTCGACCTTGCGACGACGCCAGGCACGTCGGTCAAGGCGCCCTCGGACGCCACTGTGACGTTCGTCGGCACGATCGCGGGACGTCCGGTCATTACGCTGCGCCATCCGGAGGGGTTCGACACGACGTACGAGCCGGTGGCGGCGGACGTCGAGCGTGGCGACCACGTGAGCAGAGGCCAGGTGATCGGCGAGATCACTTCCGGCGGTCACTGCGAGGAACGCTGCCTGCACTGGGGGTACAAGGTGGCCAAGGACGCCTACCGCGACCCACTGACGCTGGTCTCGGGCATTCGGCCCGTACTGCTGCCGCCGCTGTGAGCGGTGATCAGGCCCGTGGGTGCGCCTGGACGTAGCCCGCGCGCAGACGCTCAGCCGACACGTGGGTGTAGATCTGCGTCGTCGACAATGAGGCGTGCCCGAGATACTCCTGCACCGTTCGTAGGTCGGCGCCGCCCTCGACGAGGTGCGTCGCGGCACTGTGGCGCAGACCGTGGGGCGCGAGATCGGGTGCTCCCTCGGCGGCTGATGTGGCGGCGTGGACGATGCTGCGCACCTGGCGCTGGTCGATGCGCCCCCCGCGCACGCCGAGAAACAGAGCCGGGCCGGAGGCGGGTTGCGCGAGCGCCGGACGCCCCGTCGATCGCCAGAGGCGCAGCGCCGTTTCGGCCGGCACGCCGTAGGGCACCATGCGTTCCTTGCGTCCCTTGCCCATGACACGGACGAGTCGATTCGTCTCGTCGAGGCTTGCTTCGTCGAGAGCCACGAGTTCGCCGACGCGCATCCCCGTGGCGTAGAGGAGCTCGAGGACGGCGGCGTCACGGAGCGCCACGGCGCGCATCGTCGGATCGCTCTCGCCGCCCGCCCTCTCGGCTGCATCGCTGGAGCGCGTCTCCCCGGTACCTCCAGCACTCGTCCTGTCGCGCGCGGCGTCGAGGATCTGCGCGGCTTGCGACGCCTGCAGCACGTCCGGCAGCGACGCGTGCCGCTTCGGCGCCGTGAGCCGAAGCGACGGATCCGTCGCCATGACGCCCTGCTTCTTCGCCCACCGACAGAAGGTGCGCGCGCTCGAGACCCGGCGGGCCACCGTCGTGCGTGATGCGCCGCTCTCACTGACGCCCGCGAGCCATCCGCGCAGGTGGGTGAGTGTGAGATCGCCCCAGGAGCCGACGCCCACCTCGTCGAGGTGATGGCGCAGGCTTTCCAAGTCGCCCGCGTACGCACGCACTGTGTGGGGCGAACGCTCACGTTCTGCGCTGAGGTGATCGAGGAAGCGTTCGATCACGCTGGCGGCCGGTCCGGACATGGTTCGAGGGTAGTGCGCGACCTCCACGTCCTCGCTGCACCGACACTGTCACGCCTTGCGCCACGCACCGTCCACCTTCTCGGCCAGCCCCGCAGCGAGAAGCTCGCCGAGTGCCGTCAGCACCTCCCTGGGAGTCCTGCCACAACTCGTCGCGACGTGGTCGACGCTCGCAGCGCGGCGCACCGGCAAGGCATCCCAGACGGCGCGAGCCGTGGCGCCCACCGCATCCTCCGGTTTGACGAGCGCAGGGAGGGTGTCGCGCGTCGTCTGCTGTGCCCCGTACCCGGCCATCAACTCGATGACGTCGTCGGCCCCGGTGACGAGCACCGCCGCGCCGTCGCGCACGAGCTCGTGGCAGCCGGCGCTGGCGGCCGAGGTGACCGGCCCTGGCACGGCCCCGACGACGCGTTGGATCTCCTCGGCGCGCCTGGCCGTGCTGAGCGACCCCGAACGCAACCCCGCCTCGACGACCACCGTGCCCGGCGTCAGCGCGGCGATGAGTCGGTTGCGGTGCAGGAAGCGTTGCCTCATCGGAGCGAATCCGAGCGGCATCTCACTCACGATGGCTCCCCGCTCTCGGATGGCGCTGAAGAGTGCGTCATGAGCGCTCGGATAGAGGCGGTCGACCCCACCGGGCAGAACGCAGACAGTGCCGGCGTCGCCGGCGAGGGCCCCACGATGCGCCGCGGCATCGATGCCGAAGGCGCCGCCTGACACCACGGCCACGCCATGGCTGCCAACCCCGAGAGCGATCTCGGCGGCAACGCGCTGGCCGTAGTGGGTGGCCGCCCTCGCCCCGACGAGGGCGACGGAGCGCTCGCACAACGACCGCACGTCGGCCTCGCCGACGACGAAAAGGGCGTGCGGCGGCTGAGGGAGATCGTCGAGTCGCTCGGGCCAGCCGTCGTCCGAGGGCAGGAGAATGCGAGCGCCGAACGTCTCGATGCGCCGCAGTTGCTCGGGAAGGTCGAGCTGTTCCAGGCGGGCGGCGAAATTGGTGAGTTTCTCCGGGTGCGTACGCACCGCGGCGAGCGCCTCGGGGTACCCCACGCCGTCGATGAGCAGCTGGGCCTTGGCATCGCGCGGTTCTGCGATGTGCGCCCACACGAGGCGGGCGAGCTGTTCGTCCTGCTCGGCTGCGTCACGCCAGGCGTGCCCCGTTCCTGACATAAGGTCGTTGCGGGAGGTCGTCGTGGTCATGCTGCTTGCTGCCCTTCTCTCAGAGTGAGGGCGGCGTAGACGTCGTCCTTCGTGGGTTTGTCTGCGCCTCGTAGGTCGCACAGGGTCCAGGCCAGGCGCAGTGTGCGGTCGTAGCCGCGCAGGGTGAGGTTTCCGGTGTCGAGGGCGGCGTCCAGCGTTGCCGTGTCTGCCGGGGTAAGCGACCACGGCGAGGAGCGCAGGATCGAACCGGGCACCTCCGCGTTGAGCGCCAGCCCCAGTGGCGCCCAACGGCGCGCTGAGCGCTCGCGCACCTCACGCACCCGCGCGGCCACCTCCTCGCTGCTCTCCCCCGGCCCGCTCGCGAGATCGGCTCGCGTCACAGCAGGCACCTGGAGGTGGACGTCAATGCGGTCGAGTAGCGGCCCGGAGAGGCGTTTGAGGTATTCGCGTCGGGCTCGAGTTGCGCACGAACATCCCGCACCTGAGCCGGTGTAGCGCCCGCACGGGCACGGATTGCTGGCGACGACGAGCTGGAAGCGTGAGGGAAACCGCACCGATTGCTGGGCCCGGGTGATCGTGACGAAGCCACGCTCGAGGGGCTGACGCAGCGCGTCGAGCACCGGCCGCTTGAACTCCGGCGCCTCGTCGAGGAACAGCACGCCAGCGTGCGCTTCGGTAATGGCTCCGGGGCGGGGCCGCCCCGTCCCACCGCCGACCAACGCCGGCATCGTGATGCTGTGGTGGGGCGCGACGAAGGGCGCACGCTCCTTGAGCGCCTGCCCGTCGACCTTGCCGAGCACCGACTGGACGCTCGTGACGACGAGAGCTTCCTCCCGTGAAAGCGGCGGCAGGATGCTCGGCAGGCGGCTGGCGAGCAAGGTCTTTCCCGCACCGGGCGGACCGATCATCGACACGTTGTGACCACCGGCGGCAGCCACCTCGATGGCAGCCCGTGCCTCGTACTGTCCGACGACATCACGCAGGTCGCCGGTCTCCTCCGGCTCGGCCTCCTCGCCGGGTTCCG
This sequence comes from Dermacoccus sp. PE3, assembly GCF_001021715.1. Classification (NCBI taxonomy): domain Bacteria; kingdom Bacillati; phylum Actinomycetota; class Actinomycetes; order Micrococcales; family Dermacoccaceae; genus Dermacoccus; species Dermacoccus sp. PE3. Next base: position 331,627 of record NZ_LDCM01000003.1, on the reverse strand, counting down.
GCCACGGCAGGTCGAGCGTCTTGCCCTGGGCACGCACGCGGTGGAAGGCGACGACATCCGACAGCGAACGCACGGGGTGCACCCGAATACCGCTGACGAGCGATGCCTCGGCTGCGTTCGCGGCGGGCACGAGCAACTCACGCACGTTGCCCGCAAGCGCGGCGACACACGCCGGGAGGACGCCGCGCACCTCCCTGACGCTGCCGTCCATGCCGAGTTCGCCGATGTGCCCCACGCGGGCGACGTCAGCCGGGTCGAGGGAACGGGTTGCCGCGAGAATCGCGACAGCCATGGCGAGATCGAGGCCGGCCCCGGACTTCTGTTCCGAGGCAGGAGCGAGGTTGATCGTGAGACGGGTGTCGGGGAACGTCAGCTCCGACTGCGTCATCGCCGAACGCAGACGGTTCGGCGCTTGTGACACCGCCGTGTCCGGCAGCCCGGAGATGACGACCTTGGGCAGCCCTTGCCCGACGCTCACCTCGACATCGACGACGAGACCGTCGATGCCGGTGACGACGACGGCCTTCGTCTTGCCGAAGTTCACAGGATCACCCGCTTGCGGTGATCGATGCGGGCCCTCTCCCCCGCCCATTCGACGCCAATGACGTCAACACGTACACCGCGTGCCCGCACCTCGTGTTCGGCGGCCCAGAGCCCGGCCAACCGCCTCAGGCGCCGATGCTTCTCCTCGGTGACGGCCTCGACCGCGCGTCCGAAGCGCAGCGAACGACGCGTCTTGACCTCGACGACGACGAGTTCGCCACCGTCGATCGCGACGAGGTCAATCTCCCCCTCACGGCAGCGCCAATTGGTGTCGACGACCTCGTAGCCGCGGTTCTCCAGGTACGCGCGAACGAGCTCTTCGCCGCCCCGGCCCAGGGTTCGGCGCGCCTCGGTCGCCGCAGACCGCGACGCCGCGGCCCTCGTGTCGTGGTCCATGTCCACCACCTCCGGGACCAGCAAAGGTCTCGGAGGTTCTACTGGTCACCTTCGGAAGCAGCGGACCTGTGGAGAAGGCCGCTCGGGTGCTGACGAGCACCCCGTGAGCGTCACATCTGTGGGCGAATCAGGTGAAGTCGGGGCCGTCGGGGATCTCGAGGTCGTTCTTCGACAGTTCCTCGACGTTGACGTCCTTGAACGTCACGACGCGCACGGTCTTGACGAAGCGCGCGGGGCGGTAGATGTCCCACACCCACGCGTCCTGCATCGTGACGTCGAAGAAGACGTCGGCGCCCTCACCACGCACCTTCATGTCGACGGCGTTGCACAGGTAGAAGCGACGCTCGGTCTCCACGACGTAGCGGAAGAGCCCGACGACGTCGCGGTATTCGCGGTAGAGGGCCAGTTCTTGCTCGTTCTCGTACCGCTCGAGGTCCTCGGCGCTCATGCCTGCGTGCTCCTCACGTCATGGTGTGCTTCGGGCACCTGCTGGTCTTCTGCCTCGGCCGCGCGGAAGGTCTTCCACGAGCGACGGTGCAACTCACACGGCCCGTGCTCGGCGATCGCCGCCAGGTGTCCGGGCGCCGAATACCCCTTGTTGATCTCCCACCCGTAGACGGGGTGGCCGGGGGCAGCCTCGGCCATCATGGCATCACGCTCCACCTTCGCGAGCAAACTTGCCCCGGCCACCGACGAGCACCGCATGTCGGCCTTGATCTGGGTGACGACCTCGGGTGCACCCCCGACGACGTCCACTGCGTCGAGAAGTCCGAGCAGGCCGACGCTCTCGGGTTCGGTGAGCCAGTCGTGCTTACCGTCGAGGATGACGACGTCCGGCGTCACCTCGAGGGCCGCGAGCGCCCGGGTGCCGGCGAGACGGAGTGCCCGTGTCATGCCCATCTCGTCGATCTCGGCGGGGCTGGCGTGCCCGACGGCGCCTGCGACGGCCCATCGGCGCACCTTCGCAGCCAGCGCCGGACGCTTGGGTTCGGGCACGAGCTTGGAATCCTTGACGCCCTGCGGCACGGTGCCCGTCGTCGCGGAGACGACGCAGACGCCCACGCTCACCGGCCCCGCGAGGGCGCCGCGGCCCACCTCGTCCATGCCGGCGATCAGTGTTCGCCCGTCGCGCAGCAGTTGCCGCTCGAGGCGCAGGGTGGGCGTCTTCGACGGGGTACGAACCGCCACGTCGGGCCTCCTCTCGGCGTCCGGGCTCACGAGCCCGACCAATACTTCCACGCCACGCGACCGACCACCTTGTCCACGGGCACGTACCCCCCGCCGGGGTCACCGAGATGGTTGCGGGAGTCGTCGGAGTCGTCTCGGTTGTCGCCCATGACGAACAGCTTTCCCTCGGGCACGCGCACGGAGAACGGCTGCGCCGAGGCTCGCTTCGAGCCCCGCCCGAGGTACGGCTCGGCCACACGTCGACCGTTCACCGTGAGCACGCCCTTGTGGTCGACGACGACGTGATCGCCGCCGACACCGATGATCCGTTTGAGGTAGTCCTGCTCGTCCGGGCGGAACCCGAGCCATCCGGCTGCGGTGTCGATGACGGCGAGCACTCCCCCGCGTTCGGCGGGCTGATAAAGCGAGCCCTCGCCGGAGAAGACGACGACGTCACCTCGGGCGAACTCGGCGCGCTTGTCGACGACGATGCGGTCGCCGGCCCCATAGTTCGGTTCCATCGAGCGCGACGGCACGGTGAAGGTCTCGAACCAGAAGGCGTGGGCGAGGAGCATTCCGACGACGATGACGCTGAGGACGCCGATGGCCGTCCGCCGCCAGGGAACGCCGAAGGCGCGACCTCGTCGTGAGGTCGCGCCTTCGGGTGAGCGACCGGACGCAGCATGACGCTTCATCGCAGGGTCGCTTCGGTTCGTCGCGAGGTTCAGGCCTTCTTGGCCGGAACGGCGTCGCGCTTCTCCTTGATCTTGGCAGCCTTACCGCGCAGGTCGCGCAGGTAGTACAGCTTGGCGCGACGGACGTCACCGCGCGCCAGAACCTCGATCTTGTCGATGACCGGGGTGTGCACCGGGAAGGTACGCTCCACGCCGACACCGAAGGAAACCTTGCGGACGGTGAAGGTCTCGCCGACGCCGCCGCCGTGACGGCGGATGACGACACCCTTGAAGACCTGGACACGCGAGCGCGTGCCCTCGATGACCTTGACGTGGACGTTCAGCGTGTCACCGGCGCGGAAGTCGGGGACGTCGGAGCGCAGGCTCGCCGCGTCGATCGCGTCGAACTTCTTCATGATCTACTCAAATCTGTGGCACACGCAGGTTGCCACGGTCAGGCTCGGCCGGAGCCGAGTTGCTGTCGGTTGTGCGCCTCGTCGAGTCTCATGGTCCGGCGTGTTCGGTGCGGTGATGCCCGAGATGATCTGGATCAAAACCCCGGGGGTACCGACCGGCCGTGCCACTCCCCCTGCGGCGGGGACTCGTCGTGACAAGACGCAAGGACTCATCTTGCCAGAGCGGGCGCGCTCTCACGAAATCGCGCGACCTCCTGGACACGGGCGTGCGTGGAGCGTCAGCTCTGGCGTCGCTTCTCCAGGTCAACCGTGCCGGAACGGGTGCCCCCACCCGGCATCACCCTGTACTTGGCCTTCTTCGCGAGGCGCAGGACGCGCTCACGTCCGACGTCTACGTTCACGCGCAAGCGGGTGATGTCGGCGGGCGCTGCGGCCTCTGCGTACTCGAGCAGCGCGCGACCCAGGCCACGCCCGGAGAGGTCGGGCGCAACCATGAGCCGCCCGATCTCCCACGTGGTCTGACGCTCGGGCAGCCGGCGGGCGCGCACCGAGGCGACGAGACGCCCCTCGCTGCGCACCACCCACGTCGTCCAGTTCGCTTGCGCGTCACGCAGATCATCGACGGTTTCTGCCGGCGCTTCCCACCAGGCGTGCTCCGGCTCGGCACCGGCCACTTCTCCGGCCCAGCAGGCGCGCTGTAGGGTCATGAGTTCGCCGAGGTCGGCCGGCACGAGCGCCTGCGGCACGATGTCGATGCCCGCGAGCGCCGCCGACGCGTGAAGCAAGTCGGGGCGCCGGGCGGCCGTTCGTTCGAGGCGCTGCTCGTGCCGCCATGCCGCCACCTTGGCGTGGTCGCCGGAGAGGAGGACCGGCGGAACCTCACGCTCACGCCATGACGCCGGCTTCGTGTAGACGGGGTACTCGAGCAGGCCGTCCTCGTGCGATTCCTCGACGAGCGACTCCGCGTTCCCCATGAAGCCCGGCAGGAGCCGTGCGGCTGCCTCGATCATGGCGAGCACCGCGACCTCACCGCCGTTGAGGACGTAGTCACCCAGGGAGATGACGCGCACAGGCATCACCTCAGCGGCCGCTTCGTAGACGCGTTCGTCGATGCCCTCGTACCGGCCGCAGGCGAAGATCATCCAGGGCTCGTCGGCGAGCTCACGCGCCACCTTCTGCGTGAGCACCTCTCCCCCGGGCCCGGGAACGATGAGCGTCGGCGTGCCCTCGCCGAGGCCGCGCACGTGCTCGAACGCCTCCCACCACGGCTGAGGTTTCATCACCATGCCGGCGCCGCCCCCGTAGGGCGTGTCGTCGACGGTGCGGTGCCGGTCGTGGGCGAAGTCGCGCAGGTCGTGCACGGCGACCTCGAGCAACCCCTTGCGCTGGGCCTGGCCGGGCAGGCTGAGGTTCAGCGGTTCGAGGTACTCCGGAAAGATCGAGATGATGTCGCAGCGCACGAATCAGGCTTCTTCGACGTCGTCGGAGTGAGCATCGGTGGGGCGTCCCAGTTCCAGCAGGCCGGGCGGCGGTGTGACGACGATGCGGCGCTCGTCCTCGTCGACCTCCGGCACGATCTCCTCGACGAACGGCAGGAGAACGTCGTAGCCGTCCACCCCGTCGACGACGAGCAGGTCCTGCACCTCCCGCGATTCGAGACCCTTGACAGTTCCGACGGCCGTGCCGTCCTCGAGGACGACGCCGAAGCCGAGCAGGTCTTCCTCGTACCAGGCGTCGTCCTCGACGAGTTCGTCCGCGGCCGCAAGCAGGTTGATGCCGCGCAGCCCCTCGGCAGCGGTGCGGTCGGGAGCCTCCTCGAACGCCAGGAGGTAGATGCCGTTGTGGACGCGCGTCGACCGCAGCGTCAGCGGTCCGCGGTGAGCGGGGTCGGTGACGAAGGCTGCCCCGGCGACGAAGCGTTCCTCGGGCGAATCGGTGTGCACCTGCACCGTCACTTCACCTTTGAGCCCGTGGGCCTTTCCGATTCGTGCGACGACAACTTCATCCATGCCTCCATTCTGTCAGGACATGCCCACCGCTTCGTCGTCCCCGCGGGCAGGGGCGATTCCTACTACGGTTGGGGCAGGACTCACACGGAGGAGAGAACATGAGCAACCCCATGGACCCCCAGAACAACCCGCAGCAGAACTACGGCAACCAGCCGAACTACGACGCGAACGGCCAGTCGCAGGCTCCCTACGGCCAGGGCAGCCAGGCTCCCTACGGTCAGCCCGGTCAGGATGTCTACGGTCAGCAGGCGCAGGGCGGCTTCGGCCAGCCCGGTGGCGCGCCGTACCAGGGCATGACGATGGAGAACAAGAAGGCCCTGCCGGCCCTCATCTGCTCCTTCCTCGGCCTCCTGTGCGGCATCCTCTCGATCGTCGGAATCGTCCTCGGCGTCATCGCCCAGAAGGAAATCCGCGAGAGCAACGGCATGCAGACGGGCGCTGAGAAGGCCAAGCTGGCCATCATCGTCGGCGCCGTCGTCACCATCCTCAACCTGGGTATCGGTATCTGGGTGGCCACTCAGGGCTGACCCCGGCACGAGCGACGAAGGGCTGCATCCCCACCGGATGCAGCCCTTCGTCATGTTCACATCAGGGATAGAAGGCCGCGCCGATCGGCAGGTTCCGATACAGCGAGAAGGCGACGCACACCGCGATCAGCACCGGCGCCACGACACCCCGCTGCACCGGGAACATCCACGGACGCGTGCTGCCGGTCCATCGATCCCGAACAACGCTGATCCACCACGCGAGCACCAAGGGCACGGCACTCACGAGGAGCGGATTGCTGAAGAAGGCATCGACGATACGCAGGTTGGTGAGGTCGTTCACGGCACGCAGGCCGCCGCAGAAGGGGCAAGCAAGACCGAACAGCGCGATGGACGGGCAGCGTCCCCACGACGCATCGACGTGAGGATCACGCAGGTACAGGAGGCCGGAGGCCAGCGCCAAGGAACCGGCGACGACGAACGGCCCCAAGAGACGGCGCTCCCGAGGGCGCTGGTCTCGAGCCACCATCGTTTCGGTCACCCTTCAACGCTACCTTTCGCCTGCCGGCGGCCCGGCATCCCCTCCAGACCCGAAGAACACGAAGCAGCCCTCCCACCTCGTCGAGGTGGGAGGGCTGCTTCGTCGGTGCACCGGCTCAGCGCGAACGGTCGGTGTCGACGATGTCGACGCGAACCGAACGGCCACCGGCCAGCGCGGAGACCACGGTGCGAAGGGCGGACGCCGTTCGACCGGAACGGCCGATCACGCGACCGAGGTCGTCCGGGTGGACGCGAACCTCGAGGAGTTCACCCCGTCGTCCGTCCTTGTGACGCACGACGACGTCGCCGTCATGGTCGACGATGCCCTTGACGAGGTGCTCCAGTGCTTCTTCGAGCACGAGGATCAGGCCTCTTCGGTCTTCTCGGCCTCAGCTGCGGGAGCCTCTTCGGCCTTCTCCTCAGCCTTGGCCTCGTCAGCCTTGGGCTCCTCGGCCTTGTCGGCCTTCTTCTTGGCCGTCGTGGCGCCGCCCTTGGAGGTGTCGGCGTTCTGAGCGGCCTTGAGAGCGGCTTCGTAGAGGGCCTTCTTGTCGGCCTTCGGCTCGGCCGTCTTCAGCGTGCCCTCGGCACCCGGCTCGCCCTTGAACTTCTGCCAGTCACCCGTGATCTTGAGGAGCGCGGCGACCTGCTCGGTCGGCTGCGCGCCGACGGAGAGCCAGTACTGCGCGCGCTCGCCGTCGATCTCGATGAGGCTCGGCTCTTCCTTGGGGTGGTACTTGCCGATCTCCTCGATGGCACGGCCGTCGCGCTTCGTACGGCTGTCCATGACGACAACGCGGTACTGGGGCTGACGGATCTTGCCGAGGCGCTTGAGGCGGATCTTGACTGCCATGGTGGCGGTCTCACTTTCTGTGTAGGTGAACCACGGCGAGACCGCTCGGCGAACGGGCACGAGCGCAGCCTGACGCGAAGGAAATTTCGCGGATGACCGACGTCGACCGGCGTCCGAACGGGGAACCGTGATTCGGGGTAGGCGTGCATCCGGCCGATTGCCGGGCGCACGGGTACAGCTTCATTCTGCCAGAAGCGAGCCCACCCGCCGAATCCCCTCCCCTCCGTCAGCCGTCCTCGCGCGCGTGCCGCTCGAGGAACTGGTAGACCTCGGTGTCGTCGACGCCGGGGAACGTGCCGGGCGGCATGGCGGCGAGCAGGTGCGAGTGCACGCGAGCGCTCGGCCAGGAGCGACCGTCCCATCGGCTCGCAAGTTCCTGTGGAGGGCGCGTGCAGCACGACGGGTCGGGGCAGCGCGAGAGCGAACGCTCGGTCGTCTCCCGGCCGCGGAACCACTTGACGTGCTGGTAGGGCGTACCGACGTTGACGGAGAACAAGCCACTCGGCGTGCGGTCCACGAACGCCGAGCACCAGTACGTGCCCGAGCGCGTGTCCGTGTACTGCTGGTAGGAGCGCGACAGGTCGGGCTGATCGAAGACGGCGCGCGCCGTCCAGTGCTTGCACACGCGCTGGCCCTCGATCGCGCCCGTGGCGTCGGTCGGGAACTGGATGCCGTCGTTCTCGTACGCCTTGTAGATGACGCCGTCGGAGCTGATGCGCATGAAGTGCACGGGGATGTCGAGCACCTTCGTCGCGAGGTTCGTGAAGCGGTGCGCCGCCGTCTCGTAGGAGACGCCGTAGGCATCGCGCAGATCCTCGATGGAGATGTCCTTGGCCTCCTTCGCGTCGAGAAGGCGGCGCCCCACCTCCTTCTCCGGCATGAGCACGGCGGCGGCGAAGTAGTTGATCTCGACGCGCTGGGAAAGGAACTCCGCGTAGTCGGCCGGCACCTCGTGGTCGAGCACGAGATGACCGAGGGCCTGCAGGGCGAGAGACCGTGCGTCGTGCTGGCCGGCCTCCGGCTGCGGCAGATAGATGCGCCGGTTCGCGAGGTCGCTCACCGTCCGGGTTGAGCCGGGAAGATCCGAGGTGTGCACGAGCTGGTAGCCGAGGTGTTCGGCGATGCGGTCCACAGAGGCTCGCGAGACGGGCCCACCACGGTGCCCGACGTCGGAGAGCAACTGCGCAGCCGCGCCCTCGATGTCGGCGAAGTAGTTGTCGGCCTGCCTCATCCGGGTGCGCAGCTCGGCGTTCGCGCGCCGTGCGTGCTCGGGCGTCGCCGCCTGCTCGCTGCGCATCGCCGCCATCGCCTCGTGCATTCCGACGAGTGCCTCGAGCGCCTCGGTGGGCAGCCGCGGTCCGATGCGGACGCTCGGCAGCCCGAGCGAGGCGTACGTCGACGCCCGCTGCGCACGCTCCAGACGGATCTCGAGGGCCGCTCGCCGTGACGGCGGCGCTGTCGCGAGAAGGTCGGCGAGCGGCACGTCGAGCGCCTCGGCCAGCGACGTGAGGACCGAGAGCCTCGGCTCCCTCTTGCCGTTCTCGATGAGCGAGAGCGCCGACGGGCTCATGCCGATCGCCCCCGCCACGTCACCGAGGGTGCGCTCCGCCTGCTGACGCACGTGACGCAGGCGCCGGCCGATCGTCAGGGCGTCGGGGGCTGCCCGCTCCACGGGCGCCGCCTCCTCGGCCGCAGCACGGGCCGAGGCGAGCCGCCCTTCGCGCATCTTCTCGTTCATGACTCCACTTTCCGGCCTGCGTGACGGCCGTCACGCCAGCTTCGCGACGAAAGACGGCTCAAACTTGCTCAAAACGTAAATATTCGTCGATATTTACTCGAAAAGTATACCTACTTGTGCGTTCTTCTCGGTCAGAGTTGAGTCATCGATCCCCACCGGGCACCTACCAGGGCCCATAGAGGAAGGACTGGAGCCAATGACCTCCGAGCAGATCATCAAGACGATCGACGACCGCGCAGCCGCGATCCAGAAGGACTGGGACACGAACGAGCGCTGGAAGAACGTCGAGCGCGAGTACACCGCCCAGGACGTCGCCCGCCTCCAGGGCAACGTGCAGGAGGAGTTCACCCTCGCCAAGCGCGGCGCCGAGCAGCTGTGGGACAAGCTCCACACGGAGGACTTCGTCAACGCCCTCGGTGCGCTGACCGGTAACCAGGCCGTCCAGCAGGTCAAGGCCGGCCTCAAGGCCATCTACCTCTCCGGTTGGCAGGTCGCCGGTGACGCCAACCTCGCCGGTCAGACCTACCCGGACCAGTCGCTCTACCCGGCCAACTCCGTACCGCAGGTCGTGCGCCGCATCAACAACGCGCTCATGCGCGCCGACGAGATCGAGTTCTCCGAGGGCATCAAGTCCGTCGACGAGTGGATCGTCCCGATCGTCGCCGACGCCGAGGCCGGCTTCGGTGGCCCGCTCAACGCCTACGAGCTCATGAAGTCCATGATCAACGCCGGTGCCGCGGGTGTGCACTGGGAGGACCAGCTCGCGTCCGAAAAGAAGTGCGGTCACCTCGGTGGCAAGGTGCTCATCCCGACGAAGCAGCACGTTCGCACGCTGAACGCCGCCCGCCTCGCCGCCGACGTCTCGAACGTCCCGTCGGTCGTCATCGCCCGTACGGACGCCGAGGCCGCCACGCTCATCACCTCCGACGTCGACGAGCGCGACCAGCAGTTCCTCACCGGTGAGCGCACCAACGAGGGCTTCTACAAGGTTCGCAACGGCATCGAGCCCTGCATCGAGCGCGCCAAGGCCTACGCGCCCTACGCCGACCTCATCTGGATGGAGACGGGCACACCGGACCTCGAGCTGGCCAAGAAGTTCGCCGAGGCCGTCAAGGCCGAGTACCCGGACCAGATGCTGGCCTACAACTGCTCGCCGTCGTTCAACTGGCGCAAGCACCTCGACGACGAGACGATCGCGAAGTTCCAGAAGGAACTCGGCGCGATGGGCTTCAAGTTCCAGTTCATCACCCTCGCCGGCTTCCACGCCCTCAACTACTCGATGTTCGACCTGGCTCACGGCTACGCTCGCGAGCAGATGACGGCGTACGTCGACCTGCAGGAGCGCGAGTTCGCCTCGGAGAGCCGCGGCTACACGGCCACGAAGCACCAGCGCGAGGTCGGCACGGGTTACTTCGACCTGGTCTCCACGACGCTCAACCCCGAGTCGTCGACGACCGCCCTCAAGGACTCGACGGAGAGCGCTCAGTTCTGATCGCCACCGTCTGAGTAAGACCAACCCCCGCCTGTGCGGCCACCTGGCTCCGACCGCACGGGCGGGGGTTCACTTTCCACCCCGTCCAGCACCCGAACCCGCTCCACGAGGGCCTGCGTATCGGGGATGATGGGTTTCACCGTTCCACCCGCGACGCCCGACGGCGTTGCCCCCGCGCTTCTTCGAAGGAGGGCCCCATGAGCTCTTCACCCACCGTCCGCGGCCGGATGCATCCGGGCTTCGACGAGATCCTCACCCCCGACGCCCTCGCGTTCCTGGCACGCCTCGACGGCGAGTTCGCCGGACGTCGCGCCGACCTGCTCGCGCAGCGTCGCGCGCAGTCGCGTCGCATCAACCGGGGAGCCGACCTCGACTTCTCCCCCGAGGAGATCGCCGCGCGTGAGGACGACTCGTGGAGCGTCGCACCGATCGCTCCGGGCCTCGCGGACCGCCGCGTCGAACTCGTCGCGCCGGTGACGCGCAGCCACGTCGAGCACGCCATGGCCTCGAACGCGTCCACCTGGCTGGCCGACCTCGAAGACGCCACGGCGCCCACCTGGTTCAACCTCATCGACGGTCAGATCGTCCTGCGTGACGCGGTGCGCGCCTACGCGGCCCGCCCGCAGATCAAGCGCCCGACGCTCATCATGCGCCCGCGTGCCTGGCACCTGTGCGAGAAGCACATCACGATCGACGGTCGCCCGATCTCGGCCACGCTCGTCGACTTCGGCCTGTACTTCTTCCACAACGCGAAGGCGCTCATCGAAGCCGGCTACGGCCCGTACTTCTACCTGCCGAAGATCGAGTCCGGTGCCGAAGCGCGCCTGTGGAACGACATCTTCAACGCGGCCCAGGACGCCCTCGACATCCCGCGCGGCACGGTGCGCGCCACCGTCCTCATCGAGACGCTGCCCGCAGCGTTCGCGATGGAGGAGATCCTCTTCGAGCTGCGCGAGCACGCCTCGGGCCTCAACGCGGGCCGCTGGGACTACATCTTCAGCTACGTGCGCACCTTCGCCCACCGCGGTGACGAGTACGTGCTGCCCGACCGCGAGCGCATCACGATGACGACACCGTTCATGCGCACGTTCACCGACCTGCTCGTCGCCACCGCCCACAAGCGCGGCACGCACGCCATCGCGGCGCCGGCGGCGAACAACCCGACGGTTCAGGACGAGGAGCGCCGTCACCGCGCGCTCAACGTCGTGCACGCCGAGAAGGAGCGTGAGGCCGAGGAGGGATTCGACGGCTCCTGGGTGGCGCACCCGGCCATGGTCGACACCGTGATGTCGGCGTTCACGCACGTGCTCGGCGACAAGCTCGACCAGATCGAGGTCAAGCGCACGCCGCGTCACGACGCGCACGCGCTCGTCAGCCTCGAAGGCACGATGCAGACCACGAGCCTGCACGGTGTGCGCAGCAACGTCAGCGTCGCCCTGCAGTACCTCGCCGCGTGGATCGACGGCCAGGGCGCCGTCGCCATCGGCAACTACATGGAGGACGCCGCGACGACCGAGATCTGCCGTGCGCAGCTGTGGCAGTGGATGCACCACTCGACGCAGCTCGCCGAAGGTCCGCAGGTCTCGCGTGCCCTGCTCGAGCGCCTCATCGACGAGGAGATGATCAAGCTCAAGCGCGGCGCCGACGCCGACATTCAGTTGCGTCTCGACGAGGCCCGTGAGGTGCTCGAGCGTTCGGCCCTGACCGACGAACTTCCCGGGTTCTTCACGAACTACGCCTACGTGCGGTTCCTCCTCGACGAAGGCCTGCGCATGCCGCGCGGCATCGACGCCGAGGACCTGCGTCAGTCGGAGAAGGTTGCCGGCGACGCGGCCTGATCGACAGGTGGTAGACAAGGGGATGTGCCGAGAAGTCGGCACATCCCCTTGTCTATGCCCCGAGTGAAAGGCACCTTCCGATGATCTTCATCGTCGTCAAGTTCGACGTCCGCCCCGAGCACGCCGAGACGTGGATGGACCACGTCGCAGCGTTCACCGAGGCCACCCGCGCCGAGAGCGGCAACCTGTGGTTCGACTGGAGCCGCAGCGTCGAGAACCCGAACGAGTACGTGCTCGTGGAAGCGTTCAAGGACGACGCCGCAGAGGCACACGTGAACTCCGAGCACTTCAAGACGTTCACCGCCGAGGCGCCTGACAAGCTCGCCTCCACGCCGCGAATCATCAGCCGCCAGATCGACGGCGAGGGCTGGGACGAGATGGGCGAGATCAGCGTCGACTGACGGCCCTCGACAGCCCCTCAGACGAGGCGCGGGCGCAGTCGGAGAGCCGCCCGCGTCACGTCTGAGGGATTGCCGCTGATGCTCGCGACGATGTCGTCACCGCGGGCGACGGTGGCGCCGGCACGCAACAGCGCGTCGTGAGCGGCCTCCGCGTCGTCACCGGCCAACCACACGACGGGCGCCGCTGCGTACCGGGCCGTCGTGAGGGCGGCGTCGAACGGCACATCGGCGAGGGCCACTCCCCCGAGTTCACGTGCGACCGCGAAGGCCGCAGCGGCCGGCGTGCCCGACCCGCACACGATGACACCCGTGGGCAGATCGTTCGCGGCGTGCGGCGCCGCGGGCCATTCCTCGCGCGTCACGGCGAACGAGTCGTGATCGAACCACGCGCTCCGACCCCCGAGACCGTCGGCCAGCCACAACATCCGGCGCATCGTGCGCTCGCGGCGGAACCCCAGGGAGCGCAGGAGGCCGGCCGACGTGTCGTTGCCGATGCGCACGTTCGCCTCGAGGCGATGAAGCCCCATACCGTGGGGCGCCTGACGTAGCACGATGCCGACGACGAGGGCCATCCCCTCGCGGAACAGACCGGTACCGACGTAGGGATCGAACGCGTTGTAGCCCATGGTGGCGCTCATGAAACGGCCGTGGACGACATTCGTCACGTTGACGCAGCCCACGAGCCCCGCCTCGTCACCTGTCACCCGGGCAGCGTCCTTGGCGCGGATGAGAAACGTGCGGTGCGTGGCCGACTGCGCCGCGAGGTGGTGGACGAGGTCGTCCGGGTTGACCGGGTTCCAGCGGCCGATCCGAGACGCTGACCGTGTCATCGCCTCCCGGTACGGGGCGATGTCACCACCCGTCGCCACACTGACGTGGACACGCTCACCGTCGGCGACGAGGAGGCGCCCGTCGTCCTCACTCAACGACGCGTCCGCGCAGGATGACATGCGTGGGCGCGGCGAGCACGCGAACGTCGTCGCGCGGGTCGCTCTCGTACTGCACGAGGTCAGCCGGGGCACCCTCGACGAGCGCTTCGTGGCCCAGCCATTCGCGAGCGCCCCACGTCGCCGTCGCGATGGCCTCGGTCGCGCTCATCCCGACGTTGAGCATCTCCTCCACCTCACGGGCGACGAGGCCGTGGGGCAACTGCCCGCCGGCGTCGGTGCCCGCGAAGATGCGCAAGCCTGCGTCCCGGGCCGCGCCGATGGTCTCGTACCGGCGCGCGTGTAGGTCACGCATGTGAGCGGCGTAGCCGGGGAACTTCTTCTCCCCCGCCTGCGCGAAGCTCGGGAAGTTGTCGAGGTTGATGAGCGTGGGCACGATCGCGATGTCGCGCTCGGCGAACATCGCGATGGTCTCCTCGGTGAGGCCGCTCGCGTGTTCGATGCAGTCGATGCCGGCTTCGGCGAAGTCGACGAGCGACTGCTCACCGAAGCAGTGGGCCGTGACGCGAGCGCCCTCCTCGTGGGCTGCGTCGATCGCCGGTTTGAGGGCCTCCTTGGGCCAGCAGGGCGCGAGGTCGCCGGCGTCGCGGTCGATCCAGTCGCCGACGAGCTTCACCCAGCCGTCGCCCCGGCGGGCTTCCTGACGCACGTAGGCGACGAGATCCTCCGGCTCGATCTCGTGGGCGAAGTTCTTGATGTAGCGCTTCGTGCGCGCGATGTGACGTCCGGCGCGCACGATGCGCGGCAGGTCCTCGCGATTGTCGATCCAGTGGGTGTCGACCGGTGAACCGCAGTCGCGCAGGAGGAGCGCGCCGGCCGCTCGGTCCGCGAGAGCATGCGCCTCGGCGTTCTCCGGTGCCCCACCGTGCGCCTCGAGGCCCACGTGGCAGTGGGCGTCGACGAGACCGGGAAGGAAGGTGCCTTCCAGCCGCGCCGCGTCGGCGGTGGCTGCCTTCTCAGGGGTTTCGAACGTGATGCGTCCGTCGATCACCCACGCTTCGGCCACTTCGTCATCGGGTCCACGCAGCACGCGACCGGTCAGGTGCAGGACGGTGTCGCTCATGCTCGTGACCCTAACGGGAGCCACCGAGCCAACGGGCGAGTAGGTGCGAGGTTCCTCACGTTGTCCGCCCATTTTCGCCGAGTGGCGGCGACGTGTGGAGGGCCTTCTCAGGCGTGAGCCGTATTCTGAAGAAATGTCCGGTTCTGTGGTGCTCGTGCACGGTGTGCGCTCTTCGCGCACCATGTGGCGACCCCAGATCAAGCGCCTGACGAAGCGAGGCTTCCACGTCGTCGCGCCTGATCTTCCCGGCCACGGCGAGCGTCAGGACGAGGAGTTCTCGCTCCCTGCGGCGTTGGCCACCATCGACGAGGCCGTCGCGTCGTGCCCCGAGCCGCCGATGCTCGTCGGGTTGTCACTCGGCGGCTACCTGACGCTGCAGTACGCCGCCACCACGCAGCGTCCCCTGCGCGCTGTGACGGTGGCAGGGTGCACCGCCGTGCCGAATCGCTTCCTCGCAGTGGCGTTTGGCGCCTACCTCTCCTGGCGGGACCGGCTGCCCGGCAACGCGGACGACAGCGTTCTCGCCGCCTTCGCGAAGGCCAACTCGCCCAAGGCCGCGCGCCACTACTACGGCGGCGGTCGCGCGAAGGCTCACGTCGTGGCCCCCGTCATGCGCGCACTGGGCAGCCTCGACGTGCTCGAGGCGATCGGTTCGATCGACGTGCCCGTGACGATCATCAACGGCCGGCGTGACGAGTTCCGGATCCACGAGCGCCGCTTCCTCGCAGCCAACGACGCGGCTCGTCTCGTCGTGCTCGACGATGCCGGCCACATCTCGAACCTCAACCGGCCCAAGCGCTTCACTAAGGAGCTGCGGGCGGCGTTCGAGCGCGCCGAGCGCCCGCCCCTCGTCGTCGCGTAGCCGACAATTCCTTCACCGGCTGTCCCCGGGCTGGGACGGCGAGGGCCGACCACTTCGTGTGTGGTCGGCCCTTCACGGTCATGCAGCGCTCTTCGCGCGATCAGTCCTTGTCAGCGCCCGGGCCGAGGAACTTCTCGAAGCCCTTGGGCAGCTTCATGTTGGAGTAGTCGGGCTCTTCCTTCATCTGCCCGAACGCGTTCTCCATGGCCTGGTTACGGGCGGCATCGGCCTTCTTCGCTGCCTCCGCTTCCTGCTGCGCGCGCTTGGCCGGGTTACCGCTCTTGCCCTTCTTCTTGGGCTGGCTCTTGCCGCGCTTGCCGCCACCGGCACCCATGCCCGGCATCCCGGGCATTCCCGGCATACCGCCGCCGTTCTTCAGCTGACGCATCATCTTCTGCGCCTGGCCGAAGCGCTCGAGCAGCTGGTTGACCTCGGAGACGCTCACGCCCGAACCGCGCGCGATGCGCGCACGGCGCGAACCGTTGATCTGCTTGGGGTTGTTGCGCTCGAACGGCGTCATCGAGTGGACGATGGCCTCGACGCGGTCGAACTCGCGCTCGTCGAGGGCGTTGAGCTGGTCACGCATCTGGCCCATGCCCGGCATCATGCCGAGCAGGCCCTTGATGTTGCCCATCTTCTTGATGGCCGACATCTGCTGGAGGAAGTCGTCGAACGTGAAGTCCTCGCCGCCGGAGAACTTGCGCGCCATCTCGGCGGCTTGGCGCTTGTCGAACGCGCGCTCGGCCTGCTCGATGAGCGTGAGGACGTCACCCATGTCGAGGATGCGCGACGCCATGCGGTCGGGGTGGAAGACCTCGATGTCCTTGACGCCTTCACCCGTGGAGGCGTACATGATCGGGCGACCCGTGATCGAGGCGACCGACAGCGCGGCACCACCACGGGCGTCACCGTCGAGCTTCGACAGGACGACACCGGTGAAGTCGACGCCGTCCTGGAACGCCGTCGCCGTCTCAATGGCGGCCTGACCAATCATCGCGTCGATGACGAACAGCACCTCGTGCGGGTTGATCGCCTCACGGATGTCGGCGGCCTGCTGCATGAGGTTCTCGTCGACGGCCAGACGGCCGGCCGTGTCGACGATGACGACGTCGTACTGACGCAGCTTGGCCTGGTTGACGCCGGCCTGCGCGACCCACACCGGGTCGCCGTACGAGCGCGTGCCCTCGGCGTTCTCCGAAACGGCGTCGTGGCCGCCCTCGTTGCCGCGCTCCGGCGAGAACACCGGTACACCGGCACGCTCACCGACGACCTCGAGCTGACGCACGGCGTTCGGACGCTGGAGGTCGGCGGCAACGAGCACCGGGAAGTGGCCCTCGTCGCGCAGACGGCGGGCCAGCTTGCCGGCGAACGTCGTCTTACCCGAACCCTGCAGACCAGCGAGCATGATGACCGTCGGGCCCGACTTGGCCATGTTGAGGCGCCGCGTCTGGCCACCGAGGATCTCGACGAGTTCCTCGTTGACGATCTTGACGACCTGCTGACCCGGGTTGAGCGCCTGGCTCACCTCGGCGCCCAGCGCGCGCTCGCGCACGCCACGGGTGAACTTCTTGACGACCGGCAGGGCCACGTCCGCATCGAGCAGCGCCATCCGGATGTCGCGGATGGTCGAGTTGATGTCGGACTCGGTCAGGCGCCCCTTGCCACGAAGATTCGTGAAGGTGGCTGTCAGACGGTCTGAGAGGCTGTTGAACACCGGCCCAGATTACCCGCTCCCATGCGGCCCCGTCAGATCGACCGTGCAGTGGCGCCGATGCCTAGCCCGTCGCGTCGGCGTTCGTCGATGTCGACGCTCGGTCTCGACGGGAAGGCCCGCGAGGATCGACGCATCGTGGCGACTGTCCCCATCTGCGATGCTCGTCCACATTGGCGTAGATGCAGATGTGGACGAGCATCGCAGATGGGGACGGGATTCGCGGATGGGGACGGGATTCGCGGATGGGGACGGGATTCGCGGATGGGGACGCAGATCGCAGAGGGGGACGGGTGCCGGGGTTCTTCGAGGTAGCGCTTCGTCGGGCGGTTCGAGCGAAGAGATGCGTCAGCCGGCGGTGCCGACGGCGTCGAGCACGGTGCCGATGACGCGCGCCGCGTGCGGCGGCGCCAGCGGCGAGCCCTGCTCGTCCGTGACGTAGAAGGTGTCGGCGCTGCGTCCCGCATATGTCGCGATGTGCGCGGAGCGCACGGAGACCCGCTCGGCGGCGAACGCCGACCCCACGTCGAACAACAATCCGAGACGGTCGGCGGCGCGCACCTCGATGACGGTCGCGTGCTGCGATGCACCCGGGACGACGAACGCGGACGCCCGCGGCATCGACGCGCGTGACGGCCCCGCGGCGGCGCGACGGCGCGCGTCCGCCTCGAGGGCACGCAGCGGCAAGCGGTCGCCCTCGCGCAACGTTCGCAGCGACCGCGCCAGGTCGCTCGTGCGCGGCACGTCGCCGTGCGGCACCTCGACGACCCATGTGTCGACGGCGAGGCCGTCGATCGTCCGCAGGTTTGCCGACCGCACGGACGTGCGTCGCAGCCCGAGCACGCCCGCCATGTCGGCGAAGAGGCCGAGCCGGTCGACGTCGACGATGCGGACGGTCACGACGCCGCTCACGCCCTCCAGTGGCTCGATCTCGACGACCACCTCCCCCGCCGCGACGCGTCCCCGCTCGTCCGCGCTCACGATGCCCGACGGGCTGCCAGCGTCGACCTGCGCCTGCACCCCGTCGCCTTCCGCGACCGAATCGGTCTGGCCCAGGGCCTGGGCTGACGCCGCGGGGGCGCGACCTGAGGGTCGAGAGACCGCAGGAGGAGAACCGGCGCGTCCGGTCGCCAGGTCCTCGGACGGCCGCTGCTCGGCCGTCGCCCCGGGCGATGACGCGTCGGGGGACGACGCACCCTCGAAGGTCGCGGCAGGTGCGGGAACGCCTGCGACCGTCTCCCCCGACGCGAACCGCCTGCGTGCTCGCGCGGCGAGGTCGCGCACGAGGCCGGCGCGCCACGTCGTCCACGCCTGTGGTCCGGCTGCTCGCGCGTCGGCCTCCGTCAGCGCGTCGAGCAGGTCGAGGCCTTCGGCGCTGCCGGCCGCCTCGCAGAGCATCCTGACGGTCGCAGGGTCGTCGGGGTCGCGTTTCGTCGCCAGATCGACGAGCGTGAGGTGTTCGCGCACGAGACGTTCGACGAGGTCGCAGTCGGCGCGATCGAAGCCCATGCGCTGGCAGATCGCCCGCGCGACGGGTGCGCCCTCCGCGCTGTGGTCACGCGCGCCTGCGACCTTGCCGATGTCGTGCAACAGCGCCGCGACGAGCAGCAGGTCGGGCCGTGCCACGTGCTCGCGCAGGCCCGCCGCGATGACGACGGCCTCGATGCCGTGTCGGTCGACGGTGAACTGGTGGATCGCGTTTCGCTGCGGGCGCGAACGC
The DNA here is from genome assembly GCF_001021715.1 of Dermacoccus sp. PE3. NCBI lineage: Bacteria > Bacillati > Actinomycetota > Actinomycetes > Micrococcales > Dermacoccaceae > Dermacoccus > Dermacoccus sp. PE3. Next base: position 312,775 of record NZ_LDCM01000003.1, on the reverse strand, counting down.
ACCGTCGACCACTCGGGCAGCCAGACGTCGACGATGCCGCTCAGATCGAGGCCCTCCCACACGTCGACGATGCCGGGCCCGCTCGCGAGGAACCCCACGAAACCCTCCCGGATCTCTCGCGGCCACGGGGCGGGCAGCGGCCCGCAGCTCGCGACGAGGTTCGCGAGGGTCGTCGGCCCGATGAGCGCCCCCCGCGAGGCCGCCGCAGCGGCGGCGCGCAGCAACGTCAGGTGCCCGCCGTCGCGGCGCCCCGCGCCCAGGACGACCTCGCCGTCGTGCAGGTACAACCCGTGCCCGAGCGGCGTCAGCGACGGTCGGCGCGGCCCGACGCGCAACGTCCGGGCTCGCTGCGACTGGCCGGCCGCGCGCACGGTCGCGTCCGTCACGTACGTGATCGTGCGCGCCGCGTCGACGACGCGCGTCAGCAACTCGTCGCTGTCGGAGCACCCGAGCAGCGCCGCGACGGCGTCCTGATCCTGCAGGCTGAGCCGCTCCCGCCCCCGCCCGGTGACGACGTGCAACGCGTCGCGCACGTCGAGCAATTGCGCTCGGGCGCGTTCTGCGCTGGCGCGGTGAGGGTCGGCGAGCCACGCCGTCGTCAGCGCGCCGACGAGGCTGAGGTCGCGCAGGCCTCCCCCGGATTCCTTGAGGTCCGGATCAAGCGTCGTCGCGATGTCACCGAAACGCGAGTGCCGCGCCCGCAACGACTCGACGACCTCCGGCAGCCGCTTGCGCGCGGCACCGCGCCAGTCGGCGGCGATCGCCTGGCGTACCCCGGCGACGAGAACGTCGTCACCGGCCACGGACGCGATGTCGAGCATGCCGACCGCAGCGGCGAGGTCTGACGACGCGGCCTGGCGGCACTGCGCCAGCGTGCGCACGGAGTGGTCGAAGCGCACCCCTGCATCCCACAACGGGTACCACAGGGCGTCCGCGAGCTCGGTGATGCGCTTCGAGCCGACGTTGAGCCCGTCGTACAGGAGGACGAGGTCGTAATCGCTCAACGGCCCCGCATCGCCCCGGGCCTGCGAGCCGACGACGGCGAGCGCCACACCGCTCTGACGCTCGGGCAGCCGCGTCGCCGCACACGCATCGCGCCAGGCCTGCGCCATGAAGGCACGGGCCGACGCCGCGAGCCGCTCCCGACGTGCGGGGCCAGCGTCGGGTTGCTCGAACTCGCGCGTGCGCGCGAGGTCGAGACGTGCGGCGTAGTGGGCGGACACGGCGCTCATGGCTGCGTCGTCCTCTCTCGGAGGGCTGGGCGGGGGTTCTGCGCCGTCGATGGCTGTTGTTGTGCGTCTACGGCGACTACGACGGCGTGGCGCGCGGCGCGGTGCGCCTCATGAAGCGGGACGAACGCCGACGAACGCCGGGCCGGCGATGCTCACGCGGCGACGGCGTTCGTCAGGGTCTCGACCGAACCGGGGCGGCCGACCGCCACCGTCGGCACTCGGGCCACGAGGACTCGTGCGCCACGTCGGCGAGGCTCACGTCCCAGGGGCGCTCAGACCGCGGCAGCGCCGGTCTCGCCGGTGCGCACGCGCACGATGTCGTCGACGGGAACGGTCCACACCTTGCCGTCGCCGATGCGTCCCGTCTGCGCGGCACGCACGACGGCGTCGACGACGGCGGGCGCGTCGGCGCCGTCGATGACGACCTCGATGCGCAGCTTCGGCACGAAGTCGACGCTGTACTCGGCGCCGCGGTAAACCTCGCTGTGGCCGCGCTGGCGGCCGTAGCCGCTGACCTCGCTCACCGTCATCCCGGCGATGCCATAGGCCTCGAGGGCTTCCTTGACGTCGTCGAGCTTGAACGGCTTGATGATGGCGGTGACGAGTTTCATGCCTGCACTCCTCGCGGGTCGTTGTGTTCTGCGCCGGTGGTGCTGCCACCGAGGGGGCCGTGGCCGGACGGCAGCAGGCCGTGGCCGACGCGGGTGCCGGAGGCGAACCCACCGAAATCGTAGGCGGATTCGGCGTGCTCGGCGGAGTCGATGCCCGCGAGCTCGTCGTCGTGGTCGATGCGCCAGCCCATCGTCGCCTTGAGGGCGAGACCGATGACGGCGGTGAGCACGCCCGTGAACGCGAGGCAACCGAGCGCGATGACGATCTGCACGACCGTCTGCTCGTAGCCCTTGCCGTAGAGCAGGCCGTTCGTCGTCGACAGCAGGCCGGCGCCGATCGTGCCCCACAGGCCGGAGACGAGGTGGACGCCGACGACGTCGAGCGAGTCGTCCAGGTTGAACTTGAACTTCAGGCTGACGGCCAGGGCGCTGAGGATGCCGGCGACCGCGCCGAGGATGAGCGAGCCGACGGGGCTGAGCGCACCACAGGCGGGGGTGATCGCGACGAGACCGGCGACGACGCCGGAGGCGGCACCGATGGACGTCGCCTCACCGTCCTTGATCTTCTCGACGGCGAGCCAACCGATCATCGCCGCACACGTCGCGGCGGTCGTGTTGACCCACACGAGGGCGGCCGAACCGTCTGCGGCGAGCTCGGAACCCGCGTTGAACCCGAACCAGCCGAACCAGAGCAGACCGGCGCCGAGCATGGTCAGCGGCACGTTGTGGGGGCGCATGGGCACGCGGCCGAAACCGGCGCGGCGCCCGACGATGAGGGCGAGGACGAGGCCCGCCATGCCTGCGTTGATGTGGACGACGGTGCCGCCCGCGAAGTCGATCGGTGCGAACGTGGCCTTGCCGTCGGTCGAACCGAACATCGTCGCGGCGACGCCCTGGTCGGTGCCGCCGAGTAACCCGCCGCCCCACACCATGTGCGCGATCGGGAAGTACACGATCGTCGCCCAGATCGCGGAGAAGACGAGCCACGTCGAGAACTTCACACGGTCGGCGATGGCGCCGGAGATGAGCGCGACCGTCAGGCCCGCGAAGGTGAGCTGGAAGCCCACGAACGCGAGCTCGGGGATGTTTCCGTAGCCCTCGTACCCGAACGAGTTGAACACGTCGGCGACGTTGTGCAGACCGAACTTGTCACCCGGGTTCGCGATCAGCCCGGCGATGTCGTGGGTGCCGAACGACATCGAGTAGCCGTAGAGCACATAGATGATGCCGACGACGCCGAGGGCGCCGAACGACATCATCATCATGTTGAGCACCGACTTGGAGCGCGTCATCCCGCCGTAGAACAACGCCAGCGCGGGCGTCATCATGAGCACGAGCGATGCGCACAAGAGGACGAACGCGGTGGCCGCATAGTCGAGTTTGGGGGCGGCCTCTGCCGCCAGAAGGTGTGCGTTCATGCTCAGTGATCCTGCCCTCGCCACGTTTCAGCATGCGGCTCGCGATGTTTCGCCCATGTTTCGGATGCGGCGCTGACGTGAAATCGCGGTCACATCCTCAGGGTATGCACGCCATGCGAGACGTTTCGTGTCGAAGCGTGGACGCACGAGCGCCCACCGGCCGTGACTGCGGGTGGGCGCTGCGGGGCTCGAGACCGGCCTGCTCAGTCGAGCACCGCGTTGACGTACGCCTCCGGGTCGAAGGGCGCCAGGTCGTCAGGGCCCTCACCGAGACCGACGAGCTTGACCGGCACGCCCAGCGCACGCTGGACGTTGACGACGATGCCGCCCTTGGCCGTGCCGTCGAGCTTCGTCAGCACGACGCCGGTGACGTCGACGGCCTGACCGAAGACCTCGGCCTGACGCATGCCGTTCTGACCCGTCGTCGCGTCGAGGACGAGGAGCACCTCGTCGATGGGGCTGCGCTTCTCGACGACGCGCTTGACCTTCGTCAGCTCGTCCATGAGGCCGACCTTGTTGTGCAGGCGGCCGGCGGTGTCGATGAGCACGACGTCGCACTCCCCCTCCTGGCCGGCCTTCACGGCGTCGAACGCGACGGCGGCCGGGTCGGCGCCTTCCTTGTCCGAACGGACCGTGGGAACGCCCACGCGCCCACCCCAGGTCTCGAGCTGGTCGGCAGCGGCGGCGCGGAAGGTGTCAGCGGCACCGAGAATGACGTCCTTGTCCTCGGCGACGAGAACACGCGCGAGCTTGCCGACCGTGGTCGTCTTGCCTGTGCCGTTGACGCCGACGACGAGCACGACCGCGGGGCGGTCTCCGACGCGGCTGGCCGCGATACGACGGTCCATGTCGGGGCCCACCTGCGCGAGCAGTTCCTCGTGGAGCCACTGCGAGACGGTCTCCTCGTCGGTGGCACCGTGCACGGAGATGCGCTTCTTGAGGTTGTCGACGATCTCCGTCGTCGCCTCGACACCCAGGTCGGCACGAAGCAGCGTGTCCTCGACGTCCTCCCAGGCCTCGTCGTCCAGCGTCCCGCCGGAGAGCAGGCCGAGGAGGCCCTTGCCGAGGGCCGTGTTCGAACGGGAGAGGCGCTCACGCAGGCGCACCATGCGACCACGGGCGGATTCGGGCTTCTCGAGTTCACGGGTCTCGGCCGCCGTCGAGCTCGCGGCTTCCTCGTCGGCCTCGACGTCGAACGGGTTGGTCTGCGTGGCTTCCGCCTCGGTGAGCGGGCGGTCCTCATCGACCGTCTCACCCGTGGCGGGTGCGGCTTCCGCCGGCTTCGTCGGCTCTGCGACGTCGGCCGTATCGGTTGCGGTAGGAGCATGCGTTGCGTTTTCGGGCTTCGGCGCCTGGTTCTTCGCCGGTGCGGGTTCGGCCGTCTTCGACGTGTCGATCCGCATGCCGCTGCTCGGCTTGTACTGCGTTTTCTTGGCGACCGGCCGCTCGATCGGCGTCTGCTCGGTCTTCGGCGGCACCTTCGGCGCCTTGCGCGAACGACCGCGGACGAGACCGACGACGCCCGCCACCCCGGCGAGCAGGGCAACGACTACGACAGCAAGAATTTCCCAGAGCTGATCCACGGCCCCATCATTGCAAACCTCACCGAGAACCGGCCATCGGGAGGCAGCGGCTCACTCAGCGTTCGGGTCGGCGTGCACGCTCGGAACGTGCCACCCCGGCCGAAGCACTCTCGCCGGACTTCGCGGGCTTCTTGGTCGCGCCGGCCTCGCCGGCCGCACGCTTCACGGGGCCTCGACTCCGGCCGACCGGCGCGTCGTCGGAGAGCCGGAAGAGACGTTCACCGCGCGGCGTGAACATGCTCCGCCCCGCACGGCGGGCCGGCAGCGCCACGATGCCCACGACGAAGAGGGCGAGCGCGACGGCAAGCGTCATACCAAGAACGAGCCAGAACACCGTGTCTCCTCATGTGTGCGGGGTGCCTCACGATTGTGACCGGCGCACTCACCGATTGCCAGTTGCCACGCGGACGGCTCAGGCGCTGTCACGCGTTCTCCTACGGAACACGGACGTCGCCCAGCCGCTGGGAGACCACGGTCGTCACGCCGTCGCCACGCATCGTCACACCGTAGAGCGCGTCCGCGACCTCCATCGTCCGCTTCTGGTGCGTGATGACGATGAGTTGGCTCGAGTCGCGCAGCTCTTCGAACAGGGTGATGAGTCGCCCGAGGTTCGCGTCATCGAGCGCGGCCTCTACCTCGTCCATGATGTAGAAGGGGCTCGGTCGCGCCTTGAAGATCGACACGAGCAACGCCACCGCCACGAGCGAACGCTCTCCACCGGACAGCAGCGACAAGCGCTTGATCTTCTTGCCCGGCGGGCGGGCCTCGACGTCGAGGCCGGTGGTCAGCATGTCGTCCGGGTCGGTGAGGACAAGTCTCCCCTCGCCGCCCGGGAACAGCCGCGAGAAGACGCCTTCGAACTCGCGTGCCACGTCGTGGAAGGCTTCGGTGAAGACCTGCTCGACGCGTGCATCGACCTCGTCCACGATGGACATCAGGTCCTTCTTCGAACCGCGCAGGTCGGCGAGCTGCTCGGTGAGAAAGGTGTGGCGCTCCTCGAGCGCGACGTACTCCTCGAGCGCGAGCGGGTTGACCTTCCCCAACTGCTTGAGGTCGCGCTCGGCCCGCTGGAGTCGCTTCTCCTGCACGTTTCGCTCGAAGGGCACCGGCTCCGGCGTCTCCTCCCCCTCGGCGACTGGTTCGAGGTGCGGGACAAGCTGATGCGGCCCGTACTCCTCGACGAGCACGTCCGGGTCGATGCCGAGTTCGTCGCCAGCTCTCGTTTCGAGCGCCTCGATGCGCAGTCCCTGCTGCGCACGGGCCACCTCGTCGCGGTGCACCGAGTCGGTGACCTCCCGCAGGGCGTCCGCCTGCTCCTGAGCCCGCTGGCGGGCGGCCTTGAGTTGCGCCTCGCGTTCTCCCTTGGCCTGCGCCTCGGCGTCACGCAAGTGCACGAGCCGTTCGAGGGCGCGACGGACGTCGGCCGAGGCCGACTCGGCGTGCGAGCTCACCGTCCGTGCCACGCGCGCAGATTCCTCGCGCCTGCGTCGCCTCACCTCGGCCCGCTCGCGCGCCGCGAGCTCAGATCGTGCGGCCGCTTCGAGCGACTCCGCCCGACCCGAGAGCGCCCGTGCCCGTTCCTGGCGGGTGCGCAGCGTCAACCGGTGTTCGGTCTCCGCCGTTCGGGCGGATGCTGCGAGCGCCGCCAGGCGGTCTCGTTCGGCCACCGACGGTTCCTCGTCGCTCGGCTCTTCCTGGGCGTGAGCAAGCCGTAGCTCGAGTTCTTCGAGTTCGCCGCGGTTCGCTTCGAGCGCCACGCGAGCCTGCTCGATGGAACTACGGATACGCTCTCGCTCGTGATCGGCTGCGGCGATCGTCTGGTGATGACGCGCCAGCTGCTCTGCGGTCGAGTCGATCTCGGCGTCGCTCTCGGAGAGCCGGTCCGCCGTCGCGTCGGCGGCCGCTTGTGCCTCACGAAGCGGCCCGGCGATCTCGTCCAGTTCCGTGGCGAGGTCACGTTCGCGCTCTGCTTGTGCCTGGCTGTCACGCCGCGCGTCGTCCAATGCAGCGCGCAGTTCGAGCGCTGAACGCCCCGGACGCCCCCCTCCGCGCACGAAGGTCGGTGCATAGACGTCGCCGTCCGCAGTGACCGCACGCGCGCCGCTCGCCACGACGGCAAGTGCCGCCTCAGTGTCGGGGACGAGCGCGAGCCTGTCGACGAGGACGGCGACGGCGGCCGCGAGGTGGTCCGGCACGGTCATCACGTCACGTACCCAGACCGCGCCGTCGGGCAGTTCCGGCCAGGCGCCGGAGTCGGGGGCGCTCGCTCCGGCGACGACGAGGCCGACCCGACCCCCCTCGTGATCACGCAGATGCCCGAGGAGACGCGCGGCGTCCTCGTGCGACGCGATGACGAACGATTCAGCCGCCCACCCGAGCGCGACGGAGACGGCCGCCTCGTGGCCCGGTTCGACCCGTAAGGCTTCGACGAGTTCACCGCCGAGGCCGGCGACGTCGTCGGGGAGGTTCTCACGGGACGCCCCGGCCGAACCCAGGGACATCTCGAGCGCCTCGGCACGGGCTGAGGCGGCGCCACTTCGTTGCGACGCGGTGTTGCGCGCGTCACGCAGTTCGCGGCGTCGCTCGTCGAGCTCCGCCAGTCGCGACGTGGCTTCCTCGGCCGCCGCGTTGAGGGCCTCCTCGCCCGACTCGAGCTCCGCGAGGCGTGCCTGCAGAGTTTCGACCTCACGTCGTGCTTCGTCGACGCGCTCCGACGATCCGCCCAGAGTGCCGCGCAATCGACCGATCTCGGCCTCACCCGCCTCGACGCGAGAACGTCGAGCCTCTACTTGACCGTGAAGCTTGGCCAGGCCCTCTCGACGGTCGGCGGCTGCGCGCGCGAGGCGCACAATCCGCTGCTGCTCCCCCTGGTGGGCCCGCTCGGCTTCCTCGCGGGAGCGGACTGCCTCGTCGACGGCCTTCTGCGCTTCGTCGGCCTGAACCTGGAGTTCGAGCTCCTCCCCTCGCACACGCTCGGCCTGCCGTCGCAGCTGCTCGGGGTCGCGACCCGAGTGCGACGGTTCGTCGTCGGCCGCCATGAGGCGTACGCGCTCGCTCGCCAAACGGGCGGTCGCATCGAGCTTCTCCGCAAGGGAGGTGAGGGAGTACCACTGCTGCTGGAGCGCGTCGAGTGCGGGAGCCTTGCGGGCAGCGTCGTCCTCGAGTTCGGAGACAGCGCGTTTCGCCTCGGCCACGGAAGCCTCGAGACGCGTGCGACGTTCGACGAGTGCCTTCTCGTCGGCGAGGTCGGCCTCGAGACCCGCACGCTGCTGGACGAGATCGTCCGCCAAGAGGCGAAGGCGAGCGTCGCGCACCGTCATCTGGATAGACCGTGCCCGACGCGCCGTCTCCGCTTGTCGTCCGAGCGGCCCGAGTTGACGACGCACCTCGGCCGTCAGATCGGCGACGCGGGTGAGGTTTCCCTCCATCCCCTCGAGCTTGCGCAGCGCCTTCTCCTTGCGGCGGCGGTGCTTGAGGACGCCGGCAGCCTCCTCGATGAAGCCGCGGCGCTCCTCCGGTGTGGCTCGCAGGACGGCGTCGAGCTGGCCCTGGCCGACGATGACGTGCATCTCGCGGCCGATACCCGAATCCGAGAGGAGCTCCTGGATGTCGAGGAGCCGGCAAGGCGTGCGGTTGATCGCGTACTCCGAGCCGCCGCCACGGAACATCGTGCGGCTGATCGTCACCTCGGTGTAGTCGATGGGCAACGCGCCGTCGGAGTTGTCGATCGTCATCGTCACCTGGGCACGCCCGAGCGGCTGACGCCCGGAGGTTCCCGCGAAGATGACGTCGTCCATCTTGCCGCCGCGCAAGCTGCGCGCACTTCCCTCGCCCATGACCCAGGCGAGAGCGTCGACGACGTTGCTCTTGCCCGATCCGTTCGGGCCGACGATGCAGGTGATGCCCGGCTCGAGGACGAGGTCGGTTGCCGAGGCGAACGACTTGAACCCGCGCAGGGTCAACGACTTGACGTACAAGCGGCTACCTCACGAACGAGCCGTGAGCACGAGCGGGCCATCGCCCGTCACGGCGACGGTGTGCTCGCTGTGAGCGCCGCGGGAGCCGTCGACGCTGCGCAACGTCCAGCCGTCGGCATCCTGAACGAGTTGATCGGTGCCGGCCATGAGCCACGGCTCAATGGCGATGACGAGACCCTCTCGCAGCTTGAGCCCACGCCCCGCCCGCCCGTCGTTGGGCACGTGCGGCTCGCCGTGCATGGTGCGGCCGACGCCGTGGCCACCGAACTGCGTGTTGACGCGGTATCCCGCACCGTGACACACGTCCGCAATGGCAGCCGAGATGTCACCGAGCTTGCCGCCGGGGCGGGCCTGTTCGATGCCGGCGGCAAGGGCGCGCTCAGTCGTCTCGATGAGACGCAGATCTTCGTCGCGCGGCGTGCCCACAACGACCGAGAGCGCGGAATCACTCACCCAGCCGTCCAACGAGGCTGCGAAGTCGACCGAAAGGAGGTCGCCGTCGGCGAGGGTGTAGTCGTGCGGCAGTCCGTGAAGAACCGCGTCGTTGACGCTCGTGCACAACACCTTGCCGAAGGGGCTCGCGCCGAAACTCGGGTGATAGTCGATATAGCACGACTCGGCTCCGGCATCCTTGATCATGCGGTGAGCGAGCGCGTCGAGCTCGAGCAGATTGACGCCCACGTCCGCGGCCTCACGCAGAGCGGTGAGGACGGAGGCGACGAGCCGACCGGCAGGCTTCATCTCGTCGAGTTCACGGGGCGTTCGCAGTTCGATCACGATCCAACGGTAGTGGAGAGCGACGACAGCCTCCGCCACCCGCAGACGTTGTCAGGACGAGAACGCGACCAAGTCGACGGAAAACGACTCCTCCTCCGGTCAAATCCAAGGTGCTGGCCATAATGAGGTGGCTTGCGCCACAATCCAATCCGTGATTGGACGCATGCCCAATAATGACTCGTTGCGGCCCCGCCTGCTGCTCAGCGGCGCGCTGCGGCAAGTTTCGTGTGGGCTCCACTGCATCGGATCGACGATGCCCGCGCTCACACTTGTTCTCGCCGGCCCCATCCTCGTGATTGTCGGCATTCACCGTGCCCTCGAGGCCGCATTCGGGCGCTCGGTCATCCCCGGCTGGCACCCCGAGCACGCAGAATCGCTCCTCGTCACATTCCTCGCTCTCGCAGCATCGACGTCGGTGGCCGCCGTGTTGCTCGCCACGAGTTGGGGCCTTCACGCGGCGAGGCGCCGCCTGTGTCCTTCCCCGAGCGGCCCGAACTCTCCACGTCCCCCGCAACGACGCTCGGGCGGGACGTTTCCGGCGCAAGCACGCGTGCTGCTGGTTCCGTTCACGAACGGCTCACTGACCCCTGCCCCTCCGTCGAGGCAGACCGCTACACCCCGCGTCCGCGGGGATCAGCGGGGCGGCTTCTGACAGGTCGGGCAGAAGTGTGACGAGCGGTTCATGAACTGCTCGCGCGCGATGAGCGTTCCGCACCGCCGGCACGGCTTGCCCTGCTGGCCGTAGGCGTCGAGGGAGCGGTCGAAGTAGCCGCTCGCGCCGTTCACATTGACGTACAGCGCATCGAAGCTCGTGCCCCCTTGGGCGAGCGCTTCGCGCATGACGCCCTGCGCTGCCGTCAACAGGTCGACCATCTGACGTTTCGTCACCTTCGAGCCCAGCCGCCTGCCGTGAACGCCCGAGCGCCACAGCGCTTCGTCGGCATAGATGTTGCCGATACCGCTCACCACACCCTGGTCGAGAAGCATGCGCTTGACGGCGACGTCCTTGCGTCGCATGAGACGCGCGACCGCTTCGGCGTCGAAGGCGTCCTCGAGCGGATCTGGTGCGATGTGCGCGATTGTGCTCGGCACCTCACGTCCGTGCGCCATCGTCATCTCGTCGAGATAGAGCCCACCGAAGGTTCGCTGGTCGACGAAGCGCATCTGCATCGGCGCAGCGTCAGATGCGTCGCCGTCGAGGTCGAACACGGCGTGCGCGTGCTTCTCCATCGGCGCATCCGCCGCCTCGACGAGAACCTGACCACTCATGCCGAGGTGGACGACGAGGGCGTCGCCCTCCCCCGCGAACGTCAGCCACAGGTACTTGCCGCGCCGCTCGGCCGACTCCACACGGCGTCCGCGCAGGACGTCGGCCAGGTGATCCGGGCCCGGCACGTGCCGGCGCGCGACCCGTGCTCCGGTGACCCGAGACGTGACGAAGGCCTGGCCGACCACGTGGTCGGCCAGGCCTCGACGTACGACTTCGACTTCGGGGAGCTCAGGCATCGGAACGCGGCGAGACGTCCGATTCGGCGTCGGCTACCGCCTCTGCCGTCGTGACGCCGGAGTTCTTCGCCGCCTCCTCGCGCAGGCTCACCCATGCGTTCTCGGCGGCGAGCATCTCTGCGCTCTTCTTGTTCCGCCCGGTGCCGATGCCGAGCACCCGCTCGTCGACGACGACCTTCGCGGTGAACACCTTGTCGTGATCGGGGCCTTCGCCCTCGACGACGTACGCGGGCGCGCCGAGGCCGGCGGCCGCAGTGGCCTCCTGCAACGACGTCTTCCAGTCGAGCGCCGCGCCGAGGCTGGCCGTCCGTGACATCAACGGGTCGATGAGGTGATGCACGATCCGCCGTCCGGCCTCGATGCCGCCACACAGGAACACAGTGCCGATGACGGCCTCTGTCGTGTCGGCGAGGATCGAGTCCTTCGTCCGGCCGCCCGTGGCGAGTTCACCGCGTCCGAGCAGCAGATAATCGCCGAGGTCGAGCTCACGCGCCACCTCGGCGAGGGCCCGCGAATTGACGACGGCGGCCCGCTGCTTGGCCAACTGCCCCTCGGGAGCGTCGGGGTGGTCGCCGAAGAGCGTCTCGGTGACGACGAGACCCAGCACGGCGTCGCCGAGGAACTCCTGGCGTTCGTTGTGCGGGATTCCGCCGTTCTCGTACGCGAACGAGCGATGGGTCAGGGCACGACGAAGCAGCGGCTCATCGACGTCCGTACCCGAGATCTCACTGAGTTCTCGGGCCAGATCGCCGACGGGCCGCTGCGTAGCGTCAGCCGCCGACCGCTTCGAGCTTTTCTTGCCCACGGTCTGGCGAGTGAGGCCGGTCAGGCCTGGTGCTCGGTGCGCTCCGCGGCGCCGTAGTGACGGCCGTTGTACGTGCCGCACGACGGGCACGCCATGTGCGCCTGCTTGTTCGCGCCACACGACGGGCACGCCTGCAGAGCGACCGGCGTCGCCTTCCAGTTGGCTCGGCGCGAGCGGGTGTTGGCGCGCGACATCTTCCGCTTGGGGACAGCCACGTCAGTTCCTCTTCTCGTCGTGTGCCGGATCGGCGTCGGCCAGGTTGGCCAGTGCCGACCAGCGGGGGTCGATAGCTTCGTGGTGGTGGTCAGGATCGTCCGCGAGCCGGGCGCCGCATTCGGCACACAACCCGGGGCAGTCCTCGCGACACACCGGTTGGAACGGCAGTGAAGGCACTACCGCATCCCTCAGCACGGGCTCGATATCGGCGTCGTCGCCGTCGAGCTCGGGCAGTTCGTCCTCGTCATCGCCGCCGGCCACCTCACGGTGGTGCGCGGCACGCTCGGCGTAAGCGAACAGTTCCTGAAAGTGAACGTCAACAGGAATGCTGACGTCGTCCAGGCACCGCACGCAGGCGCCGGTCGCCGTCGCTTCGACCTCACCGGTGATGAGGACGCCCTCCATCACGGCTTCGAGACGCAGGTCGAGCCCCATGGGCTGACCTTCCTCGATGCCGATGACGTCGGTGCCGAAGTCGGCCGGAGTCGCGACATCACGATGCAGACGCAGAGAATTACCGGGTCGGCGACCGAGTTCCCTGGTGTCAATCACCAGAGGTCGGCGCGAATCAACCTGGTTCATTACCCTGCCGTCTTCGTGAGTCGTGTCTTCGATCGCTTCGGCCACAGCGATGGCGTGGGCCGACGTGCAAGTCTACGCCAGCGCGTGACGCCCACCCAAATCGTCCGGCCGACCTCAGCCGGCGACGCCGAGTCGCTCGAGAAGCGGGCCGTGAACGGCCTCGGGAACCATGCCGGAGATGTCTCCCCCGAGTGTGGCCACCTGCTTGATAAGCGAGCTCGACAGGTGATCCATGCCGGGGTTTCCCGGCAGGAACAGCGTCTCGAGCCCCGAGAGCGAACGGTTCATCGTGGCCATCGGCAACTCGTAGCTGAAGTCGGTCTCACCCCGCAGGCCCTTGACGACGATCGGCGCCTCGAGGCGCGCACAGACCTCGACGAGCAGTTCATCCGCGAAAGCCTCGGCGCGCACGTTGGCTAGGTGCGCGACCGACTTCTCGATGAGGCCGACGCGTTCGTCGGCCGTGAACGTGCCCTGCTTGTCCGGGTTGTAGAGGACGGCAACCACGACCTCGTCGAACAGGCGCGCGCTGCGCTCGACAACGTCGAGGTGGCCGAGGGTCAAGGGATCGAACGATCCGGGGCAGACACAGCGTGTCATCACTTCTCCTCGGTCGCGGCCGCGGGAACGACTTCGTCCAGCGTGGCGACGACGGCGTCGACGTCGTCAGGGTCAGGGCCTTCGCTGAACTCGGCGAACCACATCGTCGTCTCGCCGTAGACGCGCGGCTCCCACGGTGCGAGCCGCTCGTGCCACGTGGGTTCGGGCGAGCGCGACGAACGCTCGATGACGACCAGGGCGCGCGGTGCGAGCCAGCCGCCCTCGACGAGCGAGTTGATGGCCTGACGCAGCTGCTCCTCACTGACCGAGTACGGCGGGTCCATGAGGACCAGGGCGGCCTGCACAGTGGCGGGCTGGTCGAGGAATCGCTCGACGGCCTGCGTCACGACGCGTACCGGCGAGAAACCGAGGTTGCGCACGTTGGTGCGGATGACGGTGGCGACGCTGCGGTTGGCCTCGACGAGGGTGACGGACGCGGCACCACGACTGAAGGCCTCGAGTCCGAGGGCGCCCGATCCTGCGTAGAGGTCGAGGACGTCGGCTCCGAGCATGGCGCCGAGGTGCTCAAGTCGTGAGAAGAGTGCTTCACGCACACGATCCGCGGTGGGCCTCGTGCCCACGCCCGCTGGCGTGTCGAGCCGCCTGCCGCCTGCTTTTCCGGCGATGATGCGCGTCATTAGCCTCTCTCCAGGAACTCGGCCTGTTGGTCGTCGACACGCTCGCGCGCAGCCTGGGCCAGCAGGGGGTGATCGGCCATCGTCGGGTCTTGTTCGACGAGCGCTACGGCTTCGTCGCGGGCCTTGGCGATGACCTCGAGATCTGACGCCTTTGTCAGTTCCAACCAGTCGAGGGACGTACGGCGACCACTCTGCGCGGCGCCGAGCACGTCACCCTCTCGTCGTAATTCTAGATCCAGGTCGGCGATGGCGAATCCGTCGGTCGTCCCCGCGACGCGGCCGAGGCGTTCGAGGGCCTCCGGGGACTCGGAGCGTGTGACGAGCAGGCACAGACCGCCGTGCTCCCCTCGGCCCACGCGGCCGCGGAGCTGGTGCAGCTGGGACAGGCCGAAGCGATCGGCGTCGACGATGACGATCATCGAGGCGTTGGGCACGTCGACCCCCACCTCGATGACGGTGGTGGCCACGAGAACGTCGACCTCTCCCCCGGCGAATCGCCGCATGACGGTGTCCTTCTCGTCGGCCGGCAACCGGCCGTGCATGAGATCGATCGAGACGCCTCCGAGTGCCGGCAGGTGACGCATCTGCTCGATGAGCTCCACGACACCGACCGGACGTAGCGCCTCACCGTCATCGGCAGGCGTGCCCGGGTCGACGAGCATTGCCCCGGAGCCGTCCTGCGCGTCACCGATCCGACCGGCGACGACGTAGACCTGTCGGCCTGCGCGGCACTCCTCGGCGATGCGCTCCCACACGCGGTTCATCCACGCCGGGTTCTGCGCCTGCACGACGTGGCTGACGATGGGTGCCCTCCCCCGCGGCAGTTGCCGCAGGGTAGAGACGTCGAGGTCGCCGAACGCCGTCATCGCCACGGTGCGGGGTATCGGCGTCGCCGTCATGACGAGCACGTGCGGCGGCGTGGCTGCCTTCGAGTTCAGCGCGGAACGCTGCTCGACTCCGAAACGATGCTGCTCGTCCACCACCACGAGCCCGAGATCGGCAAAATCTACGTGCTTCTGCAGCAGGGCATGGGTTCCGATGACGATGCCGGCCTCGCCGGATACGATGTCGAGCAGTGCCTGCGAGCGCGCCGAGGTCGACATCGATCCCGTGAGGAGCGTGACGCGCGTGCCGTCGGCGTCCCCGCCGAGTTGCCCGCGTTGCGCGAGGTCGCCCAGCATGGCGCGCATCGACGTGGCGTGTTGCGCCGCGAGCACCTCCGTGGGCGCGAGGAGGGCTGCCTGTGCGCCGGAGTCGACGACGGCGAGCATCGCCCGCAGCGCCACGATCGTCTTACCCGAGCCGACCTCACCCTGGAGCAGTCGGTGCATGGGCACCTCACGCGCGAGGTCGTCGGCGATGGCGGCACCGACCTCGACCTGCCCCGACGTCAGCTCGAACGGGAGAGCGCGGTCGAAGCGCGCGAGCAGACCGTCCGGGCGCGGGACGCGAGGCGTCGCGGGTACCGAGCGAGCCTTGGCCCGGCGCTGCGCGAGCACGAGTTGAGTGATGAACGCCTCGTCGAAGCGGAAACGCTTCTTCGCCGCGCCCACGTCCGCCATGGTGCGCGGCAGGTGCGCGGCGCGCATGGCACGCGTGAGATCGGGCACGCCCATGCGCTCACGCAGGTCGTCGTCGAGCGGGTCGGGCAAGGTGCCGACCGCGTCGAGCACCTGCTTGATCGACAGCGTCAGACTGAGGTTCGTGATCTTCTCGACCTGTTTGTAGACCGGCACGAGGCCGTTCTCGTAGATGCTCATGTCAGCGTCGTCCATGAGCGAGTACTGCGGGTGGGTGAGCTGCAATTGCTTTCCGTATAGCCCCAGCTGACCGCTGAAGAGGGCTCTCTTACCCGGCCGAAGAATGCCGTAGTGCGGGTGCGCACTGAAGAACGTGACGAGCGCGCGCTGGCCCGCGTCGTCGACGATGACGGCGTTGGCCATGGAACCGCGCCGGTTCTTCATGCGCCGCTGCGTCATCTCCGCCACCTCGGCGGTGAGAACGACGTGCTCGCCGAGTTCGAACTCCGAGAAGCTGCTGCCGGCGTGGGCGTCGATGTAGCGGCGCGGGAAGTAGTGAAGGAGGTCGCCGACCGTCTCGAGGTTGCGCGCCTTCGCGAGTTTCTTCGCGCTCGTGCCGAGCACCTTGACGAGCGGTGTCTCGAGCGTTACCTCACTCATGGATCACTCCGAGTTGGACGAGGAAGCCCGATCGCAGACGCAGGAGGTCGAGCTCCGCTCCGACGCGTTCGGCCTCGGCTTCCAGGAAGGTGACGAACTGCTCTGCCGCGGCCGGTTCGGCGTCCGGCGCGATGCAGGCGGTGACGACCTCGGCTCCCTCGAAATGGCTGCGCACAAGATCTCGCGCGGCACGCCACGTGCCCGCCTGCAGTACCTCGATCTCCTCATCGGCATCGAAGCCCGTGGCAACGGCGTCAAGGCCCGCGAGCAGTGTGACGAGACTGTGACTGCGGGCTCCGTCACCGGGAGTTCCCCGGTCGGCGAGGACGAGAGTCGACCGGTTGTCCGGTTCGGCGATGCGCTCGCTGACGGCGGCCCCGAGGCTGCGCGCATAGCGCTGCACGGCCTCGTCCTGGGCAACGACGACGACGTCGCTGACTGTGTCGAGGCCGCCGGCGAAGCGCGTGACCGCGATGTTGTTCACGGACCCCGCGTCACGGGCATGGGAGACCGCGACGAGCGGAAGGTCGGTGTGCACGTGGAGGCGGTGGATACCGTCTCCACCGGCGACGACGACGCTGTCACCGACCTCGGTGAGGCGCGAGCGCAACGAGGCGGCCACCTCGTCCGTGAGCCCCTCGATCACGCCCATGACTTCGAAGGCCGGACCGTCGCTCGTCACCTGACAGCCGCCCTCCGAACGGACGCTTCGCGCCTCGGCGCGGGGCAGCCAGGAGCGTTCGCTGGCACGAGGAAGCCCGTGGCGTCCGCTCGCAACACGGCTGAGGCACTCGAGCACGATGGCGAGGCCGGCTCCGCCGGCGTCGACGACCCCCGCCTCGGCGAGGACGGCGAGTTGTTGCGGAGATCGGGACAGGGCGAGCTTCGCGCCGTCGAACGCCGCCTGCGCCACGTCGTCGACCTGGGGCGTCTCGCCGGAGTGCACGGCCTCGGAACGAGCGTGGCTCGCCGCGACGGCCGCCGCTTCGGCGACGCTGAGCATGGTTCCCTCGACGGGGTTGTCGACGGCTCCTCTCGCCGAGGATGCGCCGGAGTGCAGGGCCCGCGCGAGAGCGTCGCCGTCCAGCCCGAGGGCAACGGCCTCGTCCACGCCGTCGGGGTCGACGGGCAACGCTCCGAGCGCTCCGACGAACCCCCGCACGTACCCCGAGAGGATGACCCCCGAGTTGCCCTGAGCCTCACGCGTGATGGCACCGAGCACCTGGCGCAGGTCGGAGCGAGCGGTGCGCGCACCCGGATCGAGTTCTTCGACTGCGCGAAGGCCGGCCTCGAGGGTGGCGCGCATGTTCGTGCCCGTGTCGCCGTCGGGCACCGGGTAGACGTTGAGGGAGTTGAGGATCGTCTCCGACGCGGCAAGCTCTGCTCGGGCCGCGACGAGGACGCGGGCGAGGGAGGCCAACGTGAGCGTCGTCGTCATGGCGCTCCTCCGTCCTCGCTCATCCGTGACTCACGGGCGACGCGTGGGCTGAGGCACCCACGAACCGCTCGTTCGCCCCTACTCTGGCACAAGGCACCGACAATGGAATCGTGGGTGAATCGCTGCCCACCTGACGGCTGACGCCCCGCGCGTGCGCCCGAAGGGACCCACTCGCCTCGTTTTGCTCCGCCCGGTGGGCCTCGGCTATGCTTCCCAGGTTGCCTCCGTGTCGCCCGTCGTCCTGACGTGCCTGCCGGGGCGAAACCCAAGAACGTTCATCGACTTCAGGAGAAACCGTGGCTGCCACCTGCGACGTCTGCGGCAAGGGACCGGGCTTCGGTCACAACATCTCGCACTCCAACCGCCGCACCAAGCGTCGTTGGAACCCGAACATCCAGCGCGTTCGCGCGATGGTCGGCGAGGCTGGCGTGACCCCGAAGCGTCTCAACGTCTGCACCTCCTGCCTCAAGGCAGGTAAGGTCAAGCGCTGATCTCAGCACTTGCGTCAAGAAACCCGGCTCCGGCCGGGTTTTTTGTTGCCCGCCTTCACGATGTTGCCGTGAAAACGCGGCATCCCTCCCGCGGTAACCGCTCACCATCGGTGGGTACGCGTGAGCCGGGCGCCCCCTTCAGGGGGACGCCCGGCTCAGTCGTTCGCAGTCAGTACCTCAGTGGGCGCTGGGCTGCTCGTGCTCCGCGGCGGCCTTGTCCTCGGCGAGCTGACGCTCATCGACGACGATCGGGCGAGTGACTGCCCAGCCGATGAGCGCTGCCGCCAGGACGAGCAGACCGACGCCGGTCCACAGGTTGAGGTTCGCGCCGTCGGCCTTGGCCCGGTCGGCCTCGCTCGTCGTGAAGCTCATCCCGACGAGGATGACGCCGTAGATGCCCATGAGGGCACCGATGATGTTGCGGATGTCGAACAGGCCCGCGCGGTGACGCGCGGAGTTGGCCGCCTTCGCGGTGCCTGCTCCGGCCTTGTCGTTCGTGGGAGTACTCATGGTTCAACCCCTCAGTGGAAGACGATGTTGAGCAGGATGACGAGGGCCAGCGAGATTCCGGCGAGCTTCGTCGGCGACTGCCACCAGCTCGTGGTGGTGTCCTCCTCGAAGTCCTCCTTCGGCGTCTCGCTGTAGACGAGGCCGCGCAGCGACTCCGCCGGCTTCGGCTGCGTCGCGAGGCTCACGACGTAGCTGACGAGGACGTCGACGACGAACGCCGTACCGGCAGCCACGAACGAGGCGCCCTGGCCACCGATCGGGATGACGCCGACGGACAGCCCGCCGAGAGCGTCCTCGGAGAGCACCGCGACGATGACCGCGCCGACGGTACCGGAGACGAGACCGGCCCAACCGGCCGTGGCCGTCATGCGCTTCCAGAACATACCGAGGATGAACGTGGCGAACAGCGGCGCGTTGAAGAAGCCGAAGAGCGTCTGCAGGTAGCTCATCGCGTTCTCGTAGCTGGCGGCGAGGAACGAGGTGAAGATCGCGACCACCGTGGCGACGACCGTCATGATGCGGCCGATGCGGATGTAGTACGCGTCGTCACGCTCCTTGACGACGTACTCCTGCCAGATGTCGTAGCTGAAGACCGTGTTGAACGCCGAGATGTTGGCGGCCATACCTGCCATGAAGGCGGCGAGCATACCGGCGATGGCCACGCCGAGCAGACCGTTCGGCAGCAGATCACTCATGAGGTACAGCAGCGCGTTGTTGTAGTCGGCGCTGCCACCCGAGGCCTTGGCCTTGGCGATCTCCGGCACGAGCACACCGGCGATGATGCCGGGGATGATGATGATGAACGGGATGAACATCTTCGGGAACGTGCCGATGATCGGAGCACGGCGAGCCGAGTTCATGTCCTTGGAGGCCATGACGCGCTGAACCTCGACGAAGTTCGTCGTCCAGTAACCGAAGGAGAGCACGAAGCCGAGACCGAACACGATGCCGATGACGGACCAGACCGAGCTCGTGAAGCCGGTCAGGGAGTTACCCGGCCACGAGGCGAGTTCGCCGTCGGTACCTGCGGCCTGCATCTTGTCCTGCAGGCCGCCCCAGCCGCCGACCTTGTGCAGGGCGGCGAGCGTCAGCGGCAGCAGTGCGGCGACGATGACGAAGAACTGCAGCACCTCGTTGTAGATGGCAGCGGAGAGGCCACCGAGGGTGATGTAGCTGAGGACGATGACGGCGGCGACGATCGTCGAGACGGTCATGTCCCAGCCGAGCAGCATGTTGACGATCTTCGCCAGCAGGTAGAGGTTCACACCGGCGATGAGCACCTGCGCGAGCGCGAACGAGATCGCGTTGACGAGGTGGGCGCCGGTACCGAAGCGGCGCTTCATGAACTCCGGCACCGAGCGCACGCCCGAGCCGTAGTAGAACGGCATCATCACGATGGCCAGGAACAGCATGGCCGGGATCGCGCCGATCCAGTAGTAGTGGAACGTCGGCATACCCATCTGGGCACCGGACGCGGACATACCCATGATCTCGACGGCACCGAGGTTGGCCGAGATGAAGGCGAGGCCGGTGACCCAGGCGGGCAACGATCGGCCGGACATGAAGAAGTCGATGCTCGAACTCACCTGACGGCGGGCCAACAGGCCGATGCCGAGAACGAAGACGAAGTACAACGCGATGAGCACGTAGTCGACCGGCCCTGCGTCGAGACGCAGTGCGGAGGTATCCATAGGCAGCAAGGCTGGCTCCCGGTCTGAAGATTCTGTTTGACCGCCTGACGGTAGCCCACGGCCCCCTTCAGAGCCATGCAGACGGGCTCATCACAGAGGATTGCAATACGTTCGCAACAATCGGAGCAGTTCGCTCGTCAGCGAGCGCCGAAGTGCGTCCAGCCCTCCGTCTGCGCCGGCTCGCCGTCGAGCGTCACGCCCTGGCCGTCCTCGACACGGCCGACGACGTGCCATCCTGCCGGAACGCGCCCCTCCGGGCTTGTCGCGAGCAGGGCGTGTTCCTCACCGCCGGAGAGCGCACACTCGAGTGCCCGATCCCCCACCACCGGTTCGAGGGGGCGCGCCATCGCACGGAGCGCGTCACCGTCGAAGGCGAGGCGCACGCTCGACGCCCGCGCGATCCGTGCGGCGTCGAGCATCAGACCGTCGGAAACGTCCATCGCGCAGCGCACCCCCGCAGCAGCAGCTTCGTCAC
Source organism: Dermacoccus sp. PE3 (assembly GCF_001021715.1). NCBI lineage: Bacteria > Bacillati > Actinomycetota > Actinomycetes > Micrococcales > Dermacoccaceae > Dermacoccus > Dermacoccus sp. PE3. Next base: position 292,045 of record NZ_LDCM01000003.1, on the reverse strand, counting down.
CCGCGTATCGCGGGCGCGGGGCACGATGCCACCCCACGCATTCCTGAGTCGCTGTCCCGGCTCTTTCCGAGGGCGCGACTTCACCGAGCAATACGAGCAGACCGGCGTGACTTCGCCCGAGGACGTCGGAGACGATGATCGACTCCCCCACTCGCGCGTTGGCACGCAGCAGCGGCTCGCGCCCCGCGGGCAGATCACCGAGGGCCGTGACCGCGATGGCGACCGTGCCGTCGGGCGCTCCCGAGAGGTCGCCGCCGAACGAACCGACCCCGGCACGCCGCAGTTCGTCGGCCATACCGCGCGTGAGGTCGACGAGCCAGTCGACTCGAGTGGCCCCCTCGGCAGCGAGGGCGACAACGACGCCGGTCGGACGCGCGCCCATCGCAACGACGTCGGCGAGGTTCTGCGCGATGACCTTGACCCCGACGTCCTGGGGCGACGACCAGTCGTCACGCCAGTCGAGGCCGAGCACCATGGAATCGGTCGTCACGACGGTGCGGCCAGTGCTCGTTGTGAGGACGGCGGCGTCGTCACCGGGCCCGACATCGGCCGCCGCGGGTTCGACCACGGCGAGGACGGACCTCAGCACGCCCAATTCACCGACGTCGTCGACGGTCGGGGCGTCGCCGCCCACTCTCGGCGTCCACACGTTCGTCACGGCCCCATTCAAGCAGGCCGGAACAGACCGCATCCGCGCCGCATCAGGCAGCGCGCAGCCACCGCCGGTAGCGTTGTCCACCATGACGACGCTCCGTTCCTTCAGCCTCTTCGTCGCCGGTTCGTCAGCCGTGTGGGCGCTCGCCGCGTGCTCGCTACCTCCGGTGGAGGCCAAGCCCGCGGATCGCGCGGACACCCCGCAGTGCAAGGCGGCCTCGAGCGCCTGGCCGGCGAAGGTGGCCGGTTTCGAGCCGTACCCCGTCACCACGCCGTCCGACGCGGTGCGCGCCTGGGGCGAACGGCCCGAGTCGTCCGTCATCGCGCGCTGTGGCCTCACCCCTCCCGGACCCACCACGGAGACGTGCTTCGAGGCGAACGGCGTCGACTGGGTGCAGTCCGACCTGTCGGACGGGCGTCGCTACACCACCTACGGCCGAGAACCGGCCATCGAGGTGCTCGTGCCGAAGGAGTCGAAGGCCGATGCCTCCACGCTCGCGGCTTTCGCGCCCGCAGCGAAGAAGATCGCCCAGGGCGAGCGGCGCTGCTCCTAGGCGATCTTCTGCGGGTTTCGAGGCTCAGCCGACGTCAGCGCAGCCCTGTGCGGCGCTCGCGCGCCAACTCGATGAGGTCGGTGATGAGCTCGGTGTAGCCGAGACCACTGGCGTTCCACACCTGCGGGAACATCGAGACCGGCGTGAAGCCCGGCAGCGTGTTGATCTCGTTGAGGTACAGCGTGCCCTCGGGCGTGTAGAACCAGTCGACGCGCGCGAGACCCTCGCAACCGGCGGCGTCGAACGCTGTGATCGACAGTTCCTTGATGCGGGCGGCGTCGTCGGCCGGGACGTCGGCCGGGCACGACAGGCGCAGCCCGTCGTCGTTGAGGTACTTGGCCTCGAAGTCGTAGAAGTCGTGCGCGCCGATCTCCTCGATCTCACCGAGTTCAGACGCTCGCGGCAGGTCGCTGCCGTGGCCTTCGAGCACGCCGCACTCGACCTCGCGGCCGACGATGCCCGCCTCGACGACGACCTTCGGGTCGCTCCGGCGTGCCATCTCGATGGCCGCCTCGAGCTCGTCCGGGCCGTTCACCTTCGAGATTCCGACCGACGAGCCCGCACGCGCGGGCTTGACGAAGACCGGCCAACCCAGCGACGCGACGGCGTCCATGGCTGCGGCCTTGTCGCGGCGCCACTCCTTGTCGGTGATGACGGTGTACGGCCCGACCGGCAGACCGGCGGCCGCGAAGACGACCTTCATCATGTGCTTGTCCATCATGACGGCCGACGCCGTCACGCCGGAGCCGACGTAGTGCAGGTCGGCCAGTTCGAGCAGCCCCTGCAGGGTGCCGTCCTCACCGAACGGGCCGTGCAGCAACGGCAGGACGACGTCGACCGAGGTGAGCGCCTCGGGGGTCTCGCCCGGCTCGAGCACAAGGATGTCGTGCTGCTCCGGCGACGGCGCGACGAGCACCTCCTTGCCGGAGCCGCTCTTCACCTCCGGAAGCTGCTTGTCCTTGATGGCGAGCGCCTCGACGTCGTCGGGCATGAGGACCCACTGACCGGTCTTCGTGATGCCGATCGGCACGACCTCGTAGCGGTCGCGATCGATCGCCGCGAGGACACCTGCGGCCGTGGCACACGAGATGGCGTGTTCGGAGGAGCGTCCACCGAAGACGACGGCGACGCGGGTGCGGGTCTGGGAAGTGCTCATCGTCTGTCACTCTAGCCGTCCACATGCCGCAACCTGCGAACCTCTCACCGACGAGCCGTGCCAGGCTCGACGTCATGACAGGCGATTTTTCTCGACCCCTCGCACCTGCGACCCGCCTCGTCGGTTCGGGCCGCCCCCCACGCTCCCCCGGCGCCTCGGTGAGTCCCGAACTGGCGATGACGTCGACGTACGTCGCGGGCGGCGACGTCAACTACGCGCGCGTCGGCAACCCGACCTGGAGCGCCTTCGAGACGACGCTCGCAGCGCTCGAGGGTGACGACTCCACTCGCGCGCTCGCGTTCGCCAGCGGGATGGGCGCCATCAGCGCCACACTGTCCCTCCTGCCGCACGGCGGAACGGTGCTCGCGCCGCGCCACTTCTACAACGGCACCTCAGGGCTGCTCGAGACGTGGGTTGCAAGCGGTCGCGCTCGCCTCGTCCGCATCGATCTGTCCGACACCTCGGCCGTGGAACGAGCCCTGACGGACGGCGTCGACGTCGTGTGGATCGAGTCCCCCGCGAACCCGACGCTCGAGACCTGCGACGTCGCCGCCGTGACGAGGTGCGCGCACGCCGCGGGCGCTCTCGTCGTCGAGGACAACACGTTCAACACCCCGCTCGGCCGCCGTCCGCTCGACGACGGGGTCGACGTCGTCGTCCACTCGGTGACGAAGTACCTCGCCGGACACAGCGATGTCCTCCTCGGCGCGGCGGTGACGAACGATTCCTCACTCGCCGAACGACTGCTCACGGCGCGCACCCTCGGTGGCGCGATCCCCGGGCCGTCCGAGACGTGGCTCGCGCTGCGGGGCATGCGCACGCTCCATCTGCGCTGGGAGCGGGCCTGCGCGAACGCGGCCGAACTGGCCGCGCGCCTGGAGCAGCACCCGAACGTCGTCCGTGTCCGCTACCCCGGCACCGGAGCCATGATCGCCGTCGAGGTGGACGGCGGCCAGTCGGCAGCGAGCGCCGTCGAGGACGCCGTCGACGTGTGGCTGCCCGCAACGAGCCTGGGCGGCGTCGAGTCGATGCTGGAGCGCCGCCGTCGCCACGCCCTCGAGCCCGAGAGCGTGCCGGAAAACCTCCTGCGGCTCTCCGTCGGTGTCGAGGACGTCGACGACCTGTGGCGTGACCTCGACGCCGCCCTCACAAGATCCAGCGCCTGAGTCCGACCAACCTCGAGCCTCAGACGCGCTCGCTCTTGCGCGAACGCGACATGAGGGCGCGGACCATCTCGTCGGGCGTCCAACCCTCGTGGAGGATGGCGTGGACGCCTTCGACGATCGGCATGTCGACGTGGACGCTACGCGCCAGCTCGAGGATCGAGCGGCACGACTTGACGCCTTCGGCGGTCTGGTTGGTCGCGGCAGTGATCTCCTCGACCGTCTTGCCCTCCGACAGCGCGAGGCCGAACTGGTGGTTTCGCGACAGACGTGAGCTGCAGGTGGCCATCATGTCGCCCACGCCGGCGAGACCGAGGAACGTCTGCGGGTCGGCTCCCAGCGCGACACCGAGACGCGCCGTCTCGGCAAGTCCGCGGGTCAGCAGAGTGGCCGTCGAGTTCTCCCCCATACCCAGGCCGTGCGCCATGCCCACGCTCAGGGCGATGACGTTCTTCACCGCGCCGGCGATCTCGGTACCCACGACGTCGGCGTTGGTGTACGGCCGGAAGTACGGCGCCGCGCAGGCTTCCGCCACCTTCGAACGCACTCCGTGACGTGACGCGGCGACGACGGCCGCCGCGGGCTGCTTGTCGGCGACCTCCTTGGCCAGGTTCGGCCCCGAGACGACGACCACCTGGTCGGCGGGAACCTCCGCGACCTCTTCCATGACCTCGGTCATCCGCTTGAGGGTTCCGAGCTCGATGCCCTTCATCAGCGACACGAGCGGCGCGCCGTCCGGGATGTGTTCGCGCCAACCCTCGAGGTTCTCGCGCAACGTCTGCGACGGCACCGCGAGAACGAGGATGTCGGAGCCGTCCATCGCCTCTGCGACATCACTCGTGACATGCACACGGTCGGGCAGGCGCAGGCTCGGCAGGTAGTCGTCGTTGACGCGGGTCGTCTCGATGGCTTCGGCGAGTTCGGGGCGTCTGCTCCACATCGTGACGTCAGTGCCCGCGTCCGCCATCACCGCGGCGAACGCCGTTCCCCAACTTCCCGATCCCATGACCGTGGCCTTGGTCATCGTGCGCCTTCCGTTCGACTCGAGCGCGATCGCACGCGCGGGTTGTCCAGTGGTGTCGTCGTCGGGGACTCGCCCCGGATCTCGACGAGAAGCTCCGTGATGGCCGCCATGACCCGAGCTGTTGCCTCGGTGAGCACCTCGGCGTCGAGTGGCCGCGCTCGCAGGTCGTCGAGGTCGACGGGCGGCCCGGCACTCACCGTGACGTCGTGGCGGCGAACCACTGCGCTCGGCAGCGACTTCAGGGCGTTGCGCGTTGGGGGCAGGATCCGCTCGGGACCCCACATGGCGACGGGCACCAGCGGACACCCGGTCGTCAGCGCAATGCGAGCGGCCCCTGACTTTCCGGCCATGGGCCACAGGTCGGGGTCGCGCGTGAGCGTTCCCTCGGGCAGGAGGCAGACGATCTTGCCCGACTCCACGGCGTCGACGGCAGCGGAGAAGCTGTCAGCGGCCCGCGCTGTGCCTCGGTGGACGGGGATCTGGCCGGCACGCTTGAGAAGCGGCCCCAGGACGGGCGTCGCGAAGACCTCGGCCTTGCCGAGAAAGTGCGGCAGACGCCCTGCGTGCAGGAGGAAACGACCCAGGACGAAGGGGTCGGAGTAGCTCAGGTGATTGCCCGCGATGACAGCCGCGCCGTGGTCGGGCACGTGCTCGGCACCGCGCCAGGTCTCCCGCAACCACGGCGAGATCCCGGGCGCGACGACACCCGTGATGAATCGCACGACACCGTTGCGTTCACTCTCGTCGAGCGAAACGTCGGACATGGGCACCTCCTGGCTCGTGCGCAACTCTAGCCGCGGGCCGGTCCGAGGGCGGGCCGGAGCTCCGAGTCGTCGGCCACCGACCGCAGAAACACACCGGACGGTCCTCCTGGGCATTCGTCCGCGAAATCTGCGAGCATTCAAACCGTGCAGAACCGATCGTCCACCTGGAGCATCGTCCTCGCGTTCAGCGACGGTCGAAGCCTCGTCGCGCCCCGCACCGTCGACCCCGTCGCGTGGGCTCGAGCGAGCGCCCTCGACACGATCGACGCCGTGAGCGCTGCCGTCGAACCTGCCAACCTTCTCGTCCTCAGCGATGACGAGGCCGTGCGAACCGGCGCGACGGAAGCAGGGGCTCACGCACGCGAACAGGGCCGCGATCTCAACGCCGCACTGACTGCGGCGCTCGCCGATTGGGTCAGGTCCCATCCCGAGCGCTCCGGCGCCGTGTTGCTCGGCCCGCTCCCCTACGCCGACGGCGACACGATCAGCGCTCTGCTGCGTGCTTGTGCCGCTACCGAGTCCGCAGTCGTGGTCTCCGACGACGGCGGCTCCGTCGCCATCAGCCACCACGACCCCGCACGGCTGGCTCCCCGTTTCGGTGGCTCGAGCGCCGGACGTCACCAACGCGTCGCCGTGAGTGTCGGATCGCACTTGACGGACGATCTCGCGCGCCACGTCGTCGAGGGTCGTGAACCCGTCGGCTCACGCACCGCAGCCCTCGAACGCTCGACGACGAAGGGAGCATGAGCATCGTGCAGGAACAGGCGAGCGTCCACCGCTTCGATTTCGAAACACTCACCGGCGAGGTCATCACCGACAACGGCCGGGTGCTGGCCTTCTCCACCGAGGCGTTCATGCGCAGCAGCCTGCGCTCGCTCCGTGTCGGTCAACGCCTCAACGTCGACATGGGCCCCGACGGTATTCGCCGACTGTGGATCGATGGAATCGGCGCCGGACAAACCATCCGCTGACCTCGACCGGAGTACTGGGAGAACGAAAGAAGGACCCCGAGACCAAGCCGGTCTCGGGGTCCTTCTTCGCTGTCAACGCTCAGCGCGAGGCGCTGGCACGTCCACCCGCATTACCGGTACGCGGAAGCTTGTCCGGGTCCGCAGTGACGACCTTGAAATTGGTGCCGGGGGTGAACTTCGGCACGGCGGTGGCGTCGATGTGGACAGCCTCGCCCGTACGCGGATTGCGGCCGGTGCGCGCGGCGCGATCGACGCGCTCGAACGTTCCGAACCCCGTGATGCCGACCTTGTTCCCCGCTGCGACCTCACGGATGATGACGTCGACGACCGCCTCGACAGCCTCCAGTGCCGCCCTCTTGCTCCCGAGTCGCTCCTCGAGACGGTCGACAAGGTCTGCCTTGTTCATTCCTCCACCCTTCACTGGCGTGCATTGCCCCGCGAAACCTCGCAATGCGCAGATATATCGATCAAATTACCCACAAGGGTGGAGCATCGTCCATCCGACGCGTGCTAATCGAACGCCGCTTCACGCGAGCGCGAAGACCCGGACTGCCGCACCATTCCGCGGTAGAAGGTGAAGAATCGCCGACATCGTTGAGTGTGAACGTGATTCGCGAACTGTGCAAGACCTCACACTCGATTTGCCGCGCAACTTCCTTGTCGCAGACCGCTACTACCGGGATTCTTCGATCTCACCTATCGGACGCTCGTCGTCGGCTTCCAGGCCGGACGCTGAGCTTCGAACCGCTCGATGTCGCCCTCGTGACGCAGGGTCAGCGAGATGTCGTCGAGGCCCTCCATGAGGCGCCAGCGGATGTAGTCGTCCACCTCGAACGGCACGACGAGTTCGCCTGCTGTGATGGTTCGCGACTCCAGATCGACCGAGATCTGAGCGCCCGGCTCGTTCTCGAGGTACTTCCAGAGCAGTTCGACATCCCCTTGCTCGACCTGGGCCGTGAGCAAGCCCGCCTTGCCCGAGTTGCCTCGGAAAATGTCGGCAAAGCGCGAACTGATGACGACCCGGAAGCCGTAGTCCATGAGTGCCCACACGGCGTGCTCACGCGAAGAGCCCGTACCGAAGTCGGGGCCCGCCACGAGAACGGACGCGTCGCGGAAAGCGTCCTGGTTGAGGACGAACGACTCGTCCTTGCGCCAGGCCGAGAACAGGCCGTCCTCGAAGCCCGTGCGCGTCACGCGCTTCAGGTACACGGCGGGGATGATCTGGTCGGTGTCGACGTTGCTCCGGCGCAGCGGGGCGCCGACGCCCGTGTGGTTGATGAATCGCTCCATGGCAGTTTCCTCCTCGGTGCTCACAGATCGCCGGGCTCGGCGAGGGTGCCCGCGACGGCGGTGGCGGCGGCGACCTGGGGGCTGACCAGGTGCGTACGACCGCCCTTGCCCTGACGCCCTTCGAAGTTGCGGTTCGAGGTCGACGCGCTGCGCTCCCCCGGCTGCAGTTGGTCGGGGTTCATCCCCAGACACATCGAGCAACCGGCCAGACGCCACTCGGCACCGGCCTCGGTGAAGACCTTGTCGAGCCCCTCGGCCTCGGCGTCGAGGCGCACTCGCGCGGAGCCGGGCACCACGAGCATCGTCACGGAGTCCGCCACCTTGCGGCCCTTGATGACCTCCGCGGCGGCGCGCAGATCCTCGATGCGGCCGTTCGTACACGAACCGAGGAACACCGTGTCGACGCTGATCTCCTTGAGCGGCTGCCCCGGCGTCAGGCCCATGTACTCGAGGGCGCTGGAGGCGGCGGCCTTCGCCGAGTCGTCACCGAACGACTCCGGGTCGGGAACGTTCGCCGAGAGCGGGAGACCCTGACCGGGGTTGGTGCCCCACGTGACGTACGGCGACAGCGAGGCCGCGTCGATCGTCACCTCGGCGTCGAACTGCGCGTCGTCATCGGTGCGAAGCTTCTTCCACTCCTCGACGGCGGCGTCCCACTCCTCACCGGCCGGCGCGTACTCGCGGCCCTCGAGGTAGGCGAACGTCGTCTCGTCGGGAGCGATCATGCCTGCGCGGGCGCCGGCCTCGATCGACATGTTGCAGATCGTCATCCGCGCTTCCATCGACAGGCCCTCGATGGCCTCGCCGCGGTACTCGAGCACATAACCCTGGCCTCCCCCCGTGCCGATCTCGGCGATGACGGCGAGGATGATGTCCTTCGCGCTCACACCCTCGGGCAGCGCACCGTCGACGTTGATCGCCATCGTGCGGAACGGCTTGAGCGGAAGCGTCTGCGTGGCGAGCACGTGCTCGACCTCGCTCGTGCCGATGCCGAAGGCCAGGGCGCCGAACGCGCCGTGAGTGGAGGTGTGGCTGTCGCCGCACACGATCGTCGCGCCGGGCTGCGTCAGGCCGAGCTGCGGGCCGATGATGTGCACGATGCCCTGCTGGGCGTCACCCATCGGGAACAGGCGGACGCCGAACTCCTCACAGTTCTTGCGCAGCGTTTCGACCTGCGTGCGACTCACCGGGTCGGAGATGGGGCCCGGCGTCGTGGGGACGTTGTGGTCCTCCGTCGCGAGCGTCAGATCGGTGCGCCGCACGGCGCGTCCCGCGAGACGAAGGCCGTCGAACGCCTGCGGACTCGTCACCTCGTGAAGCAGGTGAAGATCGATGAAAAGCAGATCGGGTTCGCCTTCGGCGCTGCGCACGACGTGCTGCTGCCACACCTTCTCGGCCAGCGTTTTCCCCACGCGTCCTCCTTCGAATCACCGGGCCGTCCGACCCGCGAGACAAATGCCGTTGCTCAAGCGTTACGCTTTCTGCAGGCCTTTGAACTTGCGTCTCGCGTCATGAGACTGCAATATCAGAACATGGACAACTCTAGTGGAGTCGGCGTTCTCGACAAGGCTGCGATCGTGCTTTCGGCGCTCGAAGCCGGTCCGTCCACCCTGGCTCAGCTCGTGGCGGCCACCGGCCTGGCCCGCCCCACCGCTCACCGCCTGGCCGTGGCTCTCGAACACCACCGCCTCGTCGCACGCGACATGCAGGGTCGCTTCGTGCTCGGCCCGCGCCTCGTCGAACTCGCTTCCGCGGCGGGTGAGGATCGCCTCCTCGCCGCCGCCGGCCCGGTTCTCGGGGCTCTGCGTGACCACACGAACGAGAGTGCGCAGCTCTTCCGCCGTCAGGGCGACCAGCGCATCTGCGTCGCCGCCGCGGACCGCCCCATGGGTTTGCGCGACTCGATTCCCGTCGGCGCGACCCTGTCCATGCAGGCCGGTTCGGCAGCCCAGGTGCTTCTCGCGTGGGAGGAGCCCGACCGCCTGCACCGCGGCCTCCAGGGCTCGAAGTTCACCGCCACGATGCTCTCCGGCGTCCGCCGTCGCGGCTGGGCCCAGTCGGTGAGCGAGCGGGAGCAGGGCGTCGCGTCGGTCTCCGCGCCCGTTCGCTCCCCCAGCGGCCACGTCATCGCGGCCGTGTCGATCTCGGGCCCCGTGGAGCGCGTCTCCCGCCAGCCCGGCCGCCTGCACGCCGCCACGGTCGTCGCCGGCGCCAACAAGCTCACGGAGGTCTTGGCTCGCGCCGCCGCTCAGCAGACGAGCCAAGTCACGCCACCTGCTCCGCGCTCCTGAACCCAAGCCTGCAATAGGGCACGACAAAGGGCACCTTTCTCACGACAAATCATGAGAAAGGCGCCCTTTGTTCGCGCGAAGAAAGAATTGCACCTACAGACAAAGAATCCCCGTCACTTGCGTGACGAGGATTCTTTGTCTCAATGTAGCCCCGACGGGATTCGAACCCGCGCTACCGCCTTGAGAGGGCGGCGTGCTAGGCCACTACACAACGGGGCCCTGGCCTGCCTGATGCCTTGCGGCTTTCAGCAGCGAGGAAAACTCTAACCGAAGTTGTCGATTTCCCGAAATCACTCGACGAGCGCGCGATCGAGATCGCCATTCTGCGCCAGTGATTTGCGCTGGGGTACCAGGACTCGAACCTAGAACAAATGAACCAGAATCATCCGTGTTGCCAATTACACCATACCCCAAGGGGGTTTCAGCGAACGCGCGCCCCGGCCTTGTGGGCCTCGGCCTTCGTTCCCCGAACCGAGTGAAAACTTTACCGAACGTTGGCCCAGGCGCCAAATCGGCGCCCGGTGCCGCTCCCCCGCTCCGGCCCGACCCATCGAGGGGCGGGGCCGGAGCGGGCTACGGCAACGTCAGAGCGTGGCGCGCAGAGCCTTGAGGCGCTCCATCGTCGAGTGCTTGCCCAGGATCTCCATGGACTCGAACAGCGGCGGCGAGATGCGCTGACCGGAGACCGCCGTGCGCAGCGGACCGAACGCGAACTTCGGCTTGATACCGAGCCCCTCGACGATCGCTTCACGCAGCGCCGCCTCGATGCGCTCGTGCGTCCACTCGACGTCGCTTCCGTCGGGCTTGCCGAGCGAGCCGGAGATCGGCTCGAGCGCCTCGATGGCGGCGTCGATGACCTGCGGAGCCGTCTCCTTGAGCTGCGCGCGGGCGTCGTCCGCGATGGGAAGCTCGTCGTCCTTGCAGAAGAACGGCGCCACGAGGGCCGTGGCCTCCGACAGCAGGTTGATGCGTGTCTGGATCTGCTCGGCGACGAGGTTGAGACGCCCGAGCTCCGGCAGCGACGGCTGCTCCGACAGCACGCCGTCCTTGACGAGGAACGGCAACAGACGCGTGGCGAACTCGCGCGTCGGCAACTCGCGGATGTAGTGGCCGTTGAGCCAGTTGAGCTTGTCGAGGTTGAAGATCGGCCCGACGGTGTTGACCTTGCTCCACTCGAAGTTCTTGCTGAACTCCTCGAACGTGAAGACCTCGCGCTCCGAACCGTCCGTCTCTATGACGGGTGGGTAGCCCAGCAGGGCGAGGAAGTTGAGCAGAGCTTCGGGGAGGTAGCCCTGCTCCTTGAACCACGTCAGGCGTGCCCAGGGGCTCTTGCGCTTGGAGATCTTCGCCTTCTTCTCGTCGCGCAGCAGCGGCATGTGCGCGAACTTCGGCGGCTCCAGGCCGAGGCCCTGGTAGAGCAGGATGTGCTTCGGCGTGGAACTGATCCACTCCTCGCCGCGCACGACGTGGGTGATGGCCATCTCGTGGTCGTCGACGACGACGGCGAGGTGGTAGGTCGGGAAGCCGTCTGCCTTGAGGATGACCTGGTCGTCCGGGCGGGGAGCCTTGACCTCCCCGCGGATGAGGTCGGTGAAGGTGAGCGGGGCGTCGTCCGGCACGAACATGCGCACGACGGGGTTGTCGCTGAATCCCGGCTCCTTGGAACGCTCTTCGCGCGTCTTGCCGTAGCAAATGCGGTCGTATCCGGTGGGCAGCTTCTGCTTCTGCTGGAACTCGCGCATCTCCGCCAGGCGCTCGCTCGTGCAGTAGCAGTAGTACGCCTTACCCTCGTCGAGAAGCTTCTGGACGTACGGCTTGTACGTGTCGAGGCGCTCACTCTGACGGTAGGGCGCATACGGGCCGCCCTTGTCCGGGCCCTCGTCCCACGTCAGGCCGAGCCATTCGAGTGTGTCGAAGATCTGCTGCTCGGAGTCGGCCTGGAAACGGGCGCGGTCGGTATCCTCGATGCGCAGGACGAACTTGCCGCCCTGCTGGCGCGCGAACGCCAGGTCGAACATCGCCATGTAGGCGGTGCCGACGTGCGGATCTCCGGTCGGGGACGGGGCGACGCGGAGGCGGACCTCGTCGGGCGTCGCGGGCTCGATGGTTGCAGCAGTCTTCTCGCTCATGATGCTCCCATCGTAGTGGTCGCCCCGGAGTCAGGCCCTGCGCATGACCGCCAGGGTCAGCGATTCCGACATCCACGTGAGGAAGTCGTAGTACGCGGCGAGGAGATCCTCGGGCGAGTTCGGTGCGTCCTCACGCTCCACCTGGCGCGACAGCGCCTCGGCGTCCTCATCGGTACGCAGGCCGAGGCGTTCGGCGAGTACCAGCCGGACGTCGGTCAGAGCCATCATCATGGCGCGCGCCGACGCTTCGTCGAGGACGACCTCACGGGAACCGTCACTCAACCCGTCCTGCAGGTTGTCGTCGCTCCCCTCTCGTTTCCCGGCATCGTCCCGCTCATCCCGGGCGGCCGGGTCGTTCGCGCGCTCGTAGACGTCGTCGGCGATAGCTGCGGCCTGCTCCTCGTCGACGAAACCCTCCTCGAGGGCGCGCATCGCGATGTCGAGGTTGCGCAGCTTCCCGTCGCGCAGTGTCGATTCGGTGAGACGGCGAAACTCCGATGCCGCAGCGTCGTCGTCCTTGACGCCGTCGGGCAGCAGTCGACGTAGGGCCGGGTCCCGCGGCGCCTCCCGCTCGGCCATCGAACGGCTGAGGGCTGCGAAGAGGTCGTCGTGGGTGTCGCCGTCACTCGGCGCGCCCTTCTCGTCCGTCTCCCCCGCGTCCTCGCTGCCATCCGACAGGAGCACACTCGTCTGGTACATGAGCTCGATGACGAGCGATCGCTCCACGTCCTCGAGGAAACCGATGATGCGAGCGCCGTCGTCCGGGTCGCGGGTGAACGCCTGAGCCATCAGCCCTCCTGCTGGTAGGTCGCCCACAGGCTGTAGCCGTGCATGGCGATCGTGTCGGCCTCCATCCGCTCGCGCGAGCCCTTGCTCACGACGGCGCGGCCCTCGGTGTGAACCTGCATCATGAGCCGCTCGGCCTCGGCCTCGGAGTAGCCGAAGTAATCCTGGAAGACGAAGCTGACGTAACTCATGAGGTTGACGGGGTCGTTCCACACGAGCGTGACCCACGCGCGTTCACCGCTCTCGTGCGGTTCGCTGCGGGTCAACTGCTCGGTCAGCTCGTCGAAATCGATGTCAGGGGGCGCGATCGACACGCCCTCCACTCTAGAGTTCTTCACGTGACTTCCAACATCTCGCCCTCGACGGCCCTGTTGACCGACCACTACGAGCTCACGATGCTCCAGGCGGCGCTGCGTTCCGGCGCGGCCGAGCGCCGCAGCGTCTTCGAGGTCTTCGCTCGCAGGCTGCCCGACGGCCGCCGGTACGGCGTCGTGGCAGGAACCGGACGCTTCCTCGAGGCCCTCAAGAACTTCCGCTTCACCGACGCGGAGATCGACGACCTGCGCGAGCGGGACGTCGTCGACGAAAGCACGCTCGAATGGCTCGCCGACTACCGCTTCTCCGGTGACATCTACGGCTACCTCGAAGGCGAGTGCTACTTCCCCGGGTCGCCCCTTCTCGTCGTGGAGTCGACGTTCGCCGAGGGCGTCCTGCTCGAGACCCTCGCCCTGTCGATCCTCAACCACGACTCAGCCGTTGCCGCAGCGGCCTCCCGCATGACGTCGGCCGCAGCGGGCCGCCCCTGCATCGAGATGGGCTCGCGGCGCACCCACGAGGAGGCCGCCGTGGCCGCCGCGCGTGCGGCCTACGTCGCGGGCTTCGCCACCTCGTCCAACCTTGAGGCCGGGCGGCGCTTCGACGTACCGACCGCCGGCACGTCGGCCCACGCCTTCACGTTGCTGCACGACGACGAGCGCGAGGCCTTCACCGCGCAGGTCGAATCGCTCGGCAAGAACACGACGCTGCTCGTCGACACCTACGACGTGACGAACGCCGTGAACATCGCCGTCGAGGTTGCCGGGACGGAGCTCGGTGGCGTCCGCCTCGACTCGGGCGACCTGCTCGTCCAGGCCCGCGAGGTACGCGCCCAGCTGGACTCGCTCGGCGCGAAGAACACGAAGATCGTCGTGACGAGCGACCTCGACGAGTACGCGATCGCCGCCCTGGCGGCCGGCCCGGTCGACGCTTACGGCGTGGGCACCTCGCTGGTCACCGGCTCCGGCGCCCCGACGGCCGGCATGGTCTACAAACTGGTCCAGCACTCCGACGACAACGGCGAGATGATCGACGTCGCGAAGAAGAGCAAGGACAAGATCTCCGTCGGCGGGCGCAAGTGGGCACTTCGTCGCCGCAACACCGAAGGGGTGGCCGAGGCCGAGATCATCGGCATCGGCACGAAGCCTCAGGACGACGGCGACGACCGCGAGATGCTCGTGCAGCTCGTCCAGGGCGGCGAGGTCATCGTTGCCACCGACGCGAAGACGGCCCGCGAGACCCACGAGCGCTCCCGCGCGGAACTGCCCGCCACGGTGCACCAGATGTCGCGTGGCGAAGCCGTCATCCCGACGCGTTACGAGGGGCGAGGCGTATGAGCGACACCGGCCGCGCCCTCGTCGTCGTCGACGTGCAGAACGACTTCTGCGAAGGCGGCTCTCTGGCCGTGGCCGGCGGCGCCGGTGTGGCGGAGGCGATCGCGGATTACGTGGCGCTCTCGTCCTACGACACGCTCGTCGCCACGCAGGACTGGCACGTCGACCCGGGCTCTCACTGGAGCGAGACACCCGACTACCGCGACACCTGGCCCGTGCACTGCGAGGTCGGCACGCCCGGCGCCGAACTGCACCCCGCGCTCGAACCGGTCGAGGATCGCTTCGACGCTCGCTTCCGCAAGGGCCAGTTCGAGGCTGCCTACTCCGGTTTCGAGGGCCACGACGACCTCGACGGCAAGGGCCAGGGCCTGGCCACGTGGTTGCGGGGCGCAGGCGTGGGTGAGGTCGACATCGTCGGCATCGCCACGGATCACTGCGTGCGCGCAACCGCGCTCGACGCCGCGCGGGAAGGTTTTCGCATCCGCGTCCTGCTCGGAATGACGGCGGGCGTCGCGCAGGAGACCACCGACGCCGCGCTTGAGGAGTTGCGCACGGCCGGCGTCGAACTGGTCGGCACACCCGTGGTCAACGGCTGACCGTCGGAACATTGACGAAGGGCGGCTTCCCGGTGAGGAGCCGCCCTTCGTCAATGAGGTGTGTACGTCGTCAGCGAGTGCGACGAACCTCGCTCTTGACCGCGAGGTCGTGAAGCCCCTGACGCTTGGCGTTGCTCAGAGCCCAGAGGATGATGAGCGCCTGGAGGAATCCAGCGACGCCGGAGAAGATCGCGACGAGAGCGAGCGCGTCCGGGCCCCACTTCATGAGCGCGCGCAAAGCCGCCCGTCCGAGCGGCAGACGCTCCTTGTCCCCCTGGGCCGTCCCCGCGGGGACCACGGTGATGCCGAGCGCGCGCTTTCCGACGGTGGCGCCGCCGGCGAAGTGCGTCATGAGCACCTCGTACACGAACAGTGCCGCGACGAGCGCACCCGCGAGCGCGAGCGGCGGCGTCATGAGGTCGGCCGGGATGGTCGGCATCTGCTCGCCCGCGGACGCCGCGGACATGAACCTGTCGACGTACTCCTGCATCTGCGTCATCCAGTCGCCGAGAAACGGCAGGACGACGAGCGACACCGGCAGCGAGACGATCAGCCTGTCGAGGAAGGTCGCGAGGATGCGGCGGATGAGCCCCGAGGGCTGTCCGACGGTGTTACCGAACGGCGCCGTGCCCGGCTGGGAGCCCTGGAACTGCGGGCCGTGGAACTCGTCGCGGCGCCCCGACTGCTCGGGGCCCCAGTGCGCGGGGTAGGTGCGCGGTTCACCGTCACGGCGTGGCGGCTCCACGACGTGCTGAACGGGCCGGGCCTCACCGACGTGGTCGAGACCGGGGCGCAGCTTCGGCATGGTGCGGTCGCTCCACAGAATGCCGTCCCAGTAGCGAAGCTGGGTGTCGTCGTCGGGGTCGTCGTACCAGCCGGAGGGGCGCTCGTTCATGCCCCTAGCCTAGGTGTCGCAGGAGCCTGCGCCGGACGCACCGTCTAGCGACGTCCGACGAACCACCGTCGGATGAGCTCGATCCGAGCGCTCACCTGCTCCGACGAGGCGCGGTCAAGCGTCGGCCCGCCGCACTGCTGACGCAGGTCGTTGTGGATGACGGCGTGGGGCTGACCGCTCTTGCGCGCGTACTGCGCGACGAGCCCGTTGAGCTCCTTGCGCTGGTTGGCGAGGGCTCGGTGGGCGGCCACCGGCTCGTCGTCCCGGCGCTTGCGGCCGGACTTCACGAGCTTGTCCTGACGCTGTCGCAGCAGTTTGGAGACCTGATCGGGCTCGAGAAGCCCCGGCAGACCGAGGTACTCCTGTTCGTCCTCGGTGCTGACCTCGAAGCCCATGCCGAACTGCTCTGCGTCGAAGAGGACGTGATCGAACTCCGCTTCGGATTCGAGGGCTTCGAACGAGCCGTCGTCGAGCAGGTCGCCGGAGGCCTTCTCCTCGCGGTTGGCCGCGGTGAGCAGGCCCTCCTCCTCGGACCACATGGCGTCCTCGGGGCTCTCCCCCGGCCTGCTCGGCCGGTCGAGAGCGTGATCGCGCTGTTCCTCGAGACGTGCTGCGTGTTCGAGGATGATCGGCACGGTAGGCAGGAAGACCGACGCCGTCTCGCCCCGCTTACGAGCGCGCACGAAGCGGCCGACGGCCTGCGCAAAGAACAGCGGCGTCGAGGTGGAGGTGGCGTAGACCCCTACGCACAGACGCGGAACGTCGACACCCTCGGAGACCATGCGCACCGCGACCATCCACCGCTCGTCGCTCTTCGCAAAGTCCTCGATGCGGGAGCTGGCCCCGAGATCGTCGGACAGGACGACGGTGGGCTTGGAGCCCGTGATCGCCTCGAGGGTTCGCGCGTACGCCCGTGCCGCGGTCTGATTGGAGGCGATGACCAGCCCACCGGCATCGGGCACGTGGCGGCGCACCTCTGACAGGCGTTTGTCGGCAGCCTGGAGAACTGACGGGATCCAGGCGCCGTTGGGGTCAAGGGCCGTGCGCCACGCACCGGCGACGGCGTCCTTCGTCATGGGGGTGCCGAGACGCGCGGCGATCTCGTCGCCCGCTCGGGTGCGCCACCGCATGTTGCCGCCGTAGGCGAGGAAGAGCACCGGCCGCACCACGCCGTCCGCGAGTGCCTCCGCGTAGCCGTAAGCGTAGTCGCTCGCGCTGCGCCGAATGCCTGCAGCGTCGTGTTCGTAGCGCACGAACGGGATGGGGCTGGTGTCGCTGCGGAACGGTGTTCCGGTGAGGCAGACGCGTCGAGTGGCGCCCTCGAACGCGACGCGCAGAGCATCACCCCAGCTCTTGTTGTCACCGCCGTGGTGCACCTCGTCGAGGATGACGAGCGTGCGCGTGCGCAGCGTGCGGATGCGGTGCACCTCGGGGTTGCTCGCCACGCCCTGGTAGGTGAGCGCGACACCGTGGTAGTCGGAGGCCTCGTCGACCTGGCGGTTGGTGAACTTGGGGTCGATCTGAATGCCGACGCGGGCAGCGGCGTCCGCCCACTGCGTCTTGAGGTGCTCGGTGGGCGCGACGATGGTGACGCTGTCGACGATGCCACGCCCGAGCAGCTCCGTGGCGAGGCGCAGCGCGAAGGTGGTCTTACCGGCACCCGGCGTTGCGACGGCGAGGAAATCGCGCGGGTTGGTCTCGAGGTAGCGCTGGAGCGCGCCGGCCTGCCAGGCACGCAGTTTCCCGGCCGTACCCCAGGCTGCCCGCTCCGGAAAGGCGGGTGACAGATGCTCTGCAGCCGAAGTACTCATAGGCCGCCAAGTCTACCGGCGACCACCGACAGCCCGGACGCCTCCGAGGGTGGCTCCGACCACGCCGCCGAGCCCGAACGAGCCCTCAGCGAAAGGACCGCGCCAGCGGTGCCAGGAAGAGGACGAGCACCATGGGGATGGCGAATCCGTAGCGCAGCGAGTCGTTGCCGACGGCACCGGTCATCACGGCGCCGAGGATGCCACCGAGGTAGTTGAACTGGTTGAACCGGGCGATGATCGCGTCCACCTTGGCGCGCACGGCCTCGGGCTCGGACAAGGTCTGCTCACGCGCGATCTTGGCCGCTGCGGAGAAGGCGAGAGGTGCCACCGCCGAGAGGCCCAGGCCGGCCACGGTGAAGCCGAGCACAGCGATGAGCGGGTGGGGCGCGAAGACCACCACGCCCAACCCGGCGGCACCGACGAAGGCCGCGGAGCGCACGAGATTGGCGGCGCCGAAGTGTTCTGCGAGGCGGTCACCGGAGGCGCGCCCCACGAGAGACGCGACGAGGTACGGCAACGTCGCCACGGCCACGAGCGCCGCGCCCGAACCGAAGACGTGGTGGAGGTAGCTCGGGCCCCAGGTCGTGGCGGCGGTGTCGACCATGTAGAAGAGCACCATCGCGATCCCGACGGGCAGGATGCGACGCCACGGCACCTTGGAGCCGTCGTCACCGATCGGGGTCACGGGGCCGGCACCGCGCACGTACGGCGCAGCGACCAGAGCGAGCGGCACGAGAACTCCGGCAACCGCGACGGCCTCGAAACTCCAGTTCTTCGTGAGGAGCGCGAGCACCGTGGCTGCCACGCCACCGCACGTCCACGCGGCGTGGAACGTGGGCATGATCGTGCGCCCGTAGGAGTGCTCGAGACCGACACCCTGCATGTTGGTGCCCGCGTCGGCGAGGCCGAGGGCGATGCCGTAGGTGCTCATCCCGACAGCCAGGAGCGCCACGGACGGCGCCGCCGCCATCGCGGGGACACTGAACACGACGAGCGCGAAGCCCAGACGCAGCGCCAGAGCACTTCCCCGTCGCGGTGCAATGCGCTCACCGAGGAGGGAACCCACGCCTGCACAGAGGACGAGCGCCAACATGAGGAGCGAGAAGTCCCCCGGGCTGAGGTCGAACCGCTCCTGAAGCCGCGGCAGCTTCGTCGTGAGCAGGATGAAGACGAACCCCTGACCGGCGAAGGCAGCCGCGACCGCGGCGCGACGTCGACCGAGATCGGCTCGGGTGACGGAACTCATACGCGGATGGTGCCACGCCGCCACCGCACTCGCGCGCAGTTGGTCGCATGTTCGAGACTCTGCCCACGCCTCGGACGGCGCTCACTCGTCAGGTCAGTGTCGACGAGAAAACACCAGCGGCCACAGCGTGGGTGTCCGCTGGTGGAAGCGTTGTCTACTCGCCGCCGTCCTGCGGTGCTCGAAGGCCCTGGTAGATCTCCTTACAGGTCGGGCAGACCGGGAACTTCTCGGGGTCGCGCCCCGGCACCCAGACCTTGCCGCACAGGGCGACAACCGGCTCACCCGAAAGCGCCGACTCCATGATCTTCTCCTTGCGCACGTAGTGCGCGAAGCGTTCGTGGTCGCCGGGCTCGGAGAGCTGGTGCTGCGTCTCTTCGCGTTCGAGCACGGCCGTCGACGTGCCCGGTCCGCCGAGTCCGCCCGGGTTTCCGGGGTCGCTCTGCGGCGCGTTCGGGTCGTCGATCGAGGAGTTCGTGACTGGGGCGCTCATGGCCGCCAGTCTAGACCTGGCATGCAGGCACCACGGCGAAGTGCGTCCCGGCTCCCGGGGGCTCCAACTCAGTTGAGCGAGGGATCGTCCGGGAAGGTGGCCATGAGATTGAGCGGGAACGGCTGGCGCCTCACGACTCGCTGCCACAGCGTGTCCGGATCGTCGTCGAACAGGTCGCCGATCTCGTAGTCGGCCACGAACCACCAGTCATCGGCGAGTTCGGTGTCGAGCTGCCCGGCCTCCCAGCCGGCCGAACCGGCGAAGACGCGCATGCCAGCTAGCTGAGCTGCCACGAGGGCCGGTGGAGCGTCGAGGTCGACGAGCGAGAGGGATCCGAACAGACGGGTCGTGCCGAGCACCTCGTCGCGGCCCGGAACGTTGGCCAGGGCGATGGCCCGGTCGAGACCGACAGGACCACCTTGGAAGAGACGGTCCGGTGAAGACACGACGTCCTGCCATCCGGGAAGCACCGAATCCACGCCGGCTTCCAACGGATAGTCGAGGACGAGTCCCTGCGCGCCCTCATCATCGTGGTGCAGGACGAAGACGACGCTGCGCGTGAACAGGTCGCCCTCGTCGCCGTCGTGCGGACGCGGCACGGCGACGAGCAGACGTCCCGTCAATGAACTCACGACGCCCATTGTGGGCCACGCACGCGGGTGGAGCGAGCCCTGCCCAGAGTCGCAGAACGGGCTCGACCCCGCCCGCACGAAGCGGACGGGGTCGAGCAACAGCACTGACGACTGCGATCAGTCGCGGCCTCCGCGGAAGCCACCACGGTCGCCGCCGAAGTTCTGACGACGGTTCTGGCGCTCGAAGCCGCCGTCGATGTCGTCACGGTAGCTGCCACGGCGATCGTCGCGCTCGCCCCGGTAGCCACCGCGGCCACCACGATCGTCACGGTCACCGAAGCGTCCACGACCACCACGGTCATATCCGCCGCGACCGCCACGGTCGTAACCGCCCCGGCCACCGCGGTCGTATCCGCCGCGTCCACCACGGTCGTAGCCACCACGGCCACCGCGTCCCCCGCGGTCGTTGCGCGGCGAGAGCACGCGGCGCAGGTCGTCCTCGGAGATCGAGCGGCCCTCGGGCGTCGAACCACCGGCGGCGACGATGACGTCGTCACCCGGGCGGGCCTTGACGAGGCTGGTGTCGACACCGGCCTCGTCGAGCAGACGCTGCATCGAGCGACGCTGGTGCGGCAAGGCGAGGGTCACGACGGTGCCCTTCTCGCCCGCACGCGCCGTGCGACCGGCACGGTGCAGGTAGTCCTTGTGGTCGGCCGGCGGGTCGACCTGGAGGACGACGCCCACCTCGTCGACGTGGATGCCGCGAGCTGCGACGTCCGTGGCGACGAGCACCGGCACGCGGCCGTCCTTGAAGGCGGACAGTACGCGGTTGCGCTGGCCCTGGTTGAGGCCACCGTGCAGCGCAGCCGCCATGACGCCCTGCTCACGCAGTTCGTCGGCGACGCGGTCGGCGCCCATCTTGGTGCGGACGAAGACGACGGTGCGTCCCTCGCGGTTGGCCACCTCGGCCGTGACGACCTTCTTGTCGCGCGGCTCGATGATGAGCGCATGGTGCGCCATCGTCGTGACGGTGGCGGTGCCGTCGTCGGTCGAGTGCGTCACCGGGTCGACGAGGTACTTGTCGACGATCTTGTCGATGCCGCGGTCGAGCGTCGCGGAGAACAGCAGACGCTGACCGCCCTCGGGCACGAGGTCGAGGATCTCGGTGATGGCCTCAAGGAAGCCCATTTCGGCCATGTGGTCGGCCTCGTCGAGCACTGCGATCTCGACGCGGGAGAGGTCGGCCGCACCGCGCTCGATGAGGTCGGAGAGACGACCCGGGGTGGCGATGAGAACGTCGACACCGCGCTCGAGGGCCGACAGCTGCGGCTCGTACGGCATACCGCCGGCAACGAGCTTGTGCTTGAGGCCCACGACGTGAACGAGCGGCTGCAGCGCGTCGCTCACCTGCATGGCGAGTTCACGCGTCGGCACGAGAACAACGGCGCGCGGCATGTGGGCGCGGGCCGGGCCGCCCTCGGCGAGGCGCGTCAGCATCGGCAGACCGAAGCCGAGCGTCTTGCCCGAACCGGTACGGCCGCGGCCGAGCACGTCCTTGCCGGCGAGGGCGTCCGGAATCGTGGCGGCCTGGATCGGGAACGGCTTCGTGATGCCGTCGCGCGCCATGCGCTCCACCAGAGCGTTGGGCAGACCGAGGTCGGCGAAGGTGCGTTCGTCGACGGGCTCCGCGTCGGCTGCAGCGGCGTCGATGTCTGCCTCAGCGGTCGGCTCGGCGTCCTCGCCCGGCACGACGATCGGCGCCTCGTCGGTGGGCTCGCCGCCGACGGGGTTCATCTCATCCGTGGCGTCGATGTTGTCGACGGCCTCGGCGTGGTTCTGCTCGCCTTCGGTGCCGGGCACCTCGGAGTCGACGACACCGGCATCGCGCACCGGGGTCTCGAACTGCGCCGACGCAGCCTGCTCGTCGATGTTGGCCGTCGCGAGCTCGTCGCCGGTCGTCACGTTCTCGCTCACGGCGTCGTCGCGAAGGGTCTCGTGGCGGAAGGGACGGTCGGGGCGCCCGTGGCGCTCTCCCTGGCGGTTGAAACCGCGGTCGCCGCGGTCATCGCGGCGGGCGAAGCCACCGTCACGGCGGCCACCGAAGTCACGGCCACCACGGTCATCACGGTTGAAGCCACGGTCGTCACGGCGAGCGAAACCGCCATCGCGACCGCCCCGCTCGTCACGGTTGAAACCACCACGACGCTCGTCACGGCCCTCGAAACCGCCGTCACGACGGCCACCGAAGTCACGACCACCACGGTCGTCACGGTTGAAACCACCGGAACGACCACCACGGTCGTCACGACGCGCGAAACCGCCATCGCGACCGCCACGGTCGTCACGGTTGAAACCACCACGACGCTCGTCGCGACCCTGGAAACCGCCCTCTCGGCGACCACCGAAGTCACGACCACCACGGTCGTCACGGTTGAAACCACCGCGTCGCTCGTCACGCTCGTCGCGGCGCTGGAAACCACCGTCACGACGGCCACCGAAGTCACGACCACCACGGTCATCACGGTTGAAACCACCACGACGCTCGTCGCGACCCTGGAAACCACCGTCACGGCGACCACCGAAGTCACGACCACCACGGTCATCACGGTTGAAACCACCGGAACGACCACCACGGTCATCACGACGCGCGAAGCCACCATCGCGACCGCCCCGCTCGTCACGGTTGAAACCACCGCGTCGCTCGTCACGCTCGTCGCGGCGCTGGAAACCACCGTCACGACGGCCACCGAAGTCACGACCACCACGGTCATCACGGTTGAAACCACCACGACGCTCGTCGCGACCCTGGAAACCACCGTCACGGCGGCCACCGAAGTCACGGCCGCCGCGCTCGTCGCGGTTGAAGCCGCCCTCACGGCGGCCGTTGGACTCGTTGCGCGCGCTCGTGCGGCGCGCTCCCTGCTTGTCGGCGTGCGACCAGCGGGGCTTCTTGTTACCTGAATTGTTGGGCTTGGGAGCCATGAGTTCACTCACTCTCGGTTGCAAAGCACCGAAGATGAACACGCGGGCGCACCCCGTCTAAGAATGGGGGTGTCGCGATCTGTTGCGTGCCAGGTGGGTCGGCGCTGTTTCGTGGGATCTCGGCGCTCACACACACGTCGTCACCCGAAGTGCGACGCTCGTAAAACGGGCCTACTCTCACCACCACGCGCCGTCACAGGGAGTAGCTGTGCAACGCGCTCAAACCGAAAGCAAACCATCTGAACGCAAGATCAATGGTGGAGTAAGTCTACCGGACGCCGCGGCCGCGCCAGACCGCGAAGAGGCCCACAGCGGCCACGATTCCCGTGATGTCCGCCACGATGTCGCGCCAATCCGGGTCGCGATCGACCACGGGAAGCCCCTGGAGCAGTTCGCTGATCGGGGCGTAGGCGGCGAGGAGCACCGGGAGCCACGGCAGGCCTGCGACAAGGGCGAGGATCGCCACTCCCCCGAACATCCCCGCATGTGCCACCTTGTCCACGCCGACGGGCAACGATCCCTCACCCGAAGCCGGCAGATAGAGCAACAGACTCTGAAGAGCGACGGCTGCGGGCAACAGCACCCTTGCCGTTGCGCGGACGACTCTCGTGGGCGCTCGCATCGGACCAGTATGGGTGACGCGGGATCCGACCCGTGCGTCCGGTATCGCCCAGGAGCGGCACCGGACGCACGGGTCACGACGTACACCGCCGCGCCATCCGGGGTCACTGCCCCCTGGCGCTGCCGAAGCCGAACGTGCGAAGGCTGCCGTGCCTTGATCCGCGAAATCAATACCGGACGGACGACGCCGAGATCCTCCAACTCTCATCCTTGCGGTGCGGAGACTTCCTCCGGTCAGGAAGGTTGCACGCAGGGACGGACGTGAACCGCCATCGAGCAGAAGAGAAGCCGACGCGCACATGAAAGCGCCGCAGTCCGGACGAACCGGACTGCGGCGTGGCCACAGCGGAACAGCTGATGGGGTGGTGGAGATGGGGGGAATTGAACCCCCGTCCATCGACGGCGATCCAGGGCTTCTCCGGGCGCAGTGCGTATGAGGATTTTCTCGGCCCCACGGCTGGTACGCACACATTCCGTGACAGGCCCAGTCGAGTAAGAGTCCCGCAGCGCCCCTCGACATGACGCTGCAGCAAGTTCTCTAGCTGATGCCAGACACTGAGTCGAGAACTAGCTCAGGCTGACAGACTTCGGGCTCGCTCAGGCGGCGAGGGCGAAGTCGGTGCGCTTGGAATCGGCACCTATTGGTTTGCAGAGGGCGTTAACGAGATAACTCTGCATCCTCGGCCCGCTTCCCCTGGGACGGCGACCGATGTCGAAACCGATCATCCCCATGAGTAGCTGTTCGCGCTGTGGAGTTGTGTGCGGCGTCTCGCACCGCGAAGCACCACTGTAGCCATCAACGAGCGACGTCGCGACTTCATTCCGCAGCGCTGGCTCCGGCTCGCAAATGACGCACACGCCTGGGTTCACAGCTCGAGGGTGAACAGCAGCGCAGCGTCGTTGTCCGCGATTGGGGACCCGCGCTCCGCCCGCGGCGGGAGTGCACCTCTGCGGCAGACCGCGAGCACCCTTCGCATGGGCGTGAGGCGCTGTGCGCATGTGTTCAGTATTGGTCGGTATTGCGCGCAGATTCGGGGCAGACGCGATGTTCCCGGCCGGTTAGGGTTGATCCGTCCGACATCCCCGTGAACGGAGACTATTGATGTTCCGCAAGGTCCTGGTGGCCAACCGAGGCGAGATCGCCGTCCGTGCGTTCCGCGCCGCCACCGAACTCGGTGCGAGCACCGTCGCTGTGTTCCCGCACGAGGACCGTGGCAGCGAGCACCGCCTCAAGGCCGACGAGGCCTACCAGATCGGCGAGGTCGGCCACCCCGTGCGCGCTTACCTCGACGTCGACGAGATCGTCCGCGTCGCGCGCGAATCGGGCGCCGATGCTGTCTACCCGGGGTACGGATTCCTCTCCGAAAACCCACTGCTCGCCGAGGCGTGCGCCGACGCCGGCATCACGTTCATCGGCCCGCACCCGGACGTGCTGCACATGACCGGCAACAAGGCCACCGCCATCGCGGCCGCCAAGCGCGCCGGCCTGCCGACGCTGCGCAGCGTGCCACCGTCGTCCGACATCGACGAACTCGTGCGCGGAGCCGACGAACTCGGGTACCCGGTCTTCGTCAAGGCCGTCGCCGGTGGCGGCGGACGAGGTATGCGCCGCGTCGAGAAGCCCGAGGCACTGCGCGAGAACCTCGAGGCCGCGATGCGCGAGGCCGAGTCCGCCTTCGGCGACGCAACGTGTTTCATCGAGGAAGCCGTTGTCGACCCACGTCACATCGAAGTGCAGGTGCTCGCCGATCAGTCCGGCGAGGTCGTCCACCTCTTCGAGCGCGACTGCTCGGTGCAGCGACGCCACCAGAAGGTCGTCGAGATGGCACCGGCGCCCAACCTCTCCCCCGAACTGCGCGAACGCATGTGCGCCGACGCCGTCGCGTTCGCGAAGGAAATCGACTACTCGTGCGCGGGCACGGTGGAGTTCCTCCTCGACCCGAGCGGGCGTTACGTCTTCATCGAGATGAACCCGCGCATCCAGGTCGAGCACACGGTCACCGAGGAGGTCACGGACGTCGACCTCGTTGCCGCCCAGATGCGGATTGCCTCCGGCGACACCCTCGACGACCTGGGCCTGCGCCAGGAGGACATTCACCTGCGTGGAGCCGCCCTCCAGTGCCGCATCACGACCGAGGACCCGGCCAACGGCTTCCGCCCCGACACCGGCACCATCACCGCCTACCGTTCGGCGGGTGGCTCCGGCGTCCGACTCGACGGCGGCACGATCCACATGGGCGCCGAGGTGAGCGCCCACTTCGACTCGATGCTCGTCAAACTCACCTGCCGCGGCCGCGACTTCGCAACCGCGGTGCGTCGAGCCCGTCGCGCCCTCGCCGAATTCCGCGTCCGCGGCGTGAGTACGAACATTCCGTTCCTCCAGGCCCTTCTCGACGACCCCGCCTTCATCACGGGGCACGTCACGACGTCGTTCATCGAGCAGCGTCCCGACCTGCTCAACGCGCGCACGCCGGGTGACCGCGGCACGAAGCTGCTCACCTACCTCGCCGAGACCACGGTGAACAAGCCGTACGGCGAGCGTTCGGCCCTCACCGTCACGGCCCGCGAGAAGCTGCCGAGTTTCGACGTCAGCACCCCGGTGCCACCGGGCACGCGCGACCGCCTTCTCACAGCCGGCCCCGAGGAGTTCGCCCGCCAACTGCGTGAGCAGACGGCGGTCGCCGTCACCGAGACGACGATGCGTGACGCGCACCAGTCACTCCTGGCCACACGCATCCGCACCCGCGACCTCGTCCACGTCGCCCCCTACGTCGCTCGTATGACGCCGGAACTGCTCTCCATGGAGGCCTGGGGCGGCGCCACGTACGACGTTGCCCTGCGCTTCCTGTCGGAGGACCCGTGGGAGCGCCTCGCCAAGCTGCGCGAGACGATGCCGAACGTTCCGCTGCAGATGCTGCTTCGCGGACGCAACACCGTCGGCTACACGCCCTACCCGACGAAGGTGACGGACGCCTTCGTCCAGGAGGCTGCGCGCACCGGCGTCGACATTTTCCGCATCTTCGACGCACTCAACGACGTCGAGCAGATGCGTCCCGCCATTGAGGCCGTGCGCGCCACCGGAACGTCGGTCGCGGAGGTCGCCCTGTGCTACACGGGTGACCTCACCTCACCGAGCGAGAAGCTCTACACGCTCGACTACTTCCTCGAGCTCGCCGAGCGCATCGTCGACGCGGGCGCGCACGTTCTCGCGATCAAGGACATGGCCGGGCTGCTGCGCGCGCCTGCCGCTCGCACGCTCGTCACGGCGCTGCGTGAGCGCTTCGACCTGCCGGTGCACCTGCACACGCACGACACGGCAGGAGGTCAGCTCGCCACACTGCTCGCGGCCGTTGACGCCGGCGTCGACGCCGTCGATGTCGCAAGTGCCTCGATGTCAGGCACGACGAGCCAGCCCTCGATGTCCGCATTCGTCGCGGCCACGGACGGCACCGAGCGTGCCACCGGCCTCGATCTGCAGAACGTGTGCGATCTGGAGCCGTACTGGGAGGCCGTGCGCACGCTCTACAAGCCGTTCGAGTCCGGCCTGCCCGCTCCGACAGGCCGCGTCTACAAGCACGAGATCCCCGGCGGTCAGCTGTCCAACCTGCGTCAGCAGGCCATCGCGCTCGGTCTGGGCGACCGGTTCGAGGCCATCGAGGACATGTACGCCGCGGCGAACGACATCCTCGGCAACGTCGTCAAGGTCACCCCGAGTTCGAAGGTCGTCGGTGACCTCGCGCTCGCGCTCGTGAGCGCCGACGCGGACCCCAAGGACTTCGAGGAGAACCCGCGCAACTACGACATCCCTGACTCGGTCATCGGCTTCCTCGGCGGCGAGTTGGGCGACCCGCCCGGCGGCTGGCCGGAGCCGTTCCGCACCAAGGCGCTCGAGGGCCGCACGGTGCGCCCGAGCATCGAAGAGCTGTCCGAGGAGGACGAGCAGGAGCTTGCTCGCGATCCGCGCTCGACGCTCAACCGTCTTCTCTTCCCCGGCCCGACGAGCGACTTCGAGCGCGCCCGCGAGCTCTACAGCGACCTGTCGGTGCTTTCGACGAAGGAGTTCCTCCACGGCCTCGCGCCGGGCCAGGAGCACGAGGTCGACCTCGAGCCCGGCAAGCGCATCCTGCTGTCCGTGGTGTCCGTCTCCGAACCTGACGAACGGGGCATGCGCACGGTGCTGGCCACCGTCAACGGCCAGCTCCGTCCCGTTCAGGTGCGCGACGAGTCGGTCAAGGTCGACGTCGACGCGGTGGAGAAGGCCGACCCGAAGAACTCGGGCCACGTGCCGGCGCCGTTCGCGGGCATGGTGTCGGTCACGGTCTCCGAGGGCGACGAGGTGGAGGCGGGCGACACCCTCGCGACGATCGAGGCCATGAAGATGGAGGCGTCCATCACGGCGCCCGTCGCCGGAACGGTGAAGCGCGTGGCGCTCAAGCACGAGACGCAGGTCGAAGGCGGTGACCTCGTCCTCGTCCTGGAGTGACGACCGAACAGTGCATGACGAAGGGGTGACCATCGGATTCGATGGTCACCCCTTCGTCATGCCTGGGGCGGGTCGGTCGGCTACGTCACCAGCCGCCGCCACCGCCGCCGCTCACGCCACCACCGGAGAAGCCTCCGCCGCCGGAGAAGCCGCTGCCCCCGCTGGAGCCGGGCGTCGAACTGAGAGCCGCCGAGGCGGCCTCGCCGAAGGAGTCGAGGCCCGAACCGAGATCGTCGAAGCCGCTGAAACCTCCGTAGCCGCCGTACGGGATGTACCAGTACGGCATCGCCAACGGATAGCCCTGAGCTGCAGCGGCCTCGGCCACTTCACCGAAGACCTTGGCCCAGCGCTCCGCGAGCCCGAGCACGACGGCGTACGGCATGTAGCGGCTGAAGATCTGCTCGGCTTCCTCGAACTTGAACTGCTTCGCCTCGGCGGTCTTGAGGTACAGCTCGAACCCGCGTGACTGGTCGTAGACGGCAGAACCCACGGGAGTTCGCGCACCCGCACTGCGCGAGAGGAACAGCGCGAAAACGCCCGCAGCGGCGAAGCCCGCACCAAAGAGGAAACCGTTGAGGTTGAGCGCACTGGCCACGAAGAACGAGACGAGTGCTAGTGCGAAGAAACCGACGACGAGTCCCATCGCCTTCGCGCGGGAGGTGGCCGGCGACTCGTCGAACCACCCGCGTTCGAGCGTCTCGCGGTACATCCCCTCCTTGGCCTCGGCGAGGTGGCCCGAGAACTCGTTGCGCAGATCCGAGAGCTTCACCTCCGTGCCGCCGGCGAAGACGGCGTTGAGCAACGTGGCCTCGTACGGCAGGAGCGAATCACCGCCGGGCGGGTTCTGGGCGGTGAGAAGCCAGTCCTTGTCGCCGAGATCGGTCATCGTGAGGTAGCCACGCACGGACAGATCCACGATCGTGCCGGCGACGTCACGGTTGTCCGCGCTGCGGTCGATGATGGTGCCCATGAGCCCGGGCGTCGTGTCCCGCGGCGGGTCGAAACGGACGGCGACCTCCGGCTCCGGGCCACGCACGACGTCGTAGCGCTGTCCGTCGGCGGGCAGTTCACCGGGCGTCACCCCACCGAAGCGCCGATCGCCGGTCTTGCGCCGCCGCGCGAGCATCCAGGCGCCGGCAAGGCCCGCCACGCCCACGGTGCCTGCGCCGCCGACGAGGTTGAGGTTCTTGCGCGTGCTCTGGGAGAACGGACCACCCGAACCGTAGGCCTCCACCGCAGAGCCGTCCTCGAGAATCGGCGCGGTGTTCGTGAAGGCGCTCGTCGGCATGGCGGACACGATGGACATGCCCTCGCCGTTGCCCACGGAGCGCGCCGAGAAGGTGGCCTGCTCGCCGCTCGTGGCCTGGCACGTCTGCTTGGAGCCCTTCGCGCCGTAGAAGCACTTCGCGTCGTTGACGGCGGCGGGGCCCTTGAGGGTGACGTTCGCCTTGTCGATCGGAATGCCCCATTGCTGGCCGATGGCGTTGATGTAGAACTCGGTGGAGCCGTTCGGCTGCTTGTTGACGACGCCGCCGAGGCGGTAGGTGATCGTGTACTTCTGCACCCCGCTGACAGTGCGGTCGGCGTCGCCGATGCGCAGTCGCGTCGCCCCCCCGTCGGCCGACTTCTCGACGTCTGAGGGCGCACCCGTGCTGGAGGTGACCTTGACGTTCGTCAGCGGGTACACACGGTGCTTCTCGTCGTTGTAGCCCTGCGCCGTGATGATGAACCGGTCGAGCCCGTGGTGGGAGTTGTCGTCGAAGCGGACCGTGATGTTCTCCGTGACGTCGACGGCGCCGTCACGCTTGAGGTCGTAGTCGATGTCGTACGCGCTGATGCGCATGTTCTCGTTGCCGGCGGCTACTGCCGCCTGCGCCCCCGGCAGGACGCTCACCCCGGCGAGCGTCGAGGCGGCGGCCAACGTCGTCAACATCCCCGAGAAACGGCTCATGCCCCTACCTTGCCATGAGCGAGGAAGGGGCATGAGCGAAGGGGCGAACGGGTCACCCGCCGCGCTTGAGGCGGATCTGCATCTCGCGCTGGGCCTCGAGGTTGTCCTGACGCTCACGCAGCGTCTGACGCTTGTCGTGCAGCTGCTTGCCCTTGGCCAGTGCGATCTCGACCTTGGCGCGCCCGTCCTTGAAGTACAGCGACAAGGGCACGATCGTGTAGCCCTTCGACTGCGCCTTGTCGGCCAACTTGATGATCTCGGCCTTGTGCAGGAGCAGCTTGCGCCGCCGACGCGCCGAGTGGTTGGTCCACGTGCCCTGCATGTACTCGGGGATGTGGACGTTCTCGAGCCACATCTCACCGTCACGTTCGAGGACGTAGCCGTCGACGAGCGAGGCCCGACCCATGCGCAGGCTCTTCACCTCGGTGCCCATGAGGGAGAGGCCGGCCTCGACCGTGTCCTCGATGTGGAAGTCGTGGCGCGCCTTCTTGTTGTTCGCGATGACCTTCGTGCCCTTCTCCTTGGGCATGCGGCTCACCTCCTCGTCTCGTGTTCGTCCCGTACTGCGCCCGTCAGCGTGTCACCCTACCCACTTGCGCGGGCTGACTGCGACACCATTTTCTCGGGTCTCGAAGTGGAGGTGGCATCCGGTGACGCGCCCGGTCATGCCGGAGACACCGATCTGCTGGCCCTTCTTGACCTTCTGCCCGGCACTGACGCGAAGGCTCGTGAAGTGCATGTACGCCGTGGTGAGCTGTACGCCGTTGACGGTTCCGTGGCTGATGTAGACGTGGTTGCCCGAGATCCCGTTGTAGTTCGCTTCGATGACGGTGCCGTCACCCGACGCGTACACGGGGGTGCCACAGGCGAAGGGGTAGTCGTCGCCCTCGTGCAGCTTCTGGATCCGCAGCACCGGGTGGAACCGATAGCCGTACGGCGACACGATCGAGGACGCCGGTCCGGGTGCGGCGAGGAAGCCGCCTTCGTTCGTCAGCTTCGTGACGCTCGGGTCGAGGTTGTCGCTCGTCGAGGTGATGTTCTTGAGTCGGTTGCTCTCCGCCTCGAGGGCCGCGAGCTTCGCCTCTTCCTTCTTCTTCTCCTTGGCCAGTGACGCTCGGTCGCTCTGTTGCGTCGCCTGGACCGTCTTGAGGTCAGATTCGGCGGTGTCGGCCTGCTTCTTGGCCGCGGACGCGGCAGCCACGGCGGCGTCCTGCTTCGTCTTCGCCAGGCTCGCCTTGCGGCGGACCTCGGCAAGACGCGCGGCTTCGCTCTGCCCGGCGGCCGCGGAACTCTTGAGGTTCGTGATGACGCCCTGCTGGCGTCGCATGACGATGTCGGCGAGCGCCATGGAGCCCGTGACGTCGGTCTTCGAGGTGAGCACCTGGACGGTGAAGGTGAGGTCACCCAAGCCACCGGACTCGAAGGCGTTGCGCGCGAGACCACCGACCTGCGTCCGAGCGGCCGCCTGATCGGTGCGGTTGCGGGCGAGCGCCTTGAGTGACGCGTCCTCGTCGGCCTTCGCAAGGTCGTAATCGGATTTGGCGTCGGTCTGCTTCTGCTGCGCGCTCGTCAGTTTGGACCGTGCCGTCGTGACCTTCTTGTGAGCGGCGGCGACCGCGGCGTCGGTCTTCTTGAGCTTCGCATCCGCGGCCGTCAGTTCCTTCGACAGGTCGTCGATCTCAGACTTGCTCGCCTTGATCTTGTCGTCGACATCGTCGCCGAATGCCGCCGAGCCGGCGCCCAGCGTCAGGGCCGCGACGACGGCCATCGAGGCAGCCGCGCGAGAGCGTCGCGAGGAGAGTGCACCCACGTTCGTCAGACCTTGAGATAACGACGCAGCGTCACCCACGACGTCGAGACAGCGAGGACGAAGGCTCCCAGGAAGAGCCAGGGGACGACGACGAGGACGTCGCTGTCACCGATGAGATTGACGAAGCCGCCGCCCGAACTCGCGAGCCCACTCACGCCGAAGTGCACCATCGCCCACAACAGGCCGGACGCGAGCACCGCACCGGCGAGGGAGGCGATGAGGACCTCCGCGACGAACGGCAGATAGATGGTGGCGCTCGAGGCACCGACGAGTCGCATGATGCCGACCTGGCGGCGGCGGGTGAACGCGACCTGCCGGATGGTCGTGACCATGAGCAGGATGGAACAGACCACCATGAGACCGGCGATGATGGCCGAACCCACACCGAGCATGTTGAGGAAGGAGAAGAACGGCGCGAGCACCTGATGCAGGTTGCTCACGTGCGCGACGCCGGGCATGCCCTGGAATCCACTCGCGATCTCGTCGAAGCGCTGCGGATCCGACAGGCGAACCTCGTAGAACGCCGGCATCGACTTCGCGTCGACGCTGCTGACGTACGGCGAGTCCTTGTACTGCTCGCGGAACATCGCGACGGCTTGTTCGCTCGTCTTGTAGTCGACCTTCGTCACGAGTGGGCGCAGGTTGTCGAGGTTGCTCTTGACCGCCTCGGTCTGGGCTGTACTCGCCTCTCCCCCGGCACACGACGCGACGTTCGTGTCCGAGTCGGTACACAGGAAGACGAAGGCGTGGACCTTCTCGTACCAGTCGCCCTTGGCCTGGTCCACCTGACGCTGGGCGAGCAGGCCGGAACCGACGAAGAACAGCGAGACCATCGAGACGAGCACGACGGACGCGATCATCGAGGTGTTGCGTCGAACGCCCTGCCACACCTCGGAGGTGAGGAAACGAAGTCTCACGGCGTCTCCTCCAGACGATGGGATCCGTGCGCCGCGCGGTAGGCGCTGCGCGTACCGAGTTCACCCAGGTCCGGTTCGAGGACTTCGGCTCGGTAACCACCGGTGGAGTCGCGCACGAGGCGGCCGTCCTTCATCTCGAGCACGCGACGCTGCAGGCGGTCGACGAGGCTGTTGTCGTGCGTGGCCATGACGAGCGTGGTCGACGTGCGGTTGATGCGATCGAGCACCCCGACGACGTCGTCCGAGTTCGCGGGGTCGAGGTTTCCGGTGGGCTCGTCGGCGAGCAGGATGGCGGGCTGCTTGACGACGGCGCGGGCGATCGCCACGCGCTGCTGCTCACCGCCGGAGAGCTCGTGCGGGAAGCGCTTGGCCTTCTTCGCCAGCCCGACGAGTTCGAGCGACTCGGGCACGGCCCGGCGGATGGCGCCGCGTCGACGTCCGAGGATCTCGAGGACGAAGGCCACGTTCTCCTCGACCGTCTTGTTCTCGAGGAGACGGAAATCCTGGAAGACGACACCGATGTCGCGTCGCAGGCTCGGGACCTTGCGTCGCGGCATGTTGCGCAGTTCGCGCCCGGCGACGTGGATCTCGCCGTCGGTGGGCGCGACCTCGTGCGTCATGAGGCGCATGAGCGAACTCTTGCCGGAACCGGAGGCGCCGACGAGGAAGACGAACTCACCGCGCGCGATGTTGAAGCTGACGTGCTCCAGCGCCGGGGCGTGGTTCTTGTCGTACGTCAGGGAGACGTCGTCGAATCGGATCATCGTGGTGTGGAGTGCTCTCGCTCCCGTCGGTGAGGTCAGTCGTCGTCGCGGTCCGCAGCACGCTTCCAGCGGATGCCTGCTTCGACGAAGCCGTCGATGTCGCCGTCGAAGACGGCGCTCGTGTTGCCGACCTCGTGCTCGGTGCGCAGGTCCTTGACCATCTGGTACGGGTGCAGGACGTACGAGCGCATCTGGTCACCCCAGCTGGCCTTGACGTCGCCGGCGAGTTCCTTCTTCTGCGCGGCCTCCTCCTGCTTCTTGATGAGCAGCAGGCGCGACTGCATGACGCGCAGCGCGGCGGCACGGTTCTGGATCTGGCTCTTCTCGTTCTGCATCGAGACGACCGTGCCGGTGGGAATGTGCGTCATGCGCACGGCCGAGTCGGTCGTGTTGACGCTCTGACCACCGGGGCCCGAGGAACGGAAGACGTCGACCTTGAGCTCGTTCTCGGGGATCTCGATCGTGTCGGTGGTCTCGATGAGCGGCACGACCTCGACGGCCGCGAACGACGTCTGGCGGCGGCCCTGGTTGTCGAACGGCGAGATGCGCACGAGGCGGTGAGTGCCGGCCTCGACCGAGAGATTCCCGAAGGCGTAGGGCACGTTGACTTCGAACGTGGCCGACTTGAGACCGGCCTCTTCGGCGTAGGAGGTGTCCATGACCTTCGTCGGGTAGCCGTGACGCTCGGCCCAGCGCAGGTACATGCGCATGAGCATCTCGGCGAAGTCGGCGGCGTCGACGCCACCGGCGCCGGCGCGGATGGTGACGACGGCCTCGCGCTCGTCGAACTCGCCGTTGAGCAGGGTGCGAACCTCGAGTTCGCCGACGGCCTTCGTCAGCTTCGTGAGCTCGCGCTCGGCTTCGGCCATCGTGTCAGCGTCGTTCTCCTCGGTACCCATCTCGACGAGGGTCTCGAGGTCGTCGATCGCGGCGTCCATGTTCTCGACGCGGTCCTTCTCGGCGTTCGCGCGAGACAGGGCGGAGGTGATCTTCTGGGCCGATTCGACGTCGTCCCACAGGTCGGGGGCGGCAGACTGCTCCTCGAGGTCGGCGATCTGCTTCTTCAGCTTCTCGAGGTCGAGCACCTCGCGCACGGACGCCATCGTCGAGCGCAGGTTCTTGATTTCGGTAGGAAAGTCGACAGCCACGC
This sequence comes from Dermacoccus sp. PE3, assembly GCF_001021715.1. Classification (NCBI taxonomy): domain Bacteria; kingdom Bacillati; phylum Actinomycetota; class Actinomycetes; order Micrococcales; family Dermacoccaceae; genus Dermacoccus; species Dermacoccus sp. PE3. Next base: position 257,326 of record NZ_LDCM01000003.1, on the reverse strand, counting down.
TTTCCAGGGTATCCGTTATGACGCCCGACTCCCCAACCAACCGATTGTTCACCGCTCCAGATGGGCGTCAGCACGTGAGACGACGTCCACGGTCATGGGTTCACCGAGAGCCGCCATGGCCGATCCGACGACCGGCGGACGCACGACGGCGCGTACTCGAACAGTGACCTGCTCGCCGACGACCTCGACGCCGCTGACGCGCCACGACGTGACGTGCTTGGGCAAGGGCGTGGACGCGACGATGCGTGCTGCCTCCGCCGACGCCGAGCCAGCGTCGAGCGTGGTGTTGTCGACTCCCTCGGTGTAGGCGCCGGCCAGGGAGATGCGGTCTGCGGCCGCTGCGCTTGCGTGGTCGGCTGCATCGAGCACGTCGAGGCGAGCCATCTGTGCGGATGCGACGCTCACTCCCCCGACGAGCAGCATGCACACGCACACGCTGAGGCCGAGACCGAGCAAGCCGATGCCTCCGGTCTCGTCGGCCACAGCAGCCTTGGTGCGGCGACTCAGCGACGCTCGCAAGCATATCCATGGCGCGCGGAAACGGGTCACCGCTGGCCTCCGTACTGTTCGACCTTCTGTTCGTGGGACGACGACACCGTGACCTGAAGGTTCGCGGCCCCGGCGAGCCATTTCGGCACGAACGGCAACGTCACCGTCGCTCGCGAGGAAGCCCGCACCGAGGCGCCCGGCGTCAGGCACGGGCTGGCGGTGCATGTCACGGCCGTCGATCCAACCGGCACGTCTTGGTCGGCGTACGCGATTCGAGCTGCTGTGTTCGCGCGGGCAGCGCCTGCCGCGCTGGAGGATGACGTGACGTAGGTGCGCGCCGCTTCGCGAGCGGCCTGCCGTGCCGCGTACGAGGCTGCTTCCACACGCAGGAGCGCGGTGGCGACCCACACGAGCGGCAGGAGCAAGACTGCGATGACCACGATGGTTTCGATGAGAGCGGAACCTTCTTCACTGTGGCGGTCGACGACGTCGTGACCGACGGCCCTTTCGGCACTCACGAGGAACGCTCCTCGACGATCGCGCGCCCGCTGGTGTGCAGCGTGAGCCCGACACCGAACGGCCCGAGCACGGGAACGGGCGCGTCGATGTCCACCTGAATGACGTCGAGCCCCTCCGCACTGCTGCGATGCGCTGAGATCGATCCTGCGTAACGCGGACTGAGGGAGTCGGACACGAGGTCGCTGGCGCGCTCCTGCGCCACGCCGGGACCGGCATCGACGCGAGCGCCGTACCGGGCACTCTCCGCGGCTGCCATGGTGAGGGTCGAACGGACGTGGGTGGCGTAGGCGAACTGGCAGACGACGAGGAACACGCCCACGATGAGCGCCATCGTCATCGTGTACTCAGCCACGGCCGAGCCTTCGTCCCCGGAGAGCGCGGCAACGCGACGCTCCGGGCGTCGACTCATCCTCCGGAGACCTTGTTCATCGCGGCGGTGAACATGTTCTTGAGCAGGGGCCCCGCCGTCTGCCACAGGAGTGTGACGAGGCCCGCGGTCATGAGGGTGACCAGCACCCAACCGGGCACGTCGCCGCGATCCGGTTGGCCTGTCAGCCGTGTCATGACGTTGCCGGCGGCTCGGCGGACTCGGCGCTGGACTGAGACGAGATGAGACATGGTGTGTTCCTTCCGGTGGGGTGTCGGTGAGGAGTTCCGACAGGGTGGGGTCAGAGGTTGAGGTCCAGGGCGGCGATGCCCGGATAGACGGCGAAGAGGATGGTGATCGGCAGCACTAGGAAGACGACGGGCGCCATCATGAGGACCTCCTTGCGCCCAGCTGATTCGATGAGTTCCCCGCGGGCGGCTTCACGGGCGTCCTGAGCCTGGGCCCGAAGAACGTCGGCAAGCGGGGTCCCCCTCTCGAGAGCGACGATGACGCCCTCGATGAAGCGGTTGACCGCCATGACGTTGGTTCGCCGAGCGACCCCCGTGAGCGACCGCGCCAGTGGCGTTCCTGCCCGCGTCTCGTCGAGAGCGCGACGCAGTTCGTCCGACAGCGGGCCGCTGCACAGGCGGGTCACGTGCTCGAGGGCGCCCAGGGGCCCCTGCCCTGCCGCTACCGCGAGCGCCAGCATGTCGGCCACGGACGGGAACTCGGTGAGCATGCGCGCCTCGCGACGGGTCGCCTGCTGCGTCAACACCTGGTCGCGAAGCACGACACCGAGCCCCGTCGCAAGCAGAATGAGAGCCGTAGCGCCCACCGGCCCGGACTGCGAAGACGACCCACCCACCAGCAACACGAAGCATGCGGCGGCGAAGCCGGTCATGCCCCATACCGCTTGGCTCGTGCGGAACATCTGAACGTCCGGGGCGAGCCCGGCTCGCTCGAGTCGGGAGCGCACGTGGTCAGCGCCTCCGAGGACCCTCCCGAGCCCCGAAGCGACGGAGTCGAGCAGAGCTCGTGCGTTACGGCGTGATCCTGGACCTCGGTCACCGGTGAGAATGCCGGTGAGGCGCTGCTCGAGAAGTGACGTTCGCGGGCGCACGAGCCATGTACCGATGAGCAGTAGCCCGGCACCGATGCACAGTGCCGGCCACCACGCTGCGTAGGTGCTCATCGCATGACTCGTTCCTCTGTCGGCAGCCGACCGATGGCGCGCATGGCGAGGTAGGCAATCCACGAGACGATGCCGCCCACCACGAGAACGGCCACTCCCGTGCTGGAGCGGTAGGCGTCGAGTCCGCCACTGCGGAAACCGACCACGACGAGAGCGAGCCAAGGCGCCGCGAGCGCCAGGCGAGCGGCACTCACCGTCCAGCTCTGTTTGGCAGCCAACTCAGTGCGTGTCGCGGCGTCCTCGCGCAGGAACGAGCTGAGTGTGCGAAGCAGACGTCCGACGTCGGATCCTCCGACGTTGCGGGCGAGTCGCAAGGACTCGATGAGCCGGTCGGCGGCCGGATCCGCGAGGGAGCTCTTGAGTACGTCGAGCGACACGTCGAAGCGGCCGTGCGCGGCATCGTGCCGGGCGAAGGCGGCAAAGTCCTCCCGCAACACCTCGGGACCGTGGTGGGCGAGTTGCCGCAGAGCTTCCGGAATGGAGAGGCCAGCGCGTACCGCGGAGGCGACGTGATCGACAGCGTCGGGCCACGCTTCACGCCGAGCCCGAAGATGGACGACGGCGCGGTGACGCACGAACATCCACGGCGCGTAGAGACCTACGGCACCACCGAGCAACGTCAGAGCCGGAACTGCGGTGGCGACGAGAACGACGCCACCTACGACGAGGGCACTGAGCATTGAGGCCGCGACGACGGCTCCGACCCCCTGCTCTCGAAATCCCGCGAGCGTCAATTGCTCACGCACGCGCTCGTACTGACGTGAGCGGCGTAGAGACGCCACCGGGGCCACGGGCTGAGGCGCGCTCCAGGCACTCCACATGAGGAGTAGACCCGTGCCGACCGCCGCGGCGCACAATAACGCCGTCATGACGACAGCTCCCGCGCCAGTGCAGCCAGGTCAATACCCGCGCGTGCGAAGCGGGGTTCGCCGTCAAAGGCCGCGAGCAGCCGTGGGTAGGTGTCCTGCCCCTCTTCGTAAAGGCTGATCGTCTCCACGGTGTCTCCTTCGACGCGGCCGGTCACGCGCAGCACCTCGCGGGTGGAGCGGCGCCCGTGCCGATCGAGGCCGAGGTGGACGACGAGGTCCACCGCGTTGGCGACCGTCGGGACAACGAACGACGAAGAAATATTGGGGCCCGCCAACAGCGGAAGTGTGCACAGCTTCGTCAGGGCTTCACGGGCAGAGTTGGCGTGCAGAGTGGCGAGGCCCGGCAGACCGCTGTTGAGCGCCAACAACAGATCGAGCGACTCGGCCTGCCTCACCTCCCCCACGACGACACGCGAGGGGCGCATGCGCAGTGCTTCCTTGACGAGCATGCGCAGCGTGACCTCGCCGTTGCCCTCGAGGTTGGGTTGGCGACACTGCATCGCCACCCAGTCACGCGCCGCGAGTTGGACCTCGAAGACCTCCTCGCAGGTGATGACCCGCTCGGTCGGCGGAATGGCACTCGCCAGGCAGTTGAGCATGGTGGTCTTGCCGGCCTGGGTCTGCCCCGAAACGAGCACGTTGAGACCCGCGCGGACACATGCGCTCAGGATCTTCGCGAGCCCCGACGGTAACGAGCCGCGACGCACGAGATCGTCGAGCGAATGACTCGTGGCGACGAACTTGCGAATGTTCACCGCCCAGAACTCGCGGGTGACATCGGGGATGACGACGTGCAGGCGTGATCCGTCCGGAAGAGCTGCGTCGACGAACGGAGCGCTGAGGTCCAAGCGACGACCGGACGAGCGCAGCATTCGTTCGACCAGCGTGCGCACCTGTTCGGGCGTGAGAATCGTGTTCGTCAGCTCGGGGATTCCCGAGCGTGCCACGAACACGCGGGCCGGTTCGTTGAGCCAGATCTCCTCGATGGACGGGTCGTCGAGATAGGGCTGCAAAGGCCCGAAACCCGCCACCGCGTCGAACACGGCCTTGGCCTCGTCCTTCGCACTCGGAAGCGCCGGGAGCCCGGCTCGTGCGCGAGCGAGCTCGGTGGCTGACACGATCTCCGCAATGATCGAGCGGACCTTCTCCGGTTCGGTGCTCGGATCGACGGCACGCGAGCGCAATTGCTCACGGACCTCGTCCTCGATGAGACCGACAGCCATGGATGGTCACCTCCCGCCGACTCGCTCGTCGAGTCGATTCGTTCCTGGCGGCCATCAAAGGCTCCGGCGGAACCGAGCGGGGGTTTAGCCGAAATTCTTACCAAATTCTTACCATTCGCTTTCTCGGAGTTATCCACAGGAAGAAATTGGCTCTGTTGCCGGCTCGCGGGTTCGGCACACGCTGGTCACCATGAAGGTGAAACTGCGTCTGGCGCTCGCGAACCCCGACCAAGCCCACACCCGCGTCTTCGACATCGAGGCCCCCGCGGGCACACAGTTCACGACGCTGCGCGAACACCTCGGACCGGCTCTCGTCGGCAAGAGACTTCGAGTGGACGACATCGACATCGACGACGGATTCCGCCTCGGCGAGCCTCCGCTCGTCGACGGCGCGTCCCTCGAGCCGCAGCGCACGACCATCACGAACTCGGTTCCCACTCCGCTTCGACTGGTGGTGTCCGCCGGGCCGGGTCAGGGACGCTCGTGCCCGCTTCCTCCGGGTGAGCACATCTTGGGCCGCGCCCACCCGCTTCTCACCGACGACCCGCTCGTGTCCCGAACACACGCTCGCGTCATCGTGCGGCGCGGCTCGGTCGAGGTGTGCGACGAAGGCAGCTCCAACGGAACCTCACTCGATGCCCGGGCATTGGATCCGGGTGAGCCCTGCGTGTGGCGGATCGGTCAACATCTACGCCTCGGGGGAACGCGCATCCGGCTCGACACCACGCTCGAGCCCGTAGCGGTGGAAGCCCGAGGGGACGGCACACTGCGCATCCCCGCTCCGGTGGCGAACCGCCTCGAACTGGCGCCCACCCGGCTGGAGTGGCCCTCACGTCCCACGGCCCCGCCCCGCAGCCCGCTCCGGTGGGTGGCAGCACTCGCTTCTGTGCCGGTGGCCCTCGTCATGGCCGTCGTTCTGCACTCCACCCTCATGCTGGCGTTCATGCTCATCGGGCCCCTGACCATCGGCCTCACGTATCTCGACGACCGCCGGCGAGGTCGGCTCGGAGGGCGAGCGGCCGCTCGTGAGTACGCGCGATCCAAGGCGGATACCGGGCGACGAATCGACGACCTCCTGAACCGCGAGCGCCTCGAGCGCACCGCACGGCTCCCGCCACCGGACGTTCTCACCGACGTCGCGGCGGGGCGTCGGCCGGGCATCGCGTCGGGTGAACGCAGCTGGCCCCTGGTTCTGCGTCTCGGACACGGAACGTCTCCGTCGATCCATTCCGTGACTCATGACGGCGTCACACGTCACCTCACCCTTGACGACGCGCCCGTTGCGGTGGCCCTCACTTCTGGCGACCTGCTCCATCTCGACTGTGACGCCGCCTCGGTGGGTGCCTGCATGGAACACGTCGTCGCCCGGCTTCTCGTCGAAGGCGTACCCGGCGCCTGCGGCCTCCACGTCGTCACGGACATGGCTGAGGGTGCGCGGTGGACGTGGTGCCGCGACACAGCTCGCCTCGAGGTGGGAGCAGCCCTACCCGAGGACACGGAACAGGACCTGGCAGAGCGGGCCGCCCGACCCGGTCACACCGGCGACGAGCTTCCGGTTTTCGTCCTCGACGCGCGCAGCGAGGGCGCACGCGAGGCGTTGAGACGCTGGCTCCCCGTGGCCTCGGGGGTTCTCGTCTGGGTCGGACCGTCGGCGCCCGGAATGCAACGCGAGAGGCGCGGCTCAAGCGGGCCGACCGATCTCGTCGTCACGGTCCGCCACGGCCACAACGCCTCCTTGCTGCCGACCGGTCACCGATTCACCTTCGACGAGCCGATCAGTTCGTGGTTCGTCACGACGACCAGGCTCGCGCGGCGGTGGGCGACCACCTCACGCCGAGGCACGAGTTCGTCCATTCCGACGACGGTGCCCGCCGACAGTCTCCTGCCTGCAGACGTCGCCCGGGCATGGGCGGCCGGACCGTCCACCGCCGTCCCGGTCGGGTTCGGGGCAACCGGCCCCGTCCACCTCGACCTCGTCCGTTCGGGGCCACACGCCCTCGTAGCCGGCACCACGGGAGCAGGCAAGTCCGAGTTCCTCCTCGCCTACCTTCGTGGCCTGTTCACACTCAACGGACCTGGCGACGTCACCGCACTGCTCATCGACTACAAGGGCGGAGCCACCTTCGGCCCGCTCGTCGACGCTCCCCAGGTCGTCGGTCTCGTGACGGACCTCGACAACGCCCTCGCGGAACGGGCTCTGTCCGCGCTCCAGGCGGAGATCAAACGACGCGAGCACACGTTGGCTGCCGCCGGGTACAACTCCTACACGGCATATCGAGCCACCCCACCGAACAGTGCCACGGCGCTGCCGCGTCTCTTCGTCATCGTCGACGAGTTCCGCGTCCTCGCAGAGGAACTGCCCGAATTCGTTGCAGGCCTTGTGCGGCTGGCGGCTGTCGGTCGGTCCCTGGGCATGCACCTCGTCCTCGCCACCCAGCGCCCCGGTGGCGCCGTCACCGCAGACATGCGTGCCAACCTGGACGTACGGGTCGCACTGCGTGTCCGCGAACGCTCCGACAGCATCGACGTCATCGACTCCCCCGCCGCCGCAGCGATTTCGCCTCGGCATCCCGGGCGAGCGTTCCTCGCCCATGGCGGGTCGACCCCTGTCGAGCTGCAGACGGCCTTCACCGGCGCGCCACGCATGCTCCACACCGACGAACCCCCACTCCACGTTCACGAGGTCGATCTCCGCGCACCGGGCCCCCTTGCTGCCGAGCCCGAGTGCCCCGGATGCCGGCCGGCGGGCCATTCCACGACGAACGACCTGGAAACGTTCGTCGCCGAAGCCAAGGCTGCCGCCACGCACCTACCTGCTCCGCGCCGCCCGGTGCTCCCGCCCCTGTGCGAAAACACCAGGCCGGTTGCCCACCTCGCCATGGGCGAAGTGCGCTGGCCCGACCTCCTGCTCGCGCGCCCCCAAGCAGGCGAGCGCCCGCGAAACAGCGTGCCGATCGCCGTCGTCGACCTCCCGCACGATCAATCGCAACCGGTCCTCTCAGGAGCCGGCACCGAACACATCGGCATCGCTGGGGCTCCTCGCAGCGGGCGCACACACGCTGCCATGACGATTGCGAGCGCCAGACGGTCGACGGGCGAACGCACCTGGTGGGTCGGCGACGTCCCGAGCTTCCCCGTCGACGACCACTTCGCCGCTGACGATCCGGACGACGTCGTGCGCCTGCTCACCGCCCTCAACGAGCCGAGCCCGGTCGCAGAGCGCGTCGCGATCGTCGTCGACGGCTGGGAAGCCCTCAACGACAGCCTCATGCGCATCAACCACGGGCTCGCGGCGGACGAGATGTTGCGGCACGTGCAGCGCGCGCACCAGTTCCGCAGGGTGTTCGTCATCACGGGAGCGCGATTGGTTCTCGCGTCCAAGCTCGCGGCGCTCCTCGAGGTGAAGATCGTCCTGCGTCAGAACGACCAAACGGAGTACTCCCTCGCGGGTCTCCGTCCGGCACAGGTGCCCGCAGCCATGCCGCCCGGACGCGGACTCGTTCTGCCGCACGCGCACGTCCTGCACTTCGTGTCCCCGGGCGAGCCGGGTGAATGTGACACCCTGTCACCATGACGAGTACGCGCAAGATCACCGCCGCCGTCGCGCTCACGGGCGCCCTCATCGCCGCGCCGGCCATCGCCGCCGAGACGAGCACGCCCGGCACGTCGACGCCGAGCAGTACCTCGAGCACGTCCTCCGGCTCGACCTCGAGCAGCTCGTCGTCGTCGAGCAGTACCTCGTCCTCCCCGAAGTCCCCCAAGGGGAGCGCCATCACGTTGCGCCTTGACGGCAAGGGCAAGATCGACAAGTCCGCGCTCCCCAAGGAGTCGACCCTTCTGGCTACCGAGGAACTGCGCTCGATCGTGCCGGGTCTTCGGTCGGCCGACTTCTCGGACGGCACGCTCACTCTCACCGTCAAGGGAGAGGAGAGCGACAACCGCAGCCGCATCGTCATCGAGTTCGATCGCTTCGGCACGAAGGCCGACGTCACGAAGGGTTGGGACGCGGACAAGAAGGCTCACCAGGCTCGTGCCGCCAAGAACCCCGGTATCTACACCTTCGCCGGCCCTGGCAAGAACGGTGTGGCCGACTCCTTCAGCGATGGCACGACCACACACGTCCTGCTCACCAACGGTGATGCCGCGGGCCAGATCTCGTTCTCCGGCATCGGGTTCTCCTCACTCGGAGACGACCACGCGAGCGCCCGCAAGGCTTACCGCGACACGGTTGTGCCCAAGATCGTTCAACTGCTCGCCAACAAGGTGAAGGCCGGCGGGCCGGCCAAGACGCCGACCAAGTCGTCGAGCGCGAGCCCCTCCGCGATCAGTTCGTCGTCATCACCGAGCAGCGCCTCTGCCTGACACGCTGCACGGCCGACCGGGCGTCAGAGAACGGCGTCCGCCTCGTCGTCCTCGTCCGGGTCGAAGCGCGGGAGCGTGAGCGCCGCAACGAACGAGACGACAGCAACAACGAGCGTCGCCACGCCGAACAGCTTGGCTCCCCCGCTGATGAGGCTGAACGAGACCGGCACGAGCATGCCGTTCCACAGCAACGTCGGGGTCTTCGCCAGGCTCTTGTGACGCAGCAGGTTGATCGCGAGCAACGCCACGCCCGCCGCCAGGACGACCAGAACAGCGGCCTCCGTGAGGGCGCGGGTCGTGGTACTGGCCTCCCCGTTGATCACGCCGTACGCCGACATCGCCGCCATGACGAGCATCGCGAGCGCGGCAAGGCCGGTGCCGGCGGCACTGACGAGCCAGGCTGCGTCACTCGATCGCGCAGGTGTGCGGGATGGCGTCTCGTCGGGCAGTTCTGAGGCATTACGGGGTTTTCGCGTCACGCCGTAAACTGTACGTGGCACCCTCCGCGAGCCGACATGTGATCAGAAACTCACACAATCGAACAAAAAAGTTCGTCGAAACCCCTTGTGCGTACGCCGGGCCAGGTGTGAACCTATAAGGGAACGCCCACCCGCGCCCCGAACGATCATCGTTTCGATGCATCGCACAGCGCATCGGACCGTCGGCACCCCGACATCGTTCGCACCGACCCCGCCGGTTTCAGCGGAGACTCAAGGAGCAATGCCACATGGATTGGCGCAATCGCGCTGCGTGCCTGGACGAGGACCCGGAGCTTTTCTTCCCGATCGGCAACACCGGCCCGGCCCTGCAGCAGATCGAAGACGCCAAGGCCGTCTGCCGTCGTTGTGAAGTCATCGACACGTGCCTGAAGTGGGCACTGGAGTCCGGTCAGGACGCCGGTGTCTGGGGCGGCCTTTCGGAGGACGAGCGACGCGCTCTCAAACGTCGCAACGCTCGCGCGCGCCGCGCCAGCTGATCGTTCTCATCGCGTCTCAGCGGGCGGCCCATCATCACGATGGCCGCCCGTTTTCGCGTCCCCTCCCCCCGATGACGCATCGAGCGGACGCAGCCGTGCGCTGAACCGTGTCCTCGTGCCGCCTCCCGGTTCGGCAGCCCATTCGATCGTTCCGTGCAGGTCCTGGACGAAGGTGCGCACGATCTGAGTACCGAGACCCGACGCTCCCCCGGCCACGCCTTCCCCGGCGACGAGGCCGGACCCGTCGTCCACCACGCTGACCTCGAGGCCGTCGCCGTCACGACGCGCCTCCACCGTCACCCGTCCGCCGCGCTCCGCGAGGCCGTGCTCCACCGCGTTCTGTACGAGCTCGCCGAGCACCATGGCCAACGAGGTAGCGTCCTCGCTCGAGAGCACCCCGAAGGAACCGACGAGCCGCGCCTCGACGGGAGCGTCCGGCAGCCGTGCCACGTCGACACCGGTCGTGAGTCCTCGCTCGGCCACCTCGTCGAAGTCGACCGCTCCGCCGAATCCCGCGCTCAACGTCTCGTGGACCGCCGCAATGACCGCGACGCGACGGCCGGCATCCGCGAGCGCCCGCTGTGCCTCGATGTCCGGCAGGCGCCGCGCCTGCAGCCGCAGGACGGCCGCTACCGTCTGAAGGTTGTTCTTCACCCGATGGTGAATCTCACGGATCGTCGCGTCCTTCGTGATGAGCTCGCGATCGCGGCGGCGCAGCTCGGTGATGTCGCGCAGCAGCAGCGCCGCCCCGAAACGGCGCCCCTCGGCGATGAGTGGCACGGCGCGCACCATGAGCGCGGCCGACCCCTTGCGAAACTCGGCGTGCCACGGCGCCCGACCGGCAAGCACGACGCCGCCCTCCACAGGGGCTTCCGCCGACGTCACGCCGCGCTCCTCGAACGCCGTGCCGAGCCGAAGGCCGAGGGCGTTCGTCTCGATGCCGAGGCGCCGCAGCGCCGAGACGGCGTTCGGGCTCGCGTAGGTGATGTGACCGCCCTCGTCGAGCGCGATGACACCGTCACCGACTCGGGGTGCACCGCCACGGCCGCTGGAGGCGCCCCCTCCGTCGGGGAAGGTTCCGTCGGCGACCATCGTCAGCAGCGCGTCCGACAGCCCGAGGTAGCGGCTCTCCAAGCGCCCGCGGCGTCCGACGTTGCCACGGATCATGTGTCGACTGAGGACGGCCACCGTGGTGATCGTCCGTCGCACCGGGATGGTCTCGACCGTGACAGGCTCCCCGTCGTCGTCCTCATCGGCCGACGTCCGTTGCCCGGAGACAGAACTGCGGGTCAGCCGCGCGGCGAGTTCCTGAGAGGGCGCCACGCCGACGAGGTCCTCGGCGAAGATGCTGACACCTGTCGTGGGCCGCACGTGAGCGGCGGCACGCCACCCCTCGTCCGTGCTGACCCACAACACGAGGTCGGAGAACGACAGATCCGCGAGCAGCTGCCAGTCGCCGACGAGCTGGTGCAGCCACTCGTGGTCGGCCTCGTCACTCCACGAGGCCGACCCGAGAATGTCGGTCGTCGTCACGCTCACGCGGTCGGCTCGGCCTGCCCTGCGTCGCCGGAGGTGCCACGCGTCAGCGTGCGCAGCGTGCGCAGCGCGACCGACATCGGTGCGAGACGCGATTCGGCCCGCTCGACGCCGGCGATCGCCGCACGGCCGCGCTCGACCGCGAGCGCGTGCCGCTCGGCCCAGGCGTTCCAGCGCTCCTCGGTGGACCCGGCCTCCGGCGCCTCGAGCATGACGTCGCGTGTGAGGTCGGTGAGCACCGCGTAGGCGTCGTCACGCACCGCACCGCGGGCCAGTGCGTCCCACCGGTCGTCACGCGGCAGCTCGGCGATGGCGTCGAGCATGCGTCCCAGACCGATCTGCGCCGCACCGTGGAAGTACGTGCTCGCCACGGCTTCGACGTCGGCGTCCATCTCGTGCGCCAGATCCGTGATGTCGAGCAGGACGAACAGATCGAGCAGGGCGGCGGCCCGTCGGGCCAACTGCTCGGGAACGCCCTGTTCCACGAGACCCGCCGCCGTGTCCTCGTACTGCTCCCGGCCCACGCCGATGACGAGCTCCGGAACCTTCGGCGCGAGACGGCTGACGGACGGCTCGTAACGCTCGATGAGCGCCGACACCGACGTGTGCTCCACCTCGTGATGGACGAACCAGCGGGTGGCTCGGTCGAGCAGACGACGCAGACGCAGGAGCAGAGAGGACTGGACGTCGGTGCTCACAACGTTGTCGAGTGCCTCGACCTCGTCGATGAAGCTCTGCGCGTCGAAGACCTCACGGGCCACGACGAACGCCTTCACGATCTCCTCCGGGCGGGCCCCCGTCTCCTCGCTCGCGCGGTGGACGAACGTGATGCCGCCGCGGTTGACGAGGCCGTTGACGACCGAGTTCGTGATGATCTCGCGACGCAGTGCGTGCGCCTCGATCGCCTCGGGGTACCTGGTGCGCAAAGCGTCCGGGAAGTAGGCGGCCAGTTCACGGACGAACCACTCGTCGTCGACGACGTCGCTCGCGAGGACCTGATCCTTCAGGCGCAGCTTCGCGTAGGCGAGCAGCACGCTGAACTCCGGCGAGGTCAGGCCCTCACCGGCCTCGATCCGCTCGTCGATCTCGACGTCGTTCGGCAGGAACTCGAGCTCGCGGTCGAGGAAGCCGTCCGCTTCGAGGGCGTCGATGAGACGACGGTGCACGTGCAGCATCGCCGGCGCCTGGACGCGCGCATTGCCGAGCAGCGTGTTCTGGTCGGTGTTGTGACGCAGCACCTTGTGGGCAACCTCGTCGGTCATCGACGCGAGAAGCTCGTTGCGTTCGTCCATCGTCAGCCCGCCGTCGCGTACGACATCGGCGAGGAGGATCTTGATGTTGACCTCGTGGTCGCTCGAGTCGACGCCCGCCGAGTTGTCGATGGCGTCGGTGTTGACACTGACGCCGTTCTGCGCTGCCTCGATACGCCCCAGCTGGCTGACGCCGAGGTTGCCGCCCTCACCGATGACGCGGACGCGCAGGTCACGCCCGTCGACACGGATGGCGTCGTTGGCGCGGTCGCCGATCTGCTCGCTGGTCTCGCTCGAAGCCTTGATGTACGTGCCGATGCCACCGTTCCAGAAGAGGTCGGCCGGAGCGAGCAGCACGGCGTGCATGAGCTCGTTCGGCGTCATCGTCTCCACGTCGCCCTCGATACCCAGGGCCTCGCGGATCTGCGGGGTGAGGCGCACCTGCTTGGCCGAGCGCGAGAACACTCCGCCGCCCTCGGAGATAAGGTCACGTGAGTAGTCCGACCACGACGAACGCGGCAGCTCGAACAGGCGCTTGCGCTCCGCGTAGGAGGTGGCCGCGTCCGGGTTCGGGTCGATGAAGATGTCGCGGTGGTCGAACGCCGCGACGAGGCGGATGTGCCCCGACAGGAGCATTCCGTTGCCGAACACGTCGCCGCTCATGTCGCCGACGCCGACCACCGTGAAGTCCTCGCTCTGGGTGTCGTGCCCGAGCTCGCGGAAGTGACGCTTGACCGACTCCCACGCACCGCGGGCGGTGATGCCCATGGCCTTGTGGTCGTACCCGTTCGAGCCTCCGGACGCGAACGCGTCGTCCAGCCAGAAGCCTGCGCGACGAGCCACGGCGTTGGCCTTGTCGGAGAAGGCCGCGGTGCCCTTGTCGGCCGCGACGACGAGGTAGGGGTCGTCGCTGTCGTAACGCACCACGTCCTTCGGGGGGATGACCTCGTCACCGTCACGGTTGTCGGTAACCGACAGCATGCCGCTGATGAAGGCCTCGTACGCCTCGACGCCCGCGGCGAGCCACGCTTCGCGGTCGCTCGGGTCCGGGAGCTGCTTCGCGACGAAACCGCCCTTCGATCCGGTCGGCACGATGACGGCGTTCTTGACCATCTGCGCCTTGACGAGGCCGAGCACCTCGGTGCGGAAGTCCTCGAACCGGTCGCTCCACCGCAGGCCGCCGCGCGCCACCTGACCGAAGCGCAGGTGGACACCCTCGACCTTCGGGCCGTAGACCCACAGTTCGAACATCGGAGCCGGTGCGGGGATGCCGGGCACGTCGGCGCACCGGATCTTGAAGACGAGTTCGGCGACCTCGCCGGAAAGGACCCGCGGGGTGTACGCGTTGGTGCGCACGATCGCCATGATGACACCCTCGAGAGTGCGCAGGATGCGGTCGTGGTCGAGACTCGCCACGTCGGCCAGTCCGTCGGAGAAGCGCTGACGCACCGCCTTCGTCTGGGCCTCACGCTCGGCGTCGTCGAGGGTCGGGTCGAAGCGCGCCTCGAACAGACGCACGAGCAGCGACGTGAGGTCGGTGTTGGCCAGCAGCGCCGCGACGACGTACTCGTAGCTCAACGAGAAGCCGATCTGGCGCATGTAGCGAGCGAGGGCCCGCAGGTGACTGATCTGGCGCCACGTGAGCCCGGCAGCGAGAACGAGCTGGTTGAGGGCGTCGTTCTCGGCCTGCCCACGCCACGCCGCGAGAACGGTGTCCTGCACGTTCGTGCGGCGGCGCGAACTCTCCTGCGGGGTGTTGCCCCACATTGCCGTGCGGTCCGCGATCAGACCGAAGTCGTACACGTACGAGGTGCGACCGTCCGAGCGTCGAACCGTGTATGGGCGCTCGTCGGAAACCTGCACGCCGAGGTGGGTGAAGATCGGGAAAACCTCGGTGAGCATGAGGGGTTCGTTGCGGAAGATCTTGAGCCGACGTTCGCGGGTGTCGAGGTTCTTGGTGCCGTAGAGCGTGAGCGCGGAGTCGTCGTCACCCAGCCTCTCCAGGCGTTGCATGTCCGCCACCGCCTGGCGTGGCGAGAACGCCTCGGAGTAGGCCGTCGAGAAGCCCGTGCCGTACTGCGTGACGAGAGCGCGGGCCGTCGAACCGTCGAGCTCACCCTCCGTCTGCGCGGCATGCGTGACACGCTCGGTCCACGTCCGGGTCGTCTCCAGGACGTGAGCGCGAATCTGCTCGGGCGTGACGTCGGGAATGGCGGCGCCGCGCGGCATGCGAACCGTGTAGAAGATACGGGCGAGCGCCTCGGAGCTCACCCGAGCCGTGTAGTCGACGTTCTGCGCGCCGTAGGTTTCGCGAAGGAACTCGGCAATGGCTTCGCGCACCCGGGTGTTGTACCGGTCACGCGGCAGGTACACCATGACGGCGACGAAGCGCCCGTAGTCGTCATTGCGTGTGAAGACGCCGACGTGGCGGCGCTCCTGGAGGCGCACGACCTCGGTGGCGATGTCGTAGAGGCGCGCGGACGACGTCTGGAACAGTTCGTCGCGCGGGTAGTTCTCGAGGACGTTGAGCAAGTCACGTCCGGAGTGGGAGTCGGGCGAGTGCCCGGCTCGACGCACGACCTTCGCAACCCGCTCGGCAACGACCGGAACGGTCGACGTCGGTGCCGCGTAGGTGCGGGCCGTGTGCAGACCGAGGAAGCGGCGTTCCCCGGTGACGTTGCCTTCCGCGTCGAAGGTCTTCACGCCGACGTAATCGAGGTAGGCATCACGGTGAACACGTGAGCGCGAGTTGGCCTTGGTCAGCATGAGCAGCTGCGGGGAGCGTGCCATGGCGCGGCTCTCCGGCGTCATGCGCTCGAACCCGGTGGCCGAACCCGATGCGCTGCGCAGGATGCCGAGGGCGGTGCCCTCCACGGGCCGCAGGACGTCCTCCTCGTCCATGGTGGCCAACTCGTACTCCCGGTAGCCGAGGAAGGTGAAGTTGTCGTCGGCCAGCCAGTGCAGGAAGCGGCGCACGTCAGCCGTGGCGAACTCGGGAACACTCACGGGCGGGTCGTTCTCGAGGTCATCGGCCGTCTGGAGGGCCATGTCACGCATGCTCTGCCAGTCCTCGGAAGCCAGGCGCACGTCGCGAAGGACCTTGTGCACGGTCTCCACCATGTCTTGGCTGCCGTCGAACTCGCCCGCCGGCGAGAGGTGGAGATAGACCCACGACTCCGCGACCTCGTGCGCGCCCGCGGGAAGTTCCTCGCTGTGACCGGGCAGACGGACCGCACCCTGACGCTTGCGATTTCGCGTTACCGTGATGAGGCGACCGGCATCGTCACGCACGGCACGCATCTGCGGGTGGACGAGATCCCCGATGCCCGCACCTCGAGCCGTGAACGCTGCCACGAGTGAGTCCACGACGAAAGCGGTGTCGTCCGTGACAACGCGAACCACGACACCCGAGGTCAGGCTGGAGACACCCGCGTGCTCCACCGCGTCCGCGACGAGCGAGCGCGGCAGTTCCTCCTCGACGACGACGACCGGCTCCCCCTGGCGTCGCTCGGCCGCGGCCCTCCACTGCCCTCGCACGATCCACGCGAGGTGATCGAGGGATTTGCCCTCCAGCTCCGCGGCCGGAATGTCGCCCAACACCCCCTGAGCGACTTCGAGCGTGACACCGACACGTTCGGCGACTTCGGACAGGACGGGCGTGGAAGCCTCGACAGACATGACCTCTCCTGGCAGGACGAAGAAGCGGCACGACGCTGTGCCACCTAGGCGACTCTAACGCGCGCGGACACCCGAGTCCGAGTCGAGGGCGAGCGGTGTTGCCGGGCCCTCGTCCCACCTGGGTTATCCCCAGGCACGGAGGGTGCGCCGACGCCGAGATTCGCCCTGCTCATACGCTGGGGGTATGCCTGCTGCCAGCCTCGCGAGTCGTGACGTCGCCACCCACCTGACGCGTTGTGCGCTGCGCCTGCTCGACATCCCGTTCGACCCTGCGACGGCACTGAACGGTGAGGCGTTCGACCGCGTCGTCGAGTCCCTGAGCGAACAACTGAGTGACGCCGCGGGCGCCGAACTCGCCGGGCAGCCCGCACCGTCGTTCACCGCTCCTCGCACGGGGCCTTTCCCGCCCCTCGTGACGCGACGGGCCCAAGCCGGGCTGAGGCGTCAGATCGAATCCGGCCGCCTGCCGGGGAACGCGGTTTCGGTGCGTCGGGCCGGTGAAGCGATCGACGACATCCATGACGAACTGCGGGCTCTGCTCATCGGTGAAACCGGGCCCCAACATTGCGGCGCGCTCGTCACGTCGGTGGCCGACGCCCTCGACCGTCTCAGCCGCGTTCTCGCCGCGTACCGTCACGGTTACCTTCGTCTCGGCCCGCTCGTGGCCGGCCAGGAGGGGTCGTTCGACGCCCTGGGCGACTCGGCAACACGTCTCGAGCGCTTCCTCACCCGATGTCTCGACCGTGTCGGTGACGACCGGATGCTGCGTTGACCCGACCACGTGGGTGGGCGCGTCGCCCCGAGCGGTCAGCTGCTCAGGAGTGCACGCACGCTGTCACGCTCCCCTGCGTCGTACCAGCTCAGTTCGAGCTCGGCGTCCTCCTGCACGCGCTCGCCCGGGTCCGCGACGAGGAAGCACGCGACATCCCGCAGACCGACGTCGCCCAGGAGCGAGATCGCACCCACGTGGCCCTCCGCGTCCTCCACGCGCTCGGGCCGCACGTCGAACGCGAGAACCGCCACGGGGTCACTGGTGGCTGCGGCTGCGGCGAGCTGGCAGGCGAGGTGCTCGTGCAGTTCCTCGTCACCGTCCGGTGCGAGTGCTCGCACTCCGGGCGTCACGCTCACGACATGGGTGGCCGGAACCGATCCCTCACGGGATAAGATGTCGAGTGCGTCGGCGTCGACAGGCATGTAGGCACGGATCATGGGCTGGCGCTCCTCGCTGGATTGCGTACGTGCCACACCCTAGCGAGGGGCCCGCAACCGGCGCAGACCGCGGCGGGTCGCAGGTGGCCCGGCGGTCGCCCCGAGGCTCGCCGCGACCCGCGCAACCGCCGCCACGTACGCGCTGTCAGGTCGTGTGGTCGACAACAGCTTGCCAAGGAGAAGGGCGCCGTCCAATTCGTCGCGCGCATCGGGCAGCACCGCCACCGGATCGACGTCGGCGAACCGAGCAAGCGCCTTAGCCACCACCTTCTCGGGTGCGCCGCCGACAGCCTGCTCGCGGGCCTTCGAGACGACGACGCGCGTGGCCGGATGCGAGCTACCCACCTGTTCCCACTCGACGACGAAACGCTGCAACCCGATCGGGTCGCAGGGCGCGAGGGCCAGCAGCACGTCACTGCGCTCCACCGCTTCGATACCGGCCGCAGCGCGCACCGGAGCCACGGTGTCGTACAGCAGCGACTCGTCGATGCTGAGGTCACTCGCGATGTCGAGAACGATCCACCGGTACCCCGTGACGGCCTGGTCGAGTACCGCGCCGAGGTGAAACCGACTGAGCTCGTGCCAGCGTGACGCGCGGCCGATGCCCGTCAGGACGTCGAAGCCCTCGTCGAGGGTGACCGTGAGCGTACGTAGCTGCGACAGGTTCAGCGTCCCTGCATCCACGAGCCTCGCTGCGGCGAGCAGACCGGGCGCTTCGTCGAGGAGACCGAGGACCGGAGCACAGGCCGGCGCCACGGTGTCCGCGTCGATGAGCAGGGTGGGGCCGTCCTGCGAGAGCGCGTGTGCGAGGTGTGTTGCGCACGTCGTGCGACCGGGCGACCCGGCCGGTCCCCACACGGTCACGACGGTCGCGCGTTGCCCGGCATTGGGCGAGGTCGAGGCGGGTCCGACAGTGGCTCGCTGCGAGAAGGTGGACGGGGTGTCCGCCTCCTCACCCACCTCTTCGGTGGTGACCGAGAGCCCCGCGCCGCCCACCGTCACGGGCGAACGCTCCAGTGACCGGACGAGCTGCTCCAGCTCGCCCGAACCGACCAGATGAACGTGACTCAGAGCCCAGGCCTCACACTGGCGGGCGTCGGTCGGGGACGTGGGAGCGACGACGCCGAGGACGGAGGTTCCGCGCAGTGCGAGTTCGGCGACGATGCTGCCGTTCATTCCCGGGAAATCAGGGCTGATCGCGGCGACGGTGACGCTCCCGGCCTCAGCCACGGTGAGGAGTTCCTCCACGTCGGCACAACGACGCACGAGTTCCGCGTCCTCGACATCCTCGAGTTCAGCGGCGAACCGCGCTTCGAGCCGGGCGGAGATGGCTGTGGCGACGCTCGTCATGAGCGTCGACTCCCGGCCAGAGGCACGAGGGTGATCCGCGAGCCCGAGTTCACCGCGTCGATGATCTCGGCGAGCGATGCTCGCGGCACGACGAGCTCGACAGGCTGACCGTCGGCAACGGCGACCACCCCGCCCGAGCCGGAGCCGATGCGCGAGACGAGAGCTCGGTCGATGACCTGTCTCGGCCGTTCGAAGCTGTTCGATGTCGTCTCGCTCGACTTGTCGGCAACCCAGACCTCGACGTCCGTGCCCGCGCGCACGACGTCGGCCTGCCCGCGGTCCAACGTCACGGAGACGGCGCGCACGTCGACACTGCTCGCGTCGGCCACCGCCGATCGCGGAACGAGCTCGCCCCGCGCGACGGGCCTCTGAACGACGCCCGAGGGCGCCGGGCCGCTGAGGTACACCGACTGGACCTCGTCGAGACGCACGGCAGTGCGCACGACATCGCTCGCCTGAAGGCGCTGCCCCGGCACGAGATTGGTACGCGCCGTCCAGACCTGGACCGAGTCGTCGAGCCCGGAGATGACACGGAGGGTGCCGATGACACCGACAGCGAGCAGGAGGATCCCGACGATCCAGCGAGCGTCCTTGATGCTCGCAGGAACGAACCGCGCACCGGATCCGCCGGCCCGTCGTGACGAATCGTTGCTCGTGCCCGACGCGTCCTCACCGTTCGAACCACGCGCCGTCGTTCTCACGACCTTCTTGCCCCACGGTGTCTGCACCGTCGCTCTCCCTTCACCGGTTGTCCACAGCCACTGACATCGTCAGCGATGAGGGTCTCGGCGCAGGCCTAGAATGATGGTCAGATTTTGGTAAGAATTCCGCAGGCTCGACTCCGAGGAGGCCCCGTGGCTCAGCGCTTCGTTCAGATCGCCGATGTCGCCGAGACGCTCAACGTCTCGGCCCGCCAGGTGTACGGCCTCGTGAAGTCCGGCGAGCTGCCCGCCATCAAGATCAACAACCAATGGCGCGTCGAAGCCGACGAGGTCGAGCGCTACATCGAGCGGCAGTACGAGGCAACACGCAACGCGGTGGCCTCGGGCCACATCGACGACCTGTGACGCTCGTTCAGCGGTAGTCCTCGCCCCGACGGGCTCCCACCTCGATGCACGCCACAGCCTGTGTCGTCAGGACGACCGGTGTTCCTGCGGAGCGTCTCACCACGGCGTGATCGACGCCGACCGCATCGACGAGACCTGTGAACTCGTTGCCACTCGTCGTCCGCCACACGACGGTGACTCGTGAGCGGGCGAGCGCCCGGAGCAGCGAGCCCCAGGTTCGTCCCACACTCGGCGCATCGTCCTTGTGGTGCGAGGCACGCAGACCGGTAGCGCTCTCGAGCGCGGCGGTGGCCACCACGACGGAGCCCGGGCGCGCGAGGTCGTCGACTCCGAGCACCACGTCCTTCCTGGTACTGCGATCCAGCGCGATCCACCCCCTGGCCACCTCGACGAGTCGCCCCCGCACCGGATGCGCCGCAGCAACGACCTCGACGTCGGAACCGAGCGAGCCGCGCAGCCGGTCCTCCAGTGTGACGGCGGCCCGTTCGGCGCGGACGCCCTCGGCGATCTCGACACGTCTCTGTGCTGCGCGTCGGGCAGCCTCCGCTGCCTCGAGATCGGCGAGCAACCTGTCCATGCGCATGGCTGAACGCTAGCCCGGACTCGCGGGCGAGCGGGGATTCTCCGGTGCCGCATCGAGGGCTGACCGCGCACGTCGCTCAGGCATCGCTAAACATTGATCATCATTAATCGACATCATTTGTAACTTTTCGACATAGAGTGACCTTCATCAACAGCGAAGGAGATCGGTCGGAACACCTCGAACGACTCCGGCGCGATTCACGAGAGAGGCGACATGATGACCACTCACACCACTGCCGGCGAGCGACGGCTCGCGGCGACGTTCGCATGCGGCGCCTCCGCAGTGTGCTTCGGCGGCGCCGTGTGGGCGGCCGTACACCTGCTCGGAACTCGGGCACAACAGACGACGGACGAGGCCGTGGCTTCGGTGTTCGTCGCGCTGGCCGGCGCCTGTCTCGTCCGACTGGCCTGGGTGTGTGGCGCAGCCGCCCTGGACATCCTCGCGACTCCGGGTTCACGCCCCGAACCGGGTGCACACGGCTCGACGGAGCGAGCTCACCGCAACCCGGCGAGGGCACGAGCCGCTTCGCTCTTCCTCGCCCTGGCTGCATTCGTCGGGTCCGGTGCAGCGGCGGCGAGCGCCACACCCGTCGCGGGCGTCTCGGTCACAGCGACGACGCAGGCTCCCTCCCCCGACTTCGCGCCACAGGTGCCCGACGGGTCGCCCTCGACCACACCTGACTTTGCGATACCACCCACGTCGGATTCCCACACGGTGCCGCAGGAGTGTCGGTCTGCGCCCGAGCCTGGCTGGGTGCCCTCGTCACGAGCCGCGGACGCTCACAGCTGTCGCCTCGTCGTACCTTCAGGACGCGCCGCCGAGACCGGTACGCACGTGGTCCTTCGAGGACAGAACCTGTGGTCCATCGCGGCGGCGCACCTCCCGGAAGGAGCCCCGGCCGAACTCGTGGCCGACGCCGTGGGCACCTGGATCCAGGCCAATCCGGACCTCCGGGCGAACCCGGACGTCATCCAGGTCGGCGACGTGCTTCGCGTGCCCGGCGCGACCGTGGGAGCGCTCCGATGACCACCACGTTGCAACGGGTCGGCGAGCGACGGCCCAACCAGATGCCACCGGTGCTCAGCTCGGAGGAGGTGAGCGCAGTGCTGCGCGGTGAACTCGCCGCACCCACAGCCGGCGAGCTCCGGGCACGCCTGGCCACGGACTACGCGCGACGTTGCGGCGTGGACGAGGACGTCGACCCCATGTTCGGACCACAGCACACGCCGTCGGCCGCGCTCCCCGATGCACGCGTGTGGGTCCAACGATTCGCCCTGGCACTCGTCGAATGCCTCGACGGACGAAGGCCGCCCACGCAACTGTCGCGGCACGTCGACGCCGACGTGCTCGGCCGTCTGACGCGCCGCTACCGCACCGCCCTACGGCGCGGCCCGCGTGCCGGCCTGACGCGGGTGCGCCGAGTACGGGTCTGCGAACCGTGCGACGGGGTGGCCGAGGCAGCGGTCGTCGCACGCATCGGCGGTCGTCCGACGCCCATCGCTCTACGCCTCAACGGCACCGACGGCCGATGGGTCGTCACGGTGCTCGAAATGCTCTGAGGTGGCCGCGATCGCGATCAGCGCTTGCGCTTCTTCGAGCCCTTGGTGTTCTTGCCGCCCTTGGAGCCCTTCTGCTTACGGGAGCGATCGGCGGCGCGACGCTGCTCACGCGACTTCTCCTCGTCCTCGTCCATGACGTGGCCGTCGGCCGCAACGCGGTGCTCCTCGGCGAGCCCCTCCTCGTTCGGGGCGGTGAAGTGCATCTCCTGCTGCTTCGGCGCCGGCGTGGAAGCCTCGATCTCGTCGGGATCCACCTGCACGTTGAAGAACAGCTGAACCGACTCCTCCTTGACCGCCTCGGTCATGACGTCGAACATCTGGTAGCCCTCACGCTGGTACTCGACGAGAGGGTCGCGCTGCGCCATCTGACGCAGGTGGATACCTTCCTTGAGGTAGTCCATCTCGTAGAGGTGCTCCCGCCACTGTCGGTCGAGAACCGTGAGGACGACGCGACGTTCCACCTCACGCGCCACCGTCGTGCCGAGGTAGCCGGTGCGGTCGTCGAAGGCGTGCTGCGCGTCGGAGCGAAGTTCCTCACCGAGGATCTCCGGGGTGATACCCGCGCGGCCACCGAACTCCGACTCGAGCTCGTCGAGGGAGATCGAGACCGGGTACAACTCCTGGAGCGCTCCCCAGAGCTTCTCGAGATCCCAGTCCTCGGAGAAACCGGAGGCCGTGGCGACGTCGATGTAGGCGTCGATCGTGTCGTTGATGAAGTGACGCATCTGGCCTTCGATGTCGCCCTCGACGACGCGCTTGCGCTCGGCATAGATCGTCTCGCGCTGGCGGTTGAGGACGTCGTCGTACTTGAGGACGTTCTTGCGGATCTCGAAGTTCTGGCTCTCGACCTGGCCCTGAGCGGACTGGATCGAACGCGAGACGATCTTGTTCTCGATCGGCTGGTCGTCGTCCATGCCCGACGTCGACATGAAGCGGTCGACGAGGCCGGCGTTGAACAGACGCATGAGGTCGTCCTGCAACGACAGGTAGAAGCGCGACTCCCCCGGGTCACCCTGACGACCGGATCGTCCCCGCAGCTGGTTGTCGATACGTCGCGACTCGTGACGCTCGGTGCCCAGCACGTAGAGGCCGCCGAGTTCCGTCACGGCGTCGTGCTCGGCCTTGACGGCCTTCTCGGCCTTCTCGAGTGCCTCGTCCCAGCTCGCCTCGTACTCCTCCGGAGTCTCCTCCGGGTCGAGTCCGCGCTGCTTGAGCGCCGCCACGGCCATGAACTCGGGGTTACCACCGAGCATGATGTCGGTGCCTCGACCGGCCATGTTCGTGGCGACGGTGACGCCGCCCTTGCGGCCCGCCTGCGCGACGATGGCGGCCTCACGCTCGTGGTGCTTGGCGTTGAGAACCTCGTGCGCCACGCCCTTGCGACGCAGGAGCTCCGACAGCTTCTCGGACTTCTCGACACTCGTCGTACCGACGAGAACGGGCTGGCCCTTGCGGTGACGCTCGCTGATGTCGTCGACGACGGCGCGGAACTTCGCGTCCTCGGTGCGGTAGATGCGGTCGGCCTGGTCGACACGCTGGGGCGGGTTGTTCGTCGGGATCGTGATGACGCCCAACTTGTAGATCTGGTACAGCTCCGCGGCCTCGGTCTGCGCTGTACCCGTCATGCCCGAGAGCTTGTCGTACATGCGGAAGTAGTTCTGCAGGGTCACCGTCGCGAGAGTCTGGTTCTCGTTCTGGATCTCCACGCCCTCCTTGGCCTCGATGGCCTGGTGGACGCCCTCGTTGTAGCGACGGCCCGCGAGCATACGCCCGGTGTGCTCGTCGACGATCATGATCTCGCCGTTCATCGCGACGTAGTCCTTGTCGCGCTTGAACAGCTCCTTCGCCTTGATGGCGTTGTTGAGGTAGCCGATGAGCGGCGTGTTCTCCGCCTCGTAGAGGTTCTCGATGCCGAGCAGGTCCTCGACCTTCTCGATGCCGGACTCGAGCAGACCGACCGTCTTCTTCTTCTCGTCGACCTCGTAGTCGCCGGCCTTGACGATCTTGCCTTCCTTCGACTTCTCGGCGCGCGTCAGGTGCTCGACGATGCCGGCGAACTCGACGTACCACTTCGTGGCCGCGTCGGCCGGGCCGGAGATGATGAGCGGCGTGCGAGCCTCGTCGATGAGGATCGAGTCGACCTCGTCGACGATGGCGAAGTCGTGTCCGCGCTGCACGAGCTCCTCGGGCGACCACGCCATATTGTCACGCAGGTAGTCGAAGCCGAACTCGTTGTTCGTGCCGTAGGTGATGTCCTTGGCGTACTGCTCGCGTCGCTGTGCCGGCGTCATCGAGGAAAGGATGCAGCCGGTCTCGAGGCCGAGGGCGCGGTGCACGCGGCCCATGAGCTCCGACTGGTACTCGGCGAGGTAGTCGTTGACCGTGACGACGTGGACGCCCTTGCCCTCGAGCGCGTTGAGGTAGCTCGGCAGCGTCGCGACGAGGGTCTTGCCCTCACCGGTGCGCATCTCGGCCACGTTGCCCATGTGGAGGGCTGCGCCACCCATGAGCTGGACGTCGAAGTGACGCTTGCCGATGGTGCGACGGCTCGCCTCACGGACGGCTGCGAAGGCCTCCGGCATGATGTCGTCGAGCGTGGCACCGTCCTTGAGACGGGCGCGGAAGCGTTCGGTCTCTTCGCGCAGTTCGGCGTCGGTGAGCTTCTCGAAGTCCTCCTCGACGACGTTCACCTGAGCGGCGATCGCTTCGAGCTTCTTCAGCGTTCGGCCTTCGCCGGCACGCAGAACACGTTCGACAACCTTGGGCACTCGACAACTCCGTAGATCGATGGTCGGTGAGGGCAACGGCCCGCGGCCTCACACTGACGTAGTACGCCCGAGACGGACGCACAGTTCCCTAAGCCTAGTCGCTCGGGCGGCGCCCCTCGCGCCCCTCCCGCGGCGAGGCGTCCGACAACGCCTCGCGGGTCAGGTCGACCGCTTCCCGACGCGTCGTGACGTCGAGCTTGCGGTAGATGCGCGCGAGGTGATTGCGCACGGTGTGCTCCGAGATGAACAGGCGCGCCGCGATGGCGCGGTTGGCCTGTCCACCGGCGAGCAGGCGGAGGACT
This sequence comes from Dermacoccus sp. PE3, assembly GCF_001021715.1. Taxonomy (NCBI): domain Bacteria; kingdom Bacillati; phylum Actinomycetota; class Actinomycetes; order Micrococcales; family Dermacoccaceae; genus Dermacoccus; species Dermacoccus sp. PE3. The sequence goes on along the minus strand of NZ_LDCM01000003.1, from coordinate 232,027 downwards.
TCGACTTCACGCGCGGTCAGGACGTCGAGCACGCTGTCCGGCCGCAGAGCCCGTCGCGCCAGACGCAGCAACGACTGGGTGAGGTCAGGGTGGGCATAACTGCCCGCGACCGCGAGCGCCTCGGCGGCCTCGGTCAGTTCGTCGTGCGAGGGCACGTAGGGGAAGAAGGCTGCAACACCGGCGCCGACCAGTCGTTCCAGGACTGCTTCGTCGGCCGGCTCGACGACCGCCGCGACGTCCTCCGTACGGGCGAGTGCGACAAGGCGTCGAAGGGAAGCGATGGACGAGGGCTCGTGCACCGCGATCTGCCGGTCTTCGACCACGATGGTCGCGACGACATCACCTGACATGCGCTCCATTGTCACCGATCCTCACGGGAGCGACCCTGGGGGCGAACGGCCGCGGGACCGCCCGCACGGTGTGCGAACGGCCCCGCGGTCGAGTCCGCCGGTCTCAGGCGGTGGCCTCGTCGTCGTGCGCGACCTCCTCGGCCACGTCGAGGTGGATGACGCCGTAGGACCAACCGCGACGGCGGTAGACGAGGCTGGGACGCCCCGTCTCCTTGTCCTGGTAGAGGTAGAAGTCGTGGCCGACGAGCTCCATTTCGCGCAGAGCTTCGTCGACGTTCATGGGCGCACTCTGGTGAACCTTCTCACGCAGCTGGACCGGGCAGTCCGGGTCCTGTCCGAGCGCAGCGGGTGCTTCGTCCGCGTTGTCGCTGAGGTCGGGCATGACCTCGAGCAGTCCGAGGTCGGCCGTTGCCTCGGCGACGGAGGTGGGGCGCGCGTGGCCGCGGTGCACACGCCTGCGGTCGTGCTGGCGACGCAGACGCTCACCCAGCTTGGCCATGACGAGATCGAGTGCCGCGTACTCCTCGTCCGCCGCTGCCTCGGCTCGGATGACCGAGCGCTTGGCGCGGCAGGTCACCTCGATGCGGTACGCCTCTTTCGCACGTCGCGGGTTCGGTTCGTGCGTGACGACGACGTCACAGCGCACGACGCGCGGGTCGAGCTGCGGAACCTTTGCCAGCTTTTCCTCCGCGTGGCGGTGGAAGCGGGCGGGAACCTCGACGTGGCGACCGGTAACGGTGATCTCCATGGGAATGACCTCCTCAGGCCAAGAACTGATGCTGCGTGAGTCGGCGGGGCCGGGCACATTCACGGCGCCGCCCAGGGAACTGAGTGCATCACCTCCTGCCAGGAGTGGATCGTGACTCCACGCTAGACCTGTGAGGGGACCCACACCAGGGTTTCGTGACGATCCGATGAACAGCGCGTGACGTGCCCAGGACCACGGACGTCTCATGCGTCGCCCCGGACACCCGCGTCGGGCGTCGCGGCGACCGCCGCGAGAAGGACAGGGTCGTACCCACCGCGCACGAGGACACCGTGAGCCGAGGCCAGAGTGGCGCCGCTGGTGACGACGTCATCGACGAGGACGACGCCGCACTCCTCCGGCGCATGGGCCTCGCGGGCGCCGGCCAAAGCGAAGGCTCCGGCGACGTTGGCGCTGCGCTGGGCTCGGGTGAGGTGGGACTGGTCGACCGTGCGTCGCGAGGCGCGCAGCAGAGAAGCTTCGACGAGCGTCCGCTGCTCGGCACCTGCTCGATCGCTGTGCAGCGATGCACGCACCACCTCCCCGAGAGGGAAGCGGCCGCGTGCGCGCGTCGCGGCGGGCGACGACGGGACGGGGGTGAGCAACCACCTCCTCGGGATCGGCCGCTCCCCGTCGACGTACTCCGCGAGCGCCGCCGCGACAGCGGCGCGCAGCAGGACGCCGAGAACGGGCGCGAGGTCACTGCGGCCCTCGTCCTTGAACACGGTCACCCCACGACGCACGGCACCTTCGAACGGCGTGGCCGCATGGACGACGAGGTGTGGCGCGAGGCTGGGACGGACTCGCAGGAGTTCGAGCCGCGTTGCCCGAGCGCATGCCTCACACCACGGCGTGGACCAGCGTTCGCACCCGGCACAGGTGACCGGCCACGCGAGATCGAGGAGCTCCGCGAGCGCTCGACGAAGCGGCGATCGGGAATCCTCGTGCACGAACGGGCTGGGGCGCATGCCTCACGGTCGCGCCTTGGGGACCCCAGGCGCAGCCGAGAACACCGACGTGTTGTGGAAAGGCCGGTCCGACGACGTGGTGGGACGTATCTCCCGTCACGGGTTGGGGACGATGACGTCCCCACGCGAGAGAAAGCTGCTCCACGACGAGCCCAGCCGTGTGAAAACTGTCTGGTTCGACGTCCGGACGAACAGCCCGTCGGAGCCACGCAGCGTGCTCGCGAGCCCGTCGCCGTGACGCACGACGGCGAGCGGCTCGACGACGTCGTCGATCGTCTGCAGCGCCGGTCGCTTCGTCCCGTCGATCGTGCCGAGGACCGCGAGGCTCGTCGCGTCTGCCCACACGATGCTCGTCGGGTTCTTCACGCCCCGGGCCGCGACGTGGGCCGGACCGAGGCGGACGGGGCGGCCCTTCGCGTCACGTTCCACCGCTGCCAGAACGGCGCGGCGCCCCTTCGGGTCCTTGACGATCATGGCGAGACGTTGGCCCTCGGGGGACATGCTCAGCGACTCAACCTCGCCTTCGCCGAGCCACGGCACCTGCAGCCGCACCGGGGCCGCGCCGGCCTCACTCGCGGACGTGTCGACGGCCCACACCGACGCGTCGCGCACCTTCGAGTCGGACCTTCCCGACTCCGCGTTGGAGAACGCGTGTCCGGCGGTCCACAGCCAGCCGCTGGCATCGAACGCGGGGCGTACCAGATCGGTACCGAGCGAGTCGAGCGTGACGGCGCTGCCGTTGACCCATCGTCTGATCGAGGTGCGGTCCTTCGAGACCGCCGCGATCTGACGTCCTCCTTGGCCCGCTGCCAGGAACGTCCAGTTCGCCTCGACGGCGGGAAGCGACGGTCGTCCGCGCGCCGCTGCTTTCGTCGTGCCGGAGACGGCGTCGTTCGCGGACGCCTGCGTCCAGGCGAGGTAGGTGCCGCTGCGGGAGATGACGGTGTCGACGCCGCCGGTCGGGAGGCGATATCCCACGTCCGAGACCTCGTCGACCGAGCTGGGAAGGTTCTCGGCCTCCAAGCGGGTGGCGCCCACCGTGAGGTTCAGCGTGCCCACCTCGGGTGCCTGAAGAAGAGTGGCGGTCATGGCGGCCCACAACGCCGTGCGCTGGGCGTTGTCAGCCCCGCTGGCCTGCTTGGACAGGTCGACCTGGGCGGTGCCCTCGCGAACGGGCACGGCGTCCACGGCGAGACGTGTGCCGTCGGGAGCGCTCTGTTCGACGGCCGGTTCGAGCCATGCGGGCGGCGCGGACAAGGACGCTCGGGCGAGCGCCGTAGCAAGGCCCTGACGTGGCAGGACGCGGGGGTCGGCGATGAGGACCCGTCCGTGGCGGGCCGGATAGTAGACGTTCGCCCTCGTGAAGAGACGGGTGACATCCGAGTCGCTCATCCACACGCCGAGGTTCGGCGGCAGGTCGGTGAGGCGCCATCCTGCGGAGGTCTCGCGGACGGAGAACTCGAGGGTTCGCTCGTACTGATCGGAGCGCTCGAGGTGACCGTCCGGAGAGATCGTCGCGACGACGGGAATCCGCAGCCGAACCTTGCCCGTCTCCGGTCGGGTGGCGACGATGTCGCTCTCTCCACTGAAAACGGTCACGGCGGAACCCGGCTTCCACGCGGTGGAGGCCTCGGCCGTCAGGAAGGTGCGAGCCGCTGCGTGGTTGTCCTGCGACGACATCTGTGCCCGCACGAACCCCGTGGCGATGGAGCGCGGATCGTCGAAGGAGGACGCCGTGAGCGGCTCCACGGCGAGCGGCTCGTCGACGGCTCCGGCGTCGACGGCCTGACCGGCGCGCACCCCCGTCGTCGAGGGCAGGCCGATGCACCCGCTGAGAGTGATGACTGCGGCGAGGGTGAGCGCGGACAGACGCGCTGGACGGCTGAGGCGGCTCATTCGTCACTCCTCGGCCGGGCGACGGCTTCGCCCTCGAGGGTCGGGGGCAACGCGTTCGTGGCCTTCTTGGTGCCGATCGTGCTCGGGTAACCCGAGACGAGGCGCGCACCGCCGTCGGAGGTGCGCATCGTGCCGCTGGCGATCTGCTTGGGCGCGGTGACGCTGGAAGGCTGCAACGGCCCGGGGCTCGAGGCGATGGGGATGCCGGGGTGGCGCGGCAGGGTGAGGCGGAAACAGGAGCCCTCCCCCGGCGCACCCCAGGCTTCGAGGAAACCGTCGTGCAGGCGTGCGTCCTCGAGGGAGATGGAAAGGCCCAGGCCGGTGCCCCCGGTCGTGCGCGCACGAGCCGGGTCGGCCCGCCAGAATCGGTCGAAGACCTTGTCCGCCTCGCCCTCCTTGAGACCGATGCCGTAGTCGCGGACGCTGACGGAGACCGCCGTCACGTTCGAGCGGACGATGACGACGACCGGCGCGTTCTGCCCGTGCTCGATGGCGTTCGACACGAGATTGCGCAGGATGCGCTCGACACGGCGGCGATCGATGGGCACCTCGACGTCGGTGGGCGCGTCGAGCACCAGTTTGACGCCCAGCTTCTGCGCCAGTTGCTCGTGCATGTCGATGACATCGGCGGCGAGGGCGGTGAACGACACGGGAGTGCGGCTGAGGACGGCGCCACCGGCGTCGAAGCGGCTGATCTCGAGCAGGTCGGCCAGCAGCGCTTCGAACCGGTCCAGTTCCTTCGACAGGAGCTCCGAGGAGCGGGCCACGTGCGCGGCGAAGTCACCGCGGGAGTCGTGGATCATGTCGGCGGCCATGCGGATCGTCGTCAGCGGTGTACGCAGTTCGTGCGACACGTCGGAGGTGAAGCGCTGTTGCAGGTGCGACAGGTCTTCGAGCTGGCCGATCTGACGCTGCAGGCTGGAGGCCATGGCGTTGAAGCTCGTCGCGAGACGGGCGATGTCGTCCTCGCCGCGCACGCGCATGCGCTCGTCGAGATTGCCGGCGGCGAGGCGTTCGGAGACGTGGGCCGCAGACCGAACGGGCGTGACGACGAGCCTCGTCGCGAGATAGGCACAGGCACCGATGAGGAGCACGAGGCCCAAGCCGCCGGCGGCGAACGAGTTGCGCACGATGCCGAGCGACTGGGCTTCCTTGTCCATCGGAAAGACGAGGTAGAGGTCGTACGCGCCCGCGTTCGGGATGTTGACGCGGGAGCCGACCATGACTGCGGGCACGTCACCGCCGTCGGCGTGGTGGAGGGTGATGATCTTCGTCTGCTGGTGCGCAGGGTCGCGGGCGAGCGCGCCTCGCACGTCGGCGGGGGGCGTGATCTCGCCGGCACCGGCGGTGCTGACGCGCGGGATACCGGGGCGTGCGTTGTCACCGGCCCGCATGAGGACGACGAGTCGCGAGGTGTCGTCGAGGGGGCTGGAGATGCGTCGCACGGAGTCGCGCGACAGGTTGTACAAGGTGGTGAGGTCGGTCTTGTCCGTGGCGTCGAAGGCGTTCTGGACGTCGGCCGTCTCGCGCAGCGCGACCTGCTGGGCGGAGCTGGTCTTGCTCCGCACGAGACCGTCGGCAATGCCTTGGTACATGAGGGCACCGACGGCGAGCACCACCGTCAGCCCCATGAGCATCGTGAGGCTGATGACGCGGAAGTGCAGCGACCGCCGCCACGTGCGACCGAGGAACGCGGCGAAGCGTCGGGCGCCGGCGACGACGGCGGAGAGCGCGCGTCGGGCGGGTCCGCGGCGCTCAGGACTGCTGGGCGGCACCGGCCTTGTATCCGACTCCGCGGACGGTCAGGACGATCTCGGGGTTCTCGGGGTCCTTCTCGACCTTGGAGCGCAGGCGCTGGACGTGAACGTTGACGAGGCGCGTGTCGGCCGCGTGGCGGTAGCCCCAGACCTGCTCGAGGAGCACCTCGCGGCTGAAGACCTGCCAGGGCTTGCGGGCGAGGGCGAGAAGGAGGTCGAACTCGAGCGGCGTGAGGGAGATGGCTTCGCCGTCGCGGGTGACGGAGTGGGCGGCGAGGTCGATGACGAGGTCACCGATGGCGACGATCTCGGGCTCGTTGTCTCCACGGCGCAGGCGGGCGCGGACTCGGGCGACGAGTTCGGCGGGCTTGAAGGGCTTGCTGACGTAGTCGTCGGCGCCCGCTTCGAGGCCGCCCACGACGTCGAGTGTGTCGGTACGCGCGGTCAGCATGATGATGGGCACGACGGATTCGGCGCGGATCTTGCGGCAGACCTCGACTCCGTTCATGCCGGGCAGCATGACGTCGAGCAGGACGAGGTCGGGCTTGAAGTCGCGGAAGGACCCGAGCGCTGCGGAGCCGTCGGCGACGTGGGAGACGTCGTAGCCTTCGCCGCGCAGGACGATGCCGAGCATCTCGGCGAGTGCCGGGTCGTCGTCAACAATCAGCACACGGTTGGTCACTGTCTGCCCCTTTCAAGATGCTCGGGCGGTGTGCCCGGGCGTCGCCCGGCTCATTGTCACACACAGGTAACGGTGGGCGGCTGCACGCGAGCACGGCGCGCCCCCCTCCCCCGCGTCGGGGTGCGGCCGCTTGGCCGATCGGGACACAATCCGCATCGACGCCCCTTGAGCATCTGAACTGCCATCCGTCAGGACCGAACCTGCCACAAGGAACCGTGCTCACCTCGGCGACCACGAACTGGTGACAGCCACACGAGAGCTGCCCACCTCGAGAAGTGGACGGCCGCGTGTCGCACCGAGCGGGACGAGTGAGCTTGCGAACTCGTCCCGCCGAAAGACGCGCCATGATGCGTGTCGCACCGAGACAGGCCCGATAGGGCCTGGCCGGAAGACGCGCCAAACAACACCTGACCCGAAGATCGTGCGGGCGCCGAGCGAGCTTGCTCGCCGGGCGCCCGCACGATCGAAGTGGTCAGTACCTGTAGTGCTCGGGCTTGTACGGGCCGGCGACGTCCACGCCGATGTATTCGGCCTGGTCCTTGCGCAGTTCGGTGAGTTCGACGCCGAGGGCGTCGAGGTGGGCGCGGGCGACCTTTTCGTCGAGGTGCTTGGGGAGCGTCTTGACGAGGGGCTTGCCGTTGGCGCGGTAGGCGTCACCGTTGGTGAACAGTTCGATCTGGGCGATCGTCTGGTTGGCGAACGAGTTGGACATGACGAAGCTCGGGTGGCCGGTGGCGTTGCCGAGGTTCATGAGGCGGCCTTCGGACAGGACGATGATGGAGCGGGCTTCCTCGTCACCGTCGGCGGGGAACGTCCACTCGTGCACCTGGGGCTTGATCTCGACCTTGGCGATGCCGGGGATCTTGGCGAGGCCGGCCATGTCGATCTCGTTGTCGAAGTGGCCGATGTTGGAGACGATCGCCTTGTTCTTCATGCGCGACATGTGGTCGGCGGTGATGATGTCGAAGTTGCCGGTCGTCGTGACGAAGATGTCGCCGTATTCGCAGGCCTTGTCCATGGTGGTGACCTGGAAGCCTTCCATCGCGGCCTGGAGCGCGCAGATGGGGTCGATCTCGGTGACGACGACGCGGGCGCCCTGGCCTGCGAGCGCCGCGGCGACGCCCTTGCCCACGTCTCCGTAGCCGGCGACGACGGCGACCTTGCCGCCGACGAGGACGTCGGTGGCACGGTTGAGGCCGTCGAGCACGGAGTGGCGGGTGCCGTACTTGTTGTCGAACTTGCTCTTCGTCACGGAGTCGTTGACGTTGATGGCCGGGAAGAGCAGTTCGTCGGCGCGCGAGAGTTCGTAGAGGCGGTGGACGCCTGTGGTGGTCTCCTCGGTGACGCCCTGGATCTGCTCACCGATCTTCGTCCACTTCGTGGGGTCTTCGGCGAGGGTCTTGCGCACGAGGGCCTTGAAGACGCTGAACTCCTCGGAGTCGTCCGCGGTGGTGGGCGGCACCTGGCCGGCCTTCTCCCACTCCGTGCCCTTGTGCACGAGCATCGTGGCGTCGCCGCCGTCGTCGAGAATCATGTTCGGGCCCTCGTTGCCGGGCCAGGTGAGGATCTCGTTCGTGCAGTCCCAGTACTCCTCGAGCGTCTCGCCCTTCCAGGCGAACACGGGCACACCCTGCGGGTCGTCGACGGTGCCGTTCGGGCCGACGACGACGGCCGCGGCAGCCTCGTCCTGGGTGGAGTAGATGTTGCACGACGCCCAGCGCACCTCGGCGCCGAGGGCGGTGAGGGTTTCGATGAGGACGGCCGTCTGCACCGTCATGTGCAGCGACCCGGCGATCTTCGCACCGGCGAGCGGCTTGCTCTCGCCGTACTCAGCACGCAATGACATGAGACCGGGCATCTCGTGCTCGGCCAGGCGCAGCTGGTGACGGCCGGATTCGGCGAGTGAGATGTCGCGGATCTTGTAGTCGAACGGCATGGTGGTCTGTTTCCTTCGCATTCGGTGACTCGAGATTCCGGCGTGCCCCTCTGGGCTGCTCTCGTGCATGGGTTATCGCCCGCGCCGACTGGCCGTGAGTCTACCGGCCACCTCCGACACGGCCACGTCGAACGGCCGCCGCACGGGACGCGCGACGGCCGTTCGAGAGGTGAGGTGCGGCAGCTCAGTGCGCGGGCGCCTCGCCCTTCGACTTGGCACGAGCGGCGAGGATCGGCGTCACGATCAGCGCGACGATCGTGCCGACGATGAGCCCGAAGATGCCGCTCGCGACGGTGTTCGTGAGCCATCCGAGCACGCCGCCGAGTGCGCCAGTGGCCTCGTGCACCGCTTCTTCGACGTGATGGACGGCCGAGTACAGCGGGTGGAAGCCGAGTTCGTCGGTGCCGACGAGAAGGATGTGGCCACCGACCCAGAGCATCGCGACGACGCCGACGGTGGACAGGAACGCCATGACCTTGGGCATGAGGTTGACGAGGAAACGGCCGAACTTCTCGCTCTTGCCGCTGTCGATGAGGCTGAGGCCGACGTCGTCCATCTTCACGATGAGCGCGACGAAGCCGTAGACGAGCACCGTGATGAGGACGGCAACCACGGCCAGAATGATCGCGCGCGAGACGAGCGGCTGATCGGTGACCGACTTCAGGGCGATGACCATGATCTCGCCGGAGAGGATGAAGTCGGTGCGCACGGCCCCGCTCACGACCTCGTCCTCGTCGACCTTCTCCGTCGCGACGTCCTCGCCCTCGCGCTCGGCAGCGCTCTCGTGTCCGTGCTCGCGGCGGTGCTTGAGGGCGTGGATGATCTTCTCCGCGCCCTCGAAACACAGGTACGTACCGCCGAGCATGAGCAGGATCGTCACTGCGATCGGGAGGAACTCCGAGAGCACCAGCGCGATCGGGAGGATGAAGAGCAGCTTGTTGCGTAGCGAGCCGATCGCGATGCGCTTGATGATCGGCAGCTCTCGCTCGGCCGCGAGGCCCTGCACATAGCGCGGCGTGACGGCGGTGTCATCGATGACGACGCCCGCTGCCTTGGCACTGGCGCGACCGGCGGCAGCGGCCACGTCGTCGGTGGAGGCCGCCGCGAGGCGGGCGAGCGCTGCGACGTCGTCGAGCAGCGCGAAGAGTCCGCCGGCCATCAGTGACCGCCTCGGGTCTCGACGCGGACCGGGCGAACGTGCTCTCGATTCATGGAGCCAACCTTAGAGAACGTCGATGCGTCCCTGCGAATGCGCTGAGCAGACCTATCGGTCGTCGGGTCGCGAAGGGCCGACGTGCCACTCCCCCGGAGCGTTCTCGCGCTGGGCTGACGTGACGTGCCCGATGCCGCCGCTCGCGTCCCCGCCGGTATCGACGTCGGGCTCGAGGTAGACGAGCATCTGCAGGTCGGGATCGACGCGCCGGGCGGCCTGCTGCGCCGCGTCGATGGAGCGCACGATCTCCGCACCGCGCGCCTGCGGGTCGATGGCGATCTTGGCCGCCACCATGAGCTCGTTCGGGCCGAGGTGGGAGGTCTTGAGGTGAATGACACGCTCGATTCCGTCGGCGGATTCGATGGCACTACGGATCTCGCGCACCGTCTCCGGGCGGGCTGCCTCACCGAGGAGCAGGGAACGCGTCTCGCGAAAGAGGAACGCCGCGACGGCGATGAGGAGCAGACCGATGAGCCCGGCGCCCACGGCGTCCCAGATGCCGTTCTCGGTGAACACCGCCAGGCTGACGCCGAAGAGCGCGAACGTCAAACCGGCCACGGCAGCCGAGTCCTCGCACAAGAGCACCGGGAGTTCGGGGCTCTTGGCGTTGCGCAGGAACGAGCCCCAGGACTGATCGCCCTTCTCCTTCTTGGCCTCGCTCACCGCTGTCATGAGCGAGCGACCCTCCATGAGGATCGAGGCGACGAGCACGACGATGGGAACCCACCACCACTTCTCGTGGGTGCCCGGGTGCGGCGCGTCCGGCAGAGACATCTCGTGGTACTTCTCGTACGCCTCGTAGAGCGAGAACATGCCGCCGACGCTGAAGATGACGATGCTGACGACGAAGCCCGCGACGTAGCGCTCCCGCGCGTAACCGAAGGGGTGGAACTCGTCGGCATCCTTGCGGGCCCGCTTGCCGCCGACGAGCAGCAGGATCTGGTTGCCCGAGTCGGCCACCGAGTGGATGGCCTCGGCCAGCATCGAACTCATGCCGGTGAGCATCCAGGCGATGAACTTCGTCACGGCGATGCCGAGGTTGGCCGCCAGGGCCGCGAAGATCGCCTTGTTGCCGCCCGAAGAGTCACTCATACGAGCAGCCTACGGTCCACAAGCCACCCCCACGAACGTCAGCTCCCGTATTGCCGACAAGGGTTCGAGAACGTCGAAGCGCATTCCTGGGCCAGAACTCGACGCACCCGGGCGACCTCGTGGGCGTCGTCACGCAGAAGGAGCGTTCGAGCGAGACCTCGGGTCACCGCGAGCAGGCGCCGCGCTTCGTCGTCCGGGTCGACGCCCTCTCGCGCCTCCCCGCACTCCTCGGCGTTGACAACGGCCTCACGCAGCCGTGCGAGCAGGACGTCGTCCGTGCGTTGCCACGCCTCGCGCAGGCTCGGCTGTCGAAGCGCCACGGAACTGAAGTGGTCGAAGAGGATCGTCTCGTCTCGGCGATCGTGGTCGAGCGGAAGGAACTGTGTCAGGGCGCCGAGCACCATGTGTTCGATCCGCCCCCGCGCCTGTTCCTCGCTCGCCACGAGCGTCTCGATCCGCCCTTGCTGTACCTGCAGGGTTCGGTCGTAGGCGTCGGCGAGCAGGACGTCCTTGGAGGCGTAGTAGTGCTGCACCAAGCCCACCGAGACACCCGCACTCGCCGCGATGCGGCTCATCGTCGCGGCCTCGGGCCCGTCACTGGCGACGAGGTCACGCACCGCATCGATGATCTGCGTGCGACGAGCGTCGTGGTCGGCGGTTCTCGGCATGGACTCAGCGTAGCGACCCGTGCACAATAAAAATATGCGCATATTTAAATGGCGATTGTTGGCACTCCCCTTCCTCCTCCTCGCACTCACCGTGGGCTTGCTCCGGCCCGGTGCCGCGTCTGCTCTGCCGGCTGCCCCCGCAGACACTGACCCGCAGAAGTTGGCCCGCGAAACCCGCGAACGCCTCGGATGGCCCGGCCTTGCCATGCGTGTCCTTTCTCGGGACACGATCGAGACCGAGTACCTCGCGGGGACCGACGGCACCGGCAGGCCTCTCACCGCTGATTCGGCGCTGCCTGTGGGGTCCGTCTCTAAGTCCTTCACAGCTCTGGCGGTGCTGCAGTTCGCCCACGCCAGCGACGTGTAGCTCGACGCACCGGTAGCGCGTTACTTCACCTGGATACCGAACGACGAGACCACCGTCCGCGATCTCCTGACGCATCGCAGTGGCCTGAGCGCCCGCGAGGGGCTCGACGCAGCGGAACGCTACGACAACAGTTCCCGGGCGGTGACGACCCGTTGCTCAGGTGGTCGCCGTGGGCACTGAGCGCGCTGGCGGTCCTTCTCGTGTTCGGTGCAGCCACGTGGGCTCGACTGACGCGGCTCGGCGGGCGCATACGTCGACATACCCGCGCCTGGGCTTGGGGGTTCTCCGTCGCCTCCGCGCTGCTGGCGAGCGCCGCCTGGTACGCACCCCGCGCGCTCGGACACGATCGTCGGCAACGCATGATCTGGTTGCCGGATCTGTGGTGGGCCACAACCGCTCTGTGCTGCGCGGGCGTCCTCGCAGCGCTCGTCGTGACGGTGAGCGGGATCAGGCGTCGTGGGGCGGGAACTCCAAGCCCAGGAGGGCGTTCTCCAGCACCTCGGTGAGGGCCGGGTGAATCCAGTACTGGCCGCGCGCCATCTCGTCGGCAGCCAGACCGAACGACATCGCCTGGATCGCCGGCTGGATGAGCGTCGAGGCGTCGGGGCCGACGAAGTGGACACCGAGCAGCTTGCGCGTCTCCTTGTCGGCGATGACCTTGCAGATGCTGGAGGTGTCCTCGAGCGCCCAGCCGTAGGCCGTCGCGCCGTAGGCCTGCACCTTGACGGTGACGTCGTGGCCTGCGGCGCGCGCCTGCGCCTCACTCATGCCGACCGTGGCGACCTGCGGGTGGGTGAAGACCGCGCTCGGCACCACGTCGTGCGGGAACGGACGGAGGTCGTTCGGGTGGACGAGGTTGTGCGCGACGCAGCGTTCCTCGGCGTTGGCGACGTGCTTGAGCTGGAACGGCGAGCTCGCGTCACCGAGCGACCACACGCCGTCCACGCCGGTGCGGCCGTACTCGTCGACGACGACGCGACCGTCGGGGCGCACCTCGACGCCGGTGTTCTCCAGGCCGAGGTCGTCGGTGTTCGGTCGGCGGCCGGTGGCGACGAGAAGCAGATCGCCGTTCACGGTGCGGCCGTCCGAGAGCGCGAGTTCGACGCCGTCGGCGCCGTGGCCGGCCGACGTCAGCTCGGCGTTGCGCACGAGCGTCCACTGGTTCTCGACGGCGTTCGTCAGGGTCTGGCTCACGTCGTCGTCCGCGTGACGCAGAACGCGCTCGCCGCGCAGCACCATCGTCACGTCGACGCCGAGTGAGCTGAAGACGTGGGCGAACTCGAGCGCGATGAAACCGCCACCGACGATGACCAACGACGAGGGCAGGTCGGCGATCCGCATGACGGTGTCGCTCGTCTCGTACGGCACGCCCGAATCGGTGATGACCGCGGGGATGACCGGGCGGGCACCTGTGGCGATGACGATCTGGTCGCCGGTGACCTCCTCGTCGTAGCCGTCGACGCGCAGGCTGTGGTCGCCCGTGAAGCGTGCGTGGCCTGAATAAACGGTGGTGTTGCCGTCCTCGGAGCCGCGCTCGCGGTACTCGCGTCCGCCGAGCGCGATCGGGTCGATGCGCCCGAACACGCGCTCACGGATGTCGCTCCAGCGCACGTGCTGCACGGACGCGTCGACACCGAGGCGCGAGGACTCGCGTGCGCTGCGGGCCACCTCGGCGGCCTGGACGAACATCTTCGTCGGGATGCACCCGACGTTGAGGCACGTACCCCCGAACACGCCCTTCTCGATGACGGCAACCTTCTTGTCCGCGAAGTCCGGCGTGACGAGGGGGTTACCGGAACCGGTACCGATGATGACGAGGTCGTAGTGGGCCATGAGGTCAACCTTAGACCCCGACGCCAATCGGCCGCAGCACGCGAAAATCCGCGTCGTTACTGGCGAGACCGGCGTCACACCGGCTCGCGCGCAGGTCAGTCGTGCGGGTGGCGCAGGCGCTCCATGAGCACCGCGGCCTGGGTGCGCGATTCGAGCCCCAACTTGGACAGGAGGCTCGTGATGTAGTTCTTCACCGTCTTCTCCGCCAGGTGCAGGCGCCCGGCGATCTGACGGTTCGTGAAGCCCTGCGTGATGAGGTCGAGCACACGCTTCTCCTGGTCGGTGAGCGCGGCCAGCTCGGGGCGCAGCATGACGTCCTCGCCGGTCAGGCGCGCGCGGATGCGGTCGGCGTCCTCCCCCTTGAGCAGCGACTCACCTGCGGCGACGCGTTCGATCGTCTCGACGAGGTCGGCGCCGCGCACCTGCTTGAGAACATAGCCGCTCGCACCCGCGAGGATCGCCGCGAGGAGGGCCTCGTCGTCGTCGTAGGACGTGAGGATGAGGCAGCGGATGTTCTCGTCCACGCTGCGCACCGCGCGGCACACCTCCATGCCCGTGCCGTCGGGCAGACGGCCGTCGAGGATCGCGACGTCCGGGCGCGCAGCGGGGATACGACGGATCGCCTCGGCGGCGCTCCCACTCTCACCGACGACCTCACAACGCCCGGAGGTGGAAAGGAGCTCGGCGAGCCCTCGGCGCACGATCTCGTGATCGTCGAGCAGATAGACACGAACAGCCATGCCCCCATTGTGGACGCCCGTCCCCCCGGAGGGGACGTGTGCGGCGAAGTCTGCGGGGAGCCGCTCGTCACACCTGGCGCCCCTAGACTCGCGTGCATGGTCACTGCATCGCAGCCCGCCTCGCCCCGCAGCCCGCGCGACGACGATCGCAGCCCCTCCCCCGACGACGCGCTGCTCACCGCCGTCATCGACCTGAGCAAGGACCTCGCGCTGCGACCGTTGCTCCACCGTTTCGTCGAAACGGCGGTCGACCTCACCGACGCCGAGTACGGCGCGCTCGGCATCCTCGACGCCGACGGCGGTTTCGAGGACCTCGTCCTCCACGGCATCGACGCCGAAACGGCCGCGCTGATCGGCGACGGGCCGCACGGCAAGGGCGTCCTCGGCGCGATCATCCACGAGCCGCACACCCTTCGGGTGGCCGACATCAGCCGTCACCCCGAGAGCGTCGGGTTTCCGCCCAACCACCCGCCGATGAGTTCCTTTCTCGGCTGCCCCGTCGTCATCCGTGGGCAGGTCTACGGCAACATCTACCTGACGAACAAGCGCTCGGCGAGCCAGTTCAGCAACCGCGACGAGCGAGTGCTCGAGGCCCTCGCCGCGGCGGCCGCCTCCGCGATCGCGCACGCTCGCACGCTCGCCGAGGCAGAGGCCCGTGAACGCTGGCAGAGGGCCGCGGCCGAGGCCGTCGCCCTGCTTGCGAAGCTGCCGCCCAAGCAGGCGTGGCCGGTTGTCGTCGAGCGCTTCGATTCCATCCTCACCGCCGACCACGTCGAGTACGTTCCCGTGCATCGCATGACGGAGCGCCTCGGCCAAGACCTGGCCGACGACTTGGCGCTGCGCCCGGATGCCCGTTTCCTCTCCGGCGCCAAGGCAGCCGCGCTCGTCGACGACGCCAAGCGCTCGGCGCTGCTCGTGCCGGTGACTGCTGAGGAGGCCTCCCCCAGTCTGCTGCTCATCGCGTGGGACCGGGCGCTTCTCTCGATCGCGCCGGAACCGCTCGAGGCGGTCGGCCAGATGCTCTCCGACCGCCTGTCCGTCGCGACGCTCCTCGCCCACCAGCACGCGGAGTCCGAGCGCGTGGCCATCCTCGAGGACCGCGACAGGATCGCCCAGGATCTGCACGACCACGTCATCCAACGCCTCTTCGCCGCCGGCATGCGGGTGCAGAGCGTCATGCCGCTCGTCGGCGACACCGTGGCCTCCGAGAAGCTCGACGCCGTGGTCACCGACCTCGACGAGACGGTGACGGACGTGCGTCGCGCGATCTTCGACCTCAAGCAGGGAGGCGTCGCGCTCGCGCTGGCCCGTAGCATCGACCAGCTGGCTCAGCAGGGCAGCGACGCGCTCGGGTTCATGCCCTCAGTAGCCGTGGGCGGCGACTACTGGACGCTCGACGACGCCCTCGTCATGGACATTCTCGCCGTGGTGCGCGAGGCACTGAGCAACGCCGCCCGGCACGCCGGAGCGTCGGCGGTACGGGTGGCGCTCGACGTCGGCGAGGACGTCCGCCTCAAGGTGACGGACGACGGCGTCGGGCTGCCCGAGCACGTCGAGCGCCGCTCGGGGCTCGACCACCTGGTCGCGCGCGCCGAGCGGTGGGGCGGCTCGTGCACGGTGCGGGTGAGGCCGCGCGGCGGCACGGCCGTCGAGTGGCGGGTGCCGCGTCGCCGGCCGACCGAGGCCTGAACACGGCCCGCGTCCGCCCCACGTCCACCCCGGGACAACGACGTACCGACGACGAAGGGCACCGACTCAGCCGGTGCCCTTCGTTGCGTTCAGATACGAAATCAGTAGCCCACCGCGCCCTCGGCGGAAGCCGCCGACGCGTCGCCGGAGCCGCCCTCGAGACCGTCGAGCACGGCGCGCGTGCCGGACAGCCCGAGTCGCGACGCGCCGGCCTCGATCATCTCGCGGGCCGCAGCGGCGTCACGGATGCCGCCGCTGGCCTTGACGCCCAGGTTCGGGCCGACGCACTCACGCATGAGGCGCACGGCGTGGGCGCTGGCGCCACCGCTCGGGTGGAAGCCCGTGGAGGTCTTGACGAAGTCGGCGCCCGCGTCGACGGCCGCCTCGCACACGCCGCGGATCTCGTCGTCGGTGAGGGCAGCGGACTCGATGACGACCTTGAGAACGGCGTTCGGGATGGCGTCGCGCACCGTGCGGATGTCGAGCTTGACCGCCTCGAAGTCGCCCATCTTGGCCGCGCCCACGTCGATGACCATGTCGACCTCGTCAGCGCCGCGCTCGACCGACTCGGCGGCCTCGGCGGCCTTGACCGTGCTCGTGTGCTTGCCGCTCGGGAAGCCGCAGACGGTGGCAACCTTGACGCTCGTCTCGACGGGCAGCATGTTCGGCGACACACAGATCGAGTAGGCGCCCAGCTCCTCGGCCTCGCGGGCTACCGCCGCGACGTCGTCAGCCGTCGCTTCTGGCTTGAGCAGGGTGTGGTCGACCATGGCCGCGACCTCGGCCCGGGAGAAGTTCGTCATGCGCCCAAGCCTAACCAGCGAAGACGTTCCCGTCCTCACGCAGACGACACGCCCGCCGCCCCGTGCCGACCGCGGGCGTCATGCCCGACGGTCGCCGAGATGGTCGCGCAGCTGCGTCACGTGCCGCGACACATTCGGGTCGAGACCTTGGCCGAGCGCGAGGTAGGTGGCGGTGAAGTCGACCCTCTGGACGAGTTCGGCCAGTCGCGCGATGGGCGGGCCATCGCCGGGGTGCACCTCGACGACGGTGGCGCCGGCCGCGAACGCGCTGTCCTGAACGCCCGCAGCAACGCCGGCCAAGTCCGAAACGGCACCTTCGGGGTCGCTGTGGAGGCTGAGCAGCCCGAGCCCGGGCTGTCGGGGCGCGTCGAGGAAGGGGTCGGCGAAAATGTCGTCAGGGGCCGAGGCCGCGCCACTACCGCCACCGGCCGTGAAGGGGCCGTCGAGCGTCGCAACGACAGACGCGGCCGCATCCGGCAGTTCACCCCAGGTCATCGGCACCCGAGCGGTGCGGGCGAACATCGACGCGGCGCGGCGGGCCGCAACAGCGGCGACGGGTCCGTCCGCGAGCGCCATGGGCACGGTACCGGCGAGCTGCAGCGCCGCGAGCTTCGCGGGGTTGACGAAGTGCTCGGAGCTGGGGCGGCACACCTCAGCCTCACGGTCGAGGTGGGTGATCGCCTGCTCGAGGTGGCTGTCCGTGACGTCGATGAGGCCGAGGTGCCCCGCCGCCATGAGCACCGGGGTGAGCAGCGACCACATCGCCGTCCGGCTCGACGTGCGCCCGCGCCCGACCGGGATGTGCGTACCGCGGGCCCGCGCACACACATCCGCCAGGGGTGAGTCCGCTGCCCCGACGGTGAGCAGGGACGCTCCACGGCGTGCGGCTTCCGAGGCGAGCGCGAGCGGCCCGGCGGCCCGCCCGGAAAGGCTCACCGCGACGACGAGGTCGAGGGGGCCGACCCATCCCGGCAGCGGCACGTCGCGTCGGGTGATGACGGGAACGGGCGCCCCGGGCTGGGCGAACGTCTCGAGGACGTCGGCGACGACGGCGCTGCCACCGAGCGCGCCCACGAGGACGGCGCGGGGCCGCTCACCGTCGGCCGTGCGCTCCACGCCCGCCTCACGGGCCAGCGTCATCGCTTCGCGCACCTGGGCACCGGCTGTGGCCAGCGCCCGAAGGGAGTCGCGCGAGTCGCAGCGTTCGAGGTGACGGGCGTCGTCCAGCCAGCTCTCGTCAAGGTAGGGCATGTCACACCTTCTGTCGCTCGGGGGACGGAACGCCCGAGGGGATCCGCGCGTCACAGCCTAGATCGCGCGATACATTGACGTCCTACTCGAAGGAGAGGATTCGGATGCCGACGACCAGGCGCAAGGGTGGGCTCGCCCTCGGCACGACCACCGTTCTCGCCGCCGGTTTCCTCACCGGATGTTCGTCGTCCAAGGGCGCCGACTACGCCGGGGTGTGCCGCGACAAGGCCACGGGTGAACGGCTGCCGGACAGCGAGTGCCGCTCCGGACATCACGCCGGCGCCGCATGGGTCTTCTACCGCTCGGGCCAGCGCGTCGCCCCGGTGGGCGGAAAGCTCGACAGCTACGCCACGTCGATTCCGAAGAACGCCACCTACGCCGCCGGTGGGTTCGACGCCCAGGGCGGCAAGGTGACGAAGTCCTCCGTCCGCGAGGGCACTCAGATCAAGGGCGCCGACGGCTCGTCGAAGGGCAGCGTCGTGCGTGGCGGCTTCGGCAAGGGCGGCGGCGGAGGCGGATGAGGCGCCTGGCCTGCGAGCCGCGCCCGAACTTCCGCGACATCCTCGATTCCGAGGGCATGCTCTGGGCGTCCGAGACCGTCGACGGCCACGACGTGCCGTACTGGACGGACAGCGCCTACTACTCCTTCTCCCCCGCCGAGATCGACCGGCTCGAGGCGGCCACGGACGAACTGTGGGGCATGTGCCTGAGCGCCGCGACGTGGATGCTCACGACGTACGACGACCGGCGTCTGTGCCTGCCCGAGGGCTCGACCCGGCGGCTCCTGGCGAGTCTCGAGGAGGGTGATCCGGGCTCACACGCCCGTTTCGACCTGTGCCTCGCCCGCGACGGCACCCCCAAGATGCTCGAGATCAACGGCGACACCCCGACGATGCTCGTCGAGTCGGCCGTGTCCCAGTGGTCCTGGCACGAGGCGAACTTCCCCGAACTAGACCAGTGGAACTCGATCCACGAAAGGCTCGTCGGTGCGTGGAAGAAGCGCGTCGCCGCTGGGCAGGACGACCTTCACTTCGCGGGGCTGCTCCACCTCGTCGAAGAGGCTTCCACGCTCGCCTACCTCGCAGACACCGCAGATCAGGCCGGCGCGACGACGAGCCTGTTCGACCTGTCCGACGTCGGCCTCGACGTCGACTCGCGCCGCTTCGTCGACGGTCAGTCGCGCCCGATCGACGTCTGCTACGCGCTGTACCCGTGGGAGGACCTGCTCGTCGAGCCTTTCGGCGCCCACATCGAGACTTCCGGCGTGCGCTGGATCGAGCCGCTGTGGCGTTCGGCCCTCTCGACGAAGGCGCTGCTCGCGGCGCTGTGGCACCTCTACCCGGGTCACCCCAACCTGCTTCCGGCCTACCTCGACTCCCCGCGCGACCTGCGCGAGTACGTCGCGAAGCCGTTCTTCGGCCGTGAGGGTGCCTCGATCCGCGTCCACGCGGAGGGTCGCGACTGGACGCACGGCGGCCAGGAACACGACGAGTCGTTCTGCTACCAGCAGTGGTGGCCGCTGCCCGACTTCGACGGCAACCGGCCCGTCATCGGAGCCTGGGTGGTCGACGGTCACGCGGCCGGCATGGGCATCCGCGAGACCGACGGCCCGATCACGGACGGCGGTGCGCGCTTCGTCCCGCACGTCATCGAGGCTCCGGCACCCGAGGAGTCGACCGTGCAGCGCTGGCTCGCCGAGGACGACGTCCGCCTCTGAGCCACGCGTCCGGCACCACGCACAACACGCGCCGAGGCCGCTTCCCGATTCGGGAAGCGGCCTCGGCGTAGGTACCAGGTGGGCCGATCAGGCCTCGGTGGGCAGAACTGTGGCCTCGTCGACGAGGAACACGGGGATGCCGTCGCGGATCGGGTACTGCAACCGGCCACCGCGCTCGGCATCGGCTTCGGTGGCGACGAGCACGGGCTCGCCGCCGTCGTCGACGCCGTCGACGAGCTCACTGTGCGTGACCGGGCAGCGCAGGATCTCACGCAGCCACGGTTCGATCGTGACGCCTCGGTTCACTGGGCTTCTCCTTCTCGGACGGCGGCGAGCGCGGCATCGCGCACGCGCTCCATCGTTGCACGGTCGGCTGCCTCGACGTTGAGGCGCAGCAGAGGTTCTGTGTTCGAGGCGCGCAGGTTGAGCCACCACATCGGATCGCTGTCACCGCCTTCGTGGACGAAGGTGACGCCGTCCATGCCGTCCTCGGTGTACTCGCCGTGGGAGGCCACCCACTCGCGAACGCGGCCAGTGGCGGCGGTGGCGTCACTCACGGTCGAGTTGATCTCGCCGGAGGCCTCGTAGCGGGCGTACTCGGCGACGAGCTGCGAGAGCGTCCTCTCCTGCTCACCGAGCGCGGCGAGCACGTGCATCGCCGCGAGCATGCCCGTGTCGGCGAACCAGAAGTCGCGGAAGTAGTAGTGCGCGCTGTGCTCCCCGCCGAAGACGGCGTCGTGCTCGGCCATCTGCGCCTTGATGAAGGAGTGGCCGACGCGCGTGCGCACCGGCTTCGCCCCGTTCTCGGTGATGACCTCGGTGACGGCGCGCGAGCTGATGAGGTTCGCGACGACCGAGACGTCCGAAGCGCGGGTGCCCTTGGCGACCTCCTTCGCGATCTCACGCTGGGCAACAAGCGCCGTGACGGCCGACGGCGTCACCGCGTCACCGTTCTCGTCGATGACGAAGCATCGGTCGGCGTCACCGTCGAAAGCCAGACCGATGTCGGCGCCGTGCTCGACGACGCCCTTCTGCAGGTCGACGAGGTTGGCGGGCTCGAGCGGGTTGGCCTCGTGATTGGGGAACGTGCCGTCGAGTTCGAAGTAGAGCGGGACGATCTCGAGCGGAAGCTCCTCGAGCCCCGCATCCGTGCCGAGGACCGCGGGCACGGTGTGGCCGCCCATGCCGTTTCCGGCGTCGACGACGACCTTGAGCGGGCGTCCGCCGGACAGGTCGACGAGGGAACGCAGGAAGGCGGCGTAGTCGCCGAGCATGTCGCGCTCGTCGATCGTGCCGGGTTCGCCGTCGAAGGGAACCGCCGTGCCACGATCGAGTGCCCACTGGGCGAGGTCACGCATTTCGGCGAGGCCGGTCTCGAGCGAGACGGGGCGCGCGCCGGCGCGGCACAGCTTGATGCCGTTGTACTGCGCGGGGTTGTGGCTCGCGGTGAACATCGCGCCGGGGATGCCGAGAGCACCGGAGGCGTAGTACAGGCCGTCGGTCGAGCACAGGCCGATGAGAGTGACGTCGATGCCGTACGAGGCGGCGCCCTCGGCGAAGGCTCGAGACAGTTCCGGCGAGCTCGGGCGCATGTCGTGGCCGACGACGACGCCCTCGGCTCCTTCGGGGCGGGCCACGATCTGCGCGAAGGCGGCGCCGAGTTCGCGCGCGACGGCCGGCGAGAGCTGCTCGGGCACGAGGCCGCGAACGTCGTAGGCCTTGATGAAGTCGTTGAGTACGGGGGCGTTCACGCCGACGATCCTACCGGCCGTCGTCGCCCGCTTCCGTGGACGCGTCGTCGTCCGTGGCATCGGGCAACGCGCGCAGGTGACGACGGCGTGAGGCCGTCGAGAGGAAGGCAGGGTCCTCGGCCCGGGCGGCACGGGCGGGCTTGCGTACCGGCTCCGGTTCGGGCTCGGCCGGTGGGCGAGCCGCGGCGCGGCGCACGGCCTCGGCGAGCGCCACGAGGTCGTCCGGTGTGGGCTCCGGCGGTGTCATGTCGACGGCCAGGCGCACGATGTCCCAACCTCGCGGCGCGGTGAGACGCTGAGCGTGATCGGCGCACAGGTCGTACGTGTGCGGCTCGGCGTAGGTGGCCAGGGGGCCGAGGACGACCGTCGAATCCGCGTAGACATAGGTGAGCGTCGCCACGGCGGGCTTCGAGCAGGCGGATCGCGAGCACTGTCTGGTCAACGTCACGTTGCACAAGGTTACGCCAGTGGGTGGCTGCCCCCGTCTGCCGCGACCGGGACACGCCCGGTCGGGCCCCGCCCGCGATCAGGTGCCCTTCGATACGCTGACGCGGTGAGGAACAAAGCAGCGCGCCCAGGCCGACAGCCCGGCCTCGACGCTTCCTCCGCCCCGGGCGCGCCCCGTCGCGACCGGCACGAGCGCCGCTACCGGGGGCCTCTGGCCTGGCCCGCGACTCCGTCCATGAGATCGCGTTCGGCCGCGTTCGACGACGCCGTCCTGCGTGCTGTCGAGGTGTGCGAATCGCGCTGGTCGGTCAGCGTCGCCGACATCGAGATCGGCGTCGAAGAGGTTCCGCCGTCCGACCCGAGCTCGTGGGAGGACTCAGTGCCGCTCGGGCGCGCCTTCCCCGCCGACGGTCGCCATCGGGCGCGGATGGTCCTCTACCGCCTTCCCATTCAGACACGCGCACGCGACCGGGTCGAGCGTGAGGCCCTCATCGAACACGTCGTGCGCACCCAACTCGCGGGCCTGCTGGGCCGCTCCCTGGACGACGAGGACGACCTGTGACGACGACCCCCACCGCTGCCCCGATCCTGCCCCCCGACGTGCTCGGCGTCGGACGCGCACCGGTTCTCGTGACGGGTGCTTCGGGCGTTCTCGGCCGCGCCGTGGTGGAGGAACTACGCGCCTCGTCCATCCCGGTGCGAGCGCTCGTCCACCGCACCCCGATCACCGACGTGACCTGCGCGGTCGGTGACATCCTGACAGGGGCGGGCCTCGACGAGGCACTTCCGGGCGTGGGGGCGGTCATCCACTGCGCCACGGATCCGTCGAATGCCCGAGTCGACCGCGACGGAACACGTAACCTCCTGCGTTCTCTCGACGCCTGGGCACCCGGCGCCCACCTCGTCCTGCCCTCGATCGTGGGGTGCTGGAACAACCCGCTGGCCTACTACCGCACGAAGGCAGACACCGAGAACCTCGCCGAGTCCTGGTCGGGGCGCGCGTCGATCGTGCGAGCCACCCAGTTCCACACCCTCGCCCACGAGGTGGTGAGCGGCGCCGCGGCACGGCTCACGGGAGCCGAATCCCGCGTCCGGGTCAGCCCGGTGGACCCCGAATGGGTGGCGCGCAAGCTCGTGGACGTCGCCCTCATTCGCACGAGTCTTGCGACGCCGCTCGAGTTGGCCGGACCGGAGACCTTCTCGCTCGGTGAACTCTCCACACTGACAGCTCACCTCGAGAGCCGCCGACCCGCTCGGTCCGTGCGTGTGCCAACGCTCGGAGGTGTTCTGCGCTCCTTCGCCCGTGGCACGAATCTGCCGGGCGAACAGGCCCAGCGCGGTGGACGTACCTACGCTCAGTGGCTCGCAGCTCGCTGACGCACGACGGCCCACAGGTCCGACCGGCGATCAGCCGGGCAGGATGAGCGGATCAGCGGGCGACGAGTGCGGTTTGCTCGCGCATCCACGGCGCAGCCGTGAGGGTGAGCGTCGTGATGCGATCCGAGGACTTGGAGCCGGTGCGGAGCACGATTCCCGCATGAAGGTGGGATTCGCCCTGCTTCGTCGGCGCGGTCACCCACACGCTCGCGTCCTTCGGAACGGAGATACGTCGAGCCGCGTTGTCGCGCACATCAACGTGCTGGGCTGTGCTCTTGCCGTCCTTCGTCGTCACGACGACGGTCGCCCGCACCTGCGGAGCGCTGGCTGCGAGCACGAGATCTCCCCCGGTCCCCGCGCCACGTAGAGACGTGCCGGCCGCCGGTCCGATGTCCGGCGCGGCTTGGGCCCACGCGAAGTCCGCCGAGGAGCCCGAGGCCGCAGGAGCGGAGGCTGCGGCGACGATCTCAGCCTCAGACGTGGCTCGCACCGCGACGGTCGACCCCTTCAAACCGTCCAGCGACACGTCGAGGGTCCGGCCGCGCGGCACGGAGACGACACGGTCCTTCGACGCTTCGCCCTGGGTCGACAGAGCCGACAGCTTGACGACGGCGCCGCGCCCGGCCGGGGCCGCCAGACGAACGCTGGTCTTGCCGTCCGTCACGGGCGCCGCAGGGACGATCTGAGTCGTACCGGGCACGGCGTACTGGGCCGTCAGTTCCTCACCCTTGGCCGAACCCGAGCTCGCGCTGTCCCGCACGCTGGCCTGTACGGCACCGCTCTCGCTACGCACGTGCACGACGACACCGTCGTGGTTCTTGGCCTCGGTCGGCAGGTTGACCTCGACGCGCGAGTGCGCGGGGACAGCCTTGTCGGCGATGGCGGCACCGGCCACGTCGCCGTCGCGTGAACTGACGTCGATGTCGACCGTGGCACCGTGCGAACCGCTGTTGACGAGCACGAGGGTCGACAGGCGTGAGGAACCCTTCTGCCCCACCGGGATCCACGCCTCGTTGAGGGAAGCTGCACAGGTGCGTGCGACGAGTGGCGACTTCCCGTCGCCGCCGCTGATCTGAGCTGCGGCAAAACCAGGAGCCATGCCGCCGGTTGCCTCGACGACGAGGGGCCCACCCTTCATCTCGGTGACGGTCGCGCCGCCTCGCTCGAGCGACATCGCCTTCGGGTCGGAAGACGACTCGAGGCGTGCACTCGCTCCGCCGCCCTGCCGCGCGAACGGCGTGAGGGACTCAGGCGACGACGTCGCGTTGACCTCGGTGGAGCCGTTCGATCCGGCGCCCCCGGGGCAGACGAGCGAGGCCGCTTCGACGGCACTCGTCGTCGTCGCGAGGCGCTCGCCCGTGCTCGTGCGAACCGGAGCCGCGTGAGCCGTCCACACCATGCCCGCTGCTGCGGCGGCGAGCACGACCCCGCGCGCGATTCCTTGTGCGCTCATGTCCTCCCCTGCCTCACTGACGCCCGCGTCCGCGCGCGGACCCGAACGGAACGGCCAGGAACACGACGAGCCCGAGCAGCACGAGCTGGGCCACGCGCCAGGCCGGCCACGCCGTGCCGGGTTCGATGACGAGTTTGCCGCCGTCCGCGCCGACGCTGTAAGTGGGCATCTGGGTGCCGGCCACCGCCTCGAGCGCGCGTCCGTCGAGGGTCACCTCGGCCTCACGGGCGAAGTCGTTGCCGGCGCTCACGACGAGCCTGCGCTGCGCGTCACCGCTCGGCAACGTCGTCGAGACCCGCGCGTGCGGGCCGCGCACGGGGACGATGTGACGCTCGTCGCCGTCACGCACGACGACCCGTGCGGCACGCCCGCCCCCGGCACCGTCGATGCGGTACAGGGACGCCGTCGAGTCCGTCGCCATCGGCACGAGTCCGTCAGCGGAGTCGAGGGCAGCGAGCAGCGTGTCGGACTCCTGCGCGCGACGGTCGGCCGCGACGAAGGCGATTCCGGCGTCCCGTAGGGTCTGGCCGGCCTGGGCCCGCTCACCGGCGCCCGAGTCGACGAGCGCGGCAATGGCCTTGGTCACGGACGTCGGCGTCTGCATCGCCGGCTGGGTCGGGTCGACCGAGGGCAGGCCGGCCTCGCGGCTGCGAACGGTGAACGTCACGGCCCCCGAACGTGGCTGGAGGTCGAGCAGCATGCCGGCTCGCGCCGACTCAGCCTCGTGCACCGTGATGGCAGGAGCCGGGTTGCGCACGGCTTGGACGCCGTTCTTGCCGGCCGAGGCGTTCCACGCCGTCAGACCGATGACCCCACCCATGACGAGCGCGATCGTGACGACGCTGAGGCGCCCGAGGCGCGAGGTGGCCGAACGGGTTCCGGGTTCGGAAGAACCGTGGACACGATCTGCGCCGATGAGCGCGAGCGCGAGCATCGACAGCGCCGCGACCTGCTCCGGGACACCCGTCCACACGTGCAGTCCGGTGGGTGCGCCAAGGGAGTGACGCGGCGCGAGCAGCGCGGCAGCGAGAGCGACGAGCGCGAGGACCACGAGTGCCCAGCGCGCGAGTTCGTGACCCCGGCCGCGCAGCGCGCCCCACAGGCCGAAGAAGAGGACAGGCACCGCCAGGAGCAACGGCGTCGAGCCCGGGCCGCCCGGGTGGAACAGGAGCGCGGACAGCGGCGCGCCGCCGTCACCGTCCGTCAGGACCCCGGGGCCGCCGACGAGCTTGCTCGGGTCGGAGAAGGCCTCGACGCTCCAGTGCCCGAGCAACAGCGGTACGAGCACGACCACGGCGAGCGCGCGGATCTTCGCGGCGCTCGACCCCAGCACCGCGACGACGAGCAGGGCAACCGCCAGGACGGGAAGGAGGATCGGTGTGTAGGCCCCGAGCACCGTGACGGCGAGCGCAGTGGCTGCCGTGCCGGCGACGGTGGCGCCGGAGCGGCCGAGCCGCAGAATGCCCGCCAGGGCCAGCGGGAGCACGATGTGCGCGATGACGGGGCCGAGGCGCCCGCCGAGCAGCGCCGTCGTGAGCGGGGCGAGAGAGCCCCACGCGAGGGCTGCCAGAGCTCGTGGCCACGCGAGCTTCGTCGCCGCGCGCCCCGCGAGGTAGGCCGACCACCCTGCGAGTGCCGGAGCGGCCAGGAAGAGCCATGTGATGGCTGTCGCGGTCGCGGTGGTATCGGCCACACCCGGCAGGAGCGAGACGAACCAGGAACCGATGGCGATGAACGGCAGATAGGGCACCGACGAGGCGGCGTGCCCGAAACCGGGGCCCTGCCAGGCGTCGCGCCAGGCGTGCCAGACACCGCCGGGCGAGGTGAAGTACGGCAGGAGTTCGCCACCCGCGAGGCCGTGACCGCCGCGAAGAGCGCCGTCACTCAAGGCGTCACGGAAGATGAACAGGCTCATGCCGAACAGCACGAGTACGGCCCAGAGACCGGGGTGGCGCACGATGCGCTTGAGCACGCCGCCGCGGGTCCGCATTTCCTCGGCCTCTTCGGACTGCGGGCCCGTCTCGGTGGAGATCGGCTGGTGCACCGGCTTCGAGCCACCAGGTGTCAGCGCGGCGACCACGGCGTCCCAGGCCGCGGCACGCCCCGCTTCGGCCGGGACGAAGAGGGACGAGAGTTGGGCGTTGCTCACGCCGGCACGTCCACGGAAGCGGCGTCGCGCGCCCATGATGCGGCCGAGTCCGAGACCTGCACTGGCCTGACCGAACTCCGACGCGGCCGAGCGCGGGCGCTTGAGCAGGAGCAGCACGACACCCAGCAGCGCAGACGAGATCGTTGCCCACGCGAGCGCGAAGGGGAAACGGAGCGTGGAGGTCCGCGCGAGGGCGACCTGACGGTGGCGGCGCAGTGTGCTGCCCGAGTGCGCGGCCGGACGATCGGGGTCACCCGAGCGGCGCGTCATGCTGTGGCGCTGGCGACGCGTCATACGCGTCCCGCGGCCCTCCATGACGCGCAGCAGGTGCGCGGAGTCGATGTCCTGGTGTGCGGTGGCCTCGGGCACGACGACGACCGCGTGGTCGGCGAGGTGGGCTCGCCAGCACAGATCGAGACCGTCACCGTCGCCGTCGAACGCGGGATCGAAGCCGCCCAGGTCGAGGTAGACGTCCTGGCGCACGAGCATGCCTGCACTCGACACGGCGAGCACGTCACGGCGCCCGTCGTGCTGGCCCTGGTCGAGTTCGCCCTCGACGGTGCGGGCGACGTGACGCCCGCTGCGCGTGACGTCGATACCGATGTTGATCAGACGGGATGGACGGTCGAGCTCGTTGATCTTGCAGCCCGCGATACCGATGCGCTCGCTTCGACCCACCGAGCGCATGAGCGCCTTCAGGGAGTCGGGCGTCGGAGCGGAGTCCTCGTGGAGCAGCCACAACCAGTGGTAGCGGTCGCTCGGGTGGGTGGGGCGTCGGCGGGCGCGGCGGCGATCGCGCAGCGCGACGACGTGGTCGCTGCCACGCGCGGGAATGGCCTGCACGGCCCGGTCGACGAGACCGGCGAAGGCTTCCTCGTGGTTCGCCTTGACGACAGTGAGGTCGACCTCACGCAGTTCCGGGAACTCACGCGCGAGAACCTCGCGCATGTCCTGATCGGGAGTGCCGTCGACGACGACGAGGCGGTCCGCCTGTCGCGACTGGTCGAGAAATGCATCGACCGTGGCGCGAAGCCACGGTAGGTGTCCGTCCCGCGCCACGAGGACGGCGGTGACGAAAGGATGCTCGGGTGTTCCCTCGCGGGGCTCGTGGACGCCGAGTCGAGCGCTCGCCGTCACCTGATCAGACCGCGCGCTTCTTCAGCTTGCGGCGCTCACGCTCGGAAAGGCCACCCCAGATGCCGAAGCGCTCGTCGTTCTCCAGCGCGTACTCGAGGCACTCGGAGCGAACCTCACACCCGACGCAGACACGCTTGGCCTCGCGGGTGGAGCCGCCCTTCTCGGGGAAGAACGCTTCGGGGTCGGTCTGCGCGCACAGTGCGCGCTCCTGCCACGACATTTCCTCCGTGTCGTCCAGGGCGTCGTGCAGGCTGATCAACTGCATGAATTCCTGCATGTCCGTCCTTTCGTCGTCGGTGCCATGGTCAGGCGTCGGTGTACTTCGGCGAACTTCGGCCCAATACCACCCGGCGGTGACAACCCCACCGGAGCGGGACGACAACAAGGGGGACGGCGAAGCGCGACATGGCAATTACATCGATGTCATTCGAGTGAGTCAAGCCGAACGGGAATGCTCGCAACCCCCTCCCCGGGGGTGAATGGCGCCTCCACCACCTCGCCTGTCACACTGACAATATGCAACTCACGCTCCTATCTAGTGGTCCCCAGTCAGCTGCAGCACTACATGGGCTGTTCGCGCCGGGGTCGACCATCGACACGCCGATGGGTGATGTGATCTGCATCACAAATACCTCGGGGGACCTCAGTGTTGCGGGTCTGCGCTTCACCCCGGACACGGACGCCGCACTGCGCGCTTTCACGCCCTCACCCGCGCGCCCCTCCACGTCGACCGTCTCCTCGACGCTCGCAGAACTGGGCCTGGCACCCGGCGAGTGGCCGATTCTCGACGACGAGAGTGTCGCCTTCGCCGTCGCCCGCAACTACTGGCGCGCTCGAGGTGAGACCGCGGCCACGTGTGCCCAGCTCCAGAGCCCCGCAGCGGAGGCTCGCGTCATTCCCGCGACGAACGAGCCCGTCGAACTTCACGTCATCGAGGAGAACGAGGCCGGAGAGCGCAGCAGCCGCCCCGTCGCCCGGTGGCTCGGGGATGCCGACCGGGGCGAACCGCAGGGCTTCGGAGTCGCCGGGCTCGAACAGTCGACGCCCTCCCCCGGCGTGCTCGACGCGCTGCGCAGCAGCGACGTCGTCGTGCTCACCCCGATGTCACCCGTGCTCGACGGGCCGGGGCTGCTCGGGGTGCCCGGCGTGCGCGACGCCCTGCGCGGCACAGCGGCCCGCGTCGTCGTCATGAGTCCGGTCGGCCTGCCGACGAGCCGCGACGGTGACGCCGAGCGCAGCGCCTGGTCGCAGGCGGGCCTCGAGATGACGTCGGCGCAGGTGGCCAAGCTCTACGCGGACTTCGCCGACGTGCTTCTCATCGACGAGGACGAGGCTCAGGGCAGCTACCCCGGGCGTCTCAATGTGACGCGTGCGCCGCTCGCGCGAGCGCTGGTCGGCGACGTCGAAGCTGCGCGCGAGGTACGCACCACGGTTCTCGGAGCCTGATCGATCGGCGACCTGCTCCCACCCGACGCCGGGGACACCCGTGCAGGTCTCTCGCTGCGCCTCAGCGCCACGCGCGCTGGGGCAGGTGTGAGGGCAACGTCATACGGGCACCATGACGTTCGCGCCGCGGAGCGGCCGCGAGGATGAGGCGCTCGGCTCGATAGCGGTGTCCGCGGTAGGGCTCGAGAAGGCCGGCCATACCCACGTCGTCGATGTCACGCCCGAGCAGCGCGTGCCCGATCTCCTTGGCCACGTGGTAGTCGGCGAAGGTGGGGGCGTCGGGGTCGCCCCACGCGCTCTGTGCCACTTTTGCCGCCGTCCAGACACCGATTCCGGGCACGAGGCGCAGCCTCGCGTGGGCCTCCGCAATCGGCAGCTCGCTCGTCTGCTCGAGACGGTCCGCGTGCTCGAGGGCACGCATGACGGTGCGTGACTGCGGCGGCTCGACACCGGCTTGCAGCCATTCCCAGGACGGAATACGTCGCCACTGTGCAGCAGAGGGTGCGGCCATGAGGCGAGCGACGGCCGGTGCCTGAGGGCCCGCCGCCCGCAGCGCCTCCGGGTCTAACGTGACAGGGGTGCCGTACGTGCGCACGAGGTGGCGGAAGCCTGCGAAGGCCTGACGACCGGTGACCTTCTGCTCGAGGATGCTCGGGACGAGCGAGGTGATGACGAGGCCCGTGCGCGGGATGCGCCAATCGGCGAGCTGACGCACGCGAAGGGCGACCTTCACGGGCTCGTGATGGGCAGCGAAGCCGTCGAGGCTGTCCGCCTCACCGAGGATGGTGGGCAAACGGCCCGCGAACCACGCCGCGCCCGCTCCGTATGCCCGCAGGATGACGCGCTCGCCCCCCTCCGCGGGCTCGACCTGCCACCAGGTGGCCGCCGGTCCTGCGGGCGTGTGCACGCCCCACCACACGGCGTTGGGACGCACGACCATCGTCGGATCGCCCGATCCCCGGCGAAGAGCGCCGAGGATCGAAGCCACCGGAACGCTGCGTCCGGGCTCCCACTGTTCGACGAGGTCGGGCCGGGTACTCACGCGAGTCGCGCTACCACGTCGACCGGACGGACGGGTCGGCCGAGGAACGCCGCGAAGATCTGCCGTTGAGCCTCGGAGACATCGGTGTCGAGGAAGGTGAGAGAGGGTTCGCTCACCCAGACGACGTTGGCGCCGAACATCGCACTGAGGTTGATGAGGGCCGTGCTGGGGCCTCCGAGGACGGCGTCGGCGCCGACGACGAGCGGATCGAGCTCGGCGGTGCCGCGCGAGCGCATGACCTCGAACTCGTCGTAGCGGCGCACGTCCTCAGCAGGGTGCGCGCGCACCAGTGGTTCGAGTCCCGCGTCCGCGCAACTCGCGACCAGGCCGCGGACGTAGTCGACGTACCGCTTCTCGTCGATGAGCCCCAGGTCGACGAAGGGCTGAGTGAGGATGACGGCGCTGCGACGCACCGATCGGGAGGCACCTTCGGTGTGGGCGCGGAACTCCGCACGCACGGCCTCGGTCACCTCCCAGCCGTGGGAGGTGCGCCGATACGCGGGCCACCGCTCGGACGTCAACGCCTTGCCCGTCGCGGCGATGAGACCTGCCTTGAGCGTGGCCGTGACAGGCGCGGCGCCCTGCCGGCGGATGGCGTCACGGCGAGTCGTCCACGAACCGTAGGTGCCGATGCCTTCGTCGGTGACGACGACGTGGATGGGGCGCACGCCGTTCGCGCGACGAAGCGCGACGAGAGCCTTCAGGCCGGGCGTTCCCACGCTGACGTAGAGGGCCCGCGCGCCCTCGGCGAAACGCCATCCCGCCATGCCTTCCTCGAGCGAGAGGCGTGGGTCGTCCGGCAGCAGGGCTCGCGCGTCCTCGACACCGACCGCGGGCGCGGTGAGGAACGCGGCTGCCGGGACGAACGAGACGCGCAGGCGGCCGGCGTCCGAAAGATCCTGCAGGACGCGGTGAAGGTAGGAGGCGATGTAGAGCACGTGCGAGCGACTCTTGGCCCCGGTGACGACGGCGTGGACGTGGTCGTTGTGGGTTTCGCTCATGTCAGATCACCGGGGGCCGGCCGAGGCGGGTGAGCTTCGCGACCGTGCGCCACGACATGACGTGCCGCTCCCCCGCGTCGGTGCGCAGGCCCTCGGCAAGGCCGGCGAACCAGACCTTGAGTGCGGCCTTGTCCTTGACGCGAAGCAGGGTGATGGCCGCCCAGTTACCGATGTACAGCGGCACGAGGGGCGCCGGTAGGTTGCGCTTGGCCACCCAAACGCGGTTTCGCGCGTTCATCCGGTAATAGACGGCGTGCCGTGCCGGAGACGTGGCCGGGTGGTTCACAGTGATGCTGGGTACGTACTGGATGACCCAGCCCGCATCGATGAGTCGCCAGGCGAGGTCGATACCTTCGTGACCGTAGAAGAAGTGCCCGGGCCAGCCGCCGACCTGATCGAATGCGGTGCGGCGCGAGAGGTGGATACCTTCGAGGAACCAGGTGGCCGGGCCGGGCTTTCCGTTGTTCTTGACGTTGAGGCGCGGAATCCAGCGGCGTGGCGTCGGCTTTCCCGTGGGGTCCTGCCCGAGCGGGCCGATGACGGCGTTGTCGGCCCGCTTCTCCATCTCGGCCACCATGTCGGCGAGGACGTGGTCAGTGGGGAGGGTGGCGTCGTCGTCGTAGAAGAACAGGTAGTCGCCGCGGGCTTCCCGCGCACCGACGTTTCGGCCTTCGGGGATGCCGAGGTTCTCCGGCGAGTGGATGGTGCGCACGTTCGCCGGGAACGGCCACGGATTCTCGGCCGGGTTCCAGCCGTTGCCGAGCAGCACGATGTCGAGTTCGACTCCGCGCTGCTGGTTCAGGGACGAGATGGCCCGTTCGAGATCGTCGGGGCGGTTACCCATCGTCATGAGGACGACGCCGACGCGAGGCGGGGTGGCACCCGTCTGCGGCTCCTGCGCCATGCCTTCTCCTTCGTCGTCCGTTGCCGCGCCTTCGACTGCACTGCTCGATTTTTTTGAATGCGTCCCAGGCTAGACGGTGCCACCGACAGCCGGAGAACGCTCCTCGCTCGTGTCAGCCCGCTGAGCGTGTGCGGTGACGGCAAAGGTCACGATGACGTCGCCGAACCGCTCAGTGCTCCAATCGGTCTCGCCGACATCGCGCAGTGCGCCGACGTGTTCGGGCACGGTGAGTCCGTGGCGGCTGAGCCAGGTGATGATGGGCAGGTCGGCGAGTTTGGCGAGAGCCTCTGCGCGGGTCCAGCGTTCGGCGAAGGTGTCGGGGTCGTCGACGCCGTAGCGCCGCACGAGAGTTGAACGCACGGGCCGTGGGATTTCGGCGTCGAGGACGAAGGTGCCGTGGCTGCGCAGCGCGGAGGGAACGTGCCACGCGAGCCCGGTGCCGTCGGACAGGTAGCTGCGCGCCGCGAGGGGGTGCTCGTGAGGCGAGACCCCGGACGACCGTTCGAGCCGCCCGTCCCGCAAGGCAGCAGCCAGCAGTTCAGCAGCGTTCACCGTGCCGTTCCTTCCCAACAGCGAGCCTCAACACAGCGTCTCAGATGAGTACCCTCGATCGTCGAGACAGGCCGGTACCCACGACGCAGACCAACCGTGCCCGCGGCGGCTCCCCCGCCACGCGAACGAGCCGCGCCCTCTTGTCCCAACGCAACAACGCGGGAAGTGGACGCCGCGAGACCGAAACGCGGCATGTCCCCGGCTGAGCTTGCGAAGCCGTGGGACATGCCGCGTGAAGGTCGAGCGCCCGCAGCTGTGTCGCACCGAGCGAAGGGCTCCGAGTCGCGAGCGAGCTCGCGACTCGGAGCCCTTCGCCGGAAGACGCAGCAAGGGAGAACTCAGATGCTCCCGCCACCGTCGATCGTCAGCACCATGCCGTTGATGTTGGTGTCTTCGAAGAGCAGCATGCGCAGGGTGGGCGTGATGTTCTCCGGTTCGACGAGCTGGCCGGTGGGCGTGCGTCGGGTGATGGTGGAGAGCTGTTCGGTGCCGAGCACGGAGCTCATTTCGGAGGCGAAGAAGCCGGGCGCGATCGAGTTGACGAGGAAGCGTCCGTGCATTTCGCGGGCGAGGGAGCGGGTGGCGGCGTCGAGGCCGCCCTTGGTGGCGGAGTAGGCGACGAGGCCGGCGTAGCCGCGCTGGGCACAGACGCTGGTGACGTTGACGATGCGCCCCTTGCCGACCTTGGCCATGGCGTGGCGCATGAAGGCGCGCGTCACGAGCAGCGTGGAGGTGAGGTTCGTCGAGATGATGTCTTCGATGCGCTCGGGCGTCGTGTGGAGGTGGAGCGAGTCCTGCCCGATGGCGGCGTTGTTGACGAGCGCGTCGATGGGGCCGAGCACCTTGGAGGCGTCCTTGATGAACGTGGTGACGGCCTTGGGGTCGGTGATGTCGACGGAGCCGACGTAGACGCGCTCGGGCTGCTCGTCCATGAGCTTCTGCAGCTCAGGCGTGACGGTGCGCGCGAACGCGGCCACCTTGGCGCCCTGGGCGAGCACGTCTTCGACGAAGGCAAGGCCGAGGCCGCGCGAGCCGCCGGAGATGAGGACGCACGTGGCGGCCGGGATCGGCGTCTTGGTGGTTTCAGACATCGCTCTTCAAGCTCTCCTTGATCGGGATTTCACTGAGGTATCGGATGCGGCGGGGTACCGCGTATTCGGGGAGTCGTTCGCCGCACCATGCCTGCAGATCGGCTTGGGTGGGCGCGTCGTCGGAGGCCTTGTCGAGGCCGTCACGCAGGACGACGTCGGCTGCGACGACGTTGCCGACGAGGGGCGCCTTGCGGCCGCGGACGGCGGCCCAGGCGACGTCGGGGTGGGCCAGGAGCGCGGCGCGCACCTTGCCGGCGGAGGCCTTGGACCCGCCGACGTTGATCTCGTCGCTCGCGGCCCGGCCGGTGATGACGACGCGGCCGCCCGAGATATCGACGTTGTCGCCGGTGCGGATGACGGCGTCCATGCCCTCGGCGGCCTTGGGCGAGGCGATGAGCAACTCACCGTCCTCCACGGACAGGCGCGGACGACCGGGCACGTCACGTTCGAGCCAGGCTTCGGGGAAGCCGGCCAGGCCGTCGTGGACGGCGATGGCGGCGCCCACTTCGGAGCTCGCGTAGATCCACGAGATGCGGGCGTTCGGGAACACCTCACGCAGGCGGTCGAGGATGGCCTGGTCGACGGGTTCGCCGCCGAGGGTGACCTGCTCGAGTTTCAGCTGCGCGAGCACGTCGCCGCTGCGCCACAGGGCCTGACGCCAGAACGTCGGCGTACCCGAGGCGGCAGTGACGCCGGCGGCGAGCGCCTGCTCGGGCCATTCGGCGAGCTGCGCGGGGTCGACGAAGACGATGTCCTGACCCGGCAGCGCGATCGAGAGGGTGACGACCTGCCACCACGCGTAGGCGCCCGGCGTGTAGGGGCACAGCCAGGTGCGCGCGGGCTGGTCGCCGGCGACGGTCGTGAGGGAGGCAAGGGTGTGCGCCACCTGCTTGGGGCGCCCGGTCGACCCGGACGTCAGCAGCCAGACGCGACCACCCTCGGCGTCGCGCTCGTTGGTGGCGGGAGCGACGTCCACGCCGCCCGCGCCGTCGCGCACGAGGGACAGACCGAACTCGCGGAAGCCCTCGGCCTGCTCGTCGTCGATGCGTGCCGCGGTGGCGATGAGGGTCTCGCGGTTCGCCTCCGTGGCGGCGAGCCACGCGGCCTGCGCTGCGCCGCGGTGGCCGCTCACGAGGAACGCTGCGGCGAGAGGTGGCGAGAGCGTGTCGTTGCTCGCACCGAAGCTCGACTCGGCGAGCTCGGCCCACGTGCCGTCGAAGTCTCCGACGACGACACGGTTGTTCGCGCCCGCTGGAGCGCCGTTGGCCTGTGACGCCAAGATCAGGAGGCCTTCTGCAGTTCGTCGATGAAGTCGAGCACGTCGCCGACGGTCTCGATGGAACGCAGGCCGGGCGCGTCGAAGTTGAGCTCGGTGTCGAGCTCGTCCTCGACCTGAAGGGCGAGTTCGGAGAAGTCGAGCGAGCGGAAGCCGATGGCGTCGAGACGAGCCGAGTCGTCGGACGGCAGCTCCTTGCCCTGCGCGGTGAGAACCTCACCCATCATCGTGCGGACCTGCTCGCGGCTGAGCGTGCTCATGGACTCTCCTTCATCGTGCGAAATGACCCGCGCCTTCGGTGGGGCGACCGCCGTCGACGCAGACACGTGTGCTGACGACAGTCTAGGGCTTCGCCTCACCTGTGAGATCGCGCGACGCACGAAGGGTGCGCTGCGGTGCGCCCACACGCTCTTCGTCGCCGTGACGCGCGGGAACGCGTCAGCGTCGCGTGGGCACACCTGCGGCCGGTATCGTGGTGAGTCGGGCCCTGACGGTCCGAGTCACCGAGTTGAGAACGGGAGTTCGCATGCTTCGCCCCGCCACGGACGCCGACCAGGAAAACGTGCGCACCTGGCGCAATCACGACGAGGTACGCGCCGTCTCTCTCACCCAGCACGTCATCTCGCCTGACGAGCACGCGGCGTGGTGGGCGAACACGAAGGACAACCCGAGCCGACGCGTGCTCATGTACGAGCGCGGCGGAGTGCCCGCCGGTGTCGTCACGTTCTTCGACTACGACGCCGAGGCGAAGACCTCCTGGTGGGGTTACTACCTCGACAACGACGGCCTCACGGAACGAGGCGAGCTGCTGCCTGCGTGGATCCAGATCCAGCGTGAGGCGGTCAAGTACGCTGACGCGCAGCTCGATATCGACACCTTGGACGCCGAGGTGCTCGAGGTGAACGAGGGCGTTCGTCGCTTCAACAAGCGCAACGGTTTCGTCGAGATGGAGACCGAGACGCGCGAGATCGGCGGCAAGCCGACGCAGGTCATCCACGTGCGCCGCGAGCGCACGTCCTGACGCAGAGCGTCACCCAGCCAATCGCAGACGAGCGAGGAGCCCCAAGCATGAGTCAGAACCCGCACGAGAACATCCGCATCGGTGACGTCGAGGTCGGCCCGAACGCCGAGCCGTACATCATCGCCGAGATGTCGGGCAACCACGACGGCAGCCTCGAGAAGGCCCTCGACATCGTGCGCATGGCCGCTGAGCAGGGCGCCCACGCCATCAAGCTGCAGACGTACACGGCCGACACGATCACGATCGACGTCAAGACCGACGACTTCAAGATCTCCTCCGGTCACGAACTGTGGGCCGACCGCTACCTGTACGACCTGTACGAGGAGGCGCACACGCCGTGGGAGTGGCACGAGCCGATCTTCGCGCTCGCCAAGGAGCTCGGCATCCATGCCTTCTCCTCCCCCTTCGACCCGACCGCGGTCGACTTCCTCGAGCAGTTCGACGTGCCCGCGTACAAGATCGCGAGCAGTGAGATCGTCGACCTCCCCCTCATCCGGCACGCGGCGAGCAAGGGCAAGCCGATCATCATCTCCACGGGTATGGCCTCGCTCGGCGAGATCAACGCCGCGGTCGAGGCGGCCCGCAGCGTCGGCAACGACAAGATCGTCGTGCTGGCGTGCACCGCGAACTACCCGGCCGACCCTAGCGAGTCCAACCTGCGTGGCATTCCCGTCATGCGGGACGCGCTCGGCACCCTCATCGGTTACTCCGACCACACGATGGGCATCGGCGCCGCCGTCGCCTCCGTCGCCCTGGGCGCGGTCCTCGTCGAGAAGCACGTGACGCTCTCGCGTGAGGGCGGCGGCGTCGACTCCGCGTTCTCCTCCGAGCCGGAGGAGCTGAACCAGCTCGTGTCCCAGTCCAAGGTCGCTTGGCAGTGCCTCGGCGAACCGCGCATCGGCGCACGCGCCCAGGAGAAGGAGGGGTTGCGCTTCCGCCGCAGCCTCTACGTCGTCGAGGACGTCAGGGCCGGCGATGTCGTCACGGCCGAGAACGTCCGCTCCATCCGTCCCGCCAACGGCCTGGCGCCCGACACGTTCTCCACCCTCGAGGGCCGCACCTTCACCCGTGACGCGGCGAAGGGCACGCCCATGTCGTGGGAGCTGGTCTGAGCATGACGGACCCGCAGACCGTGCGTCAGGTCGAGCCCGTCAGCGGCTTCACGCTGACCGGCGGCGAGATGCTCGACCACAGCGATCGGGCGGCTGCCCGCGCGGACCATGCGGGGCTGGAACTCGCCCGCCGCGCGGTGGAGGCCGCCGAGGGGCCGGTGCTGCTCATCGGCCCGACCGCGAGTCTCCTCCTCGAGGACCTGTCCCCGGAGCGCGAGGTCTCGGTCCTCGTGCGCGGCACGGTCGATGCTCGCTCCCTCCAGCACTCGCGCGACCTGCACGAGGGCCTCTCGGTTCACTGCGGAAGCCTCGACAGGTTCGACACGAGCGACCATGCGGTCGTCGTCGCACTCGATCCTCTGCGCGTGCTCGTCACGCCTGACTCGCGTCCGTTGAGCTGCCGGGAGAGCTTGGCGCTCATGGCCGGCTTCACCGCGGAATCCGGGGTGCTCGTCGCGGAGGTCTCCAATTCCCTCGGCATCAACGACCTGCAGACTGCTCCGTCCGTCCTCGCGCGGGACAACTTCGACCATCTGGCCGGCGAAGCCGCCGGCGGACTGTTCCGCCACGAACTCGCGGGAGCACTCGACCACGCGGACCTGAACCTGGCGCGCTGCTTCGCCGCCGTGCCCAGTGCCACCCACCCCGTCGTCCTCGTGCGCGACGACTCACTCGCAG
Source organism: Dermacoccus sp. PE3 (assembly GCF_001021715.1). Taxonomy (NCBI): domain Bacteria; kingdom Bacillati; phylum Actinomycetota; class Actinomycetes; order Micrococcales; family Dermacoccaceae; genus Dermacoccus; species Dermacoccus sp. PE3. Next base: position 193,883 of record NZ_LDCM01000003.1, on the reverse strand, counting down.
ACGAGGAACTCGTCCAGTTCGCGAAGACGTTCACCTCCGCCGTGGCGGTCGACCCGGGCCCCGGACCGCGCACACTGAGCGACCCGACGATGCTCACCGAGCGCATGTTCGATGCGCGTCTGGCGGCCGAACTGGCACCGGTGTGGATCGTCATGTGGACCCACGGCGACGCCGATGACCTGCAGGTTCCTCGTGCCGTTGCCGTGGAGCCCGAAGCCGCAGCGGGTTGGCGCGCCCGGGTGGTCGTCGACGACGACCGGCACGCGCTGGGCGGTCTCGTCGCCTCGGGCGTCGTCGAACGCGACCTCTCGCGCGCCTACGCCGGTGAGCGCGGCGCCCTGGTCGAGACGATGTTGACGGACGCCTGCCGTGTCCGGGATCTCACCGGTGTGCGCCACGTCGTCGCCGCATACGGCGCCTGGCTCATGAGCCTGCCCGCCCCGGAGGCGATCGTCGCAACCGTCGACAACACGGTCTGTCGCACGGACGGTGACTCGGTCACGTTCGGCCTGTTCGACCCGAGTTGGACGGTGAGCGTCGAGACCACGAGCGAGGCAGCCCTCGCCCGCAACCTCTGGCGCTTCGCGCAGCGTCTGCTCCGTCGTTCGTTCGCTCACCCCTGGGTGGCCGACGCAGGCGCGGACCAGATCACCGACTCGCTGTGCGCCATGGTGGGCGTCGACTGGACGAGCACCCGAGAATCGTCGGTCGCGCTCGAGGAACGCCTTCAGGCCTCGTTGGGATCGGCCGCCGACAACGGCTTCGCTCGCCTCACCACCCCCGGCGCGCAGGAGATGGACGCTCAGGATCCGCGCTCGGCGAGTTGGCGCGAAACCGTCCGTGCCAACGCGGAACTTCGCGAGGAACTCGCCGTCAACCGCGAGCGCATCGACTGGCTGGAGCGGCATCTCGAGTGGCGCGATCGACAGTTCGCCGGCCTCGAGAAGCGGATGAACACGGTGACTGCCACGACGGCCTACAAGGTCACCGACGCGTTGGGTGCTCCGAAGCGCAAGGCCGTCAAGAGCGCCCGCGCGCTCGTCATGGATCAGCTGCCTCCCGGATTCAAGGACAAGGCGGAGAAGGCAGTTCGACGCATGCTGAACGACGCAACCTGAGTTGTTAACCTACGTGTGCTGTGGGCCCGGTCGGGACCCTCGGCTCCGAAGCACGACCCGGCCACGCCCGAAGCACGCCCACTGATCGACGAAGGAAACTGCCCATGGCTCGCGCCAAGCCGGTGGAGAAGGTCCACCAATCGTACGGTTCGCACTTCGACGCCATGTGCGTCACGGCCGGGCGGTTCTGGCCACGGTGCGTGCTGCCCTCGGGCGAGGAAGTCATCTTCGTCGACCTGCTCATGCAGGACGTCCGTGTGGCGCTTCGTAACCTCACGCTGGCCAACGGGATCCGTCGCATGCACCCTGCGCGCATCGTCGCTCTCGTCGGGCCGGACCCGGACTGGCGCGACACGATCTGGCAGTACTACGACACCGACCAGCTGTCGAAGATGGCGACGGCCTGGGGCGCGGTCGACGTCATCGACGTCGGGCAGATGATCGCCGACACCCTGCAGGGTGTGAACACCTTCGAGGTGGCCGGGCACACGATCACCCTGCCGGAGACCACCGACATCCCGCAGCAGGAGTACGACGACATCGTCGCCGCCACGGCGGTTCGCATCATGCGTGTGCCCGAGGTCGACGAGCAAGTCGCGAGCGAACCGACGTACAAGCGACTCGTCGAGCGCTCCAAGCACTACGCGCGCATCTACGACGCCCTGTTCTCCCAGATCCCGACGGCTGCCTTCGTCACGAGCCACATCGACTACGCGCAGTGGGGGCTCGCGGTCGAGGCCGGTATGCGCCTCGACGTTCCCGTCATCCACGTCCAGAGCACCGGCTCCCTCAAGGCCTACGCCCTCTTCCCCGACCAGATCGAGGGCGAGGGCACCTACCGCATGCAGATGACCCGCCTCATCGCCGAGTACTTCGAGGAGTGCGTCTGGAAGCACCGTGACGCGCTACGACGCTCGGCAGAGCTGTCGACGTGGCGTTCCAAGGTCAACCTGGGTCGCCCCTCCTGGTGGCGTGGCGGCGGATCGGTCTCGCAGCTGGAGTTCCGTACCCGCGCAGAGCGTGACAGCGTGCGCACCTTCGCGGCTCGCCGCTTCGGTTGGGACCCGGCCAAGCCGATCATCACCGTCTTCGACCACGCCGTCAGCGACGCCGTGCGCTCGAACAAGGAGATCTTCGACAACCTCGGGCACTGGTTCCGCGAGACGGTGGAGTTCGCAGCCGAGAACCCCGACGTGAACTGGCTCTTCGTCGACCACCCGGCTCAGGCGTTCTACGACAGCACGCAGATGTTCGAGAAGCTGGCCGAGAAGTACGGCCACCTCGACCACATGGTCTTCACGCCCAGCATGGACCTGTCGAAGAACGTCATCTGGAGCCTCGTCGACTACGCCGTCACCGTGCGCGGCTCGGTCTCCAACGAGTACCCCGCCTACGGCATCCCGGCCCTCCAGGCCGGTTGGTCGGAGTGGAGCCACTGCGGTATCAGCCGTCGTGCCGACACGCAGGAGGAGTACTGGCAGTACCTTCGCGAGGCGATGGACGGTCTCAACCGCGGTGACCGCATGATCACCGAGGAGCAGATCGAGCGAGCCCGGCTGTGGCTCGTCTACTACCGCGCCCTCTCGGACGTCGCCAGCCCGCTCGTGCCCCACTGGGAGTCCAGCCAGGCGGCCCGCCTGTACATGGGCGTCAACCTCGCGATGTCGCACATCGAGGCGGACGGCGACAACGTCCTCATCGCAACCCGCCGCATGTGGGATCGCCACGAGCCGTTCCTCACGCGCGCCGAGTTGCACGCCCCGACCGAAGAGCTTCCGGCCATCCTCGGCCTGGTGTCCGATCTTGAGGAGAGCCACTGATGGCAGAGCGCAATCCCGGAATGACGACGACGTTCGACGACGTCGTCACCCCGCTGACCCTGCCGGTGGACCTCACCGGTGGCGCCGTACCCGAGGCCATGGTGATGGACGGCATCGTGCGCGGCCAGGCCATCGTCGGGCGCACGCGTTCGAACGACACGATGCTGGGCCTCAAGTTCGACAACGGCGGCCGCCCGGTGCGCGTCGACCTCGAGTTGTCCGCCGACGAGGCCACCGAGAAGTGGTGGCGCGTGCGCGTGCCCGAGGAGCACCGTGAGGCCGACCTCACGCTGCCGCGTCTCGTCAGCATCCGCGCAGGTCAGAAGGCTCGACTCGTGGGTGCCGCCCTCGTGACGCAGCTCGCCGAGGACTCCCCCGGCCTCACCCGTGTCGCCGTCTCGTTCGACCTGGACGCGGACGAGATCGACCCCGAGGGACTGCTCATGATCGAGGTGCTCGGCGTCTCGCTCGGGCGCGACGACCTGCTCGACGTGCGCCCGGCCCTCGGCCTTCGTTACGACGCCATCCGCGTCACCGAGCGCGGCGCCGACGAGCCCCGACTTCCGGCTCAGGTCTCGGGTGGCCACACGATCAAGGCGCGCACCCGTCACGGCTGGATGAGCGTCGTGCCTGGCGAAGGCGTGACGAGCGTCGAACTCGAAGCCGTCGATGCCCCGCTCCAGTTGGCAGCACTGACCAAGAAGAACCGGTATACCCGTGTCGGCGCCAAGGCGATGCGCAAGGGCACGCGCATCGCGCGTTCGCAAGCCCGTCAGGCCGTTTCGAGCGTCGTCAACACGTCGTTCTCGGTGCCGGACGGCGCCGTGGAAGTGCTCGACCTCCAGGGCCGCCCAGTGACCGAGGGCGTCTCCGTCACGCGCGGCCCCGCAGGCCGTCTCGTCGTGACGCTCGCGGAGTCCGTCACCGAACCGGTGCTCGTGCACATCGACACCAAGCCGCAGGGTCGCCGCTCGGCCGGTTTCCTCGGCGCCACCGAGTGGGCCATCGTCGGCGTCCACTGACGCACCTGACGGCAACGCCGAAACGGGCCGGGCACCGCACACCTCGAGGGGTGACGGTGCCCGGCGCGTTTCGTCGGCCGGATCTCGCCCGGCCTATCCGAATTCAGGAGTCGACGGTGACCGCCGACTCGGGCAGCGGTGTGACGAGGCCGCCGTCGTCGCGCAACGGCTGACGCTGCCAACCGAAGGCCTCACGGACCTCGGCGGGGTTGAGCAACGCGTCCTGACCGAGTTCCTCGGCGGCGAGCTGGCGCCCCAACTCGAGAGGCACGAAGGGCTGGTAGAGCTCGGGCAGAAGACGGTGCGGTTTCTGCGACCCGCCGAGGATGGCGTGGTCGTTCATGATCTCCATCGGGTCACCGTAGATGCCGATCTGGGCACCGGCGGAGGCGCCGTAGAACAACGCGCTCGAGGCCCGATTGCTCACGACCCGGCGATGACGGCGGATCTCCGCGAGCTGCTTGCGCAGGAAGTTCACGTCGGTGTTCTTCCACATGTATCCGCGCTCACCGTGCGTGATCACGCGGGCGCCGAGGCTCTCGTAGATACGGCGCACCCGCGCGTCGCGGTACTCGTTGATGTAGAGACTCACGGTGATGGGAACGTCGCCCTCCACCTCGCGGATCTCACGCATGTACTCCTCGTGCGAGCCGACGATCTGCTGCCCCTCCCAGCCGTGGAAGGGGTAGACGATCGTTCCCTCGCGCTCGGGGTCGGTGGCCTCCCACCCGCGCTGGTCGTGCTGTTCGAGCAGGTACGCCCAAGGTGCCCCCACGACGACGTACGGGTGCAGCCCGAGAGCCCAACCACGACGCGCCACGGTGTTCGACCACACGAGCTTCGGGTAGCCGGCGACGAACGTCGTACCCACCGCGAAACCGTCGTGGATGTTCCAGCCGTGCTGCAGGAAGCCCCAGATGCGAGGCACGCCCTGCACCCCGGCGTACTCGGCCATGATGTGGGCATGGCCGTAGAAGTGGTTGGCGTGGTGCATCTCAGGCCCCGACGAAGCCCCGGATGAGCTCGATGACGCGATCGACGTCGTCGTCCGTGAGGTCGGGGAACATCGGCAGGCTGATCTCCTGCTCGTAGTAGACCTCCGCCTTGGGGCACATGCCACGCCGGTAGCCCAGATCGGCGAAGTAGGGCTGCCAGTAGACGGGGATGTAGTTCACCTGCACACCGATACCCTGCTCGCGCAGGTGCTCGAACAGCTCACGGCGGCGTCCGTCGGTGATGCGCAGCGGGTACAGGTGCCACACCGGGTCAGCGCCCGCCCGGTGACCGGGCAGCGTGAGCTGCTCGATGCCCGCAAGGCCCTCGTTGTACCGATCGGTGATCTCCTGGCGGCGCGTCTTGAACTGTCCCAGACGCGTGAGCTGGCTCGAACCGAGCGCGGCCTGCAGGTCGTTGAGGCGGTAGTTCAGCCCCAGCTCGGGCATCTCGTACCACCAGGCGCCCTCGTCCTTGCTTCGCAGCTGCTCGGGCTCGCGGACCATGCCGATGCCCTTGAAGCGGCGAGCGCGCTCCACGACGTCGGCGTCCTTGGCCACGACGGCACCGCCCTCACCCGTGGTGAGGTTCTTCGTCGGGAAGAAGCTGAACGTCGTGATGTCCGCGAGCGAACCCACCGGCGTGCCGTCGAGCGAACCGCCGACGGAGTGCGCCGCGTCCTCGAGGAGGTAGGCACCGGCCTTCTTCGCCACGGCGGAAAGGCCCTCGGCGTCGATGGGGTGGCCGCCGTAGTCGACTCCCGCGACGACCTTGGTCGCGCCCGTGATCTCCGCAGCCACAGCGTCGGGGTCGAGGTTTCCCGTGTCCTCGCAGATGTCGGCGAAGACGATCTTGGCGCCGAGAATCGAGGCCGTCGTCGCGGTGGCGAGGAAGGTCAGCGGCGTCGTGATGACCTCGTCGCCGGGGCCCACCTGCGCGGCCGCGTAGGCGACGTGCAACGCCGCCGTGCCCGAGGTGACCGAAACGGCCTGATTCGGGCTGCCCGCGAGCTGCGCGATCTCCTCCTCGAAGCGCGTGACGTAGGGACCCGTGGTCAGCCAGTCACCGGTGAGGACCTCCTCGACGACCTTGACGTCGTCGGCGCTGATGGACTGTCGGCCGTACGGTAGAACCATCGAGCGCCTCAGATACCCGACGAGAGGATCTGCTGGAGCTCCTCGATCGTGTACCACTGGTCGTTGTCACCCGAGGAGTAGTGGAAGCCGTCCTCGACCGGAACGCCGTCGGCAGGGGCCTCGTAGCCCCACGTCGCGAAGTCGGGCTGCAGGACGAAGTACTTGCCGTCGTGAACGATGACCGCTCGGCGGCCTTCCTCCGGCGAGATCATCTCCTCGTGGAGCTTCTCACCGGGGCGCAGACCCACGTCGTGCATCTTGGCACCGGGGGCGATGGCCTGGGCCAGGTCGGTGACCTTCATCGACGGAATACGCGGCACGAGCAGTTCGCCGCCCTGCATCAGCTCGAAGGTGTCGAGCACCATCTGGCAGGCGTCGTCCAGCGTGATGAAGAAGCGGGTGCAGCGCAGGTCCGTGATCGGCAGCGATTCGCCGGCCTCGTGCATCGCCTTGAACTTCGGGATGATCGAACCGCGCGAGCCCATGACGTTGCCGTAGCGCACGACGGCGAAGCGCGTCGGGTAGGCGGCGGCGTAGTGGTTGCCGAGGATGAACAGCTTGTCGGCCGTCAGCTTCGTCGCACCGTAGAGGTTGATCGGGCTGGAGGCCTTGTCCGTCGACAGGGCGACGACCTTCTGGACGCCGGCGTCGATCGAGGCCTCGATGACGTTCTGGGAGCCGATGACGTTCGTCTTGACGAATTCGTACGGGTTGTACTCGGCCGTGTCGACCTGCTTGAGAGCGGCCGCGTGAACGACGTAGTCGATGCCGTGCATGGCACGACGCAGACGGTCGAGGTCACGGATGTCACCGATGAACCAGCGAAGACGCGGGTCGTCCTTGAAGAGAGCACGGCACTCCCACTGCTTCAGCTCGTCACGCGAGTAGATGACGACGCGCTTCGGGTTGTGCTCGGCGAGGAGCTTCGAGATGAAGGCCTTACCGAAAGAACCGGTACCACCGGTAACGAGGATGGACGATCCTTCAAGAATGCTCACTCGGGGCTCCCATTGCGTTGTTCGTGCATCGGGCGGCTGACGTTCGGCACGTCGGCTAAACTCTGCCCGATTCTTGACATTCCCTGCAAGGCTAGCACCAGCGCGCGAGGCCCCAGGGACTCGACACGTCGCGGCGGGTCACCTCCCGTGGCGCTCGTGCCACCATGGCGCCATGACGACGCAGCCCTCCCCCACCGGCGCCGATCGGGCAACCTCGGCCATCGTCCTTCGCACCGATGCCACGGCGTCCATCGGAGTGGGTCACGCCATGCGGTTGCTCGCGCTGGCGCAGGAGTTCATCGCTCGCGGCCGATCCGTCCACCTCGCGGGCGAACTGGCCCTGGACTGGGTCGAACGTTCCTACCGTGACGCCGGGGTGACGTTGCACACGCGGCCCGACGACCCGGCGGCCCTGGGGGATCTCGCCGACCGGCTCGCCGCGTCCTTCGTCGTCATCGACGGGTACGACTTCGGCCCTTCGTGGGGCGCTCATCTCAGGCGGCACGGGCTGCCCGTCACGGCCATGGTCGACGGTCGCTTCGGCGCCGATCAGGACGCCGACCTGTACGTCGACCAGAATCCCGGGGCCACTCCGAGGAAGGTCGAGGCGGGGCGGCATGCCCTGGCCGGCGCGCCCTACACGCTCTTTCGCGACGACGTCCTCGCCCTGCGCAAGGAGGTCGCCGGGCGGGCACGGCCCGGAGCACGGGAGCGACTCAGCGTCCTCGCCGTGTTCGGCGGAAGCGACCCCATGGGCGCCGCTCCGCTCGTCGCTCCGATCATCCTGCGGGCCGCTGCGGCCGCCGGAGTCGGGATGGATCTCACCGTCGTCACGCCCGACGACGCCTGGGCCGCGCCGTTGCGGGACGACCTGCCCGTCGACGTCACGTTGACGACAACGGGCCCCGTCACCGATCTGGCGGCCCGTGCTGCGCGCAGCGATCTCGTCGTCACCGCCAGCGGCTCGTCCGTGTGGGAACTCCTGTGTCTGGGGGTGCCCACGGCAGTCGTGTGTGTCATCGACAACCAGCGGCTCGGTTACGACATGGTGATCGAAGCCGACCTCGCGCTCGGCGTCGGCCACCTCGACGAACTGCACGCGGTGGGCACGAGCCGTGAGGACGCGACACGCCGACTGGCGAGTGCTCTCGGCGACCCCCGTGCCCGCGAGGCCCGCGCGCAGCGGGGGCGGGAGTTGCTCGACGGTGACGGCCGCCGCCGCGTCGCTGACGCCATCGAGGCGCTTCGTCGCTAGGGTGAGAGCGCACGTGCTCTCGTCCCTGCTTTCTCCCGGAGGTCCCCGTGACCCGCACCCGTGTCGTCGTCCAGTCCCGGCTCAACTCGAGTCGTCTGCCGGGCAAGGCCCTCATGACGATCGGTGGCATGCCGCTCATCGAGCTCGTGGCCCGGCGCGCGTCACGTGACGGGCACGAGGTCATCGTCGCGACGAGCGAGGAGCAGTACGACACGCGCATCTTCGATCACCTGCACCGCGTCGGCATCCCCGCCATGAGGGGCTCCCTCGACGACGTGCTCGGACGCTTCGTCGCCGCGACGCGCGACCTCGACGACGACGACCGCGTCGTTCGTCTCACCGGTGACAACCCGGTCGGCGACTCGAGCCTCATCGACGAACTCATCGAGGCGATGGACGCCGGCGGCTTCGCATACGGCCGCAACGACGTCTCCCGCATGCCGGAGGGCCTCGGCTGTGAGGTCTTCCGGGTTCGCGACCTGCGCCGCGCGGCGGCCGAGACCGACACGCCCTACGACCGCGAACACGTCACGCCCTGGCTTCGGCGGAACGTCAGCACGCTCGACTACGTCCCCGAGGACAACCCCGGAGATCCCGAGCGCTTCCGCTGCACCGTCGACGTCCTGTCGGACTACGACCGCGTCTGCCGCCTCTTCGCGGACAAGACCGATCCGGTGAGCGTGCCCTGGATCGACCTCATCAACGAGATCGGCGGCAGCGCGTTCACCGCGGGCCCCAGCGTGCCGCGGCGTGACCGGAGCGAACTCGACCAGTCCGTCATGATCCTCGGCGGCCAGGCGTTCGCCGGGCCCCTCGCACCCTCGTCGACGGAGATCCGCGCGATGCTGGCCACCGCCGTCAACCGCGGCGTCAACCACGTGGAGGTGGGACGCGGCGACCACAACGCGGAGGAGATTCTGCACAAGTGCGGTGAACCGCAGCTGACGCAGCGTCTGCACTTCATCTCGCGGTTGCGCGAGATCCGTACGAACGACCCGCGTCTGGCCGCGACAACGGTCGAGGCCCAGCTCGAGCGTTCGTTCGCCGAGCTCGGCCGCCGTAAGGCGTCTGCGGTGCTCATGGCGAACGTCGACGAGGCGCACAGCGCGGACGGCACGGGCTGGCACCGCCTTCGCGACTACCGCGAGTCCGGCGAGGTGGGCCGTATCGGCGTCAACGTCGAATCCCTCGACGAGTTGCGCCGTGCTCTGGAGTTGACCGACCTCGGTTACGTTCAGTTCCCCCTCGGCGTCGCCGACCGCGCCCTGAGCGGCGCGCGCGAGCTCCTCACGGACCGCGACGTCGTCGTCACCACCCACGCGACCTTCGCGGGCGGCACGGTCTTCGAGCCCACCGAACTCAACCGACAGCTCGTCCTCCTGGCCCACGAGCTGGGGCGCGCGAACGTCGCAGATCTGTGCGTCGCCTACAGCCTGGGCCACCCCTTCGTCGACTCGATCGCCGTCGGCACCCGCAGCAACCAGCAGATGATCGACGACCTCGCCTACTGCCTCAACTCCCCGTTGACGCCCGACGAGGTCGACCTCGTCGACGAGCGTCTCGCCTCGGTGCTCACGTCGTGACGACGACACCGTGGCAGGTCGTCGAGGCCATGACGCGCAGCGACGCGACGGCGCCGCGTCTCACGTTCTACGACCGAAGCGACGAGCCGACCCGCGGCGAGCGAATCGAGCTCTCCGCGAAAGTGCTGACGAACTGGGTGAGCAAGGCGGCGAACCTCCTCACCGAGGAGTTCGACGTGGAAGCCGACACGAGAGTCGGCATCAACCTCCCCGCCGCCCACTGGCGCACGGCGTACTGGTGTCTCGCGGCCTGGTCATTGGGTGCCTGTGTCGAGTTCTCCGACAGCGACGCCGGAACCTTCGCCGACGAGGACGGGCTCGATGTCCTTGTGACGAGCGTTCCCTCGCCGGACTTCGGTGGCGACCAGGTGGTCGTCACCCTGGCGATGCTGGCACGGGGCGCTGCCGTGGAGGTACCGGCCGGGGCACTCGACGAGGCCCGCGAGCTGAGCACCTACGCCGACCTGTTCGTCCCGTTCGACGAGCCTGCCGGAAGCGCCGTCGCGTGGGTCGCCGGAGACGAGCAGGTCACCTTCCGTGACCTCGTGACACCCGACGGAACCGGCGAACGGCGTTTCCTCGCCGGCGCCGATCCCACACAGATGCTGCGCTGCTGGGTGGGTGGTGGCAGCGTCGTCATCGTCCGCGGCGACGCTGACCCGGTCGAACTCGACACCCTGCTCGCCCAGGAGGGCGTCCAGCGCCACTGAGGACGAACAAACGCCGCCGCCCCTTCCTGGTCTTCATGAGGGGGGCGGCGGCGTTCGGCCTTCTGGGGCTCGCAAGCCTCAGGAGATGCCTGCGTCGAGATCCTTGTTGTAGTGCGCCAGCACGTCCTTCATCGGACCGTCGTCGACCAGCGTGCCGCCGGACAGATAGAGCCCTCGGGTGCAGAAACGCTTGAGGTCGCCCTCGGAGTGACTCACGAGGAACATGCTCCGCCCCTCGGCGAGCAGCTCCTCCATCCGCGTGTAGCACTGCTCTCGGAAGGCTCGGTCACCGACGGCGAGCACCTCGTCGACGAGGATGATCGGCTCGTCGAGCTGAGTGATGACGGAGAAGCCCAGCCTCACCTGCATGCCGGAGCTGAAGTGTCGGAAGGGCAGGTCGAGCCCCCGCGTGACCTGCGGACCGGCGAACTTCACGATCTCGTCGAAGCGTTCGTCGACCGTTTCCTTCTTCATGCCGTGCAGGCCGGCCATGAGGTAGATGTTCTCGCGTGCCGACAGTTCTCCGATGAACCCGCCGGTGAGCTCGATCATCGGGGCGACGCCCTCGGTGACCTTCGCGTAGCCCTCGTCCGGCAGGAGCGTTCCCGCGATCATCTTGAGCAGGGTGGACTTGCCGCCACCGTTCGCTCCCACGAGACCGACCGCCTCGGCCCTGCCCACGTCGAACGAGACGTTGCGCAGGGCCCAGAAGGTCTCCTTCGCGTACGTGGTCTGTCGGCGGTAGACGAGTTCGCGCAACGACAGGTTGCGCTTGCGACCCTTGAGGAACTCGATGCCGAGGTCGTGGACCTGGATGACAGGCTCGCCCTCGGGGGTGTTCCACTCCAGTGCCATGTCAGATCTCCTTGAGGATCGCCGGTTCGAGCTTGCGGAACACCCAGGAGCCGAATGCGAGCCACGCCAGCGAGACGATGAGGGCATAGATCCAGGCGTGCCAGTCCGGGCCGTACTGACTGATGAACCCGGCGCGGTACATGTCGGTGATGCCCGTGAGCGGGTTGAGCTGAATGAGGAACTTGGCCCAGGTCCACTCCGCCGGCAGCTTCGCCTCGAGGAAGTGCAGCGAGTAGACGATCGGGGTGACGTAGAAGAGCACGCGCAGGCCGATGCGCGTGATGCGGGCGAAGTCGTCGACGAGCGCGGTCACGGGCGCCATGACGAGGCCGATACCCGTGAGCAGGATGAACTGGACGATAAGGGCAGGGATCCAGAACACGAGTTCCCAACTCAGGCTCACCTCCCCCCGGAGCATGTAGAAGACGAGGAAGCCCAACAGGATCGGCAGGGAGAGCAGATGCTCGATGCCCTTCGAGATGACGACGCGCATGACCCACAGCTCGCGGGGCAGGTTGGTCGAGCGCACGAGGAGGCGTTCGGCGTAGAGCGCGCGCGAACTCTCGTTGATCACGTTGCTGAACCAGTTGTAGGCGAGCAGACCCGCGACGAGGAACAGCACGATCGGAACACCGTCGGTGCTCGCCCACTTCTGGTCGGACGACGAGGACAGACCGGGCTTGCCGTGGCCGCCGTAGATGAAGCCGAAGACGAACGCGTAGACGAGCGCCATGGCCAGCGGATCGATGAGCGTCCACAGATAGCCGAGCACGGAACGCGCGTACCGCACGCGAAGATCACGTCGGACGAGCGTGTCGAGCGTGGCTCGATGCGCCCAGATCCGCGCAAGACGGTTGTGTGAGTTCATGGTTTCCTTCGTGCTCCTGCGTTCGCCCGCGAACCTTGCCGCGCGCTACGCGGCACCTCAGCCTAGCGAGCACATCCTGGGAGTTCCGTCAGGCTCGCGGCGCTTCGCCTGGTTCGGCCGCTTCGAGCTCGACGTTCGAGGTGATGAACCCAGTGCCCCAGGCCATGTGCATCGTGGCGAGGACGAAAGGCATCCGGACGATGACCTGCGGCGAACGTCCCGAGGCCGCACGGACACCGCCTGCTGTGACCAGGGCCGCGTAACCGAGCGGCGCAGCGAGCGCGGGCCGCCACTTCAGACCGATCAGGCTGCCCGCCACGACACCCGCGACGGCGACCGGCGGGGCGAGATAGCGCAGGTTGATCGAACCCTTGTGTTGACGAGCCACGACCCGCCGCCAGGTGCCGTATTCGAAGTACTGCTTGGCGAGCGCCTTGAGCGTGGCGCGCGGGCGGTAGGTGACGCGCAGGTCGGGGGTGAACCACACCGTTCCGCCGCCCTTGCGGATCCGAAAGTTGAGTTCCCAGTCCTGGGCGCGGGTGTAGCGCGGGTCGTACATGCCGACCTTCTCGATCCACTCCCGCGCAAAGTTGCCGAGGTAGACGCTCTCGACCGGGCCGGCCTCCCCGCCCTGCTTGAACTTCACTCCACCGACGCCGATCTTGGACTTCATGGCGCACTCGACGGCCTCCTCGAAGGGCGTCGTGCCCTCGGCGTCCATGATGCCGCCGACGTTGGCCGCACCGGTCTCGCGCAGAAGACGCTCGACGGTGGCGAAGTACCCGGGTGAGAGGATGCCGTGCCCGTCCACGCGGACCAGGACGTCGTGGTGGGTTGCGGCCAGGGCGGCGTTGAGTCCGTCGGGGGTTCGTCCGGTCGGGTTCTCGACGAGAGTGATGCGTTCGTCACGTTCGGCGAGCGCACGGGCCACGTCCCAGGTGCGGTCGGTGCAGGGGCCGATGGCGAGCACGACCTCGACGGGGCCGTCGTAGCGTTGGGCCAGGATCGCGGTGACGGCTTCCTCGAGGTGCTTCTCCTCGTTGAGGATCGGCATGAACACCGAGATTCCGCGGCGCATGCTCGGGTCGACCGGCGACGTCGGGGCGCTCGTCACGGGCTCGCTCGTCACAGTGATGATCGCTCCTGAAGTCGTGGGCTCGTGAACGTCGCCCCAGCCTACCCGCGCGCAGAAGACACCTCACGCGCCTCACGCCGACGCCCCTTCCATGACGCTCGTGCTAACACGCCGCGCGAATGCGATGTCAGCCCAATCCCGGAAGCGACCCCCTACCCTCGGAGGGTGCCTCACCCGAATGACCCCCGCCGCCCGTCCGGCACGCCGCGTCCCGAGGACCGTGGCGCCGGGCCGTCCGGAGTGCCCGCGGACGATGACGCGTTCGTCATCGACACCCGCCGCTCCAAGGGAAACCGCCGGGCCCTGCCCCAGCGTCCTCGCCGCCCCGACGAGGGCAGCGCGCAGGCCATTCCGGTTCGAGGCGAGGGGGACGCTCCCCGCCAGGGCAAGCGTCGTCAGCAGGGCGAGGTCCCTCCGGACGCCCCGCGCGACGGACGGACGTCTCGTCCGCTCCAGGGCGCGCCGCAAGGCGGGCGTCCTCAGCGACCGCAGGACGGGGCGCGACCTACGGCTGCCGCGCCGCGTGACGACAGCACACGCGTCATGCCCACCTCGGGACGCCCCGAGCGGCCCGTCCGGGGCCGCTCCACGGACGCGGCCTACGCGTCCGCCGGCGCCGCGGGTGGGTACGGCGCTGACGCCGGGCGTGACGGTTTCGACGCCCACGACGGCAACGGCGGGCGTCCGCCCCGCGGCCCGCGCCCGGGTGACCGGTTGGACGGTGACGGCTCAGGGCAGCCCCCGCGCCGCCCGCGGCGTCGGGGGAAGAAGATCCTCGCCGGTGTCCTGGCCCTGCTCATCCTCTGGGTCGGCACTCTCGTCTGGGCCGGCAACTCGGCCTGGAGCAAGGTGAAGAAGCTCGACGCCGTCCCCGCGCAGCATCTCGCGGAAGAGGGCAAGGGCAAGAACATCCTGCTCGTCGGTTCCGACGCCCGCACAGGTCTGACGCCGGAGCAGCGCAAGAAGCTCGGCACCGGCACCGCCGAGGGCAAGCGCACGGACTCGATCATGGTGTTGCACATGGGCGGCGACAAGCCGACCCTCATGTCGATCCCCCGTGACAGCTACGTCGACATTCCCGGCTACGGCAAGAACAAGATCAACGCGGCGTTCTCCTTCGGTGACGCGCCGCTGCTCGTCAAGACGATCGAGCAGAACACGGGCATCCACATCGACAACTACATGGAGATCGGCTTCGGCGGCTTCGCGTCGGTCGTCGACACCGTCGGTGGCGTCAACATCTGCGTCAAGAACGACATGGACGACCCGAAGGCACACATCAACCTCAAGAAGGGCTGCCAGGACATGGACGGCGCGACGGCGCTCGGTTACGTCCGAGCCCGTTACTCCGACCCCGAGGGCGACATCGGGCGCGCGAAGCGTCAGCGTCAGTTCCTCGGGGCCCTCATGGGCAAGGTTTCCTCGCCCGCGAACATCCTCGTGCCGTGGCGCCTCAAGGGTCTCGGAGAGTCCGGTGCGCAGGGGCTCGCCGTCGACAAGGACATGGGGATGATCACGGCTGCCCGCGTCATGCTGACGCTCAAGAAGCTCTCCGGTGACGGCGGTAACTCGGTGGTCGTGCCCAGCAGCAACAACGCGCTGCCGACCGCCGTCGGCGAGGCTGTCGAGTGGGATCAGCAAAAGTCCCAGGAGCTGTTCAAGGCGATCCGCGAGAACGGCGACACATCGAAGTTCGTCGTCAAGACGCCCGCGGCGGCCAACTGATCCACAACAGGTCGGCGACGAGGTGCCCGAGCGCACTCACCGCAGCTGACGTCCCGGCCCTGCCCGTGGACACGGCGAAGGGCCCCGGCATGACGCCGGGGCCCTTTCTCGTGTGCTCGAACCTCAGTAGCCCTTGAGCACCTGACGACCCATGACGAGGCGCTGGATCTGGTTGGTGCCCTCGTAGATCTGCGTGATCTTGGCGTCGCGCATCATGCGCTCGACCGGGAAGTCGCGCACGTAGCCGGCGCCGCCGAGCAGCTGGACGGCGTCGGTCGTGACCTCCATCGCGATGTCGGAGGCGTAGCACTTGGCTGCCGCGCCGAAGAACGTGAGGTCCTTGTCCTCGCGCTCGGACTTGGCGGCGGCGACGTAGACCATCTGACGGGCCGTCTCCACCTTCATCGCCATGTCGGCGAGCATGAACTGGATGGCCTGGTTGTCGGCAATGGCCTTGCCGAACTGCTTGCGCTCCTTGACGTAGCCGACGGCGAAGTCGAGTGCGCCCTGGGCGATACCGACAGCCTGGGCGCCGATCGTGACGCGCGTGTGGTCGAGCGTGCGCAGAGCGATCTTGAGGCCCTCGCCCTCGGCGCCGATGAGCCGGTCGGCGGGGATGCGGCAGTTGTCGAAGTGGAGCTCTCGCGTGGGCGAACCCTTGATACCGAGCTTGCGCTCCTTCTCGCCGAAGTTGAAGCCCTCGTCACCCTTCTCGACGACGAACGCCGAGATGTTGCGGCCGCGCTCGCCGTCGGGGTCGGTGACGGCGAGAACCGTGTAGAACTCCGACTCGCCGGCGTTCGTGATCCACGACTTCTGACCCGTGAGGACGTAGCTGTCGCCGTCCTTCTTGGCCTTGGTACGCATGGACGCGGTGTCCGAGCCGGCCTCGCGCTCGGACAGGCCGTAGGAGAACATCGCCTCGCCGGCGCCGAGCTTCGGCAGGTACTTCTTCTTGATCTCCTCGCCGCCGCCGAGGATGACGGGCAGTGAGCCGAGCTTGTTCACGGCGGGGATGAGCGAGGAGCTCGCGCACACGCGCGCCACTTCCTCGATGACGATGCACGTACCGAGCGCGTCGATGCCGGCGCCGCCGTACTCCTCGGGGACGTGCGGGGCGGCCAGACCGGCCTCGACGAGGGCGTCGAGGGCCTCGCTCGGGAAACGGGATTCCTCGTCGACGTCGGCCGCGTGCGGAGCGATCTTGTTCTCGCACACCGGGCGGATCGCCTCACGAAGAGCCTCGTGCTCCTCGGAGATCGTGTACAGGTCGAAGTCAGGGTTACCAGCCATAGCCGCATGCTACGCGTCGGTACGCCGTCGAGGTGGGCCCGGCCGGAAGTTACCCTGACGAAGGGAGCGGACTCGGGTTCTCGAGGCGAATTCTCGAGGCGGGCGCCGCTTGCCCTGCTGCCAGCGTCCTTTGAGCGTCAGCCCTGGCGGCGGGCGACGTCCTCGCGCAGCGCCTCGCCCTTGGCGTGGGCCTCGTCGCGAAGGCTGACCTGGAAACGCTCCATCGCCTCCGCGAGGCGCGTTGCTTCCTCCCCGTCACCCGAGGCGAGGATGCGTACGGCGAGCAGGCCGGCGTTGCGGGCGCCGCCGATCGACACGGTCGCCACGGGCACGCCGCCAGGCATCTGGACGATGGACAGCAGTGAATCCATGCCGTCGAGATACTTCAGCGGCACCGGAACACCGATGACGGGCAGCGTCGTGACCGACGCCAGCATGCCCGGAAGGTGCGCCGCTCCCCCGGCTCCGGCGATGACGACCTTGAGCCCGCGCTTCGCAGCGCTCGCGCCGTACTCCACCATCTCGTGGGCCATCCGGTGCGCCGAGACGACGTCGGCCTCGTAGGCGATGCCGAATTCGTCGAGCACGTCGGCGGCGGCCGACATCGTCGGCCAGTCCGAGTTGCTGCCCATGACCAGCCCGACGACGGGCTGCTTCGTGTCCATGTCGTTGCTCATTCCGTCACCACTCCCTCGAGGTAGTCGCATGCGTGACGGGCGCGCCCGCGCAGACCGACGAGATCGGTGCCGCTGACGTTGACGTGCCCGATCTTGCGGCCGGGGCGCACGCCCTTGCCGTACAGGTGGATCTTGAGTGCGGGGTCGCGCGCCATGAGGTGCTTGTACGTGGGGTACAGCTCCTCGTAGGAACCGCCGAGAACGTTGCCCATGACGGTCCACGGAGCCCGCGCGGTGACGTCGCCGAGCGGCAGGTCGAGCACGGCGCGCAGGTGCTGTTCGAACTGACCGGTGACGGCACCGTCCATCGACCAGTGGCCCGAGTTGTGCGGACGCATCGCCAGCTCGTTGACGACGAAATCGCTCTGACCCGAACCGTTCTCGGCGACACGTTCGAAGAGTTCGACGGCCATGACACCGGTGACGTCGAGCTCCCGGGCGATCGTCACCGCGGCTTCGGCGATGCGGCCGGCGAGTGCGTCGTCGAGGTTCGGTGCGGGGGCCAGCACCTCGGTGCAGATGCCGTCGGTCTGCACGGTCTCGACGACGGGCCAAACCGCCACCTGGCCGCTGGGGCTGCGACCGATCATGACCGACAGTTCGCGGGTGAAGTCGACCGCCTCCTCGACGAGCAGCGGAGCGCCTTCGGCCTTGGCGAACCAATCCGCGGCGTCCTCGGCCGCTTTCACGACGCGAACGCCCTTGCCGTCGTAGCCGCCCGTCGGCGTCTTGAGCACGACCGGCCAGCCGTGCTCGTCACCGAAGGCTGCCAGCTCGTCGACGTCGACGACCGCGCGCCAAGCCGGGCACGGCACGCCGAGACCTTCGAGCCGCTCACGCATCGCGAGCTTGTCCTGGGCGAAGCGCAGGGCGCTGGGCTTGGGGTGCATCGGCACACCGTCCGCCTCGAGGGCCGAGAGGACGTCGGCCGGCACGTGTTCGTGATCGAACGTGACGACGTCGCAGCCCCGGGCCCACTCGCGCACGGCCTCGGGGTCGGTGTAGTCGCCGACCGGCGAGTGCGGCACGACGAGGGCTGCGGCCGCGTCCTCGGACTCGGCGAAAATCGAGAGCGTCAGGGCCAGCTCGACCGCCGGAGCGGTGCACATGCGGGCCAACTGGCCCGCTCCGATGATGCCGACGACGGGGAATCCGCCGGGCGCGGTGGGGGCTTGGGTCTTGGAGCGCGTCACGGCCCCAAGGGTACGTGGCGGCTCGCAGGAATCAGCCTTCAGCCCGTCACGGACCACACCGTCGCGCCACCGCCGTGGTCGGCGTCGGCATCGCCGGGCGCCAGGACGAAGCCCGCACCCCTGACGGTCTCGATGCGCCAGGCCTCACCACATACCTGCGGCAACTTGCGGCGCAGGTTTGCCACGTGCATGTCGATGGCCTTCGGCGTACCGCTCCAGTGTCCGGTCCACAGCGCCGCCCCGATGTCGTCGCGCAGGACCACGCCGTCGGACGCTGTCAGCATCTCGAGGACCATGGCCTCCTTGGCCGTGAGCTCGACGCGGCCGCGACCTCCGACGACCTCCCGACGCCGCACGTCGACCCACGGACGCGAGGAGGCGGTGAGCGCTTCGCCCCGTTCACGCGTGACACGGCGTACCCGCGCGGCAACGCGTGCCCCGAGTTCGGCTGGGTCACCGTCGAGCAGGACGACGTCGTCGGCTCCCGCGAGCAGGAGTTGTGCCACGACACCGGAGCGTTGCGCCGTAGCGTCACCGAACGCGACGGCGGCAACGAAGGCCGTCTTCGGGTGCCGCTCGGTGAGACGGCAGAGAGCCTCGAGGACGTCGGCATCGAGGGGCTCACCGGCGCGGCCTGCGGCGAAGAGCACACACGCGGGAGCACTGCGGTGCGTGGGCGCCACGTGGTCGGAGCAGATGTCGACGAGCGAACCGGCGACCGTCCGAACCGACAGGTCGGCGGCCTGGTGGAGCCGTAACAGCGTCGTGTCGTCGCCAAATCCGCCGCGCGCGAGGAGAACATCGGTCATGTCGACCGAGAATATGGACCTTTTCGGCGTAGCGGGGTGAAAGAAACCGGTTGATTTCTCAACAACCAAGCGCCCGGTTCAGTTGTGCGCTACTGGAGTACCCACGACGGCGACGTTCCGATCCCTGCGAGGTCGAGCGCCTCGTGCGCCCGAAGCGTCGACTGGGGGTCGTGACGCAACGCGTCCGCCGTGGTTTCGTCGATGAGAATCTGCCCCGCCTCCGCGGCGTTGGTCAGGCGAGCGGCGCGGTTGACCGTCGTGCCGTAGATGTCGCCGAGGCGCGCGAGCACGCGCCCGGTCGACAGGCCGACGCGCATGCGCGGGATGACGTCGTCGGTTTCCGAGGCTTCCTTGAGCGCCCGGGCGATGCGGGACGCACCTGCCGGATCCTGGTGCGAGAAGAGCACCTCGTCGCCGACCATTTTGACGACGGCGCCGGAGTGCTCGCTCACGATATCGGAGGCCATGGCCTCGAACCGCGTCACGAGGGCCGCGAGGTCGCTCTCGCTCAGGCTGCGAGCCAAGCGGGTGAAGGACACGAGGTCCGCGAACCCGACGGTGCGCACGACGCCGAGGTGACTCTCGGGCTGCGCGTCGGCCAGCAGTCGCGACAGCGCCACCGAGAGGTTGCGCCGCCACACGTAGTTCATGATCGGTTCGAGGTCGTCGGCGATGTCGGCCATCGTGCGCGCGGTCGCCTTGGCCAGCTCCTTGCCCTCCGGTGGGGCGTCCTGACGCTGGGAGATCATGTCGGCGACGAGCTGCGTCTGCCACATCGCGAGGCGATCGGTCGTGCGGCCGAGGGCCCGCGCCAAGCCGAGCAGCGTGTCGACATCGAGGTCGTGCGTCGCCGTCACGGACATCGCGGCGCGCAAGGCGCGAAGGTCGGTATCGCTGAATGCCACGTCACCCTCGCGGGAGTTGACGAAGCCGAGCGCGCGCCAGACGCGGCGTGTCTCCTCGGGGTCGACGCCCGCGTGTTCGGAGAGTTCACGACGTCGGTAACGACGCGAGCTCCCCATGAGGATGCGCTCGATACCGTCGATGAACGTCGAGTCATTGGCGGTGAACTGGTGGGGGATCTCGCTCATCACTGGCCCGTTCTCAGATCGTCGCTGCGGTGCAGCCGCGCATGGACGATGTCGGCCACCGAGTACGCCATCCTATTCGGCGAGTCGGTCTGCTCGCCGAGCGGCACGGCCTCGAGCCGGCCCTCGTCGTCGATGCCGGTGGCGCACCGGCGATGCACCGCCCCGTCGGGGGTGTGGATGTCGACGTCGGCACCGATGGTGAGGCAGTGATCCCGCATCCGCTTCCGCAGCGCGGCGACTTCGTGGCCAGAAGCCCTCCCCCACGTCACAGCCGACGCCATGACGTGGGCGGCCACGGCCTCGATGACGGCTTCGCGCCCGATGTCGTACCCGGCACAGCGCAGCGACGTAGCCGTCTCGACGGGCAGTTCCTCACGCTCCTGGCTGACGTTGAGTCCGACGCCCGCGACGACGAGCGGCGTACCGTCCGCCGAACGCGTCATCTGACACAGAATGCCGCCGACTTTGCGCCAGGTGCCGTCGGGGTCGCGCACGAGCAGGTCATTGGGCCACTTCGTTCCGACGCGCCCGACGCCCTTGTCCTCCAGGACGTCGACGAGGGCCCCGCGCACGGCGTCACCGACGAACAAAGGAGCCCACCCCCAGGTGGCGCCGTCGGCCGGGAGCGGCAGCGTCATCGACATCGTGACGGCGGAACCCGCCGGCGCCTGCCACGAACGGGTCAGACGGCCCCGGCCGGAGGTCTGCAGATGGGCCGCGACGAGGGCCCAGGGCTGGGGCTTCCCCATGGCTCGGGCGTTCGTCGAGTCGACCTCGTCGAGCAGCTCGACGACCCACCCCGCACGACTCAAATTCCGCGCCAGGCGGGGTGAAAAGCCTACTGACAAGTTCACTTCCGAGGTCACGACCCCAGGTTAGGGTGTGGCCCATGACCTTGGAAGACGTGCCCCCGGACACCTCGATCGACCTGCACACCACGGCCGGCCGTCTGCAGGACCTGGCCAACCGAACGGAAGAGGCGGTTCACGCCGGTTCTGCTCGCGCCGTGGAGAAGCAGCACGCCAAGGGAAAGCTCACCGCGCGTGAGCGCGTGGAGCGGCTGCTCGACGAGGGATCGTTCGTCGAACTCGACGCCCTCGCCCGTCACCGCTCGACACAGTTCGGTCAGGACAAGTCGCGCCCCTACGGTGACGGCGTCGTCACCGGGTACGGCACCGTCGACGGCCGTACGGTCTGCGTCTTCAGCCAGGACTTCACCGTCTTCGGCGGCTCCCTCGGCGAAGTCTTCGGCGAGAAGATCTGCAAGGTGATGGACCTCGCGATGAAGCTGGGTGCGCCCGTCATCGGCATCAACGACTCCGGCGGCGCGCGCATCCAGGAGGGTGTCGTCGCCCTCGGCATGTACGCCGAGATCTTCCGGCGCAACGTCCACGCCAGCGGTGTCATCCCGCAGATCTCGCTCGTCATGGGCCCGTGCGCCGGCGGCGCGGTCTACTCCCCCGCCATCACCGACTTCACCGTCATGGTCGACCAGACCTCACACATGTTCATCACCGGCCCGGACGTCATCAAGACGGTCACCGGTGAGGACGTCGGCTTCGAGGAGCTCGGCGGCGCGCACACCCACAACTCGCGCTCGGGTGTCTCGCACTACATGGCCACCGACGAGGATGACGCCATCGAGTACGTGAAGTCGATGCTGTCCTACCTGCCGAGCAACAACATGGACGCGGCGCCCACGTTCGACGCCGAGGCCGACCTCGAGATCAACGACGACGACCGCGCGATGGACACGCTCGTGCCCGACTCGGCCAACCTCGCGTACGACATGAACGACGTCATCGCGCACATCGTCGACGACGCCGGAGACGGCCCCGACTTCCTCGAGGTGCAGCCGCTGTTCGCGCCGAACATCATCTGCGGCCTCGCCCGCGTCGAGGGCCACAGCGTCGGCATCGTCGCCAACCAGCCGGCCCAGCTCGCCGGCACGCTCGACATCAACGCGAGCGAGAAGGCCGCGCGCTTCATCCGCTTCTGCGACTCGTTCAACATCCCGATCGTCACGCTCGTCGACGTGCCCGGCTTCCTGCCCGGCACGGACCAGGAGTGGGGCGGCATCATCCGTCGCGGCGCGAAGCTGCTCTACGCCTACGCGGAGGCGACGGTGCCGCTCGTCACCGTCATCACGCGCAAGGCGTACGGCGGTGCGTACGACGTCATGGGGTCCAAGCACCTCGGTGCCGACATCAACCTCGCGTGGCCCACGGCTCAGATCGCCGTCATGGGCGCCCAGGGCGCGGCGAACATCCTGTACCGCAAGGAGCTGGCGAAGGTCGCGGAGAAGGGGTCGAGCGAGGACGTCGAGGCACGCCGCGCCGAGCTCATCACCGAGTACGAGGACACCCTGGCCAACCCCTACATCTCGGCCGACCGCGGGTACGTCGATGCCGTCATCCCGCCGCACGAGACGCGCGTCCAGGTGACGAAGGCGCTCCGCGCCCTGCGCCACAAGCGCGAGGAGCTGCCGCCCAAGAAGCACGGGAACATCCCGCTGTGAGCGCCGAGAACACCGAACCCACGCCGGGCACCGACGAGGCTCCTGCCTCCGAAACCCCGGACGCAACCCTTGCTGCCGCGCCGACGATCCGCGTCGTCTCGGGTGCACCGACGGATGAGGAGTTGGCCGCCGTCGTCGCGGTGCTCACCGCTCGCGCCGCGGCTGCGGCAGACTCCGTCGAACCACCCCGCGAGGTCGCCTACTGGGGTCGCCCGGCGCACGTGCGTCACGGCCGTCCGCGCAGTTGGGCCGAATCGACGCTGCCGCGCTGAGCGCACGTCAACAGTGCCAAGGGTGCTGTCACCGAGGCCGGTGACAGCCCCCCTTGGCGTCGGCCCGGACGAGCGTCGAGCGGACCGTCACTTACGCAGGCGGGCCTCGTAGTCACGCTGATGGACGCTCGGAAGAACACCGGCTTCGACGACCCGCGCAAGGACGTCTCGCCCACCGGTGGTGCGGGCGCTGAACACGTCGGCCACCGTGATGCCGTGGGCAGGCCGGTACACCTCGACGATGTCGTCGCCGGCGCTGATGCGCCCGGGTTCGACGACGCGCGCGTACGTCCCCGCCCGCCCGCGCTGGGTGAAGCGCTTGAGCCACCCCGGAACGTCCATGGCCCAGGCGAACGTGCGGCACGGAATACGCGGCAGGCTCGCCTCGAGCACTGCGGTGCCGACGCGCCAGCGCGTGCCCACGAGGGCCCCGTCGAGGTCGATGCCCGAGGTGGTGACGTTCTCACCGAAGGAGGCGTTCGGTAGGGAGCGGCCGAGTTCGCGCTCCCAGTGGTCGAGTTCCTCACGTGCGACGAGATAGACGGCCTTGTCGCTGCCTCCGTGATGCTTCTCGTCGCCGACGAAATCGCCCGCGACACCACTGCGCCCGCCGCCCTCGCGCGGGCCGGGGTCGCTCACCTCGAGGTACCCGACGGGCTGTTTGTGGATGCCCGTCCGGTGCTGCTTCGGATCCCACTCCTCCGGGCGCCCCACGTTCACCGAGAGCACGTTCGGCCCCGCCGCTGAGGTTTCACGCACCCCGTCATCAGCCATGGCGCGAGACTACCGAAGGCGATCGGGCCCAAGTCGAACCTCTCGCCTACAGTCGTGGCATGAACACCTCCGCGTCCCCTCGCGCCACGACCCGTGTCGACGAACTGGCCGACTCGTACTTCGATTCCGCGGTGGAGCTCTCTCCCATCGAAGCCACCAGCTTGGGCGTTCCGGGCCAGGACGAAATGCTCGACGACTTCTCCCCCGAGGGCTATGAGCGCATCAGCGAACTGCGTCGCACGACGCTGTCCGCGCTGCGCACGGTCACGGCCGAGGACGACGTCGACGAGGTCACGATTGCCGCCATGACGGAGCGGCTCGAGCTCGCCGAGGAGATCCACGAGGCCGGGTACGACCTGGCCGACCTCAACGTCATCGCCTCGCCCCTGCAGAACGTTCGCGACGTGTTCGACCTCATGCCCACCGACACTGACGAGGACTGGGCCGTCATCGCCACGCGCATGCGCGCGGTGCCGGAGGCCCTCACCGGGTGGCTGCAGTCGCTGCGCGTCGCAGCGGACGCCGGCAACCGCCCCGCGCGCCGTCAGGTGGAGCGCTGCATCGAGCAGTGCGCTGACCACATCAGCTCCGAGGGCTACTTCCACGCGCTGACACAGCAGGCCGTCGACGGAACCGAGGACGAGGCACTCGCCGACGAGCTGCGTCACGCCATCGACGAGGCCGCCCGGGCTTATGAGGAGACGGCCGAGAAGCTGCGCGAGGAGGTGCTCGTTGACGCTCGGGAGGCCGACGCCGTCGGCGCCGAGCGATACGCGCTGCACAGCCGGCAGTTCCTCGGTGCGCGTATCGACCTCGAAGAGACCTACCGCTGGGGCCAGGAGGAACTGGCGCGCATCACGGCGGAGATGAAGGAGGTCGCAGAGCGCGTCGCCCCGGGGGCCGGCGTCAAGGGCGCCATCGCGGCGCTCGACGAGAGTGCCGCCTACACGCTGCACGGTACCGACGCGCTGGAGGAGTGGATGCAGCAGAAGGCCGACGAGGCCGTCACCGCCCTCGCCGACACCCACTTCGACGTGCCGGATCCGGTGCGCCGCATCGAATGCATGATCGCGCCGACGAACTCGGGCGGCATCTACTACACGGGTCCGAGTGCGGACTTCTCGCGCCCCGGCCGCATGTGGTGGGCCGTACCGCGAGACGTCGAGAAGTTCGGCACGTGGCGCGAACTGACGACGGTCTACCACGAGGGCGTACCCGGCCATCACCTGCAGATCGGGCAGACGATGTACCGCTCGGGGCTGCTCAACCGCTGGCGGCGCCTCGGCGCCTGGACGTCCGGGCACGGCGAGGGCTGGGCGCTGTACGCCGAACGCCTCATGGCCGAGCTCGGCTACCTCGACGACGACGGCAACCGTCTCGGCATGCTCGACGGGCAGTCGTTGCGCGCGGCCCGCGTCGTGCTCGACATCGGTGTGCACTGCGGTTTCGAGGCGCCGGCCGAGGTCGGCGGCGGCGAGTGGACCTACGACAAGGCATGGAGTTTCCTCAGTGCCCACGCGGACATGGCCGAGGGCTTCCTGCGCTTCGAACTGGACCGTTACCTCGGTTGGCCGGGGCAGGCGCCGTCGTACAAGGTCGGCGAGCGCCTGTGGTTCGACCTGCGCGAGAAGACCCGCGAACACGAGGGAGCCGACTTCGACCTCAGGGCCTTCCACCGTCGCGCGCTCGACGTCGGAAGTGTCGGCCTCGATGTCCTGCGCGATGCGCTCCTGCCCCCTGCCTGAGGCTCGTTCGCACGGCTGCGTCAACCGTCGCCCGGAGCTCAGCACGCCCGCGCGCCCTCGATACCAAGCGGAGCGCCGCGGGTAAACTGAACCGGATCTCGAGAAGCGCCGGTCAATCGGCTTCCCTCACCATTCGGCCAAGGAGGACGACTGCATGTCGCCTGCACCCACGTCCGGTTCGACCTCGTCGACGTCGCCCGCCTCCCTCGTGAAGGGTGGTCTGCGTTCGGCGATGTCGATGGCAGAGCGTGTGAGTTCGACGGCTGCGGCGAAGGTCGCCCCGGCGCGCGGACGCACCCCGGGTGAAGGTGGCACACCGCCCGTCCTGCCGGTGGTGCTCGACTTCACGCTCTCGGGGTACGCGCTGGCGCGGGCCTTCCACGAGCGTTACGACCTGACGAGTGTCGCCATCGTGCCGCTCCACACCCCGGCTGTCGGTGACTCGAGCCTCTTCCACGAGGTGCGGGTGCTCGGTCACGAGGCTCTGACGAACCATCAGCTCGTCATGGACGAGCTCGTTCGTGTGGCCGCAGCGCACCCGAACCTCACCGTCATCCCGTTGACGAACAACGACAGCTACGTGCAGATGCTCTCCGCCCAGCGCGACTCGCTCGGCGCGAACGTCGTCGTCCCGCACGAGTCCCCGGAGATGCTCGTGCGTATCTCGGACAAGAACCACTTCAACGCCGTCTGCGCCGAGGCCGGCGTCCTCACCCCCGGCACGGCTGTGCTCGACTTCGGTGCTGGGCGTCCCAGCGCAGCTGAGGTGACGTTCCCGTTCCCGATCATCGTCAAGCCTGCTGACTCCGCGCTGCACAACAAGCTGACGATGCAGGGCAAGCGCAAGCTCTACGAGATCGACGACTCCGCGGCCCTCGAGGACCTCATCGACCGGCTTCACGCCGCCGGCTTCACCGGCGAGATGCTGGCGCAGGATCGCATCCCCGGTGACGACATCCTGTCGGTCACGATCTATCGGGCACGCAACGGTGAGGTGACGCTCGCGCGCACCTCCAAGGTGCTCCTGCAGGATCCGCGTCCGGCGTACCTCGGAATCCCGGACGTCCAGGTCGTGCAGGACATGCCCGACGTCGTCGACGCCTCCGTTCGCATCCTCGAGACGGCCGACTACTACGGCTTCGCGAACCTCGACGCCATCCGTGATCCACGTGACGGCTCGGTCAAGTTCTTCGAGGTCAACCCGCGCTACGGACGCAACTGTTACTACGCCACGGGATCGGGCGCGAACATCGCCGAGCAGCTCGTGACCGATCTCGTCGAGGGCCGACCGATGGCGGCACCTGCACTCGAGAACGAACTCGTCTACACCGTGCTTCCGCCGCGTGCTCTGCAGCGCCTGCTGCCCGAGGGCAGCGACCGCAGCCTCGTCGAGCGTCTCGTCAAGGCCGGCCACTGGGCCGACCCGCTCAAGTACGGCGGCGAGCGCAACCCGAAGCACAAGGCGTATGCACACGCCGCGGCCTGGCACCACGCCCGTGCTTACCGTGGTGCGCCACGCGTCATCGGCGGCTGACCGCCCGCACCGGCGCGTGACTCCCCCGCCGGACACCGGCGGGAGGGGTCGCGTCCAGCCGTCATAATGGCCGGGTGCATGTCGCCCTCCCCATCGTCCTCCTCGTCGCCACGACGATTCTCGGAAGCCTCGTGGCTCGGCGGGTCGGGCTCTCCGGTCCTCTGCTGCTGACGGCGGTCGGGGTCGCGCTCTCCTACGCCCCCGGCGTGGGCGAGGTCCACCTCGACTCCGAGGTCGTTCTCCTCGGTTTCCTGCCGCCGCTGCTGTACGCGACGGCGCTGCGCATCTCGCTCGTCGATCTGCGGCGCGACGTGTACCAGATCATCCAGTTGTCGGTGCTGCTCGTGCTCTTCACCGCGATCGTCGTCGGACTCGTCTCCTGGTGGCTCATGCCCATCGGTTTCGCGGCGGCACTGGCCCTGGGCGGTGTCGTCGCTCCCCCGGACGCCGTCGCGGCCACCGCCGTCGCGCGTCGCATCGGGTTGCCACGCAGGCTCGTCGCCGTCCTCGAGGGTGAGTCCCTCTTCAACGACGCGACGGCCCTCGTCACCGTGTCCACGGCCACGCTCGCGCTGCAGCAGTCCGTCACGCCGCTGAGCGTCGGGGTCGACTTCCTCGTCGCGACGGTGGGCGGCATCGCGATCGGCGTCGTCGCGTTCCTCGTCATGGCGTTCATCCAAAAGCACGTCAAGGACACCCCGACGAGCGTCGCGCTGAGCTTCATCTCGCCGTGGGTGGCCTTCCTGCCCGCCGAGGAGATCCACAGCTCAGGCGTCATCGCCGTCGTCGTCATGGCCGTCCTGCTGGGCTACAAGGCGCCCTACATCCAGACGGCGCAGGCTCGCGTCTCCGAGCGGATGAACTGGGATTCGGTGCAATTCATCCTCGAGAACATGGTCTTCCTGCTCATCGGTCTGCAGGCGGCGACGATCATCACCGACGTCATCGAGTCCGACATCGGCCTGGCCCGTACGAGCGCCTACGCGCTCACCGTTCTCGCGACGGTCATGTTCATCCGGCCGGTCTTCATCATCTTCGCGGCGTGGCTGGGCCGCGTGGCGAGATGGGATTCGCGTCCCCTCTCCCTGCGTGAGGGTGCGGTCGCCGGTTGGGCCGGCATGCGCGGCGTCGTGACGCTCGCCGCCGCGTTCCTGCTCCCCGAGGGCGCCACCCCGCATCGCGAGACGCTCATCTTCATCGCGCTCACCGTGACGATCGGCACCCTCGTCCTCCAGGGCTTCACGCTCGGCACGGTGGCGAAGGCCATGAAGCTGCACGCCCCCGATCCTCGCGAGGACGCCCTCGCCGCGGCCCAGGTCGTCCAGGCCTCCATCGACGCCGGTGAGGTGGCGATGCACAAGGCACTCGAGGATCCGCGACTCGCCGACACCCCTGAGCCGATCGTGAAGTCGCTCGAGAAGCAGGGCATGCGCCGCGCCAACCTCATGTGGGAGCGCCTGGGCAGCAGCGATGTTCTCGGCCCGACGCAGCAGTACCGCGAGATCCGTCAGCAGATGCTCGCCGCGGAGCGCAACAAGGTGCTCGAGATGCGTGATCACGGCCTCGTCGATCACGAGGTCATCGACAACATCCTCTTCCAGCTCGACATCGAGGAGTCGATGATCCTCACGGCCGAGGATCGCGACGCTGTTCTCGGGGAGACCAGACCCCTCCTCACGCCGGAGGGCCGCCGAGGCGACTGCGAGCACCTCGTCGAAGCCGCTGACTCCAGCGCCGCGCCGCAGTCCCACGAGGGATGTCAGACATGCCTCGAGCAGGGCATGAAGTGGCTGCACCTGCGCATGTGCACCGCGTGCGGGTTCGTCGGGTGCTGCGACTCATCCCCGGGTGCACACGCGAGCGCTCACTTCCGCGACACTGCCCACCCCGTCATGCGCTCGTTCGAGCCCGGCGAGGCATGGCGTTGGTGCTTCGTCGACGGCCTCCCGGGCTGAGACGGCCCGCCCGATAGCCTGGGTCGCATGACCGAACTCGTCCTCGCCTCGCAGTCGCCCGCCCGCCTCGCCACGTTGAGGTCGGCCGGCATCGAGCCATTCGTCCTCGTCTCCCACGTCGACGAGCAGGCCGCACTCGACTCCGCGGGCGCGGATCACGGGCCGCTGGCCGCCGAGGACGTCGCCCTGCTGCTCGCGCACGCGAAGTGCCAGGCGGTCGCCTCCCGCTTCGCCGAGGGCGACGTCCCCGACGACGCGCCCGAGAGCGCGCTCATGCTCGGCTGCGACTCGGTGCTCGAGTTCGAGGGCCGGACGCTCGGCAAGCCGGTCGACGCGGGCGACGCTGCGGCCCGCTGGCGGGAGATGCGCGGTCGAAGCGCGACGCTGTTCACGGGGCACTGGGTCATCGACGACCGCGAGGACGGCACGAGCGCCACGTTCGGGGCCGTCTCGGGCACCGAGGTCCACTTCGCCGACATCAGCGACGCCGAGATCGAGGCGTACGTCGCCACGGGCGAACCGCTCGCCGTCGCCGGCGCCTTCACGATCGACGGACTGGCCGGCCCGTACGTCGAGCGCATCGAAGGCGACCCGCACACCGTCGTCGGGATCGGTCTGCCGCTGCTGCGCGAGATGCTCGCCGAGATCGGTGTCGAGTGGCACACCCTGTGGAACCGTCCGCGCGGCTGAAACGTCCCAGGCGGGCCCGCCGGTTTGGCACACTGTCACCAGCACATTCGGGGAGGACGAGGATGACGACATCACGCGCGAGGAAGGCGCTCGCAGCGACCGCCGTCACCGTCGGGCTCGCCACGACAAGCGCCGCACCGGCGTGGAGCGCGCCGAAGTTGGCGGACGGTAACGGTTTCACCACGGGCGGCAAGAACATCGACCTCCGTGTGGCCTCCGGCGACGGCACTCCCCTCGACCCGGGGATGTATCAGACGACGTTGCCCGTCGACGAGACCTCCCGCTACGCGTCCATTTCCCGGGGTGAGGGCGAGCGCCTCCAGATCGGCGTGCTCGGCTCGGCCACCTGGAAGAACAACGCGTGGAGCGTTTCCGACGGTTCGCAGGGCCTCGAGATCAAGCTGACCACGCCGGACGGCGAGACGACCTGCGCCACGTCCACCGACTCCCTTTCCACCACGGGCGCGCCGGGGCTGCTCAAGACGAACGTCGCCGTCGACCCCAAGGCCACGAAGCGCATCACGGACTCGGGCGATTCCGCCGACGCGTGCCGCGAAGCCACGTCCTACCGGCTCGAGGTGAAGCGCACCAACAGCGGTGACAACTCCACGCCGATGCCCGTGCAGATCGCGATCGTGCGCACTCCGAAGGTGAACGGCGAGGTCAAGACCCCGAGCGGTGACGTCGAGGCCCTCTCCACCCAGCCGCTCGACGCGTCCCAGACGATGGAGCCGGGTGCCGGTTTCGCGAACGCCACGACGCTTCCCAGCTCCGAAGGCGGGTACACCGTCGAGGCGCAACCGGGACGCCGCATGTTCTTCCGCGTCCACCTCAGCTGGGGCCAGCGCATGTCCGTCGGCTGGGAAGTGCCGAAGAACGGCAGCGGCTACAACCCGACGCAGGACATGAACCTCGATCTGCAGGTCTACAACCCCGCGCTCACCGAGGTGACGGTCTCGGGCTCCGGTTCGAACACCGGGTACCTGTTCAAGTCGACCTCCTCGGGCACCGACCCGAAGCAGCTCGGCGCCTACACGGCTCCCATCGACTACGGCAACGCCGACCGCGAGACGGACGGCGACGACAGCGTGCAGTGGCAGGCGATGCCGGGCTGGTACTACGTGGCACTCGACGTCACGCCGTCGTCGTCCTCGGACAAGCTGGACGAGTCGAAGACGATTCCGTCGGTCATTTCGGTGCGCGTGCAGGGCAACGCCAACGAGGGTCCCGCCATGGACGTCGCACAGCCGGCCCCTGCCACCCTGAGCACCGAGGGCACCTCGGGTTCGAACCCGCTGCTCTGGGGTGGAGCGCTCGTGCTCGGCCTGGGCGCGGTGGCCGGGTTGGCTTTCGTTCTGTGGCGCCGCGATAACTCCTGACCGCCACGCTTTCCACATGAAAGCAGCGCCCGAGCCGGTTTCGGCTCGGGCGCTGCGTCGTACGTCAGGGGCGGGCGATCAGTCCGCCTTCTGCCATATGTAGGTGCCGTCGTCCTGATAGGTGCAGGTGAGTTGCTTGCCGCTGGACGTCGTGGCCACGGAGCCTGCGTCGCTGAAGTAGCAGGTGCCCCCGGTGCTGGCGTGGTTGGCGTCGTACGCGCCGTCGCCGGCACCCCAGGGCTGCCAGAGCGCGAAGCCGGCGACGAGGGCGGCGAGCAGGCCGGCGGGAGCCGCCATCCACGTCTTGATCTTGCGGCGCTGCGGCACGGGGGCGCCGTCGATGAGCGTCTGCGGCGCGGCGGAGGAGTCAGTGAAGCCATCGAGGGCGCGGGCTGCGGCTCCGGCGTGGAGCTGGACGAAGTCGCCCGAGGACTCCATCGGGGGCAGACGGTCGGGGATGTTGCGGGCGGCCGCGTCGTGCCAGGCGTTCTCGGGGAGCAGGAGCCAGGACATGGCGTCGCGAGCGTTGGCGGGACGCCTGCTGGCGACGGGGTCGGCCAGTGCGACGAGGACGTTCCACAGCGAGTCCGGCACGTCGGCGGGGCGCGGGGGAAGGTCGTCGCGTCGGGTGCGGGTGGTGTTGCCCGGGCGGACGCCGGTGAGCATGTGGATGCCCATCATGCCGGCGGAGTACAGATCCTGACGGGGGTCGGGATCGTCGCCCTTGGCCTGCTCAGGCGACATGTAGCCCGGTGTGCCGAGAACCATCTCGTTGCTCGTGAGGCGGGGTGCGTCGACGCTGACGGCGATGCCGAAGTCGGTGATCCAGGCCGAGGGCACGCCCATTCCGGTGGCTTCGAGCAGGATGTTGGCGGGCTTGATGTCGCGGTGGACGATGCCGGCGCTGTGGCAGGCGTCGAGACCGTCGAGCATCTGGCGCATGAGTTCGGCGACGAGTGGGTACGGCAGCGCGCCGTGATCCTTGATGAGGTCGGAGATGGAGCCGCCGTCGATGAGCGGCATCGTGAAGATGACGCGCCCGTCCTCACCGGCCCAGCCGAGCGGCGTGACGACGTGGCTGTGCTCGATGCGCATGCCCTGCTCGCGCATGAAACGCAGGAGCGAGCCGGCGTCGGACTGGCGCAGCAGTTTGGCGGCGACGAGACGGCGCGACTTGTGGTCGTGGACGCGCCAGACGGACCCCATGCCGCCTTCGCCGATCTGGTCGACCAGCTCGTACCGGCCCGCGAACATCTCACCCATGCCTGCTCCTCCCCTGCGTCGAGTCAAGGATACGGATCACGGGAGGCGCGCGTGCAGCGCAGCCGTGACTCTCCTTGCAGTTCTCGACCTACGACGTGCGTTCTCGCCCGCTCGTTCCCTGTATGGCAAAGGCCCTGCCGACGCTCGGTGCGTCGGCAGGGCCGATCGGGCTGTGTGTCGCAGCGAGACAGACTCCAGGAGCCCGGCCGCAGAACGCAACCATCACTACCCGATGTGTCGGGCTGGGCGAGCTCGCCCGCCCTGCCAAGACATCAGTTGAAGTCGTTCGGGCGGGGGCCGATGCGACCGTCGGAGCTGTCGAGGTCACTGATGGCGAACAGGTCGTCCTCGGTGAGCTCGAAGTCGAACACGTCGAAGTTCTCGGCGATACGGCTCGGCGTCACCGACTTGGGAATGACGACGTTGCCGATCTGCAGGTGCCACCGAATGATGACCTGCGCGACCGTCTTGCCGAGTCGCTCCGCGATGCCGTCGAGCACCGGGTTGGTGAGGATGTCGCCGCCCTGACCGAGCGGGCTCCACGCCTCGACCGCGATGCCGTTGGCAGAGCAGAAATCGCGCACGGCCTTCTGCTGGAACTTCGGGTGCAGCTCCACCTGGTTGATCGCCGGGAACTCGCCCGTCTCGTCCTTGAGGCGTTGCAGGTGCTCGGGCTCGAAGTTGCACACTCCGACGGCGCGCACGCGCCCGGCGTCACGCAGCTCGAGCATCGCCTTGAACGTCTCGACGTAGGTGTCCTTCTCCGGAGTGGGCCAGTGGATGAGATACAGATCGAGCGGTTCGACGGCGTCCTTGCCGCCCAGGCGCTCGATCGAGGCGTCGAACGCCTTCTTCGTCGCCTCGTAGCCCTGATCCTCGTTCCACACCTTCGTCGTGAGGAAGATGTCGCGGCGCGGCACGTCCGCACTCGCGATAGCGGCGCCGGTACCGGCCTCGTTCTCGTACACCTTCGCGGTGTCGATGCTGCGGTAACCGACCTTGATCGCCTCGCGCACGGCGTCGGCGGCCTGGTCGTCCTCGACCTGCCAGACGCCGAAACCGAGCTGCGGCATCTCGACCGTTTCGGAGCCTGCCGAGAGGGAGACGGTGGGCACATTCGTGTTTTCAGCCATGTTCGCGCCAACCCCACGGACCGCCTTGCTATTCCGCATCGCAGGCATCGATTCGCAACGAAAATTTCTACCGTTGGGTAGCCACGTCGGGCCTTGGGCCGCCCGATATGGTCTCCCCATGGGTTCTGTCACCAAGGTTCTGATCGCCAACCGCGGCGAGATCGCCGTCCGCATCGCACGCGCCGCCAAGGACGACGGAATCACCTCCGTCGCCGTCTACGCCGAGCCCGACCGTGACGCTCTGCACGTCAAGGTCGCCGACGAGGCGTACTCCCTCGGCGGCTCCACCCCCGGTGACTCCTACCTCGTCGTCGACAAGATCCTCGAGGTCGCCAAGACCTCCGGCGCCGACGCCGTCCACCCCGGCTACGGCTTCCTCGCCGAGAACGCGAGTTTCGCCCAGGCGGTCATCGACGCGGGCCTGACGTGGATCGGTCCGTCCCCCGAAGCCATCGACGGCCTCGGCGACAAGGTCAAGGCCCGCCACATCGCCACCAAGGCCGGCGCCCCGCTCGTGCCCGGCACCAAGGACCCGGTGGCCGACGCCGACGAGGTCGTGGCCTTCGCGAAGGAGCACGGCCTGCCCGTCGCCATCAAGGCCGCCTACGGCGGTGGCGGCCGCGGCCTCAAAGTGGCCCGCAGCATCGAGGAGATCCCGCACCTCTACGACTCGGCCGTCCGAGAGGCTGTGAGCGCGTTCGGTCGCGGCGAGTGCTTCGTCGAGCGGTTCCTCGACAACCCCCGCCACGTCGAGACCCAGTGCCTCGCCGACAGCCACGGCAACGTCGTCGTCGTGTCCACGCGTGACTGCTCGCTGCAGCGCCGCAACCAGAAGCTCGTCGAGGAGGCTCCCGCCCCCTTCGTCACGGACGAACAGCACGCGGAACTGCTGCGCGCCTCGAAGGCGATCCTCACGGAGGCCGGGTACACCGGCGCGGGAACGTGCGAGTACCTCATCGGCACCGACGGCGTCATCAGCTTCCTCGAGGTGAACACGCGCCTGCAGGTGGAGCACCCCGTCTCGGAGGAGGTCACCGGCATCGACCTCGTGCGCGAGCAGTTCCGCATCGCCCGCGGCGAGGAACTCGGCTACGACGACCCCACGCCGCACGCGCACTCGATCGAGTTCCGTCTCAACGGTGAGGACGCCGGCCGCGGCTTCCTCCCCGCACCGGGCACCGTCGAGACCTTCAAGGCTCCCAGCGGCCCCGGCGTTCGCGTCGACTCCGGCGTCGTCTCCGGTGACGTCATCGGTGGAGCCTTCGACTCGATGCTCGCCAAGATCATCGTCACCGGCCGCACCCGCAAGGAAGCTCTCGAACGTTCCCGCCGCGCGCTGGCCGAGACGGTCATCGAGGGCATGCCGACGGTGCTCCCCTTCCACCAGGTCGTCGTCGAGGATCCTGCGTTCGCACCGGAGTTCACCGACTCCCCGGACGACGCGTTCAGCGTTCACACGCGCTGGATCGAAACAGAGTTCGACAAC
Organism: Dermacoccus sp. PE3; assembly: GCF_001021715.1. Taxonomy (NCBI): domain Bacteria; kingdom Bacillati; phylum Actinomycetota; class Actinomycetes; order Micrococcales; family Dermacoccaceae; genus Dermacoccus; species Dermacoccus sp. PE3. The sequence continues at coordinate 158,853 of NZ_LDCM01000003.1, read as the reverse complement.
CAGATCGCCCCGTTCGACGGCTCCCCGGAGGCTGCGGCCGAGCAGGCGGCGCGCCAGAACGTCGTCGTCGAGGTCGGCGGCAAGCGCCTCGAGGTCTCGCTGCCGGGTGACCTCGCCGTCGCGCCCGCCGTAGGCAAGGGCAAGTCGGCCGGCCGTCGCACGTCCCGCAAGAGCGGCGGTGGCTCCGCCGCCAGCGGCGACTCGCTCACCGCTCCGATGCAGGGCACCGTGGTCAAGGTCAGCGTCGAGGACGGCGCCACCGTCTCCGCCGGTGACACGATCGTCGTCGTCGAGGCGATGAAGATGGAACAGCCCATCACCGCTCACAAGGACGGGGTGGTCACTGGCCTCAAGACCGCTGTCGGCGAGACCGTCACCGCGGGCAGCGTCATCGCGGAGATCAAGGACGCCGAGTAAGCATCTTGAACGTGTGTTGGCCCGAGCCGTTGCGGCTCGGGCCTTCACACATTCAAGGGAGAAAACGTTCACTACAGACGCGCACGCGCCTGCGTGTGCGGATCAGTCCTGCGGGGCGGTTCCCTGGAGCACCGTACGCAGCGTGGCGTCGATGTAGGCGCCACGTTCCTCGGTGGGCACGGCGAGCGCCGACAGCACGATGCCCTCGATGCTGGCCACGGCGGTTTCGGCGCGCAGGCGGGCGTTCTCCGTCGTCGTACGGCTGACGATGCCTTCGACGATCGTGACGAGCTCACCGCGCCACTCCCCTACGGCCGGAACGAGTTCCGGTGACCGCAGGGATTCGAGCGACAGCTCGAGGATGGCGATCATGAGCGCACCACCGTCGTCGGTCACCCAGCGTTCGAGCAGCGCGGTGGCAAACGGAGCTGTGATCATCGGGTCGCCGGAAACGTCCGGGAGCGAGTCGCCGAGCGCACGCACCTCGCCGGCGAGGCGCGCCCCGACGTGCCCCGTCAGCCCCGCGAGCAGCGCGGCGCGGGTGCGAAAACTCACCGAACAGGTGCCCTCGGGAAAACCGGCCTGACGATCGACGGCGCGGTGCGTGAGTCCACGCAGACCCGACGTGGCGAGCACCGCCGTCGCAGCGTCGAGCAACGCCTCGCGCCGTGGCTGGGGCTCGCTCGTGGCGGAGTTAGTCGAGGTCATGTGGGATCAGATGATGTCGCTGCTGTGCAGGCGACGTGCGGCCTCCGCGATCGAGCCCGTCATCGACGGGTACACCGAGAACGTGTTGGCGACCTGGTCGACCGTCAGGCGGTTCTGCACCGCCATACCGATCGGGTAGATGAGCTCCGAGGCCTGCGGTGCGACGACGACGCCGCCAACGATCGTGTTCGACCCCGGCACCGCGAACAGCTTGACGAAGCCGTCGGTGATGTTGCGCATCTTCGCGCGCGGGTTGGTCGACAGCGGCAACGTGACCGTGCGCGCCTCGATCTTGCCCTCCTCGATGTCCGTCTGGCTGTAGCCGACGGTGGCGATCTCGGGGTCGGTGAAGATGTTGGCCGTGACACCCCGCAGGTTGAGCGGCTGCACCGCGTCGCCGAGCGCGTGGTGCATGGCGACGCGGCCCTGCATGGCGGCGACGGACGCGAGCGGGTACACGCCCGTGCAGTCACCTGCGGCGTAGATGGCCTGGGCCGTCGTGCGCGAGACGCGGTCAGTGACGATGTGACCCGACTCGGTGAGGTCGACGCCCGCGGCCTCGAGGCCGATGCCCTTCGTCTGCGGGATCGAACCGACGGCGAGGATGGCGTGGCTGCCCTCGACCTTGCGCCCGTCCTCGAGCGTGACGATGACCTTGTCGCCCTCGCGCGTTGCGGCCATGGCACGGCTGCGGTTGAGAACCGTCATGCCACGGCGGCGGAAGACGTTCTCGATGACGGTGGCGGCGTCGGCGTCCTGACCGGGCAGCACGCGGTCTCGCGACGACACGAGCGTGACGTCCGAACCGAGGCCCAGGTAGGCGTGCGCCAACTCGGCACCCGTGACACCGGAACCGACGACGATGAGCTTCTCGGGCACCTCGGTGAGGTTGTAGATCTGCTGCCACGTGAGGATGCGCTCACCGTCCGGCTTGGCCGAATCCATGATGCGCGGGCTCGTACCCGTGGCGAGCAGGATGACGTCGGCGCGGATGTCCTCGGTCTCGCCGTTGTCGAGCTCGGCCTCCACCCAGCCGTGGCCCTTGATGCGGCCGATGCCGCGGCGAATGCGCACACCCACGCTCTCGAGCTGGGCCTGGATGTCACGCGACTGGGCCTTCGCGAGCTTCATGATGCGCTCGTTGACCTGCCCCAGGTTGGCGTGCGCGTGCTGGTCCTCCTGCGACGCGTCGAACCCGACACCCAGACGGCCGGCCGCCTCGAAGCGCGACAGGAAGTCGGACGTGGCGATGAGGGTCTTGGAGGGGACGCAGTCGGTGAGCACCGCGGCACCACCGAGACCGTCACGATCGATGACGGTGACCTGCGCACCGAGCTGAGAGGCGACGAGCGCGGACTCATAACCGCCCGGGCCACCACCGATGACGACGACAGACTTCTTCCGAGAGCTCACAGACCTATCAAATCACTTGACGTCAAGATAAATCGAATCCCCGATGAGGACTCTCACGAGCCATTCTCGCAGACTCCGGCCACCGCGTTCGGTTCCCGGCCGTGGTGGGGAGCACTACCCTGAACGACGTGAACGCGCAGAACAAGCAGAACGAGCAGACGAGCCTCTCCCCCCTTGCCGACCCTTCCGTCGACCCCTTCGAGGTCGCGCGTGACGCCGCCCGCGTCATCCGCGAACGCACGGGCGTCGAGAAGCACGACGTCGCCCTCGTGCTGGGCTCCGGATGGGGCCAGACGGCCGATCTCATCGGTGAGGTCAAGGCCACGGTCGACAACACGGACGTTCCCGGTTTCGGAGCCGCCGCCGTGGCCGGCCACTCCGGTCAGATGCGCTCCATCGAGATCGAGGGCAGTGGCAAGCGTGCTCTCGTCTTCGGTACGCGCACCCACTACTACGAGGGCAAGGGCGTGCGCGCCGTCGTCCACGGCATGCGCACGGCTGCGGCGGCCGGCTGCGACACGGTCGTCCTGACGAACGGTTGCGGCGGACTGCGCCCCGAGTGGGCGCCGGGCACGCCGGTGCTCATCAGCGACCACATCAACCTCACGGCCACGTCGCCGCTCGAGGGCGCCACCTTCGTCGACCTCACCGACCTCTACTCCTCGCGCCTGCGTGACGTCGCCCGCGGCGTCGACGCCGACCTCGACGAGGGTGTGTATGCCCAGTTCCCCGGGCCGCACTACGAGACGCCCGCCGAGGTGCGCATGGCCAAGACGCTCGGCGCCGACCTCGTCGGCATGTCGACGACGCTCGAAGCCATCGCCGCGCGTCACGCGGGCCTCGAGGTGCTCGGCATCTCCCTCGTGACGAACGCCGCCGCCGGCATCAGCGAGAACCCCCTGAGCCACGAGGAAGTCATCGAAGCCGGTCAGGCCGCCGCGGCGCGTTGCGGCCAGCTGCTCTCCGGCATCGTCCGCGCACTCTGATCCCCTCGACCCGCCCGAAAGGCACCACGCGATGAGTCTCGAGAACCTGCTCGCCTCGGCCCGATCCTGGATCGCCGACGACCCCGACGCCGCCACCCGCGCGGAGCTCGAGGCCGTCGTCGCGCGCGCCGAAGGTGGCGACGACGTGGCGGCCGCCGACCTGGCCGACCGCTTCGCCGCGTTCCTCGAGTTCGGCACGGCGGGCCTGCGTGGCGCCCTCGGTGCGGGGCCGAACCGCATGAACCGCGTCGTCGTGCTGCGCGCCGCGGCCGGGCTCACGCGGTACCTGCAGGATTCGCTGGCACGCCGTGACGTCACCGTCGTCATCGGCTTCGACGCCCGCCACAACAGCGACGTCTTCGCCGCGGACACGGCCGCTGTCGTCACGGCCGCGGGTGGGCGAGCGCTCATTCTGCCCCGTCCGTTGCCGACGCCCGTTCTGGCCTTCGCGATCCGACACCTCGGCGCCGACGCCGGCGTCATGGTGACGGCCAGCCACAACCCGCCGCAGGACAACGGGTACAAGGTCTATCTCGGCGACGGCAGCCAGATCGTGCCGCCGTCCGACGTCGAGATCGCCGCGGCGATCGACACCTTCCCCACGGCCGCGTCGGTCGCTCGCGCCGAGGACGGCTGGGAGACGCTCACCGATGAACTGGCCGCCGACTACGTCGCGGCGTGCGCGGCGTCGGTCAGCGCGCCCGCCGCCGACCTCTCGATCGTGCACACCGCCCTGCACGGCGTCGGTTCGGCCACGCTTCTCGAGGCCTTCGAGGCGGCCGCCTACGCCCGCCCGCGCCCGGTCGCCTCGCAAGAGCAGCCCGACCCGGAGTTCCCGACCGTCGCCTTCCCCAACCCGGAGGAGCCGGGCGCCATCGACGCGGCGCTCGACCTCGCTCGCGAGACCTCCCCGGACCTCGTCATCGCCAGCGACCCGGACGCCGACCGGTGCGCCGTCGCCGTGCCCGACCCCGAGGCGGCCACCGACGCCGACCCGCAGGGTTGGCGCATGCTGCGCGGCGACGAGGTCGGCGCGCTGCTCGGCCACCGTGCTCTCGGCCTCATCACGACCGGAGCCGCCACTGGTGCCGATGGCGGCCCGGGCGTCGTCGCGAACAGCATCGTCAGCTCGCGGCTGCTCGGCGCGATGGCCCGGGCCGCCGGCGTTCCGCACGAGGAGACCCTCACGGGCTTCAAGTGGATCGCACGCGTTCGCGACATCGCCTACGGCTATGAGGAGGCGCTCGGCTACTGCACCGCTCCGGCGGTGGCCCGCGACAAGGACGGCATCAGCGCGGCCCTCGCGGTCGCGGAGCTCGCCGCCGGGCTCAAGGCTGACGGCCGCACCCTCGTCGACCTGCTCGACGACCTGGCTCGCGAGCACGGCGTGCACGCGAGCGACTCGTTCAGCATCCGTGTGAGCGACCTCGCCCTCATGCCCGCGCTCATGGGGCGCCTGCGCGAGCAGCCCGCAACGCAGGTCGGCAACGTCGTCGTCGCAGCCTTCCACGACCTCGCGAAGGGCGACGGAGGCCTGCCGCCCACGGACGGTCTGCGCTACCTCCTGGCCGACGGCACCCGCGTCATCGTGCGCCCCAGCGGCACCGAACCCAAGGTCAAGGTCTACCTGGAGGCCATCGTTCACGTCGACGGCGACGACCTCGCCGGCGCCCGCACTCAGGCTGCCGAACGCCTGGCGGCCACGCGTGCGGCGATGGAAGCTCTCACGGCGCTGTGACGCAGGCTCGATCGTCCTCTCCCCCCGCCCGCGTCGTCGTCGTGTCGGGGCCTTCGGGCAGCGGCAAGTCGCGCTTGGCCCGGCACCTGGCGGCCACTCACGGGTGGGCCTTCGTCAACCTCGACGACTTCTACAAGGACCACGACGCTCCCGACCTACCCCGCTTCGCGAACGGCGAGATCGACTGGGACCACCCGGGCACGTGGAACGAAGAGGCTGCTGCCGTAGCGCTCGACACGTTGTGCCGCGAGGGCACCGTGAACGCACCGACGTACTCGATCTCGCACAGCCGCGCCGAGGGCACCCACCCCGTGCACCTCGACGGTGCGCGTTTCGTCGTCGCCGAGGGCATCTTCGCCCCGCACGTCATCGCCGGCCTGCGTGAGCGCGGGCTCCTCGAACAGGCCTGGTGCCTGCGTCGTAACCGCTACGTGACGGCGGCTCGACGTTTCGCTCGTGACCTTTCCGAACGACGCAAGCCGCCGGGCGTCCTCGTGCGCCGTGGATGGCGGCTGTGCCGTGACGAGCCCTCCATCGTCGCCGCTCACATGAACCTGGGTGCCGAACCCGTCTCGTTCCGTCAGGCGTTGCGACGGGCGTCCGCGCTCCAAAACGGCTGAACTCCGTTGCCCGCCGGTGTCCGTCCAGGCCGATAGGGTGATCGCGCACGATCAACTGGGAGGAACATCACCGTGAGCAACTGGGGTCAGCAGCCGCCACCCGGCCCGTACGACGGGCAGGTGCCGGGCGAAGGCGCGGGCCAGTACGGCAGCCAGGACAACCACACACCGTGGGGCGGGCAGAACGGCCCGGCGAACCCTGGTTGGCAGGGGGCGCCCCAGCAGCAGCCTTACGGGCAGGGCGCCTACGGCCAAGGCGGTTATAGCCAGAGTGGTTACGGCGCGCCTCAGAATCCCTACGGTCAGCCCGGGTACGGGCCCGGCCAGGGCGGCTTCGTTCCCCCCGGCCCCGCCTTCGTCCCGCAGGCGGCCAAGCCTGGCGTCATGTCGCTGCGTCCTCAGAACGTCGGCGACATCTTCGACGCCGCCTTCCAGACCATTCGCGGCAACCCCGGCGGTTCCGTCGGCACAGTGATCGTCGGTGCGCTCCTCGCGGCCATCCTCTCGGCTGCTTTCATCATCACGGGAGCAATGAACAGCTCGAGCACCGACGGCACTCCGGACACGGCCGCGCTGGTCGTCATCGGTCTCGCTGCGCCGATCGCCGGGCTCGCCGCCATGGCGTCAGCCGCCGGTCTCGTCCACGTGTTCGCCCAGGCCGTCATGGGCCGCCGCGCCACCGTCAGCGCATCGCTGCGTGTGGGAGTGCGGCGAATGTGGTCGATGCTCGGCGTGGGCTTGCTCATGGTTCTCATCATGGTGGCCGTCATGGTGCCCCTGATCCTGGCGATCGTCCTCGCTGCGTCGCAGGACAACGGCGGCCCCATCTTCCTGGCCGTCCTCGTCGGCATCGCAACCATCTGCGCCGTGGTGTGGGTGGGCATTCGCCTCTGCTTCGCCGGGCACATCGTGGTCATGGAGAAGGCCGGCCCCACCACGGCACTGCGGCGGTCGTGGCAGCTGACGAAGGGCCGCTTCTGGCGCACTCTCGGCATCACCATCCTCGCGCAGCTCATCGTCTCGGCGATCAGTTGGGTGGTGCAGTTCATTGTGTCCCTGATCATGCTCATCTTCCTCGGCGTGAGCCTCGCGGGTGCCTCCAACGGAGGGGAGGTGTCCGATGCGAGCGTCGGCGCCGCGATCGCGGCTGGTGTGCTCGCCGTCGTCTTCACCCTTCTGTCCTATGCCCTCATCTACCCGTTCACGACGAACGTCACGGGAGCCCTGTACGTCGACGCGCGCATGCGTGACGAAGGCCTGGCGAACCAGCTGATGCAGCTGCCGTCGAACGCCATGGCCGCCAAGGTGAAGCTCACCGACGGGGCGCTCGACTTCCCCTTGCCGGGAGCCGGCGCCCCGGGTGGATTCGGCCAGGCGCCGTACGGCGCTCCCGGTACGGGTCCGATCGACTACCGCTGACCTTTCGCGCGGACGTGCACGATGGCCGACTCGCCTCCCCTCACCCCTGACAGCCCGACGGCGCGCCGCTGGCTGTCCGAGGAGTTGGCGAAGCCGGAGTATCAGGACAACCCGTCGCTCATCGAACGCCTCATGAAATGGCTGTCCGAGCACTTCGGAGGCGGCGTCGGTGTCGGTGGTGTCTCGATCCCCGCGTGGCTGATCGCCGTCGTCCTCCTCGCCGTCCTCGTCACGCTCTTCGTCGTGTCGTGGCGTCGGCATCGCCCCAGTGCGCGCGTCGAGAAGGACGCGAGGCGCAAGCGTTCGGCCACCGTCTTCGACGCGGCCCGCCTCGAGGCAGGCGACTACCTCGCCCGGGCCCGCGAACTGCGCGGGCGTGACGACGCTGCGGCGCTGCTCGCTGCCTACCGTGCGCTCGTCGTGCGGGCCGAGGACGGCGGCATGCTCCTTCTCGACGACGCGACGACGGTCGGGGACGTCACGCACGTCCTGCGCGACGCGCTGCGCCGTCGGGACGTGCAGGAGCCGTCGTTCGGGGTGCCCGAGGCAAGCCACGCATTCGAGTCGGTGCGCTACGGCCACCACACGCCGACGACCGCGCAGGTCGACGACGTCCTCGCTCTCGAGGCTCTCGTACGCGAAGCCCCCAGTCCGAGCGGAGCCGCGCGATGAAGCGCCGGCCCAACGGGTTGATCGTTGGTGTGCTCACGCTGAGCGTCCTTCTCCTCGTCCTGCTCGTCATGACGGCGCGCCCGCACACGAACACCCCGCTCGACCCGGACAACCCCTCGCCTCACGGAGCTCAGGCCGTTGCGCGCGTCCTGGAGCAGCACGGGGTTGCCGTCGACCGAGCCGGGAACCTCGACGAGCTGCGTCGTGGCAACACCGGCGACGAGACGACGGTCTTGCTGACCGACGAGTTCCTCATTCCGCACGACGAGCGGCAGGACTTCCTCGCGTCCGCCCGCACGGCCGGCACCCTCGTCGTCGTCGACCCCAGCGACAGCCTGCGGGAGTCGCTGTTCGACCAGGAGGCCGACGAGTCGGAGAACGGGCCCGTCTACGCCGCCTCGGCCGGGGACGGCAAGAAGATCGTCGCCCTCAACGACCCCACGCTGCTGACGAACGCGTCCGTCGACGACGGCGGCAACGCCCGCCAGGCTCTGACCAGCCTCGGTGAGCGCCGGCGCATGGTGTGGATCTCGACGTGGAACGGTGCAACCGGCGAGCAGACCGGCCTCGACTGGCCCGCCTGGAAGACGCCGCTCACGTGGGCGATCGGGCTGTCGGTGCTCTTCCTCGTCGTCCTGCGCGGGCGACGCTTCGGCCTACTCGCGCTCGAGCCCATGCCGGTGACGGTCAAGGCCGTCGAATCGACACGGGCCCTTGCCTCCCTCTACCGCCGCTCGTCAGCACGGGATTCGGCCGCGAGCGCCCTACGCGACGGCACCGCCTCCCGCGTCGGAGCCAGCCTCGGTCTGTCGCAGGGACGTCGCTCCCCCGACCCCGTCGCGGACGCCCTGCGAGCTCGCGGAGCAGCTGCAGCGGACGCCGACGGCGTTACGGCGTCAAGCGTTCCTCATGACCTGGCGGAGTGGCTCACCGGCCCGACGCCCGAGAACGACAAGGCCCTCGTCGAGCTCGCCCGAGAACTCGACCGCCTCGAGAAGGAGATCCTGCGATGAGCGAAGCACCCCGTCCCAGCCACGACGAGGCCCGTCACGTGCTGCCGCGTTCGCACGACGATGAGAGTCAGCGCTCGACGAGCCCGTCGCCCGACCTCCCGTCGGCGCAGGAGGCCCGGGCCGCGCTCGACGAGGTGCGCCGTGAGGTGGCCAAGGCCGTCGTCGGGCAGGACGCCGCGGTGTCGGCGCTGCTCGTGGCGCTCCTCGCGCGGGGGCACGTGCTGCTCGAGGGCGTGCCCGGTGTCGCGAAAACACTCCTCGTACGTTCGCTCGCCGAGGCGTTGTCGGTCGACTCCAAGCGCGTGCAGTTCACGCCCGACCTCATGCCGAGCGACATCACCGGCTCGATGCTCTACGACGCGGGAACGTCGGCCTTCGAGTTCCGCGAGGGGCCGGTCTTCACCAACCTCCTGCTCGCCGACGAGATCAACCGCACGCCTCCCAAGACGCAGGCCGCGCTGCTCGAGGCGATGGCGGAGCGTCAGGTCTCGGTCGACGGGCGGACGTACGCTCTGCCGACGCCGTTCCTCGTCGCGGCAACCCAGAACCCCGTCGAGTTCGAGGGCACCTACACGCTGCCCGAAGCGCAGCTCGACCGCTTCCTCATGCGCATCACGCTGCCCGTACCGGAGCGCGACGCCGAGATCGAGATCGTCCGCCGTCATGCACAGGGCTTCGACCCGCGGCGCATGCAGTCGGCCGACCTGCGTGCCGTGGCGACGCCCGCTCACCTCGAAGCCGCGTCGCGCGCCGTCGAGTCGGTGCGCGTGGACGCCGACGTGGCTGCGTACATCGTCGACCTTGCCCGGGCCACGCGCGGCTCTGCCGCAGTCCAGCTCGGCGTGAGTCCACGCGGCTCCACCGCCCTCATGGCCGTCTCGCGGGCGTGGGCGTGGCTGAGCGGCCGCGACTTCGTCACCCCGGACGACGTGCGCAGCCTCGCGCAGGTGACACTCGCCCACCGCATCGTGCTGCGCTCCGAGGCCGAGATGGACGGCCTCAACGCCGCGCAGGTGCTCGACCAGGCCGTGAGGTCGGTGGCCGTCCCGCGCTGAGGCCCTGCCCCCAACACCCCGACGTCCCACTGACCACAACGATCCCGTGAGGAGGTAAGCCGTGTATCTGAGATGGCCCGCAGTCGCCGCAATGGCCGCGGTCTGCCTCGTCGTGTTCGTCGTGCCCTCGACGCAACTCGTCCTCGTGTGGTTCGTCGTCGTGGCGCTCCTCGCCAGCCTCGACGTCCTCCTGGCGCCGCGGCCGTCGTCGTTGCAGTTCGAGCGTCGCCAGCCCGATGGCGTTCGTCTCGGCGAGGAAACCGTCTCGCACCTCGTCGTGACGAACCCGACGTCGCGTACGTTCCGGGGCGCCGTTCGCGACGTCTGGTCGCCCGGAGCCGGCGCCCAGGACGACCGTAGCGTGTTGAACCTCGCCCCCGGCGCGAGCGTCGACCACGTCGTTCACCTGCTCCCCACGCGGCGCGGAATGCGCCCGAACGACGCCATCACGGTGCGCTCGGCCGGTCCGCTCCGGTTGGCCGGTCGCCAGACGCGCCTCGACGAACCGGGCCTGGTGCGCGTGCTGCCCGCCTTCAGTTCACGCGCCCACCTGCCGAGTCGTCTCGTGCAGCTTCGCGAGATCGAGGGACGCTCGCTGGTGCGTGCTCCCGGCAGCGGCAGCGAGTTCGACTCGCTGCGCGACTACGTTCGCGGCGACGACGTGCGCAGCATCGACTGGAGGGCCACGGCACGACGCCGCGCTCCCGTCGTCCGGACGTGGCGGCCCGAACGCGATCGCCGCGTCTCGATCCTGCTCGACACCGGGCGGCTCAGCGCAGGGCGCCTCGCCGACACCACACGCCTCGACGCCGGCATGGAGGCCAGCCTCCTCCTGGCCGCTCTGGCCGGTCACGCCGGCGACAACGTCGAATGGACGGCAGGCGACCGTACTGTTCTCGCGCACGTCCCGCCGACGAGCGGTCGCAATGAGGCGGTGCGGCGCATGATGCTCGCCATGGCTCCGCTCGAGTCACGCCTCGTCGAACCCGACTGGTCACGCCTCGTACAGGAAGCCACCGCCGACATGCGCCGCGGCTCGATGCTCGTTATCGTCACGCCGTTCGAACCCGCCGCCATCGAGGAATCCCTCGTTCCGCTGCTTCCGGCTCTGGCCCGCGAGACCCGGGTCGTCATCGCCTCCGTGGCCGATCCGGAGGTGGGCGCCATCGCGGCGAAGCGCGACAACGTGCGCGACGTCTACGGAGCCGCGGCCGCCGAACGACTCCGGCACCGCACGACGACGATGCGCGCGGCGTTGGAACGTCACGGCATCTCGGTGCTGCACGAACCACCCGAGCGCCTCGCGCCGGCCCTCGCCGACCACTACCTCGTCCTCAAGCGCGAGGGCCGCCTGTAGCGCCGGTCAGCCGGCGACGAGTTCGTCCTCACGCAGGCGGGCGTCGACGTCACCCGTCACACCGGCCGCCACCGCGCGGCGACCGAGGATGACGACGTACGCGATGAAAGAACACCACGCCGTGAAGCCGATGAGCAGGCGCACCGGCGTGGGCAGCCCGGACGGCGTGACGAAGGCCTCGATGAAGCCGCACAGCGCCAGAACGGCGACGAGGCCCATCGCCGCAGTGAACGCCGTGCGCATCTCCGCCGCGAACGCGTCGGCGCGCGAGCGGGGGCCCGGTTCGATCCACGACCAGAAGCCGCGCAGACCGATGCCGGCGGCGACGAAGATCGACGTCAGTTCGAGCATGCCGTGGGGCAGGATGAGGCCGAAGAACAGCGAGAGCCGGTCGTCGGAGGCCATGAGGCCAGCGGAGACGCCCGTGTTGACGATGTTCGACCACAGCAGGAGCGGAATGGGAAAACCGAGGGCGCCGAGGGTGATGCACAGGGCCGCGACCCACGCGTTGTTCGTCCAGACCCGGAACGCGAAGTCTTGGGCCGCGTAGGAGGAGTAGTAGTCCTCGAAGTCGTGCCGGGTCAGCTGCGAGATCTCCTCCGGGCTGAGGACGCTCGAGACGAACGCGGGGTGCGTCGCCGTCCACCAGGCCACGAGGGCCGTCAGCACGACGAAGGCGACGCCGACGCCGGCCCACCAGCGCCAGGCGCGGTAGCAGATGGCCGGAAACGTCTCGAGGAAGAAGCGGGCGAACGCCCCCGGATCGGCCCGGAAGTCGCGCGAGGACTTCACCCGGGCACGGGCGATGATCGTCGAGAGGTACTGCGTGAGAACGGGATCGGCCGACGTGGACTGCACGAGCGAGAGGTGTGACGCCGCGCGCTGGTAGAGGTCGAGCATCTCCTCGGCCTCGGTGCCAGTCAGGCGCCGTTTGCGCCCGAGTTCGTCGAGACGGGCCCACTCCTCGCGGTGCGCTGCGACAACGGCTTCCACATCCACGCTCGTACTCTACGCACCGGCTGCGGCCAGTAACCTGTTCGCGTGGCACACGTCGACGATCGGGAACTGCGCCCGCTGCGGGATCTCACCGGCCCGGCGCAGATCACCGGTGAGGCGGTCGCTCTCGACCTGCCCCCGGCCGGCGTCGGCATGCGCATTCTCGGCGTGATCATCGACCTCATCGTGTGGGCGGTGACCTTCTTCTGCCTCAACTGGGCCGCGCTGAAGCTGGTCGGCACCGCCTCGGATGCGGTCCGAGCAGGGTGGAGCATCGTCGTCCTCGTGACCTCCTTCGTGCTCCTGCCGACGGTGGTCGAGACCCTCACGCTCGGGCGTAGCCTCGGAAAACTCATTCTCGGCATGCGGGTCGTGCGCACCGACGGCGGCGCCATCTCGTTCCGTCACGCTCTCGTCCGCAGCTTCGTGGGCTTCGTCGAGATCATCGGCACCGCAGGCATGGTCGCTCTCATCACGGCCACGCTGACGAGCCGCGCGAGGCGACTCGGCGACCTCGCGGCCGGTACCTACGTCGTGCGTGAAACCCGAGGACTCACGCTACCGCCGCCCGCCCAAATGCCGAGGCAACTCGCGGCGTGGGCCGACTCCCCCGCCGTCGTCAGCCCGCTACCGCAGGACCTCGCGGCACGGATGGCCTTCCTCGTGCGCCAACAGCACGTCATGCGTACCCCGGCGTTCAACGCCGTTGTGACGCAGACGCTGCGCGAGGTCCTCCCGCATGTGACGCCGCCTCCCCCGCCGGGCCACGACCCCTTCGCCGTTCTCGTCGCCATCAGCGTCCTGCGTCGCGACGCCGACGCCCGCCGCATCGAACGCGACGCGCGCATCAGGCGCTCCGTCCTCGGACGCTGACCCGTCCGAAACGCGAACGACGGCCCGTTTCCCCTTGAGGGGAAACGGGCCGTCGTGTTCGTGCGTTCGTCAGCCCTGGCCGCGTGCCACGGCGTAGGCCGGCTTGATCACGGTCATGATGATGTCGAGTCGCTCGTCGAAGCCCACAAACGCGGACTTCATCGCGTTGACGGTGACCTTCTCGAGGTCGGCCAGCGTCCAGCCCGCCTCGCGGACGAGGCCCGTCATCTCCTTCGTCATCGACGTGTCGCTCATGAGGCGGTTGTCGGTGCTCAGTGCGACGCGGAAGCCCAGCGCGAGCAGCAGTGAGATCGGGTGCGAACGCAGCGAGAGAGCAGCGCCGGTCTGGAGGTTCGAGCGGGGGCAGACCTCCAGCGCGATGCGGCGGTCACGCACGAACGCGGCGAGGCGGCCGAGGCGGACGTCGGCCTCACCGGTGCGCACGCGGGCCGGGAGCGCGGCACGTGCCGGTTCGTCGAGTTCGCCGTACTCCACGCCGTCCACGCTGATGTCGTCGGTGATGCGCACGCCGTGGCCGAGCCGCTCGGCGCCGCAGTACTGAATGGCCTCCCAGATGCTCGGCAGACCGAACGCCTCACCGGCGTGAATCGTGAAGTGGGCGTTCTCGCGGCGCAGGTACTCGAACGCGTCGAGGTGACGGGTGGGAGGGAAGCCGGCCTCGGCGCCGGCGATGTCGAAGCCGACGACACCCTGGTCGCGGTAGGCGACGGCCAGCTCGGCAATCTCGACGCTCTTGGCCGCGTGACGCATCGCGGTGAGCAGGGCGCGCATCACGATCGGGCGTCCCTGGCTCTCGGACTCGCGGGCGCCGGCCTCGAAGCCTGCCAGCACTGCGTCGACGACCTCGTCGAGACCGAGTCCCTGTTCGATGTGCAGTTCGGGCGCGAAGCGCACCTCGGCGTAGACGACGCCGTCGTTCGAGTGGTCGAGGGCGCACTCTCGGGCCACGCGCTCGATGGCCTCGCGCGTCTGCATGACGCCGACGGTGTGCGCGAACGTCTCGAGGTAGCGCTCGAGCGAACCGGAGTCTGCGCTGTCACGGAACCACGCGGCGAGCGACGCCTCGTCGTCGGCGGGCAGTGCGTCGTAATCGGTCTCACGGGCGAGTTCGAGCACCGTGGCCGGGCGCACGCCGCCGTCGAGGTGGTCGTGGAGAACGACCTTCGGCAGCCGCGCGATGACGTCCTCGCTCAGGGTGCTCTTCGTGGTCTCGTCGCTCATGCGTTCGTTCCTTCGTCCTCGCGGCCAACCGTTTCGGGCGTGAACGCCGGCAGGCAGACGGCAACGTACTCGGCGCCGTCGGGGCCGACGGTGTAGCGCACGCGCTCCCCCGCGCGGGTGACGACGCTCTGGCCGGCCTCGACCTCGAGCGTGCCGCCGTCGTGCTCGACGCGCACCTGACCGGCGAGCACGAGCGTCACCTCGTCGAACTGGGGCGTCTGCGCCGGCTCGTCCCACCCGGCAGGCGCCTTCATGTGAGCCACGGAGACCGCGCGCTCGCCGGTTGACGCGACGCCCACGTGTTCGTTGATGATCTTGCCGCCGGGTACGGGAATGCGCACCGGCGTGGTGAGGAGTTCAGGCATGCGGTCAGCCTAGTGCTCCGCGGCGGGCCTCTTGCCACGCGACGTCACGGTGGAAGACGCGCGAAGCGGTGTCCCAGAGTGGCTACGTTCGTTGCGGTTGGTGACGGTGCACCGTCACCAACCGCAACGAACGTAGCCAAAGAGCAGCGTCAGCTGATGCGCTCCAGCACGATGTCGCGCGGCGTGAAGTCACCGCTGTTCGCCGAGATCTCGTAGCCGCCCTCGAGCGCAGCGACGGCGCGGTCGAAGCGCTCCGGAGTGTCGGTGTGGAGCGTGAGCAGCGGCTGGCCCGCCGTGACGTGGTCGCCCGGTTTCGCGTGCATCTCGATACCGGCGCCCGCCTGCACCGGGTCCTCCTTGCGCGCACGCCCGGCGCCGAGGCGCCACGCGCTGACGCCGACGGCGAGGGCGTCGAGCTTCGTCAGCACACCGGACGACGGTGCCGTGATGACGTGCGTTTCCTTCGCGGTGGGCAGCGTCGCCTCGGGGTCACCGCCCTGAGCGCCGAGCATCGCGCGCCACTTCGTCATGGCCCGGCCGTCGGTGAGCGCCTTGCGCACCGCGTCCTCGTCCTGTGGGCGACCGGCCGCCGCGAGCATCTCGACAGCGAGCGCTACGGTGAGGTCGACGACATCCTTGGGGCCGCCACCGGCGAGCACCTCGACCGACTCGCGCACCTCCAGGGCGTTGCCTGCGGTGAGGCCGAGCGGCGTCGACATGTCGGTGAGCAGCGCGACGGTGTTGACGCCCGCGTCCGTGCCGAGGTCGACCATGGTGCGCGCGAGCTCGCGCGCGTTCTCCTCGTTCTTCATGAAGGCACCGGAGCCGACCTTGACGTCGAGCACGAGCGCACCTGTGCCCTCGGCGATCTTCTTGCTCATGATCGAGCTGGCGATGAGCGGGATCGCCTCCACCGTGCCGGTGACGTCGCGCAGCGCGTAGAGCTTCTTGTCGGCCGGCGCGAGGCCGTCACCGGCTGCGCAGACGACGGCGCCGACGCGCTCGAGCTGACGCATCATCTCGGCGTTCGTCAGGGAGGCCCGCCACCCGGCGATGGACTCCATCTTGTCGAGCGTGCCGCCGGTGTGGCCGAGGCCGCGGCCCGAGAGCTGCGGGACGGCGACGTCGAAGACCGCGACGAGCGGCGCCAGCGGCAACGTGATCTTGTCACCGACGCCGCCGGTGGAGTGCTTGTCGGCCGTCGGCACGGACAGCGACGAGAAGTCCATGCGCTCACCGGAGGCGATCATCGCCTTCGTCCAGCGGGCGATCTCCTCGCGCGACATGCCGTTGAGCAGGATCGCCATCGCCATGGCGGCCATCTGCTCGTCGGCGACCGCACCACGCGTGTAGGCGTCGATCATCCAGTCGATCTCGTCGTTCGAGAGGGTTCCGGAGTCACGCTTGGTGCGGATGAGGTCGACGGCGTCGAACGCTTCGTGCGTGGAGTTCGCGGGGGTCATGAATCACCTTTCAGGGTCGCTGCTGCGGTGGCGACGGCACCCAGGTTGGGGGCGCCGAACGCGTGGGGAAGGAGGTCGGTGAGCGGCAGCGGCGGCCCACCGTCCATCTCGATGAGCATGTCGGGGCTCGCGTGCTCGAAGAGCAGCTGACGGCATCGGCCGCACGGCGTGATGGGCGTGCCGTTGCCGTCGACGCACGAGAGGGCGACGAGCAGTTCGCGCTCCTCCTCGTGGTCGAGCACCGGGCCGTCACCGCGGGACTCGCCCGTGCCGTAGAGCGACGAGACGAGGCCGCACTCGGCGCACAGGACGACGCCGTAGGCGGCATTCTCGACGTTGCAGCCGGTGAGGATGCGACCGCGCGTCGTGAGCGCGGCCACGCCGACCGGGAACCGGGAGTACGGCACGTACGCCCTGGCGCAGACGGCGACGGCCTCGCCGCGCAGCAGCTCCCAGTCCACAGAGTCGGGTACCTGTGTCATGTCGAGGCCGCCTTTCACCTTGAGGCCGTCTGGAGACGTGCGACGCGTGTCGCACCGAGGGGGGAGGCTGAGCTTGCGAAGCCTCCCCGCCGGAAGACGCGCAGAAAAACTAGCCTGCTTCGCCCTTGCGGTAGATGGCGCCGTCAGCAGCCGGCATCCGCAGGTGTTGGCTGGCGAACGCCATCACGAGGAGTGTGACGACGTACGGCGCTGTGGCCGTGAGGTTCGGGTCGATCGTGTCCGATCCGAAGTACCACATGAGCACGAGCACACCGGCGACGGCGAGGATGACGGCGTGGAGCACGCGCTTCTTGACCGCCATCCACACGGCGCCGACGAGAACGCCCGCGCCCACGAGGAGCAGCAGCGCGTGCACCTGGTCGCCACCACGCAGCTGGAGAGCCTGGGTGTAACCGAAGAGCAGCGCGCCAAGGGCGGTGCCGATCGGCATCCAGTTACCGAAGATCATCGCGGCGAGACCGATGTAGCCGCGGCCACCCGTCTGGCCCTGCTGGAATCCGTCGGACGCGACCATCGCGAGGAAGCCACCGCCGAGACCGGCGAGACCACCGGAGACGACGACGGCGATCGTCTTGTAGAGGTACACGTTGACGCCGAGGGTCTCGGCCGCCTGCGGCGCCTCACCACAGCTGCGCAGGCGCAGACCGAACGAGGTCTTCCACAGGACGAAGATCGTGCCGATGACGAGGCCGATGGCGAGCAGCGTGAGCAGCGAGACGTCCTTCGTCAGACCGGCGAGGATGCCGGCGACATCGGAGACGAGGAACCAGTGGTTCTTCTCGATGTCGACGAGAGCGCTCGACCCGGGAAGGGTGACGCTCGCGACGTCCGGCAGGCTCGGGCTCTGGGTGGGGCCACCGCCGGGCAGTTCGGAGAAGAAGCGCTCGGCGAGGAACTTCGTCAGGCCCGCACCGAGCAGGTTGATGGCCACACCGGAGACGATGTGGTCGACGCCGAAGAACACGGTGGCGATGGCGTGGAGCAGGCCGAAGAGCATGCCGCCGAGGATGCCGCCGAGCACGCCGGCCCACGGGCCGTAGTGGTAGGCCGCGAAGGCAGCGCTCCACGAGCCCATGATCATCATGCCCTCGAGACCGATGTTGACAACACCGGCCCGCTCGGACCACAGACCACCGAGACCGGCGAGGGCCAGCGGCACAGCGGCCACGAGGGCCGCAGAGATGGCGTTCGAGGAGTCGATGTCGTTGACGCCGGTGGCGACGCGAAGGATCGACAGGCCGAGAACGACGGCGACGAGCGCGAGCGGAAGGAGCGCCTTGCGCGGCAGCCCGAGCGTCCGCTTCGGCTGGGTTGCGGTAGCAGCGACGGTGCTCATGCGGTGGCTCCTGCGGTCTTGCCTGCGGCGAGTTCGGCGGCGACACGTCGGGCCTCGATGCGCTTGTCCCAACGACGCACGAGTTCGTACGCGATGACGACGGCGAGCACCATGACGCCCTGGATGATGTTGACGAGGGAGGCGTTGACGCCCGCGTTGATCTGTAGCGCGTTCGACTGACCGTTGAGGTAGGCCCACAGCAGCGCGCCGAAGCCGATGCCGATCGGGTGGTTACGGCCGATGAGCGCGACGGCGATGCCGGCGAAGCCGAGGCCCGTCTGGCTGTTGGAGCCGTAGTTGAAGTCCTGACCGAAGAGCTGCGGCATGCCGACGAGGCCCGCAACGGCACCCGAGAGCAGCATCGCGGTGATCGTCATCTTCTTGACGCTCACACCGGAGGCGACGGCGGCCGACTCGGACGAGCCCGTCGCGCGCAGGTCGAAGCCGAAGCGTGTGTGGTTGATGACGTACCAGTAGGCGATGCCGACGAGCACGGCGAGGATCGTCAGACCGAAGATCTGGCCCGTGGCGGTCTGCGCGAGCGCCGGAACGTGCGAGCTCTCCGGGATGTTCTTCGTGTTCGTCGCGTTCGAGCCCTCCTGCTTGTCGGCGACCTTGAACAGCAGCCAGGAGACGACGCCGGTGGCGATCGAGTTGAGC
Organism: Dermacoccus sp. PE3; assembly: GCF_001021715.1. Taxonomy (NCBI): domain Bacteria; kingdom Bacillati; phylum Actinomycetota; class Actinomycetes; order Micrococcales; family Dermacoccaceae; genus Dermacoccus; species Dermacoccus sp. PE3. The sequence goes on along the minus strand of NZ_LDCM01000003.1, from coordinate 140,017 downwards.
ATGATCGAGCTGATGACCTCGGAGACGCCGCGCGTCACCTTGAGCACCGCGATGATGCCGGCCCAGGCGGCACCGACGAGCATCGCGAGCACGAGGGCACCGATGACGTTGAGGAAGCCGGGCAGCCAGCCCTGGCCGGCGAAGAGCGCGGCCGCGAAGGCAGCGACGCGGTACTGGCCGTCGACGCCGATGTTGAACAGGTTCATCCGGAAGCCGATGGCCACGGCGATACCGGAGAGGTAGAGGACGGCGGCGTCGTTGACGATGGCCTCGGCGACGCCCTGCATCGGCGTCGACAGGAAGACCTGCCAGACCGGCCCGACGGCGTTGCCGAGGGCGAGCAGGACGATCGAGGTCAGAACGACCGCGATCGCGATGGCGAGCAACGGCGCAGCGACAGCCACGCCGATCCTTCGGAGCGTGGAGTTCATCGTGCAGCTTCCTCCTGCGCATCGACGGTGGTGGCGTTCTCGGGGCTGTTGGCGCCCGTCATGGCGGCACCGAGCTGCTCGGCGGTGACGGTCTTCGGGTCGAACTCACCCGAGAGCTTGCCGCGCAGGATGACGCGGATCGTGTCGGACAGACCGATGAGCTCGTCGAGGTCCGCGGAGATGAGGAGCACGGCGAGACCCTCGCGGCGGGCGTCCTTGATGTGGTCCCAGATCGCCGACTGGGCGCCGACGTCGACACCACGGGTGGGGTGGGCGGCGACGAGCACGCGCGGGGCGTGCGACATCTCGCGGCCGAAGATGAGCTTCTGCTGGTTACCACCCGAGAGCGAACCGGCGGTGACGTCGATGCTCGGCGTACGCACGTCGTAGGCCTCGACGATGCGCTGCGTGTCGCCCTTCGCGGCCTTGGGCGTGAGGCGCCAGCCCTTGCTCGCCGGCTCCTGACGCTGATGGCCGAGCATGCGGTTCTCCCACAGCGGCGCGCCGAGAAGCAGGGCGTGGCGGTGACGGTCCTCGGGGATGTAACCGATGCCGTTCTCACGGATGCGACGCGTGGGCCACGCCGTGATGTCGTCGTTCTCGACGACGACGGTGCCGGCGTCCGCGCGACGCATGCCGAGGATCGTCTCGACGAGCTCGGCCTGGCCGTTGCCCTCGACACCTGCAATACCGAGCACCTCACCGGCGTGGATCGTGAGGTCGAGGTCGGACAGCAGCGCGGGGCCACCGGCCGGATCGGCGAGCGTGACGTCGGTGATCTGCATGACGACGCGGTCGGTGACCGTCGACTCCTGCGTCTCGGGCGTCGGCAGCTGCGAACCGACCATGAGCTCGGCGAGCTGTTTGCTCGTCACCGACGAGCTCTTGACGCGGTCGATCGTCGTACCGCGGCGGATGACGGTGATGTCGTCGGCGACGCCGCGCACCTCGTCGAGCTTGTGCGAGATGAACAGGACGGTGAGGCCCTCGGACTTCATCTCCTTGAGGTTGCCGAAGAGTTCGTCGACCTCCTGCGGCACGAGCACGGCCGTGGGCTCGTCGAGGATGAGGATCTTGGCGCCGCGGTAGAGAACCTTGAGGATCTCCACGCGCTGGCGGGCGCCGACGCCGAGGTCGGCGACCATCATCTCGGGGCGCACGCCGAGGCCGTAGGCGTCGGAGATGCGCTTGATCTCGTCACGGGCCTTGGAGCCGATGCCGTGCAGCTTCTCGGCGCCGAGGACGACGTTCTCGAGCACCGTGAGGTTGTCGGCCAGCATGAAGTGCTGGAACACCATGCCGACGCCGGCCTTGATGGCGTCCTTCGGCGAGGAGAAGGAGACCTCGTCGCCGTTGATGCGGATCGTGCCTTCGTCCGGCTTCTGCACGCCGTAAAGGATCTTCATGAGCGTCGACTTACCGGCACCGTTCTCGCCGACGATGGCGTGGATCGTGCCGCGCTCGACCTGCAGGTGCAGGTCCTTGTTGGCGACGACGCCGGGGAATCGCTTCGTGATGCCGTCGAGGTCGACGGCGAGGGCCCCGCTCGGGGGCGCCGTCACATCGGCGACGGCGATGCCGCTCACGCCGGTGGGCGCTTCGGGGGTGTCGGTGGTGTCGATGACGCACACTCCTGGTCAAACCGTCAAGGTCCGGCACGCAGGATACCCGCATGCCGGACCTTGAGCCGGTGTGGAACTACTTGGACGGGGTCGGGGAAACCTTGACCTTGCCGTCGACGATCTCCTTCTTGGCGTCGTCGACAGCCTTCTTCGCCTCGGCCGACAGGTGGTTGCCCGTCGTGGCCAGCGAGACGCCGTCCTCCTTGAGGCCGAACTCCTTGTTGCCGCCGGAGAACTTGTCGTCCTTGACGGAGCCCACGAAGTCCTCGACCGTGCCGGAGCAGTTCTTCATGGCGGAGGTGAGCACCGAGCCGGCGACGGACTTGTCGGCCGTCAGGGCCTGGTCGGAGTCGACACCGATGGCCCACTTGCCCGCGGAGTGCGCGGCCTGGATGACGCCGTCACCCGACTTGCCGGCAGCGGCGTAGACGATGTCGGCGCCCTTCTGGAACATCGAGTTGGCCGAGGCCTTGCCCTTGTCCGGAGCAGCGAAGCCGCTGAAGTCACCGGCCGGCGTGAGGTACGTCTTGTCGATCTTGATCTTCGGGTTGGCGTGCTTGGCGCCCGCGAAGTAACCGGCCTCGAACTTCTGGATCAGCGGAACGTTGACGCCACCGACGAAGCCGATGTGGCCCGTCTTGCTCATCTTCGCGGCGGCGACGCCGGCGAGGTAGGACGCCTCGTGCTCCTTGAAGGTGATCTGCTCGACGTTCGTGCCCTTGGAGTCGGGCGACGCGTCGTCGATGATGGCGAACTTCACGTTCGGGTACTTCTTGGCGACGGTGCCGATGGACTTGGCGTAGACGAAGCCGACCGCGACGATCGCCTTGTTGCCCGACGCTGCGAGCTGGCTGAGACGGTTCTCGCGAGCCTGGTCGTTCTCACCCTCGCCGGCCTCGGCGGTCGTGATCTTGAGGTTCGGGATCTTCTTCTTCGCCGCTTCCATACCCGCGTACGAGGCGTCGTTGAAGGAGTGGTCACCACGACCGCCCACGTCGAAGGCGATGGCGGCCTTGAACTCGGAACCCGAGGAACCGTTGCCGGAACCGCCGGCGGACTTGTCGTTCGAACCACAGGCGGCGAGGCCGGCCGTCATAGCGACGGCGGCAGCGATGGAAACAACCCGCTTCACGGGGCACTCCTTGGGTTAAGCGGCGCGAGGGCCGTCGAGCAGATCGGGCGTCGCAGTCACGACTGCCAACCCACCAAGCGTACCCGCGAGTCACAGGGACAATAAGGGCGGATGACGAGTGGTGACCTAACCGTTATCCACCGCCCGGATTCCTTCGTGTGATAAGTGCTCAGCGACGCACCGGAAGAGGTGGGTCGGCCACGATGAGCAGCGGCGCGGAAGCGTGCGGAACTCCGTCGTCCGACCCCTCCCCCGCAATCGGCCGCCCGGCCTCGAGGTCGTCGCGATGGATGGCAGCGCCCACGCGCTCGTCGAGAACCTCGACGAGCGGCTCGACGAGCGGCTCGGGAATGCGCCACAACCCGCGCAGGCGCAGGACGACGCCGGGCGCTTCGGGGGCCAGATCCGCGAGGCAGTCCGCGAGCGCGTCCCAGTTGTGCCCGAAGTGATCGGGAAGGCCGAGCTGTTGGGCGAGGGTGCGCATCAGCCCCTTCTTGTCGACGACGCCGTTCAACGTCACCTCGGCGAACGCCCACCCGGAGTCGGCGCAGATCGTTCGAAGTTCGTCGGCCGTCGGGCCCACGAGACCGCGCGGCACCCAGCCGCCACGCCCCGCCGTCACGAGGTCTCGCACCGCTGCGGTCGTCATCGCACGACCCTCCTGAACGTCTCGTAATGATCGTCCGTGTAATACATCGTGCCGTCCTTGCCCGTGACGATCCTGCGCGCCCCGCGGTCGGACGAGCCCGGGGTGCTCACCGTGTACTCGTGATACCAGCCGGACGCCTGGCGCGGAAGGATCCGTTCGCGATTGCCGAAGACGACGCCGTCACGGCGGTAGGGGTAGGGCCCACCGTCGTCGATGAGCGCCACCGTCTCTCGAGCCTGACGCGGCAGTTGCGACAGACGCACGGTGGCGAGGCCGTCCTCCCCACCCCTCGCCTGCGACGACGAGGGTGAAGAACTCGAGCCGTCCGACCCGCCCGAGGCGAAAGTGTCGCTGCCGTAGCTCTGCGCTGTGAACGGCGAGGGCACGGGCCCGGACGATCGGCCGTCATCCGAGCCACGCGAGAGCAACGCGATGGCGGCAATGAGGGCAAGCAGCAACAACGCGATGGTGGCGATGCGCTGACCGAGCCCTGCCTGTGGCAGTTTCGGGCGACTCAGCGCCACCATCTCCTCGTGTCGTCGAACGAGCGGATCAGCACCGGCTCAGAACACATCCTGCGGGACGTACTTGCCCCAGACCTCGCGCAGAGCATCGCTGACCTCGCCACCCGTGGCGCCGGCGACGTGGGCGTCACGCATGGGCCACAGGACGTTGTCGTTGCCCTGCGCGGCCTTCTGCATCTTCTCGAGGGCTGCGTCGACGACGCTCTGGTCACGGTTCTTGCGCAGCTGCGCAAGCCGCTCGCACTGCTCGGCTTCGATGGACGGGTCGACGCGAAGGGGCTCGTAGGGCTCCTCCTCGTCGAGCTGGTAGCGGTTGACGCCGACGACGACGCGCTCGCCGTGGTCGATCTGCAGCGCCACGTCGTAGGCGCTCTTCTCGATCTCGGTCTTCTGGAAGCCCTCTTCGATGGCCTTGACGGCGCCGCCCTTGTCCTCGACGGCCTGGATGAGCGCGAGCGCCTCCTCCTCGAGGTCGTTCGTCATCGACTCGACGACGTAACTGCCTGCGAACGGGTCGACGGTCTTCGTCACGTCGGTCTCGAACGCAAGGATCTGCTGGGTGCGCAGGGCGAGGCGGGCCGCCTTGGCCGTGGGCAGAGCGATGGCCTCGTCGTAGGAGTTGGTGTGCAGGCTCTGCGTACCGCCGAGCACGGCGCCGAGGCCCTGCAGCGCGACGCGCACGAGGTTGACCTCGGGCTGCTGCGCGGTGAGCTGCACGCCTGCCGTTTGGGTGTGGAAGCGCAGCATCTGCGACTTCGGGTTCTTCGAACCGAACTCCTCGCGCATGATGCGCGCCCACAGGCGCCTGGCCGCGCGGAACTTGGCGACCTCCTCGAGCAGCGTCGTGCGGGCGACGAAGAAGAACGACAGGCGCGGGGCGAAGTCGTCGACGTCGAGGCCGGCCGCGAGCGCGGCGCGCACGTACTCCTTGGCGTTGGCCAGGGTGAAGGCGATCTCCTGCGCGGGCGTCGCTCCCGCCTCGGCCATGTGGTATCCCGAGATGGAGATCGTGTTCCAGCGCGGAATCTCCTTGTGGCAGTACTCGAAGATGTTCGAGATGAGGCGCAGGGATTCGGCCGGCGGGTAGATGTACGTGCCGCGCGCGATGTACTCCTTGAGCACGTCGTTCTGGATCGTTCCGGTGAGCTTGGCTCCCGGGATGCCCTGACGTTCTGCGGCGAGCTGGTACATGAGCAGCAGGCTCGAGGCGGGCGCGTTGATCGTCATCGAGGTGGAGACCTCGTCGAGCGGCAGGCCGTCGAAGAGAACGAGCATGTCGTCGAGCGAGTCGATGGCGACGCCGACCTTGCCGACCTCACCGTGCGCGAGGGCGGCGTCCGAGTCGTAGCCCATCTGGGTCGGCAGGTCGAAGGCGACGGAGAGGCCGCCGGTGCCGTTGGCGACGAGCTCGTGGTAGCGCTGGTTGCTCTCCCGGGCGGTGCCGAAGCCGGCGTACTGGCGCATCGTCCAGGGGCGACCGGTGTACATCGAGGGGTACACGCCGCGGGTGAACGGGTACTCCCCCGGATTGCCGAGTCGTTCGTCGGCGTTGAACCCCGAAAGATCGTTCGCCGTGTACACGGGCTTGAGCCCGAGCCCCGACTCCGTCATCCGACTGCGATCCGTTGCGCCACTCATAGCCGCACCTTATCCGGCGGACCGGGCGCGAGGGTGCCGAAGCGATTGGCCCTGTGGAAGGTTCAGCCGCGGCGGGCTCGCGTGCGCAGGGCTTCGTTGAGATCACGCACGAGGCCCGGCCCCTTGTAGATGAAGCCGCTGTAGACCTGGAGCAGGTCGGCGCCGGAGTCCATGAGCGCGAGACCGTCGTCGGCGGACATGATGCCGCCGACCCCGATGATGGGCAGCTGAGTGCGGCTCGCGAGGAACCCGACGACCTCGCGGGCGCGACGCGTCAGCGGGGCGCCCGAGAGACCGCCGGCCTCGGACGCAAGGGTGAGGTCGGCGCGGGCGAGGCCGTCACGCGCGAGCGTCGTGTTCGTCGCAATGAGGCCGGAGACACCCGAGCCGTGGGCCACCTCGAGCACGTCCTCGAGGGCTTCCTCGGTGAGGTCGGGGGCGATCTTGACGAAGACGGGCGTGGGACGCGCGCCGCGTTCGGCCGCGAGGTTGCGCTCGCGCGCCGTGATCGACTGGAGCAGTTCGAGAAGCGGCGCCTTGTCCTGCAGGGTCCGCAGGCCGGGCGTGTTGGGGCTGGAGACATTGACGGCGAAGTAGTCGGCCAGGCCGCTGAGACGCCCGAGCGACGTGAGGTAGTCGCGTGTGGCTTCCTCGACGGGCGTCGTCTTCGTCTTGCCGAGGCTGACGCCGACGGGAATGGAGAGGTTGCCGCTCGAACGTGCGCGACGCAGTGTGGCCGCGAGCGCCTGGGAGCCGTCGTTGTTGAACCCCATGCGGTTGATGAGGCCGTGACTGGCCTTGAGGCGGAACAGGCGCGGCTGCGGGTTGCCCGGTTGCGCCTCGGCGGTGACGGTGCCGACCTCGACGTGGCCGAAGCCCAGCGCGCCCCAGGAGGTGACGGCGACGCCGTCCTTGTCGACGCCGGCGGCGAGGCCGACGCGGCCCGGAAAGCGGATCCCCGCGATCGTCACGGCGTCGTCGGGTGCGCCGAGGGCTGCTCCGACGACGTCGGCGATGAGCCCGGCGGCGGGCAGCGAACCGAACTGCGCCATCGCCTGGAGGGTCGCGTGGTGTGCGGCCTCGGCATCTCCCCCGCCGATGCGGAACAGGGCCGGGCGCATGGCGCGCTCGTACCCGTGGGTGAGGGTCGCTCGGCGGACGGCGTCGAGATCAAAGTTCATACGTTCATTGTCCCCGAACGGCCGCGTGTGGCTCCACTCGGTGGATCAGGTGAGGTCTTCGCGGCCCGTCAGCTTGAGCTGTTCGACGACCTGCTTGACGTCCTGCGCCCGCTCGCGGGTGGTGACGAGCACGGCGTCGACGGTGTCGACGACGACGATGTCCTCGAGGCCCATGGCGACGACGGTTCGACCGGAGCGTGGAGCCACGACGCCCGTCGCGTCCTGCATGACGACGAGTTCGCTCTCACCGAGCACCTTGACGCCGGGCGCCTCCGCCGATTCGACGAGCAGCGACGCGAGGGACGCGAAGTCGCCGACATCGTCCCAGGAGAAATCTCCCGGAACGGTGGCAACGCGACCGTCGACGGCGGCGGGCTCGGCGATGGCGTTGTCGATGGCGATCTTCGTCAGGCGCGGCCACAGTTCGGCGAGGCGGAAGGGGTTGGCGGCGATGATCCGCAGGTACTCGGCCAGGCGGGGCTGGTAATCCTCGATCATCTGCATGAGCGTCGCTGCCTTGACCACGAACATGCCGGCGTTCCAGGAGTACTCTCCGACGGCGACGTACGCCTGCGCGGTGGGGCCGTCTGGCTTCTCGACGAAGGCCTTGACGATCGTCGCGTCGGGGGCGCCTTCGATGCGCAGGTTGGCGCCCGCCCGGATGTAGCCGAATCCGGTGGACGGGTAGGTGGGCTTGATGGCGACCGTGACGAGGTAGTCGTGGCGCGCCACCTCCACGGCTTGGCGCACGGTGGCCTCGAAGATGTCGGTGCCGCCGACGACCTGGTCGGCGGCGAACGAGCCGAGAACCGCGTCGGGGTCGCGCTGGGCGAGGATGGCCGCGGCGAGCCCGATGGCGGGCATCGATTCGCGCGGGCTGGGCTCGACGAGCAGGTCGTCGTCACCGAGTTCGCTGAGTTGCTCGCGCACGGCCTCGGCGTGCGCCGCACCGGTCACGATGAGCAGGTTGTTGCCGCACAGCGGCTTGAGGCGGTCGACCGTGCCCTGAAGGAGCGAGCGACCCGAGCCCGTGAGGTCGTGCAGGAACTTGGGCGAGTTGGCCCGCGAGAGGGGCCACAGGCGCGTGCCGGAGCCCCCGGCAGGAATGACGCCCCAGAAACCTGGAATCGGACCGTGCTGCGCTTCGTGCATGGGCCTAACGGTAATGGACTCGGCATAGAACCCCGCTTCAGGCCTACCGATGAGCTCAGGCGGGTTCACGTGCCGATCACCTTCCGGTGCGCTCATCGTTCATCCCTTCGCCAAGCACGCGCCACGTCACAGGGCTGTCATGAGCATGTGCGCATCGCCATCGTGACCGAGTCGTTCCTTCCCACCCTCAACGGCGTCACCACGAGTGTCTGCCGGGTGCTCGACTGCCTCGCTGCTCAGGGTGGCCACGAGGTGCTCGTCGTGTGCCCCGGCCCTGCGCCGTCGAACTATCTCGGGTTCGCCGTGAAGACGGTGCCGAGCGTCACCGTCCGCGCGTTCCGCGTGGGCTTGCCGACGAAGCAACTCGAGCAGATCCTGCTGCAGTTCGCACCTGATGTCGTTCACGCCGCCTCGCCGTTCGGGCTCGGCGCCCGCGCGCTCGCCGCTGCACGCAACCTCGCGATCCCGAGTGTGGCGATCTACCAGACGGACATGCCGAGCTACGTCGCCCAGCACGGTGGCGTGCTGGGCGACTTCGCGCACCGCACGTCGTGGCGCTGGGTGCGTCACCTCCACTCGTTGGCGGATCTGACGCTCGCGCCGAGCAGCGCAGCCACTGCCGAGTTGGCAGAACACGGCGTACCGCGCGTTGCCCTGTGGGGTCGCGGGGTCGACACGGCGCAGTTCGACGCCACGCTCAAGACCGACCCCCAGGTGCTCGCCCTGCGTGAACGACTCGCGCCCAACGGCGAGGTGATCGTGGGTTACGTGGGTCGACTCGCACCGGAGAAGGAACTGCACCGTCTCGAGGAGATCGCCGGCCTGCCGGGCATCAGCATCGCCATCGTCGGTGAGGGCCCTGATCGCGACGACCTCGAACGGCTCCTGCCGAACGCACACTTCCTCGGCCGCCAGGAGGGTGCGACGTTGGCGCGCAGCTACGCGAGCTTCGACGTCTTCGTCCACACCGGCACGAAGGAAACCTTCGGTCAGACGCTGCAGGAGGCGATGGCGAGCGGGCTGCCCGTCGTGGCGCCGGCGGCCGGCGGGCCGCTCGACATCGTCAAGCCCGGCGTGACCGGCCTGCTCTTCGACCCGAGCACGCCCGGCGCGCTGCGCCGCAGCGTCGGCTCGCTCGTCGCCGACGAGGCGATGCGCGAGCGCATGGGCGCCTCCGCAGTCCGCAAGGTCGCCGACCGCTCGTGGGCCGGCATGACGAACAAGCTGCTCGACTACTACGACCACGTCACCCGCCCCGCATGGGCCCGCGCGGCCTGACCTCGCGCCGAGTTTCCGCGGCCCCACCACCGACGCCGAAGGGCGCGACGAGACGTGTCGCCTCGCGCCCCCTTCGGCAGTCATGGAGTCGGGCGTCAGGCGTCCGGCTCGCCGACCTCGAACAGGATGCCTGCGAAGATGACGGCCGAGTTCTGAGGCGTCAACAGGTCGTCGGCGTGCGGGTCACGAATCTGCTTGTCGATGGCCATGGGTTCCTCCTTGGCTGTCGGCTTTCGCGGTCGCGAAGGCGCTGAATCGGGCGGATCGAGCCGGCCCACGGGGCGGGCCCAACGCCGAAAGCAACGTATCGAGGTCCGCGGCGATAATGCATCGACACACTAACTGTCACCACCCCGAACGACCTACCGGGCGGAGAGCGCCAACCCGCTCGCCGATCACCGGCCGCTCGGGCGCGAATCACACGCCGGTAGGCGCGGCAGCTGTTGCGGGCACACCCCACCCGCCGGGGATGTCCTCCACGAGGTGCCAGTGGGGCCGGTGATGGTAGGAACGGCCGCCGTTCGTGGCACGGCTGAACAGCCAGGGCGTCACGACTTCTCGACCAGGATGCAGAGCGTCACCGATGTAGCCGCCCCAGTAAGCGAACGTCGAGTTCGTGATGAGCAGACGGGGAGCGTGAACGATCGCGCGCAGGTCCTGCTGGACGTCACCACCGCCGGCCGTGGTGGGGGCGATGTCCGCCAAGGCACTCAGGTGCGTGGAGCACCAGTCGACATCGTCCGACACGAAGACGAAGCGATCAGGGGCACCGAAGCGCTCGATGGATTCCGTCACCGCCTTCAGGACGTAGCTCCTCGTGTCCATACCGAACTCTCGGCGATGAGCTTCGACCGAGAAGTAGTCACCGCGCCGCACGTTGACGACGAAGTCCCCCGCAGACAGACCCCGCGGCCGGGCGTCGAGACCCGATCCGGGCATCAGGTGGTCGCGGATGTAGGGGGCCAGTGCATCGTCGTCGAAGTGCGGAGGTTGGGTCTTCGGTGCGGGCCACCAGGGCGTCACGCGCTGGTCCGTGAACCGCACGTCCTTCTCACCGATGAAGTACGCGTCGCGCAATGCAGGGAAGAGATCGAGCGCGGGACGACGCGATTCGTGCAGGAGTACGTGCCGGTCCTCCCCCGCAGCCGGCCCCTTGGACGCCCACAGCCCGACGAACAGCAGGTTTCCCAGATTCATCCAGTCCGGCACCCAGGCCACGGGGCGCCCCCTCCGAACGGTCTTGAGCGCTTTGGCCCGGATGCGGTCTCGCATGTGGCAACCCCCACAATCAGGTCGGCGACGTCCTGACCGCGCTGCTATCTTGGACGTAATACCCAAATACGTTGCGGCGCAAGAAGATACGTTAGACGAAACACTCGATCACCTAAAATTGACCGGCGCGCACTAGCCCGCTTCGTCCTTCACGCCGCCGCTCGCCAGACGAACTAGACTGGTCGGCCTGCACCCCAGCCGCTCACACCCAGTGGAGCACCGACCGTTTGGAGCCCCGATGCACTTCGACTCCCGATGGAAAGGGGCCTTCGGAATCGGCCGGTACGCCCATGAAACGAGATCTCGGTTCGCCCAGCCGGTCGAGGACATGAGCGCACCGGGGGACCCCGTCAGCGCTACCGGAATCGCGGCCTGGGAAGCGCGGACCGCGTGCTCCGGCCTGCGACGCAGAAACGAGTTCCTGCTGTCACCGAGCTTCACCCCGTCCGTTTCCTGGCGGGGGCCTCAGGCTGTGACCGTTCACGACCTCATTCACCTGGACATCGCCGAAGAATCCAGCAGCGCCAAGAGGGCGTACTACGAGTCCATCGTGAAGCCGACTGTGCGCCGCAACGCTGTCACCTTCACCGTTTCGCACTTCTCCAAGGAGCGGCTCGTGGAGTGGAGCGGTGTTGACCCTGAACGCGTAGTGGTGACCGGGAACGCCGTCGCGGACGCCTTCAGCAGGAAGGGTCCGACACACTCAGCCGGGCACCCCTACGTCCTCTACGTGCGCAACTCGAAGCCCCACAAGAATTCGCCCCGGCTTGTCGAGGCCCTCGCACGCATGCAAGAGCGGGACGTTCACCTGTACCTCAGCGGGGAGGCCGACGAAGCCACGGTGCGCGCAGCCGTCGCGTTCGACGTCACTGATCGTGTGCTGTTCACCGGACGTATCCAGGACAAGGAACTGGCGTCCTACTACCGTGGCGCTCTAGTGGCGGTCTTGCCGTCCCTCTACGAGGGGTTCGGGATTCCTGCCATCGAAGCGATGGCCTGTGGCACCGCGGTGGTGGCGTCGGAGACTACCTCGCTCCCCGAGGTAGTGGGCGACGCGGGGCTCCTCGTTGACCCGTTGGACCCCGAAGCAATTGCTGCCGCCCTCGACAAGGTGGTCCGCGACAAGAGCCTTCACCACCGCTTGGTGAGCGCTGGCCTCGAACGGTCGAAGAAGTTCTCCTGGGACGACATCACCCGGCGAATCGAGACTGCGCTCGCGCAGGCTCGGTAGTTACCCGACGCCCACTAGGACGGCCGATCGTCTGATGGGTCGAGCAAACGTGGTTGCGGCACCTCGCCGTCGCGCACCCATGCCACATGGGCCGCAACGCGCCCCACGCGATTGACCAGTTCCCGAACCAGTGCGCGTGGCGCCGGAAGCTCGCCTCGTCGTGCCAGAGCGATGTGCTCAGGGACGAACAGTGCGAGCTCACGCATCAGATTCCGCAACGGCAGACGCTCCGCGAAGTCTTCTGGGAATCGGTACCAGACGAGGAGTTCAGCCATGGCCGACCGATACATCTTCCGCAGCTGATCCCGCGCGTTTTCCGTCTCGCGGAAGTACAGGAGCATCCCCGGCGCCGAACCTACGCACGCGCCGCTTCTCGCGGCACGGTAGCTGAATTCGATGTCGTCCATTCCGTACGCGGGTAGCGCTTCGTCGAAACCTCCGCATCCGAAGTACGTACGGCGTGTGACACCGAAGTTGCACCCTCGGATGGCCAGGCCCAGCTGACTCGGATAGGTGCCCGTAGCACTGACGAATGCTGAATCTTCCCTGAAGGGGTCATCCAAGCGACGGGTCGGACCTCCCACCAGATCGAACGACTGAAGACCATCGAAGGCGCCTTGGAGCCAGTTCGGGCCGACAACATCGTCGCAGTCGCAGAAGGCGATCAGCCGACCGCGGCTGGCGATGACTCCGAGGTTACGCGCGCCGGGAAGCCCGCGCCGCGCTCCGGAGTCAACCACCCTTAGCGGAGCGGGGAAACCCTCGGTGCGCGCTTCGACCAGCGAACGAGTGCGGTCCGTGGAGCCGTTGTCCGACACCACGACTTCCCACGCGAAATCGACTACCTGCTGCGCCAGAGCGTCCAACTGCGCCTCGATCGTTGCGGCACCGTTGTAGACGCACATGACGACAGTGAGTTCCACGGGAACCTCGTGCGAACTGTGGGACACAGTTTCCTCCAAGATCAGTCCTCAGCCCTACATCGAGGCACGTGAGCGCTATTTGCCTTCGTCGGCGCCACAGGGAAAGAAGTCGGCCCTGCGCCCACCGATGCGGGCGCAGGGCCGAGGATTCCTACGACTAGGTCAGTGGCGAACCTTGGCCGAACGGAAGTCCTTGTTCAGCTGGCTGATGACGTCGAGCGGAATCTCCTTCGGGCACGCCGCGGCGCACTCTCCGATGTTCGTGCAACCGCCGAAGCCCTCGTGGTCGTGCTGGTTGACCATCGACACGACGCGGGCGTCGCGCTCGGGCTGGCCCTGCGGCAGCTCGCCCAGGTGCGTGATCTTGGCACCCATGAAGAGCATTCCCGATGCGTTCGGGCAGGCCGCGACGCACGCGCCACAGCCGATGCACTTCGCGGTGTCGAACGCGCGGTCCGCCTGCGGCTTCGGCACGGGCACCGAGTGCGCCTCGGGGGCAGCACCGGTGTTGACCGAGATGTAGCCACCGGCCTGGATGATGCGGTCGAACGCGCTGCGGTCGACGACGAGGTCACGCACGACCGGGAACGCGTCGGCGCGCCACGGCTCGATGGTGATTTCCTCGCCGTCGCTGAACGAGCGCATGTGCAACTGGCACGTCGTGGTGACCTCGGGGCCGTGGGCCATACCCGAGATCATCATTCCGCACATGCCACAGATGCCTTCGCGGCAGTCGGAGTCGAACGCGATCGGCTCCGTGCCCTCGGCCTGCAGCTGCTCGTTGAGCACGTCGAGCATCTCGAGGAACGACATGTCCTCGCTGATGTCCGAAACCTTGTAGGTCTCGAAACGCCCGGCGGTAGCTGCGTTGTCCTGACGCCAGATCTTGAGAGTGAGGTTCACTTGTAGCTCCGCTGCTTCAGTTCGATGAACTTGTAGACGAGGTCTTCCTTGTGCAGCACGGGGTGCTGGGGGGCTCCGTCGGAGTCGTCCCCGTCCATACCCGCGTACTCCCAGGCCGCGACGTAGGCGAACTCGTCGTCGTGACGCAGTGCCTCTCCGTCCTCGGTCTGGCTCTCGGCGCGGAAGTGACCACCACAGGATTCGCGGCGGTGCAGCGCGTCGATGCACATGAGTTCGCCCAGCTCGAGGAAGTCGGCCACGCGGCCGGCCTTCTCGAGCGACTGGTTGAGGGTGTCGGCCGTGCCGAGCACCTTGACGTTGCTCCAGAACTCCTTCTTGAGGTCGCGGATGAGGCCGATGGCCTTCGTCAGGCCCTCCTCCGTGCGCTCCATGCCGCAGTACTCCCACATGATGCGACCGAGCTCCTTGTGGAAGCTGTCGACCGTGCGCTCACCGTTGATGGAGAGGAACTTCTGGATGCGGTCCTCGACGGCGCGACGGGCCTCGAGCACGGCCGGGTCGTCGTCCGTGATCGGCTCGAACGGGCCGTCGGCGAGGTAGTTGCGGATCGTGTTCGGCAGGACGAAGTAGCCGTCCGCGAGGCACTGCATGAGCGAGCTCGCACCGAGACGGTTGGCACCGTGGTCGGAGAAGTTCGCCTCACCCGTGCAGTACAGGCCGGTGATCGACGTCTGCAGGTCGTAGTCGACCCACAGGCCACCCATCGTGTAGTGCACGGCCGGGTAGATACGCATCGGCGTCTTGTACGGGTCCTCACCCGTGATACGCGCGTACATGTCGAACAGGTTGCCGTACTTCTCCTTGACGGCGGCCTCACCCATGCGCTCCATGGCGGCCGTGAAGTCGAGGTAGACACCGCGTCGCATCTGACGCTTGTTGCCGTGCTCGTCGACCTCGTCGACGAGCGGGCCGACGCCGCGGCCCTCGTCGCACATGTTCTTCGCCTGACGGGAGGCGATGTCACGCGGCACGAGGTTTCCGAAGGCCGGGTAGATGCGCTCGAGGTAGTAGTCGCGCGCGTCCTCGGGGATGTCGCGCGGGTCCTTGTCGCAGTCGGCTTCGTTCTTCGGCACCCAGATGCGACCGTCGTTACGCAGCGACTCCGACATCAGCGTCAGCTTCGACTGGTGGTCGCCGGAGACGGGGATGCAGGTGGGGTGGATCTGCGTGTAGCAGGGGTTGCCGAAGTAGGCGCCCTTGCGGTGCGCGCGCCACGGAGCCGTGATGTTGCAGCCCATCGCGTTGGTCGACAGGAAGAAGACGTTGCCGTAGCCGCCCGTGGCGAGCACGACGACGTCGGCCAGGTGCGTCTCGATCTCACCGGTGACCATGTCGCGCGCCACGATGCCGCGCGCACGGCCGTCCTTGATGATGACCTCGAGCATCTCGTGGCGCTTGTACTCCTTGACCGTGCCCTTGGCCACCTGGCGCTCCATGGCCTGGTAGGCGCCGATGAGGAGCTGCTGGCCGGTCTGGCCCGCGGCGTAGAACGTACGCGCCACCTGCACACCACCGAACGAACGGTTGTCGAGCAGACCGCCGTACTCGCGGGCGAACGGAACACCCTGGGCGACGCACTGGTCGATGATGTTCGTGCTCACCTCGGCGAGGCGGTAGACGTTGGTCTCGCGGCTACGGTAGTCGCCACCCTTGACCGTGTCGTAGAAGAGGCGGTACGTGGAGTCACCGTCGTCGTTGTAGTTCTTCGCGGCGTTGATGCCCCCCTGCGCAGCGATGGAGTGCGCGCGACGGGCCGAGTCCTGGTAGAAGAACGTCTTGATGTTGTAGCCGGCCTCACCCATCGTGGCGGCCGCCGACGCACCGGCGAGGCCGGTGCCGACGATGATGACGTTCAGCTTGCGGCGGTTGGCCGGGTTGACGAGCTTGTTCGAGAACTTGTGCTGAGTCCACATCTGCGCGATGTCGACGTCCGGCGCCTTGGTGTCGCGGATCGGCGCGCCCTCGGTGAAGAAGGCGGCAGCGTCGTTGCGCTTGGCCGAAGTGGTGGTCTGCTCATCCATGGGAGTACTCATGTTTCTCGTGTCTCTCCTAGCTCAGATGATGCCGAAGAGGATGGCAAGCGGCGGAATCAGGAAGCCGATGACGACGATCGCCGCAACGGCGTGCGACACGAGCTTCGCGTTCTTGCGAGCCGACGGGGTGCCCGTGAGGCCCAACGTCTGCGAGGCGCTCCAGATGCCGTGCATGAGGTGCATGCCGAGGGCCACCATCGCGAGGACGTAGATGAGGGCGACCCACCACAGCTGGAAGCTGTCGTGCACGAGTCGGTAGGGGTTCTCGGTCGTACCACCGTCGAAGTTCACCTTGGGGAGGGTGAACTGGATGAGGTGGAAGACCACGAACAGCAGGAGGAAGAGCCCGCCCCAGCGCATCGTCGGCGCGGAGATGCCCTCGATGCCGCCCACGCCGGACTTCTTCACGGCGTACCGCTGCGAACGGGCCTTGCCCGAGCGCTGCCAGAGCTTGACAGCCGAGTACACGTGCGCGACGAGCGCGAGCACGAGGAGCACCTCGGCGAGGATGAGTGCGCCACGGTGCGGGAGCATCGGCTCACCGATCGTGCGCAGGTGATGGGCGTATTCGTTGAACGCGCTCTCGCCCACGAGGAGCTTGAGGTTGCCGTACATATGCCCGAGGACGAAGAGCACAAAGAAGATTCCCGAACCCGCCATGAGGGTCTTCAGGAAGATGGTGCTCCCAGCCTTGCCGGTCCGCTTCGCGGGGAGAGTATTCGTTGCCACGCAGGGCACTTTACGCCCCTGAAACACGCCGGGGACGGCCGGGGTTCCCACCGCAAGCAAATTGTGACCCATTCCACTGATCGGTGAGTGAGCCACGAAGAGGCTGAAAGAGCCCTGGGAGTGGATCAGCCCTCGAGGGCGAATCGCTCCACCGGGGCCCACACGCCGTCATCGTCCTGCAGGTAGAGGTGGAAAGCGTCGACGACGAAGCTCGCTTCGAAGTGCTTGTTCTCCTCGAACGCCCGGTCCAGGGCGTCCTCGTCGAGGTGGTGGGCGATCGTGACGTGCGGGTGATAGCGGAACTCGAGTGGACGCTCGACAGGGCCGCCGCGCACTGCGGCTTCGAGCAGCTCGCAACTGCTGACGCCCTGCGCGAGTTGGACGAAGACCACCGGGGAGACGGGCCGGAACGTGCCCGTGCCACGAAGGATCATCTCGAACGGCTCGGTGCGCGCAGCCACTTCACGCAGGTGGGCCGAGAGCGCCTCGAGGGTCGTTTCGCCCTGCTCCCCCAGGTCCGTCGGGGGCATGAGCGTGACGTGCGGCGGGACTGCGTCGGCCTGCGGGTCGCCAACGTTCCGGCGCATCTGCTGCAGCGCCGAGAAGTAGGGCTCCGGGACGGCGATCGAGACGCCGACGGTCTTCACGACCTCGCTCCTCAGCGGGCTGCCGGGGCGAGCCCGACTGCGTCGTACGCCCTGGCGAGCGTGGCCGAGGCAACCTCACGTGCGCGCTCGGCGCCCTGCGCGAGCACACGGTCGAGCTCCGCGCGGTCATCCATGTACGTGAGGTAACGCTCGCGGAACGGGCCCTGCACCGACGTGACCACGTCGGCGACCTCACCCTTGAGTGCGCCGTACTTGTTCTCACCGGCGAAGCGCTCGACGAGGACGTCGATGCTCTCGCCCGAGAGCGCCGAGTGGATGCGCAGGAGGTTGGCGATGCCCGGCTTGTTCTCCGGGTCGAACGCGACGTTGTTGTCGAGGTCCGTGACGGCGGACTTGATCTTCTTGAGGTTGACCTTCGGCTCGTCGAGCATGCTGATCGAGGCCTTGGGGTCCTCGTCCGACTTGCTCATCTTCTTCGTCGGATCCTGCAGCGACATCACCTTGGCCGTGCCCTCGGGGATGTACGGCTCCGGCACGACGAAGGTCTCACCGAAGCGCGAGTTGAAGCGCTGCGCCAGGTTGCGCGTGAGCTCGAGGTGCTGACGCTGGTCCTCCCCCACCGGCACGGCCTGCGCGTCGTAGAGCAGGATGTCGGCGGCCATGAGCACGGGGTAGGTGAACAGGCCGACGCTCGTGTTCTCCTGGCCGCGCTTGCCGGCCTTGTCCTTGAACTGCGTCATGCGCCCGGCTTCGCCGAAGCCGGTGATGCAGTTGAGCACCCAGGCGAGCTCTGCGTGCTCACGGACGTGGCTCTGGACGAAGACGGCGGAACGTTCGGGGTCGATTCCACCGGCGAGGTACTGCGCCGCCGTCGCGTAGGTGCGCTCACGCAGCTGCGCCGGATCGGGGTTGACCGTGAGGGCGTGCAGATCGACGACACAGAAGTACGGCGTGTAGTTCTGCTGCAACGTCACCCAGTTGACCTGCGCCCCGAGGTAGTTGCCGAGGTGCAGAGAGTCGGACGTCGGCTGCATTCCGGACAGGATGTGCGGGCGCTCCTGGCCCGCCACGAGGGGCGAGGTGTTCTCGGACATGGCGCCATTCTGACACTCGCCGTGAGCGCTGTCGCATCCGAGCAGTGTCGGCAACGGTGTGCGGGCGGATCGCCGGGCGTTCGACTATGTTGGGATCTGTTGGGTCACCCCCGGTTCCAGGGGCACGAGGAGGTCGCATGCTGGCACGCCAACGCCAAGAAGCCATCCTGCGCGGCATTGAGGACGACGGTGGCGTCCGCGTCAGTGAACTCGTCGAGAAGCTCGGCGTCTCCGACATGACGGTGCGCCGCGACATCGAGTTCCTCGCCGGCAAGGGCCTCGTCCTCAAGGTGCACGGCGGCGCCACCGCGATCGGTGACCACACGATCGACGAACCGGGCTTCTCCGTGAAGTCGGCGATGAATCCCGTCCAGAAGTCCGAGATCGCCCGCACTGCGGCGAGCCTCATCGGCCACGGGCAGACCGTCGCGGTGAGCGCCGGAACGACCGCCTATGCCGTCGCCGTCGAGCTGCGCCCGGTCAAACGACTCACCGTCGTGACGAACTCGCCTCGGGTCGCCGAGCTCCTCTACGACCCCTCGCGTGAGGACCAGACCGTCGTTCTCACCGGCGGTGTGCGTACTCCCTCGGATGCTCTCGCCGGCCCCGTGGCCAACCGAGTGCTGGCGGACATGCACGTCGACACCCTCATCCTCGGCATCCACGGCATCGATCTCGACGCCGGCCTCACCACCCCGAACCTCCTCGAAGCCGAGACGAACCGCCTGCTCATCGCGGCGGCCAAGCGCATCATCGTCGTGGCCGACCACTCGAAGTGGGGCGTGATCGGCCTGTGCACCGTCGGTTCGCTCGACCAGGTGGACGTCCTCGTCACGGACGCCGAGTTGGACGTCGAGGCTCGTCGTCTCGTGAGCGACAAGGTCGGGCAACTCATCGTCGCCCAGTGATCCGCTACGTGGCGCCGCACTTCGTGCGGCTGGACGGCGGCCTCAGCGGCGGTCCAACCCGTTTATCCTGAGCGGGTATGTATGACTCTTCACCTCGCCGGCGGCAGCGCCCGCGGCACCAGGAGCTCGTGTGACTGCCCTTGATCTCGTGCGCATCATGCGCGCCAACCTCAAACTGCTCGTTCTCGCTGCCTTGATCGGCACGCTGCTCGCTGCGGGTTACACCCTGACGCGCCCGACGCTCTATTCCGCCAGCTCAACGGCACAGGTCATCGCGGGAAACTCGATCGACGCCAATTCCGCCGTGCTGTCGCAGCAGCTGTCGACGGGCCGCGCCGGCTACTACGCACAGCTCGCGAGCAGTTCGGGTGTGGCGAACCGTATCGCCGAGGAGTCGAAGGGCAGCCTGCGCGCCGGCGAGTTCTCGGTGGTCGGAGCCTCCAGCGAGGGGTCTGCGACCCTCACCTTGACCGCGTCCGCGGCGACGCCCGCCAAGGCTCAACGCGCCGCTGACCTGGCCCGCACAGCGCTCGCCGACGAGGCCAAGTACCTCGAGACGGTCGGCACGGAGGCCAAGACTTCGGTCTACCGCGTCTTCCCCCTGACGGCGGCTGCTCGCCCGTCTGCACCGTCGTCACCGAACTGGATGCGCAACCTCATGGCAGGCGCTGCCATCGGTCTGCTTGCCGGGATCGTCCTCGTCGTTCTGCGTAAGCAACTCGACTCGCGCATCCGCCACACGAGCGAGGTCGAAAAGCTCACGGGCTCCGGTGTGCTCGGCGTCATCCCGAAGGCGCCGACGCTCCAGTCGAGGCGTCGTGGTGGGCTCGGTGAACTCGGTACGACGGCCGAGGCATTCCGCATGCTGCGCACGAACCTGCGGTACATCTCCACCGAACGGCCACCGCGCTCACTCGTCATCACATCGGCGATGCAGAGCGAAGGTAAATCGACGGTCGCGGCCAACCTGGCACGTGTGCTCTCCGCAGCCGGCCAGAGCGTGGTGCTCGTCGACACCGACCTTCGTCGTCCCACCGTCCACGAGACGTTCGACCTCGAGAACCTGGTCGGTCTCACCGAAGTGCTCACCGGCCAGGCGCCGCTCGCATCGGCGATCCAGCAGGGCGACCACAAGAACCTCGCCGTGATCACCTCCGGCCGCGTGCCCCCGAACCCCTCGGAACTGCTCGGTTCGCGCCGTATGAGCGCGGTCATCGAAGCCCTGGGCGAGGAGTACTTCGTCGTGCTCGATGCTCCCCCGCTACTACCCGTCACCGACGCCGGCCTCCTCGCCGTCGCCGCCGACGGTGCCGCCGTCGTGTACCAGCACGGCCGCACGCACCGCGAGCAGGTCGGACTGTGCGCCAAGATTCTCGAGCAGGTCGGCGCGCACTACTACGGCTCCATCCTCAACATGACCCCGCCCAAGCAGATGGGCAGCACGATCTACGGCTACGGCGCCGGCAACTATGGCGGCGCCACTTATGGTTACGGCTACGGCAGCAGCGAGGATCCTTCGGCGGCCACGGCGCCCACCCCGTCCCCCGAGGTTCGCGACCTGACTCTGACGGAGGGACGATCGTCCGCGGATCTGCCGGGCAAGGAGGACGCTGCACGTCTGAGGCAGCCCGCCCCTCAGGCCCCGACGCCACCTGAACCCGCGACTGCGGTTCGCGCTCCGAGCGCCCCTTCCCGAGCGGGAGCCTCCGAGGCGTCCGGGCCGAATGTCGCTCCGCATGGTCGGCAGTCCGGGGAGGCACCCAGCCCCCAGGGGCCCCGCACCCGCCGCGCCCGACGTCGAGCGGATCTCGGCGAGTGACCAGTTCTGCGCCGAGCGTCATCATGAATTGAGGGAGCGGACACCGAACCGGTGTCCGCTCCTTCAGTTTCAGGGCCCCTGTTGTCGGCCCCACCGTGCCGGCTCGGGATGTTGGTCTCAGCTCGTGCCTTACCCGCGTTCGTTCATCATCTCGTCGATGACGGCGTCGAGCTTCGCGTGGAAGTGCGCCTCACCGAAGCTGGCCGCATGGTCGATGATCTCGTCGGCGTCCCAATCGTGGGCCTCGATCTCGTCGAGCGCTCTGGCGATGTCGGCCGCACGCGCTTCGTCGAAGAACACCCCGGATCGTCCTTCGACGACGCTGTCGAGGTAGCCGCCGGCGCGGAGCGCCGCGACGGGCTTACCGAAGACCCCGGCTTCGAGGGGCGTGAGCCCGAAGTCCTCGAAGGACGGCGCGATAACCGCGCGCGCGTGCCGGTAGGCCCAGCGCAGCTGACGGTCTCCCACGTTGGAGACGATGCGGACGTTGTCGGGGGCCTGCGCCTGCAACTGCGCGTCGAGCGGCCCGGCGCCGACGATGAGGAGTTTGTGGTCACGTTCGCGTACGGCCTCGATGGCCTGGTCGACGTTCTTGTAGTGCATGAGGCGCGAGACAACCAGGTAATACCCATCGGCCACCCACTCCTCGATGTCAGGAAGCGGCTCCAGCAGCCCGTCCGGGCTCACGCCGAAGGGCGGGAAGACCACCTCGGCGTCGAAGCCGTAGGCATTCTTGATTCGCTCCGCGATGACCGTCGAGTTCGCCAGGTACCGATCAGCGCCGGCAGCGGCGCGCTTGTCCCAACGCGACAGCGCCGGGGTGAGAGCCGCGAGGATCCACCCGATGAGGGAGCGATGGGCGTCGGCACCGAGGTAGTCGTCGCGGCGGTAGAGCCAACGGGCCGGCGAGTGGCAGTAAACGAGCTTCTGCCCCGTGGTCCGGAAGCCGTGCGCCCAACCGCTCGAGGAGGCCACGAGGACGTCCGCGTCGACGCGGACGCGACTCGATGCCCACGCGAGCAAAGGAAGCGCAGCGCGGTGGTGAGTGCGCAGGAACCGGATGCGGTTCAGGGGCGACGTGACGATCGTGACGTCACGAAACTCCGGATACGTCGTCTCGGCGTTGTAGAGCGTCGTGTAAAGAACCGCATCGGGGAACATCCGCGTGAGAGCGAGCACGACACGCTCCGCTCCCCCGCGCTGGGTGATGTAGTCGTGCGCGATCGCTATACGAGGGTTGGTCATACGGCCTCCAAGGCTGCAGCCACGGCAGCCGCCGGCTGCACCTTCGGCTGCTGCCAGCCTGTCGTCGGTGGTTCCCCCCACTCTGCAAGGTCATATCGTGCCCAGCAGTCACGCACCCACGTCGGTGGGTTCGGGTGCGTCACCCAGGCGGGGAGGCCGCGCGTGGCGGCCTCGAGAGTGCCCGTCGAGAAGATCGAGACGACCGGGCGGCGCATCTCGACGAGCGGGAGCCCACTCGTCTCGAACGTCACGCCGCGCTGGCGCATGACGCGATGGAGCGCTCGCGAGACGAGGTCCTTCTCGTTCGGGTGCGGGCGGTAGTCGCTCTCGACCTCGCGGGCGAAGCGAAGGTAGGTGGCGAGGGCCTCACGCCGCCCCAACTCGGTGCCGTGCAGCTGGCCCAGGACGACGGGACGTTCGTCCACGACATCAAGGGTCGGTGCGGCCGCTGCCTGCCAGAGCAGTTCGGAGCCGACGACGTCGACGGTCACGTCGGGGCGCCGATGGGTCCACACCTCGGCGTCGGCGTCGCACCACGCCAGAACCCGAGCGCCCGTAGAGGCTGGTGGCGACCAGGGCGTGAGCAGGCCGTGCTGAACGAGGAAGAACGGGACATCTCGCTCGAGCGCCCAGGTCTGGATCTGCTCGCTGAGGGGCAGGTACGCACCGAGGGAGGCCACGGCTCGAATCGTCTTTGGCAGCATGTCCGCAGTCGTGAAGTCGAGGTCCTCACCCGCGTAGGCCGCAGGGATCTCGATGCCCGCGGGGGCCAGACATGCCGTCGTGCTGGGATCGAGGAAACGCAACGGCTCTCGAATTGCGGGGTCATAACTCGGGGTCGACCTGTCGAGGACGACGAGAACGCGCGGATCATCGGGGAGATACAGGCGCGCCGCGAGACCACCCGAAGAGTTGGATGGCCGTGCCGTATTTTTCAGACGTCGCATTCCGCGTTCGGCGCGGCGCTGAGAATCGGACCACCTGCGCCACTCGTGCAAGTCCTCGTGTTGCAGGGTCACCCGGGCATTTTACGCCCCAACGGACGTCGGCACTACCGCCCAGTTCGGACGTGACGCGGACCGCACCCGCATACTGAACGCGTGATTCTGCCGCCGTCGCGCCCAGGCGTCCTCCTCGAGGCCCCGACGCTCGTTCTTTCGCCGCACCTCGACGATGCCCTTCTCAGCGCGAGCACCTTCGTGCTCGGCCCCCCGTGCGACGTGTGGACGGTGTTCGCCGGTCGCCCCAATCCGCCGCGCACGACGGATTGGGACGTAGCGTGCGGCTTCCCCGACTCGGACGCCACGATGGCCGCCAGGCTTGCGGAGGACATCGCAGCGTTTGCGGGAACGCCCGCGCGCGTTCGCCGGCTCGACGCCTGGGACGGCGCGTATGTCGAGCGCGACGTGCGAGCCAGGCAGCTGGGCGAGGTTCGAGCCCAGATCGAGGAATGGCTGGACACGCAGGCGCGGGACGCGGTCCTCCTGGCGCCTGCCGGCGCCGGCGTCGAGGTGCCCGATGCTCCGTGGGCTGGTCTGCAGCGACGCGTCGGCCGCAGACGCTTGAGTGTCGCCGCCCCGGTCGGCAGCAACGGCAACGGCGAGGAGAACCCACGCCTCGAGCCGACGACGGCGGGGACGGCACAGGCACGCGGCGCCGGCGCGACGCGCCTCGTGAGGTCAGCCGCGCGGACGGTTGGCCGACTGCCTCTCGCCCTGGCGCGACGGGCTCTGCACACCGAGTACACGCTCCGTCGTCGCCGCGCGACCGCGAGGGGCCGCCTGGCGCCGAACCCCGACCATCTCGCGCTGCGCGACCTCGCCCTGGCCATCGCGGCGGAGCGCCCCGACACGCAGGTCGTGCTCTACGAGGAGTTGCCGTACCTGTGGCACGGCTCCGCGGACGACGCCGTCGCAGGACTCTGCGACACTCGCGACCTCGTCGCCACCCCCTGGGGCGAGCAGGTCGACACCGACGCCAAGTTCGCCCGCCTGCGCGCATACACGTCCCAGATGCCGGTGATGGACACCGCCGGCCGTCTGCTCGCCGCGAGGCATCTCCCGACACGAGAGCGTTACTGGCTGCTCACGCCGTCGTCGAGGCCGACGCCGAGCTGAGGCGTGACCGGTCGGCGGAGCACGCGAAAGGTCAGCATGCCGACGGCCTGGCCGAGACGCAGCCCGGTGCGGGAGGCCACCGCGCGTCGGACCTCACCGTCGGTTCCCGGCAGTGCAGCCCTGGCGGCGAGGGCCGGCATCTTCGAGAGGTCGATGAACCAGTTGGGGTCGCGCAGATGTGGCGACGCCGACCACAGCGCGTGGCGCGCGCACAGCGCGATGTGCATGCGCCCGGCGTCGTAGGCACGCTTGAACGCGGCGCCGTCGGAGGCCCGTCGCCGCTCGGCCAGAGCCATGCCGGAGTGGCGCGCGATCGCGCGACCACTGCGGACGATGCGAAGTGCGAGGTCGTTGTCCTCAGCGCCGGGGAAGAACGTCTGGTCGAACCCCTCCAGCTCGAGGAAGACCTGGCGGGTCATCGCACACGCACCGCCCATGAGAATCGGGTAGTCGTGATCGGCGGCATCGATCGTCAGGGCCGGGTCGGAGCCAGCGTCCAAGAGATGCCACAGGTGTTCTCGTCCCCGGTCGAACTCGGCAGCGGGAACAGGACGCACGACACCGTCGACGACCGGGACGGTGTGCAGTGCGTCGACGGCCGAACGAAGGAAGTGCGGCCCGACGCAGTCGTCGCCGTCGACGAAGACGATCACGTCACCCACAGTGGCCGAGACCCCGACGTTGCGCGCATAGGAGGTGCCCTGCGCACGATGCGCCTCGACGACGCGCACATCGAGACCATTGCGACGCCATTCGGCCACGATCGACTCGGGCGAACGGCTCGAGCGGTTGTCGACGACGACGACGTCGAAGGCCGGAGCCTCCACCTGAGCGCACAGGGCCTCCAGCTGGAGAGGCAAGGTCGCGTGAGCCTCGTGGAAGGCGATGACGACCGAGAGGCGGGGTGGTTTCGCGCGTTCGGTCGGGCGTGACATGCGCCTAACTTATCCTTGCCGAATGCCTGAGTTCACCCCCGCAGTAATCCCCGCACGCGGCGGATCCAAGGGCGTCCTGCGCAAGAACGTCAAGCCGCTGCAGGGCAAGCCGCTCATCGTCTGGACGATCGAACAGGCCCTCGCCACACCGGGGCTCGTGCCGTACGTCTCCACCGAGGATGACGAGATCGCTGCGGTCTCCCGGGCGGCGGGGGCGCGCATCATCGAGCGTCCCGAGGAGCTGGCACAGGACGACACCGCGTCAGAGCCGGTGATCGAGCACGCCGTCGACGTCATCGCGCGCGAGCAGGGGCGCAAACCCGAGCAGGTGATGTTCCTCCAGGCCACCTCTCCCCTGCGCCTCGCGGGCACCCTCGAGCGATGCCTCGCCGAGTTCGCAGCCTCCGGCACCGACTCGATGGTCGGCGTCGTGCCGGCCGAGATCTTCCTGTGGAGCGCCGCGCCGACGGTTCAGGCGCACTACCCCTACGAGGCGCGCCCCCGCCGTCAGGACATCACGCCCGAGCAAATGCGCTATCGGGAGACCGGCTCGCTGTACCTCACGCGCACGGAGGTCTACGAGCGTCACCACAACCGCCTCGGCGGGCGCATCGAGTTGTTCGTCATGGATCCACTGGAGGGCATCGACATCGATGCCGAGGAGGATTTCGTCGTCGCGGAGCAGCTTCTGCGTCGTGCCGCCGAGGAACGCAGCGTCCCCGAGCTGTGAGGGTCAGCGGCGGTTTCGTGTGGTCGGCCGAAGGTAGGTCGCTCGGTAGAATGACGATCGGGATGCTCGCGGATCCGAGCCGCGAATCCCAGGCACGGCAAGGAAATCTGGGAGAAGAATGACGACGATCGACCGGCTCACCGGGCCCTTCGTGGTGGCGGGCCAGGAAACCATCCTGGCGTCGCTCAACAAGATCGGCGAGAACAAGGCGGGCATCGTCTTCTGTGTCGACAGCCGAGGCATCCTCATCGGCTCCTTCTCCGACGGTGACTTCCGCCGGTGGGTGACACAGGCCTCCCCCATCGACCTTCAGCGTCCTGTGTCGGACGCCATGAACCCCGACTGCGTCAAGGTCGCCCACGGTTCCGAAGCCGATCACATCGCTGCGGCCTTCTGGCCGGGCGTCGAGATCGTTCCCCTGGTCGACGAGCGCGGTCATGTCATTGCGGTGGCGCGTGAGGACGCCGGCGCGATGCGTATCGGGCGGCACGTCGTGGGCGAGGGTCACCCTTCGCTCGTCATCGCCGAGATCGGCAACAACCACCAGGGCGACGTGGACCTGGCGAAGCGACTCGTCGACCTCGCCAAGGAATCCGGTGCCGACGCGGTGAAGTTCCAACTGCGTGACCTCGCCACGCTCTATCGCCAGGGAGACGTCGCCTCCAGCGCCGGCGAGGATCTCGGCCCGCAGTACACGATGAACCTGCTGGCCAAGTACTCCCTCACGCCCGAGCAGATGATCGAGGTGCTCGATCACTGCAAGAGCGTCGACATCGATGCGTTCTGCACGCCTTGGGACGAGCCGTCGCTCGAGGTGCTCGCCGACTACGGTCTGCCGGCACTCAAGATCGCGAGCGCCGACCTCACGAACCACACCTTGCTCCGCGCCTGCGCGGCGAAGCATCTGCCTTTGCTGGTGTCCACAGGCATGTCGACCGAGGACGAGATCGCCGCGAGCGTCTCAGTGCTGCAGCGCGCGGGCGCGCAGTTCGTGCTCCTGCAGTGCCAGTCGACCTACCCGGCGCCGTACAAGGACGTCCACCTGCGCTACATGGACCGCCTCGCCGAACTCGGCGAGTGCCCGGTCGGGTACTCGGGTCACGAGCGCGGCATCCACGTGCCGATCGCGGCGGTGGCGCGCGGCGCCCACGTCATCGAGAAGCACTTCACGATCGACAAGACGCTCGAGGGCAACGACCACCAGGTCTCGCTGCTGCCTGAGGAGTTCGCCGACATGGTGGCGCGCATCCGCGAGGTGGAGCTCGCCCTGGGTAGCGGTGCGTCACGTTCCGTGTCGACGGGCGAGTTGATGAACCGCGCGAACCTCGCGAAGTCGCTCGTCGCGACGCGCCCGCTGGCGGCCGGCGAACAGATCACGCGTGACGCGGTGAGCATCAAGGCGCCGGGGCGCGGCTTGCAGCCCAACCGCCTCGAAGAGCTCGTCGGGCGCACCCTGCGTCGCCCGATCGAGGACGGCGACTTCTTCTACGCCACGGATCTCACGGACGCCGTCGCCGAAGGCCGGGCCTACTCGTTCAACCGCCCGTGGGGCCTGCCGGTGCGCTACCACGACGCCCGCAAGCTGCTCGGCTCCGGCGAACACGCCACCAACCCCGATTTCCTCGAGGTCCACCTCTCCTACCGCGACGTCGAGATGGACGATCAGGCGATCGGCGAGCTGTTCGGCTCGAAGTTCACGGGCATGTTCCACACCGTCCACTGCCCCGACCTCTATGCCGGCGACTTCATCATCGACCTCGCGAGCAGCGACGATCAGGTCTGGGAGCGCTCGATCCACGAGGTGCAGAAGGTCGTCGGCATCACCCGGGATCTCGGCCGCTGGTTCGACGGCACGGACGAGCCGGTCGTGATCTGCACGATGGGCGGCTTCACGCGTGACGCCTTCGACGCTCCCGAAGCACGCACGGCGAAGTACGAGCGCATCGCGCAGGCGCTCGAGCGCATCGACGACGACGGCGTCCGCCTCACCGCGCAGACCCTGCCGCCATACCCGTGGCTCATGGGCGGCCAGCAGCATCACAACCTGTTCATGGACGTCGACGACACCGTGTGGTTCTGCGAGCAGTTCGGTCGCCGTCTGACGTTCGACCTGTCGCACTCGAAGCTCGCGGCGAACTTCACGCGCAAGCCGTTCAGCGAGTACGTCGAGAAGCTCGCACCGCTGACGGAGCACCTGCACATCGTCGACGCCGAGGGCGTTGACGGCGAAGGCCCCCAGATCGGTGACGGCGAGATCGACTGGCCCACCACGGCGCAGCAGCTGGACCGCCTCGCGCCGGGCGTGCCGTTCATCCCCGAGATCTGGCAGGGACATGTCAACAACGGCGAAGGGTTCTGGACAGCGCTCGAGCGCCTGGAGACGTGGTTCTGAATGACTGGCGGCCCTCCCCCCACGGCCAGCGGCCACGTGGAACCGTTGGCGCTGTGGATCGCCCCGGTCTCCAACCTCGCCGGGGTGGCCCGGCACATCATCGACACCGCTCGCGCTGGATTGCCGGGATGGCGGCTCGTCGTCGCAGCGCCGGAGGGGCCTTTGCTCGATGAGTTGCGCGCGCTCGGCTGCCCTGTCGTGCCGTTCGAGGTCGACCAGCCGGTTCACCGGGCCGTGGCTGACCTGCGCGACATCATCGGCAAGCTTTCGCCGACGATCGTGCACTCGCACCTGGCCAAGGCGGACTTCCTTTCCGCCATGGCGACTGTCGGCATGCCGGTGACTCTCGTGTCGACCGAGCACCACATCCCCGAGGACCCGTCGGCTCTGCACAGTTCGCGAGGGAAGGCCGTCACCCGCCAGATGGCGCACCACGCGCGTATCCGCCGCTTCGCGCAGCTAATCGCGGTGAGCGATTCGACGAAGCGCGACATGCTGCGTTACTGGAAGCCGAGCGTGCTCATCACGGTCGTCAAGAACGGCGTCGACCGACCGGAGCGAGTTGAGCGTGAAACCGGTCTGCGCCTCCTCTCGCTCACCCGGCTCGACCGTGAGAAGAACCTCGAGATGACGCTGCGCGTGTTCGCGGGCGTCCTCACGAGGCACCCCGACGCGACGCTGACGATCGGCGGTACCGGGCCCCTCGAAGATGACCTTCGCGCCTACGCCCGCGAGCTCGGCATCGACCACGCCACGACCTTCGCCGGATTCATCGACGCGAACCGAGCGATGGCGGAGCACGACGTTCTGCTCCAGCCTTCGCGAGCCGACAACCTCTCCTACACGCTGCTCGACGCGGTGGCCGCAGGCATGGGCGTCGTGGCGAGCAACATCGGCGGCAACCCCGAGATCCTCCCCGAGCACGCGCTCGCTTCCCTCGACGACGTCGCAGCGATGGTCGATGCCGTGATCGATCAGGGTCTCGATCTGACCAAACGCCCGACGCTACCGGACACGATCCCGAGCGTTAGGGAAATGGTCGATCAGGTCCTCGACGTATACGCCGATCTCGGGCATGGAGGGTCACAACTCGCCGAGAGTTTGCGCAATCCCGTGCGGGAGGAGTCTCCCCGCGTCAGCGTCGTCACGGCTTACTACCGCAACCAGGCGACACTCGGCGCCCAGCTTGATGCACTAGTGAACCAACAGGACGCACCACCGTTCGAGGTCATCATCGCGGACAACGAGGGCTCGGTACGCTTGCCGCGCATCGTGGCTCCCTACCGCGACAGACTCGACGTGCGCATAATTCCCGCAACGCGAAAGCGCGGTCAGTGTTACGCGCGAAACGTCGGCGCACGCTCGGCGCGCGGCGAACACCTCGCGCTCTGTGACGCTGACGATGTTGTGGCATCGACATGGGTCGGAGCTCTGCACAGAGAGCTTGAGCAAAGCGACGCCTTGGTAACGGGGCCGCTCCGACTCGATCGGCTGAATCCTGAGATCGCTTGGCGCACCTACCTCGGGCTGACGGACGAGGCGCCCGCGCCGGATCCTGTCGAGGGCCTGCCGTACGAGTTCCTCGGGTATGAGCGATTCGCGGTCGGATGCAACCTTGGCATTCGGGCTACGACGTTCGATCTCCTCGGCGGAATGGACGAGGAGATGCTCGGAGGTTCGGAGGACGTCGACTT
Source organism: Dermacoccus sp. PE3 (assembly GCF_001021715.1). Classification (NCBI taxonomy): domain Bacteria; kingdom Bacillati; phylum Actinomycetota; class Actinomycetes; order Micrococcales; family Dermacoccaceae; genus Dermacoccus; species Dermacoccus sp. PE3. Next base: position 109,756 of record NZ_LDCM01000003.1, on the reverse strand, counting down.
CTCCTGGCGTGCCCTTGAGACTGGTCTCCCTCTGGTCGTAGCCCCCGAGGCCGTTGTGGACTACAGGCTCCGCACAAAGCCCCGGGAGGTCTTCCGTCAGCGGCGCGCGTATCAGCGCTCTCAGCTGAATCTGTGGAGGAAGAGCGTCGACGCCGGACGCCCGGTCCGCGGCATGTCGCTACGGTGGGCCCTACAAGAAACAGCCAAATTGCCCCTTTCCTACGTTCCTACGTTCTCCATCTCGGCGAGCGAGCGCTATCGTCGAGCCGCGCGTACCGGGGCGGTGCTTGGCAATCTCCAGGGCCAGATCGAAGAGCGGATACTCCCATGAGGAGAAGGCGAATTGCGCTCCTATCAAATCAAGGCGAGATCGGTGGTGGGGAGGTCATGCTTCTCGCCATCGCGGAAGCCGCCCGAGAGTTGGGTCACGACGTCACCGTCGCCGCACCCGCGACTCCGTCCGAGGTCGCCGACACAGCCCGCACGGCCGGCTTCGTGGTCGAGCGCATTAGGGGCGAGGGCGCACGCTCGTACGCCCAGAATCTTCGTTCGTGGGCGCGTCAACATGACGCGGACCTCCTGTGGTGCAACGGCCTTCGACCGGCGTTCGCCACGGCCGGCCTCCCCCGCCGCGTAGTCCACCTTCACCAACTGCCCGCAGGGAAGACAGCATTGGCGGCCCGTGCCGCGCGGGGCGGAGCCCTCGCGACAATCGTGCCGTCCCACTTCGTGGCCGAACGCCTACCAGGCTTGAAGGTCCTCGAGAACTGGGTCGCACCAGTCGAGGTGAACCGTACGCCACCGCGGGATCCCCGCGTCATCGGCTACCTCGGGCGCCTGTCCGAAGACAAGGGCGTGGGCGTGCTCGCCGAAGCCGTCGAAAAGGTGATCGCTGACGGCCATGATGTCCGGCTGCTCGTCGCCGGGGAGGCGCGCTTCGTTGACAGAGCAACGGCAGCACGCATCGAAGCCAGCCTCAACCGACTTGGTGACCGCGTCGAACGACGCGGCTGGATGGATCGGGCAACGTTCTTCAGTGAGGTCGACTTGGCCGTATTCCCCTCGGTTTGGGAAGAGACGTTCGGTCTCGTCGCTGCGGAAGCCATGGCCGCGCGGTGCCCGTTCGTCGTCTCCGACGCGGGCGCCCTGCCTGAGGTTGTCGGCGCCGACTACCCGTTCGTCGCCCGCGCCGGGAACCCCGATGCACTGGCGGATGCACTCGTTCGCGCGTTGGGAACAGATGGAACGTCGGTGACCGAAAGCTCTTACGTTCGGTGGTCTGAGCGCTACTCACCCGAAGCCGGGCGAACACGCCTCTCCGTGCTCTTGGACTCCGTTCTCAGGGAGGTGCAGCGCTCATGACCAGCGCCTCCCTCGTCATCCCCACACGCGGTGGCGCCCAGCGGCTACCCATCCTCTTCGACGCCCTTCGCCACCAGACCCACACCGATTGGGAGGCCCTCGTCGTCATCGACGGCGACATCGACGACTCGGCGGCCGTCGTCGAGCGTTACGGCGACCTGCCGCTGCGTGCCGTCGTGCTTCCGGAGAACCGGGGACGCGTTTCCGCGCTCAACGCCGGCTTCGAGGCAGCCGAAGGTGATGTGCTCATCCGGTGTGACGACGATTTCGAGCCGGCCCCCGGCCATGTCGCCGCCCACGTGGCTGCCCACGAAGCACACGTCTGTGGTGCCATCGGCCTGCCCCTCAACATCGCGCCCGAGAATGCGTACATGCGTGTCTACGGCCATGACGCCGACGCAGGCAGCCGCCGCGAGGCCTATGCCACCGCGCCGGACGAACGCTGGAAACTGTGGGGCGGTAACACGTCCGTGCGGCGCGAGACCTTTGCCGAGCTCGGCGGTTTCGACACGCGCTATCGGGGATACGGTTGGGAGGACGTGGATTTCGGTTACCGGCTCCACAGTCTCGGGCTTCCGATCGAACTGGTGCCCGACGCAGAAGTGCGTCACCACATGGCGTCGGTGAACACCGTCGCTCGCGCGAACCGTGCTCTGATGTCGGGCAAGGCCCGCCACACCTTCGACCGCCTTCACGGGCAAGGGTCGTCCGGCTCGTCCCTGCGGGCACTCTCCTCGCCGTGGAACGCGGCCGTCGTCGCTGCATCGCGAACGATGACACCCACCACCACGCCCGTCATCGCCGAGGCTGTCGACCGCCTCATCGGCCCGCTGCCGAACAGCATCGGCCGCAAGCTGGTCGCCCTGACGGTCGAGGCTGCCGGGGCGTCCGGTTACCGCTCGGGTCAGGACCGAACATGACCTCGGCAACAGGCCCGGCAACCCCGGCAAAGCGCTCGATGATCCAGGACGTTCGCTACCTCCTCGGCACGTTCACCCCTGCCGATCGACGACGCTTCGTCCTCACCGGCCTCGTACAGTTCGTGCTCGCAACGATGGACCTCCTCGGCGTCGCGGCGATCCTCCCACTCATGCAGATCATGATGGGAGCGCCCCTCGACGAAGGAACCCTCGGCGCCCTGCATTCGCTGCTCGGCAAGCCTTCCCAGCACACCTTCGTGCTCCTCCTGGCCGGCGGGATGATCGCGACCTTCGTCCTGAAGGCCGTGCTGGCCCTCTGGCTCACGTGGTGGAGCGCGCGGTACGTGGCCCGGCTGCAGACACAGACTGCTCGTCGGCTTCTCGGTGCCTACATGTCGGAAAGCTTCCTCACGCACCGTCGCCGCAACACGGGTGAGCTCATCCGGAACGTCGGGACCGCCGTCACCGACGCTCACGCGCGTGTTCTCGGCGGGTTCCTGTCCGCCCTGAGCTCGTTGCTGTCCATCGTCCTCATCGTGGTGCTCTTGCTCGTGGTCTCCCCTGTGCCGACGCTGGTCGCCGTGCTCTACTTCGGTACCGCGGTTCTCCTCCTTCAGCGTCTTCTCGGACCCGCTAACCGCAGAGCGGGCAAGGAAGCCCAGCACACCTCCTGGGTGAGCAGCCACGCTCTCGTCGATGCGATGCACGGCTTCCGCGAGGCTGTTCTCCACAACGCCCGCGGGTACTTCGTCGACAAGTTCGACGTCGCGAACCGCCGAACCGCAGAGGCATCGATGCGGGCCAACTACTACTCGACGCTGCCGAAGTACGTCCTCGAACTCGTGACGATGGTGGGACTCACAACCTTCATCGTGGTTGCGATCCTCACCGGTTCTGCGGATCAGGCGATGCCGACGATGAGTCTCTTCGTCGCGGCGACGGTCAAGATGTTGCCGCTCATGGTCGCTCTGACCGCGACTGTCGGCTTCATCCGTGTGGGCAGAGAGGGTCTCGCCATCACCGTCGACTCTCTGCGGAGCGTCGACGACGGCGTCGCGCGGGCTCCTCGACGTCAAGGCTCTGCCCCGGCCATGCCCCGGGGAGGTGGAGCCATCGCGGTGCATGACGTGAGCTTCCGCTACCCCGACGGTGACGCCGATGTCCTTTCCCACATCTCGTTGCGAGTGCCTTCCGGCTCGTCCCTCGCCCTGTGCGGTATCAGTGGTTCGGGCAAGACGACTCTCGTCGACATCATCCTCGGCCTCATCACCCCCACCTCCGGGACGGTGACGTTCAACGACGTGCCGACCGACACGGCAGGTGACGCGTGGCACGACATCGTCGCTTATGTCCCTCAGGACGTCTACATCACCGATTCGACGTTGGCGGGCAACGTGGCCTTCGGCCTAACCGCGGAGGAACGTGACGAGGCGAAGGTGCGCGAGTGTCTCGAGCGTGCGGCCCTCGGTGGCCTGCTCGACAGCTTGCCCGAGGGCTTGGAGACGCTCGTCGGCGAACGCGGTACGCGCCTCTCGGGCGGTCAGCGCCAGCGCATCGGCATCGCCCGTGCCTTGTACCGTGACCCGCAGGTCCTCGTGCTCGACGAAGCCACCTCCGCACTCGACAACGAAACGGAACACCAGATCACGGCCACGCTTTCCGCTCTGCACGGACACATCACGACGATCCTCGTGGCGCACCGCCTGTCGACGGTGCGCGATGTCGATGCCCTGGCCTTCCTCAGCGAAGGTCGCGTTGCGGCCCTGGGGACGTTCTCGGAGGTCGTCGAGGCCTCGCCCGAGTTCGCTCGGCTCGTGGCCCTGGGCACGTTGGACGGAGCCACGGATCGATCAGTCGGCGAGCGCCCAACCACCGGGAATGTGACGCACGACTGACCATGTCGGGTCGAGCTGCCAGGCGACGCCGTCATTGATGTCGCGGCGATGGAACCGCGGAGCCCAGACGAGTTCGTGGTTGTCGCCGTGCAGGACATTGCTGACGTAGGCGCCCCAGTAGGAGAACGACGAGTTGCCGAGAATGAGCCGACGCGCCGATGCGAGGCGTACAAAGTGGTCCATCGGATCGCCGTTCGGCCCGTGCCAGGCCACGTCTCGACCTTTGTCCGCCAGCCAGCTCAGGTTTCGACGACACCACTCGGCATCATCACTGACGACGTTGATGCGTTCGATCGGCCCTTGTCGCCGGGCACCGTCGAACGCCACGCGCACATAGGCATCGATGTCGAAGCCGTACAGGGCGTGCCATCTGGGGTCGGAGTAATAGTCGCCTCGGCGTACGTTGATCGTGAGGCTGCGGTTATCCGAATCTGCTGCGCGTGCCCCTTCGAGTCGCGGCGCGGTGAGAATCCGCTGCCTTACGAAGTCCTCGAGGACGTCCCGCGGGTGGAGATCCCACTCCTGCCCCCAGACCAGAGTGCGCGCGCTGAGCAGTCCGATCTCCGATCGATCGATGAGAAGGTCGCGAACGGTAGGGAACTGCGCAAGCCAAGGGTCCATCGCGGTCGTCCGCATCGTCCACGCATCGCGCCCCGCTCTCCGCTCAGCGTGGGCCCACAGCCAGAAGCTCAACATGTTCCCCACGCCGATGCCGCTCTCGGGCGGCATGTTGACGAGCCGCGAACTGCGCCGACGCGCAATGCCCAGCCCAGCGCGAACCATCGCCCCCGGCCACTGCCTCACGTTCGGAAGATCCCTCACCACAGCCCTTCCAGCTGCTGCGCACGGTGCCGAAGGGTGTGCTCGGCGAGGGTGCGACGACGTGCCGCTTCCCTCAATGCAACGAAGCCTTCCGGTCTTGCCTCCACTCGGCGGGCGATCTCAACGAGTTCCTCGGCGTTCTCGAACACCAACACTTCCTCACCAGTAACGTAAACCTCGCTGACGTCGGCTCGGTCCACGAGCTGCACGCCGCCGCTGCCGGCAGCCTCGAACGTGCGCATCGTGAATCCGTCCTGGTCGCCGTGAATGTTGAGCGTGGCAATCGAGTTCCGCATGATCGCGTGTGCGACGGGTCCCGGCGTGTCACGACCGTTCGGCAAACCACTGGAGGAAAGGCGCCACGTACGAGCACGATCGAAGGGATGGTCCGACCACCCGCGTCCCCACGCACGCACCGGGATTCCTGCCTCGTGCAGGGCAAGAAGCGCGCCGTGACGCTTGGGAGATGGCGCGCCGAGAAAGCTCACGACACCGATTCCCTCGGTGCTCGCATTGGGCTCGGCCGTGTCGTCATAGCCGAGCGGAACGTGGAGTGCCTCGATCCCCTCGGCCACCAAAGCCTGCACGTCGAGTGGGCTGTAGCTCGCGATGCGCGCGTACTTCGAAACGAGCGAAGCATCGAACGCCGTCCTCCGCATCTCGTCGTACATCCACACGACCACGGGTCGCCCACCTGCGGACGCGACCTGCCAGAACTCCTCCGTGAGCGTGTCGCCGCGAACGACGAGGACGACGTCCGGCGCCACGTCGCGGACGCGCTCGGCCGCCCGCCGTGAAGAGGTGTCCGCGGATTGGTGCGCGTCGCCCCCGACGAGCTTGGTCGGCAGCTCGTAGCGCAGCTTGTTCCAGACCTTCTCGGTCGTCGAGTCAACCGCGTCGTAGCAGTACGTCACGGCGTCGTAACCGAGCTTCTCGAACGCTCGCGCGATCGCTGCGTGGTAGCCGTGGAAGCTCGGCGACACGATGAGCATTCGCCGCGTCATGCGGTCACTGCCAATTCACGCGCGGGCACTCCCCCGACAACAGCGCCCGCAGCAACGTCACTAATCACCACGGCACCAGCGGCGACCGTGGCCCCGTCCCCGATCGAGACACCGCCCAGCACGACGACGTTCTGGCCCAGGAACACGTCGTCACCAATGGTGATCGGTCCCGTCCCGTGAACCTGGTGTCGGTCGCGGCGGTCGTGGTCGGTCGTCGAGACCATGACGTTGTCGGCGAAGACGCAGCCGCGTCCGATGACCACGGGGTCGATCGAATGCAGGTGTGCGCGGTGTCCGATGTAAGTGTCGTCTCCGATCCGCAAGGCCGAGACCTCGTTCTCCGTGGCAAGCCACGCACCGTCACGCACCAGCACGCCGTCGCCGAGGTGGATGCGATCAACGCCCCGGAGATACAGGGGTGCCATGATCACGCTCCCCGCACCGAGCCCGCCGAATGCTCGACGCAGAATCGGCGCCCGGAGTTGGGCCCGGCGATAGCGCAGGCCGGCGCCCTTCTCCACGAGAAGTTGTGCCACGTTCATCGACGGTTCCTCCAGGCATGACGGACAAGAGAGATCTGACGCTCGTAGCCGCCGCGGGCGTCCACGTCGCGCCCAGCGAGCGCACGCGCCGAGTTCCACGCAAAGTTGACCACGGCCGCGGAGCCGAGCCCGAGGGCGAGGCCGGGCCCGCCGTGCCACTTCTCGTGGTAGCGCAGACGCGCGTCCATGAGCCACTGCGAGCGCCGAGCAGAATCGGACGATCCGCCACCGATGTGGCGAATGAGTGGGGCGGGCAGAATGACGGTTGGGAGGCCGCGACGATGCAGGCGGCGCTGGAGGTCGACTTCTTCACAGTTCATGAAGAAGTCCTCGTCGAAGCCACCGACTGCGCGGAAGGCATCCGCCGGCATGAACAGGCAAATGCCCGTTGCCCAGTCCGTCGGCATGGCCACTGGCGCGTCCCACGATCTGAGGTCGTTACCGAGTTGCTTCTCGAACCACGGCCGACCGTGGAAGCGCGCAAGCGGCTCGAGGTTCTCGAGGACGACGTGGCGTGCGCGCGGCCAGAGCCGTCCAACGCAGCGCGAACCGAACGGCTCCTCCACGCGGGTGGCGACGACGGCCGGCATCCATGGCTCCGCGCCGTCGACCAGCTCGGCGAGGAAGCTCTGCTCGATCGTGATGTCGCTGTTGAGTACGAGCAGGAGATCGTGCTCGGCAACCGCGACGCCGGAGTTGACCGCCGAGCCGAAACCCCCGTTGCGGTCGCGACGAACGACGTCGCACCCGTCGGCTGTGAAGGGCTCAGGGGACGCGTCATCACTGACGATCACCTGAACGGCTCCGTCGTAACGCTGTGCGGCGAGCTGCGCGAGGAGATGCCGCGTCGGTTCCGGGCTGCCGTAGTGCGGCACGACGATGCTGAGCGCCGGTCTCACAGTGTGGCTCCTCGGCTCGGTGACGGCTGGTGCTTCTTGGGTGAGGTCTGCTCCGGATCGACGAACTCGAGATGCTGCCAGGCCCACACGTCGTCACGCTCGATCGGTGTGCCGAGGCGGTACGCGACGGCGATGCCGAGGATGAGGAAGGCAGCAGGCGTCATGAGGGTCTCACCGAGCTTCCACGCGCAGACCATCATGGCGATCGTCGCGCCCTCGGCGACGAGCAACTCGCGACTGATGTGCAGGCGACGATCGAGGAGCCCGACGCCGAGCAGGAGGAACACCCCTGTGACGATCCACAGGTTCGGATAGCCACCCTCGACGAACGCCTGCACGTACGAATCGTGGAACCACTGCGGTCGCGTTCCGATGACGACCTGGCCCTCGTTGAGCCCGAGTCCGTACCAGGGAGTGATGTCAGCCTTTGCCTGCATCGCCAGTTCGACCTGTTCGCGATACCAGTCACTTCCCGTGCGATCACCGAACACCTTCGACTCGGCCAGGTTGTTCACCGCCCACGTCAGGGTGGCGAGGCCGAGGGCCGCGTAGATGAGCCGATAACTGACGCCCACCCGATTGCGGAACGCCAACCAGGCAAGTGCTCCCAGGTAGGCAGCGATGGACGTGCGCGATCCCGTGGCGAACAGAAACCCGAAGGAGACGACGACCCATGCGAGGCTCGTGAAGCGACCTCTCAAAGCCAGGAGCCCGAGAATGCCCCAGACGACGTAGTACAGGCCCGCGACGTTCTTGTCGCCGTAGAAGCCGGTGAGATACGGGGGGTAGTTGTTCGGTGTGAGGCCGGCGTAGAACAGCGGAACGTTGACCACGGCACCCAGGCACCCGCCGATGACGAGCGAGCGCACGTTGATGCGCCCCGTGGCCAACACCGAGCACAGGAGCAGAAGCAGGGCGAACTTGCCGGTGCGCTGCGTCCAGGGCTGGCCGTTGAGCATCGAAACGGCCACGAGGAACACGAGCAGCGCCATGCCGAGCAGAAAGAGCAGGCTGCCCCATTTCACCTTCAGCGTCGAGGGCCGAAAGACACCCACGGCGATGACCGCCACCGCCGCGGCCACACCGCCCGGCAGCTTCGCGGTGATCGGGTAGCCCGCCCACATGAAGAGGAACCCGAGAAGGCAGTCGAGCAGCACGATGGGGCCGGCGAAGGTGCGCACGCTGTGCCCGACGGCCAGGAGACGCCGCTCGAGGGCACCGGATGGGGCGTCGTGGACGGACCTGTGCTCCTCCATCGCGCCCGGCTCTGCTGGGTCGCGGCCGCCTGGGCGATCACCCCTGACGCCGCCGCGGACGTTCGCACCGCCTCCGTCTGAGAGAAGGCGACCCCACGCAGACTCCTGCTCGAAACGGGTCACGCCGTCACCTCGTCGAGAAGGCGGGCGTCGAGCAGATGCGGCACGAAGGCCTCCACATCGCACCGGACAGCGGTGACATCGACATCGTGTTCTCCTGCGATGCGGTCCGCGACCTGATCCGTCGAGGCCGCCCCATCGGCTGCCTGCCAGATGACGTAGCCGTGGACGGACAGGCCGTGCGGCTCGCGGCTTCCGACGCGAAGGGCCCAGAAGCGCTCGTGGGTTTTGTCGTAGGTGACGGCGACGTCACCCGGGATTCGCCAGGTCATCGTTGCCCCTGCTTGCGTCGTCGTCGCGCGGAGCTGACGAGGTCGCCGACGGCTGTGCGCAGACGGAGGCGGTAGGCGTGGGCGTACTCACGCGTCGTCGGTTCGCGCCCCAGATCGAAGCGCAGCAGGTCTGCGTTGACGGAGACGAGACCCCGAAGAACGAGCATCTTGGCACGCACTCCTGTGGCTGCTTCGTAGCGGCCCCACCACTCCTCCCAGCGGCTCTGCTCGCCACGGACGAAGTAGCGCCACAGTGCGTACCCTGGTCGGCTGCGGAAGTTCTCGAGCTGGCCCAGGGCAGCGGCGAGCGCGAGCTCGGCGTCGAATTGCTTCGCGAGGTCACGGATACGACGACGGGTGGCCTCGTCGGAGTCGGCCCAACCCGCCTCGAGGTCACGTGTCGAACCAGACCCGCTGCGTGCGTGGTGAAGAAGAAGAATGAGTCGTTGATCGTCCAAGGAGGGCACCGGACACGGGACCTCGGCGATCGACATCTCCTCGTGCCGACTCCAGAGGGTTTCGAAGGCTTCGACAGGCGACACCTCGAAACCAGGCCAATGCCGGTGCAGGTCGATGAGCCCCAGTTCGTGGCGCATGTTGGTGGCGTGCCCGAACGCCGAGCCCTCCTCGAAACCGGTCAGCCTCTCCCACCCCAGGGTTGAAAGGGCATCGAGGAACGGAGCCACGTCGTCCGGATGAACGAGGACGTCGACGTCGAAGCTCGTTCCGTGCCCACGCCGAAGACCCTCGTGCACCGCCGCGCCCTTGAGGTGCAGCAGGCGGACCCCGTGCCGCTCGGCGACGAGTTGGACGTAGCCGTGCAGCAACTCGAGGCGCACCCGATCAGGCACGTCGACTGCTGCGCCCGAGGCCTCTGCGCCCTTGCGGTGACCTATCTGAACCATGCCGGTCCAGCTCAAGAGGTGAGGCCGCGGCGGCCGAGCTCGTCGAGGGCAGAATCCCAGGCGCTCGAGTCTGCCCCCGGCACCTCCCACGAACGAGTGATGAAGTCGGTGACAGCGTCCTCACTCGAGAGGGCGGGTAAGGGCGCACCCGAGGAACGCAGCGCCGTGAGGTCAGCGACAGCGTGGTCGATGTCTCCTGCGCGGTGGACGTCCACATGTTCCAGAGGCGGACTCTCCAGAGGCGCTGCACGCCGTGCCGTCTCTGCCAGGTGGGTGAGGGTCATCCGTTCTCCCGTGCCGGAGTTCAGCACGCGCGGCGTGCCAGGCTCGGTCGGATGTTCGACCAGCCAGGCGATGAGCGCTGCGACGTCGCTCACGTGCACGAAGTCACGTGTCGCCGTTCCGTCGCCGTACACCGAGAGGGGCCGCCCCTCTCGCAGCCGGGCGAGAAAGGCCGCGAGCACCCCCGTGTAGGGGTTGTGCAGCGCCTGGCCGAAGCCCACGACGTTCTGCGGGCGAACGACGTCCACAGGAATCTCGCGGGCGTACTCGCCGAGAAGCTGCTCGCCGAGCGACTTCGTCTCGCCGTAGACGGAGACGGGGCGGTGCGGGTCGCTTTCACGCGACGCGGCCGGCACCGCCTTCGCACAACACGGCTCGGCATAGGAGTCGCCGTGTTCCGGGCAGGAGAAGCGTCCGTTGCCGTAGACAGCTCGCGAGGACATCGCAACGAGGGGCACGCCCCAGGCGCGCGCGGCCTCCGCTGCGCGTCGGGTGCCTTCGACGTTGACGAGCCGGTAACGATCCTGATCGTACATCGACTGGCCGGTACCGGTCTCAGCGGCGAGATGCACGACCGCCTCGGGGCGATCGAGCCGGCCCCAGGCATCCGGGTCACTCACGTCAGCGCGGATCACTTCGCCGGGAAAGCGCGACGCGGCCGCGTCAGGGTCCGCGTGAACCTGTGCACTGAGCAGATCGAGCGCAACCACGTCGTGCTCAGGCGTGAGCGCCCGAGCGAGGTACTGCCCGATGAAACCGGTGCCTCCGGTGATGAGGATCGCCATGGTGCCTTCCGGTCTGACGTACGGGAGAGTCCAGTTTAGGCGTCGTCGAACCACTCCGAAACCAACGGTCTCAAGCGCGGCGCAGGCTTTCCGCGAACGCGAGGCAATCGTCATAGTCCGGAAGCAGGCCCTGAGCAGCAGCTTCCTCGAGATTCGGCGCCGCGGCGTCCTTGGCCGAGACAACCGGCTCCAGGTCGGCAGGGAGGTCGAGGCCCACGCGGGGATCGAGCGGGTTGATGCCGTGTTCCCCCGTCGGGTTGTACGGCTGCGAGCACAGGTACACGGCCGTCGAGTTGTCTTCAAGGGCGACGAGGCAGTGCCCGAGGCCCTCGCTCAGGTACACCGCCACACGGGAGTCCGTGTCGAGTCTCACGCTCTCCCATTCACCGAACGTCGGTGAGCCGACGCGGATGTCCACGACGAAGTCCAGGAAAGAGCCAGTCACCGCAGTGACGTACTTGGCCTGTGACGGGGGAACGTCGGCGAAGTGGATTCCACGCACGGCCCCGCGGGAGGAGACGGAGATGTTCGTCTGCACGACGCGCATCTCGTGGCCGATGTGTTCGGCTAGCTTGTCGCCGCGGAAGCCTTCCATGAAGACACCGCGGTCATCGGGGAACTGGCGTGGAGCGACGCGGTAGGCGCCTTCGATTCGCAGCGGCGTGATTTGCACGGGTCAGTACACCTTCGGCATGGGTCGGGGGTCGGACGCGATACGGGTGAGGTACGTGCCGTATCCGCTCTTCTCCAAGGGCGCGGCGAGATCGAGCAGCTGCTCGGTGGTGATCCAGCCGTTGCGCCAGGCGACCTCCTCGATGCAACCGATCTTGAGGCCCTGTTGCTGCTCGACGACGGAGACGAACTGTGAGGCGGTCATGAGGCCCTCGAACGTACCCGTGTCGAACCACGCCGTACCGCGCGGCAGCACCTCGACGGTGAGTGTTCCCTCGTCGAGGTAGGCCTCGTTGAGCGACGTGATCTCGAGCTCTCCTCGCGGGCTGGGCTCCAGCGCCTTCGCGCGCTCGACGACTGTGTTGTCGTAAAAGTAGAGGCCCGGGACGGCGAAGTCCGACTTGGGCTCCTTCGGCTTTTCCTCGAGAGAGATCGCTGTACCGCTCTCGTCAAATTCGACAACGCCATAGGCGGTCGGGTTGGTCACGTGGTAGGCGAAGATGAGGCCCCCCTCGGAGGGGATACGGCGCTGGAGCGCCGTCCCCATTCCCGCACCGTGGAAAATGTTGTCGCCGAGCACGAGGCCGGCACTGTCACCGTCGAGAAATTCCTCGCCGAGGATGAATGCCTGCGCCAGCCCGTCCGGCGAAGGCTGCACCGTGTACTGGATGTTCATTCCCCAGGTGGTTCCGTCACCCAGGAGCCGCTGGAACTGCTCCGCGTCATGCGGCGTCGTGATGACGAGGATGTCGCGGATGCCCGCCATCATGAGCGTCGAGAGCGGGTAGTAGATCATCGGCTTGTCGTAGACCGGCATGAGCTGCTTGCTGATGCCGCGGGTGATGGGGTGCAGCCGTGTGCCCGAGCCCCCGGCCAGAATGATGCCCTTCATGCGGTTGAGCATACTGGCCGGGCTATGCCGAAGTCCTCGAAGATCGGGATGGCGCCCGCCCCCGTATACTTGCCGCCATGCGAGTTCTCGTCACCGGTGGAGCCGGATTCATCGGCAGCAACTTCGTCCACCTCACCCGCCGGGAGCGACCCGACGCGCAGATCACGGTGCTCGACAAGCTCACGTACGCGGGTACGACGCGCTCACTCGACGGTGTGGAGGACGACATCACCTTCGTCGAGGGCGATGTGGCCGACCGCGAACTCGTCGACCGCCTCGTAGCTGACTCCGACGTCGTCGTGCACTTCGCGGCGGAGAGCCACAACGACAACTCGCTCGCCGACCCGTGGCCGTTCGTCGACACGAACGTGCTCGGCACGGTCTCGCTTCTCGAGGCGGTGCGCAAGCACGAGGTGCGCTACCACCACATCTCTACCGACGAGGTCTACGGCGACCTCGAACTCGACGACCCGGCGCGCTTCACCGAGGCCACGCCGTACAACCCGTCGAGCCCCTACTCCTCGACGAAGGGCGCGAGCGACCTTCTCGTGCGCGCCTGGGTGCGGTCTTTCGGGGTCAAGGCCACCATCTCGAACTGCTCGAACAACTACGGCCCTCGCCAGCACGTCGAGAAGTTTATTCCCCGCCAGATCACGAACGTCATCGACGACGTGCGCCCGAAGCTCTACGGCGACGGTCTCAACGTGCGCGACTGGATTCACGTGGACGACCACAACTCGGCCGTGTGGGCCATCATCGAGCGCGGTCGTATCGGCGAGACGTACCTCATCGGCGCCGACGGCGAGGAGAACAACAAGACCGTCGTCGAGTCGATCCTGACGACGATGGGCAAGGACGCCGGAGACTACGACCACGTCACCGACCGTCCTGGTCACGACCGGCGCTACGCGATCGACCCGACGAAGCTGCGTGACGAATTGGGTTGGGTGCCGAAGTACACGACGTTCAGCGATGGACTGTCCGCAACCATCGACTGGTACCGCGAGAACGAATCCTGGTGGCGTCCGATGAAGGACGAGACCGAGGCGAAGTACGCGAAGACGCAGAAGATCGAGAAGCGTTGAGCCGCTGGGTCATCACCGGCGGAACGGGGATGTTCGGCACCGACCTCGCCGCGGTGGTTCGCGAGAGCGGGCACGAGGTTACGGCTTTGGGCTCGGCTGACTGCGACATCCGTGACCTCGAGGCCGCGCGAGCAGCCGCGGCCGGCGCTGATGTCGTCGTCAATGCGGCCGCCTACACTGCCGTCGACGCCGCTGAGTCCGACGAAGCCGCGGCCTTCGCCCTGAACGCCGTCGGTGCGCGCAACGTCGCCCGTGCCGCCCGCGGGGCGGGGGCACGTCTCGTGCACATCTCGACCGACTACGTCTTCGACGGCGGGGACAGCGAGCCCTACCCCGAGGATGCCCCGCAGGCACCTCGCTCGGTGTACGGACGCAGCAAAGCCGCCGGTGAGTGGGCCGTCCGAGCGGAGCACCCGGACGCCCTCGTTGTGCGCACAGCGTGGCTCTACGGCGAACACGGCCCCAACTTCGTGGCGACGATGCTCCGCCTTGCGCAGGCGCACGAGACGCTGAACGTTGTCGATGATCAGCACGGTCAACCGACGTGGACCCGCGACCTCGCGCACTACGTCGTCGACCTGATCGAGGCGAAGGCCCCGGGCGGGTACTACCACGGCACGAGCAAGGGCTCGACGACGTGGTACGAGTTCACGCGCGAGATCTTCCGCCTGAGCGGCCTCGACCCCGAGCGCGTCAACCCCACGACGAGCGAGGCATTCCCCCGGCCCGCGCATCGACCTGCGAACAGCGTGCTGGCGCATTCAGGCGGTCCGCCCCGTCCGGAGTGGCACGTTTCCCTCGCGGCCTACCTCCGGTCGACCTGCCGAGTCGGCGCAAGTTAGGCAGGGTCGCCATCGACTCCCCTACCGGCCGGATGTGACAAGAAACACATCCTTCCCGGAAACGTTCCAGGAGAGACCACTTGAGCCGGGAGCTCCCCCCGCGTCGCCCATTTGGTCGGACGTCATGCTTAACGCGCCCTACAATAGGGACGCAGCTACGACTACCGCAGGGAGAGAAATGAACGCGTCACACCACGGCATCACACGCAGGAGGGTGGTACGAGGCAGCGCCTGGGCTGCGCCGGCCATCGTGGTGGGCGCGGCCGCGCCACGGGCGGCTGCATCCCCGTGCCCGCCGGTCAGCTACACGATCGACTGGTCGAACTCGAGCTTCGTGCGAACGTCAAGCACAAAGGCGAGCATCCGGGCCACGAGCCAGAATGCGTCCGCGCCACCAATCACGTTGACGGTCACGGCCTCGTACACAGGCGCGATGAAATCCGGTACCGAGACTACCGGTGACACCAACCTCACCACAGTTGGTCAGGTCGGCGGCTCATTCACCAACGGCCTGAGGATCCAGCAGACCGTCACCACACCGGTTTATTCCACGCCTAAGCGCGCGGCCCGCGGTGCGTACACCTTCGCGTTCACTGGAGCCGACGGCAGGCCGGTCAGCGTGTCCAACCTGGCGTTCACCGTGACGGACATCGATAGCACGGCGGGCGATTTCTGGGACGTCGTCGAACTGTCAGGCACCTTCTCCTCCACTGCCGGCTCTGGCGTCACTGGCGCGGGCACTACCGACTCCCCAGCCACGGCCACCTCGGGCAACGCCCCCGTAGCGGACACGACGTCGAGCGCCGGTAACCTCAGCGTCACATACCAGGCACCCACGAGCAGTGTGATCCTCACCTACTGGAACAACGCGCAAAGGTTCTCGGGCGTCGACCGCAGCCAGGGCATATACATCGCGGGCATGACGTTCTCCGCCATCGCGAACAACTGCTGACGGCCCCTCGGGGATCGGGTGCCGCACTCCGGTGCTCGGCTGCACAGCCCGCCCCGCCGTGCGAATGAGAAGGCGGCCCACCACCCTGCACGGGTAGTGGGCCGCCTTCTGCATGGCGCATCCTGCGTCAGGCCTGCTGCATGGCCTTCGTCAGGTTCTCGTCGATGGCGGCGAGGAAGTCCTGCGTGTTGAGGTAGGGCTGGTCCTTGCCGATGAGCAGGGCCAGGTCCTTCGTCATCTTGCCGCTCTCGACGGTCTCGATGCACACACGCTCGAGGGTCTCAGCGAACTTCGTCACCTCCGGCGTCTCGTCGAGCTCACCGCGCTTGGCGACGCCACGCGTCCAGGCGAAGATCGACGCGATCGGGTTCGTCGACGTCTCCTTGCCCTGCTGGTGCTGACGGTAGTGACGCGTCACCGTGCCGTGCGCAGCCTCGGCCTCGACGGTCTTGCCGTCCGGCGTCATGAGGACCGACGTCATGAGGCCGAGCGAGCCGAAGCCCTGCGCGACGATGTCGGACTGCACGTCACCGTCGTAGTTCTTGCAGGCCCAGACGTAGCCGCCCTCCCACTTGAGCGCCGCGGCGACCATGTCGTCGATGAGACGGTGTTCGTAGGTGAGGCCGCGCTTGTCGAACTCGGCCTTGAACTCGCGCTCGAACACGTCCTGGAAGATGTCCTTGAACGCACCGTCGTACGCCTTGAGGATCGTGTTCTTAGTCGAGAGGTACACCGGCACGTTGCGCTCGAGGCCGTAGTTGAACGACGCGCGAGCGAAGTCCTCGATCGACTTGTTGTAGTTGTACATGCCCATTGCGACGCCGCCCTCTGCGGGGAACTCGGCGACCTCGTAGACGACCTTCTCGCCGCCGTCGGCAGGCGTGTAGGAGATCTCGACCTTGCCGGCGCCGGGAACCTTGAAGTTCTGCGACTTGTACTGGTCGGCGTGAGCGTGGCGACCGATGATGATCGGCTTCGTCCAGCCCGGCACGAGGCGCGGCACGTTGCTCATGATGATCGGCTCACGGAAGATGACACCGCCGAGGATGTTGCGGATCGTGCCGTTCGGGCTCTTCCACATCTCCTTGAGGCCGAACTCCTCGACGCGCGCCTCGTCGGGCGTGATCGTGGCGCACTTGACGCCGACTCCGTACTCCTTGATGGCGTTGGCCGCGTCAACGGTGACCTGGTCGTCCGTGGCGTCGCGGTTCTCGATGCCGAGGTCGTAGTACTTGAGGTCGACGTCGAGGTACGGGTGGATCAGGCGGTCCTTGATGAACTGCCAGATGATGCGCGTCATCTCGTCACCGTCGAGTTCGACGATGGGGTTCTTGACCTTGATCTTCTCCATGCCTGTTTGGCTCCTGACTCTGCGACGTGGATGGTGATACCTCGCCCAGGCTATCGCTACGTGGGCGACCTCCCCAAGACGAAGGCGTGGCAGCCCGAACGCCTGTGTCATCACCTACCCCGGCGGCCGTCTCGGGGCACTCCTACCCCACTTGGAAAGAGCCGCTGCGCAGATATGCGCGCAGGTGCGCTGCTGTTGCCCCTGCAGTCCGGTCAAGAGAGGTGGGGAGGCCGGCCAGCGGCCACCACGTGTGCTCTGCGGCTTCACCGTCCGCGCCCCAGGCCGGCGGCCGCTGTGCTACGCGCACAACAAAGCACAAGGCGAACGCCTGCACCTGGTCGCCATTGGAGTAACGAAGATGCGTGATCTTCGGATCGGACAGGCAGGCAAAGGGCTCGAGCTCGTCCTCTCGCACGAGCACCCCGGCCTCCTCGGCCAGTTCTGTGATCGCGATGTCGACGAAAGATTGCCCACGCTCGGCTGAACCGGACGGAAACTCCCACTGGCCTGAATCGGCGCGTCGCTGCATCAGAACGTGGCTACCCGCATCAAGCAGAACCACCTGGGCGCCAGGCATCAGGATGAGCTGGGACCCCACGAGGGCTCGCAAGCGTCCGAGGTACGTCTCGGCGAATTGGGTCATACGGCCTCGTCGTGCGAGCCGTACCCCATGACGTCGTCGTCGGGGTGCGGCGCGAGCTCGTGGACAAGCGGTACGACGTCGGCGATCGAATCGCAGATGCGCGTCGGCACGAATGGGTACCGGTCGACCTGATCGGGCCTCGTCGAACCGGTCAGCACGAGGATGCTGCGCAGCCCCGCTTCGAGGCCGCTACGCACGTCCGTGTCGAGACGGTCACCGATCATCACCGTCGACTCCGAGTGTGCGTCGATACGGTTCAGCGCACTGCGCATCATGAGGGGGTTGGGCTTGCCGACGTAGTACGGCTTGACGCCCGTCGCCGCCGTGATGAGCGCCGCGATCGACCCCGTCGCCGGCAACGGCCCCTCCGTGCTCGGGCCCGTGACGTCCGGGTTCGTCGCGATGAACCGCGCGCCACCCTCGATGAGACGGATCGCTCGCGTTATCGCCGTGAACGAATACGTGCGCGTCTCCCCCAGCACGACGTAGTCGGGGTCTCGCTCCGTCATCGTGTAGCCGACGTTGTAGAGCGCCGTCGTCAGCCCCGCCTCACCGACGACGTACGCGCTGCCACCGGCGCGCTGATCGGCGAGGAACTGCGCCGTCGCGAGCGCCGACGTCCAGATCGCCTCCTCCGGCACGTCGATGGCCGACGCGAGCAACCGCGCCCGCAGATCGCGCGGCGTGTAGATCGAGTTGTTCGTCAGGACGAGGAAGCGACGCCCCGTCTCCTGCAACGCCTGCAAGAACTCCGCAGCCCCCGGAATGGCGCGCTCCTCATGCACGAGAACGCCATCCATGTCCGTCAGCCAGCACTCCACTGCATGGTGGTTGCTCATCCGCTCATCCTCACTGTCGTGCCGAATCGTTCAACCCATGATGCGACGAACGGCCGCCGCCACCCTCGCGAGCGCCGGATCGGCCTGCGCCGCCATCCTCGCAAAGACCTCCGGGCTCTGACGGAACGGGTCGAGAATCTCCGCCTTGGCATCCGAACGAGCGCTGTGACGCTCGACACTGCCCGCCGGCGACTTGGCGACGAACTCCCGCAGCCCGTCGACGCCTCGGGTTCCAGGCACAGGGGCGGCGCAGACGTCGGCGAAGTCGAGCAACGCGAAGACGCGCGACGCCGCCGTCGGCGCCTCTTCGACGAGGATGCGCCGATGCTCGCGCGACGCCGTCAGCACGAGGTCTGCCTCGCGCACGAGCGCTGGCGTCACCTGACGCGGACGGTAGCGCGCGCCGTCGAGGCCGCGCTCGCGCAGGAGGGCCTGCGATCCCGACGACATTCGGTCGATGAGCAACGCGCCCGTCCCGGCGCCCTCGACGCGCACCGACAGGCGAGCCAGGTCGGCAGCCAGCACACGCTCGAAATACGGTGAGCGACAGACGTTTCCCGTGCACACGACGAGGATGGTGAAGGTCTCACGATCATCCCCGGTGGCCAGGCTGTCGACCTCATGGCCCACCTGCTGAGGGCGAACCGGCGCCGGCCCGGCATCGAGGCTGAGCGAAACGTCCGGGCGGGCTCGCGCTGCCTCACGCTCGCGCTTCGCGGCCTGCACCTGCGCGAGCCGTCGCTGATCGGCGCGCGTGCGGAACGTGCCCCACTGCCCGGGCGTGACGGGCTCGACGGCCTCGTCAGCCTGAGCCGGTTTGCCCGACGGCGCGGCGTCGCGCGGTTCGCTCACGTCACTCCCCCGTCGTCTCGAGCGCGGCCAGGTCGTAGTCGACGACGACCGCCGCGTGGTCGCTCCACCGCTGGTCGTAGGCATCGGCCCGCCCCACCCGCGGATCGCTCGCGACGGCCGCGAGCGCCGGGCTCGCGAACTGGTAGTCGATGCGCCATCCCGCGTCGTTGTCGAACGCCTTGCCGCGCCACGACCACCACGTGTACGGCCCCGGCACATCACCGTGGTGCTCGCGCACGACGTCGACCCACCCACTCTCGGTGAACCGCGTGAGGTAGGCCTGCTCCTCGGGCAGGAAGCCCGCCTTGCCGCGGTTGCCCTTCCAGTTCTTGAGGTCGTTCGGGCCGTGCGCCACGTTGAAGTCACCCATGACGAGGGCCGGGCGGTCGACGAGCTGCGCCATGCGCGCCTCGACGGCGTCGAGGAAGCGGTACTTGGCCATCTGCTTGTCGGTGCCGACCTCCCCGCTGTGCGCGTAGACGCTCACGATCGTCACGGTGCGCCCATCGATTGTCACCTCGGCCTCGACCCAGCGGCCGGCCTCGTCGAATCCCTCGATGACGGTGACCGGCGTCGCCATCGCGTGGCGGGTCAGGATGGCCACGCCCTCACGGCCGGCCGTCGCCGATGCGGAGTGGGCCAGCGCGTACTCCTCGAGGGCCGAACCGCTCAGGGCCGTGGCGAACTGCTTGGGCGTCGCCCGCACCTCCTGCATGGCGACGACGTCAGCCTCCTGAGCGGCGAGCCACTCGAGGCCACCTCGACGCTGCGCGGCTCGGATCCCATTGACGTTGGCCGTGACGACTCGCATGCCGTCATCGTTTCAGGTATGCGCGAGGGGTGTCGAACGCTCGAAAGCCGCACCGTCTCACGCGAGAGGTGCGGCCCGTGCGCCGGCGAGATCAGCGCGCCTCGACGACGGGCCGTCCGAGCGAGTGCACGGTGAAACCTGCGTCGGCCCACTTCCGGCCGTCGAGAACATTGCGACCGTCGATGACGACCTTGCCCGCAACCTTCGACGCCACGTCCGCCGGGTCGAGTTCGCGGTACTGCTTCCACTCCGTGAGGTGAAGAACGATCTGCGCTCCGTCGAGCGCTTCGTCGACGGTGTCGACGTAGTTCGGACCGGGGCGGTTGGCCCGGGCCACCGGCAGGGCCTCGGGGTCGTGCACGCGAACGTCGGCGCCGAGTTGGACCAGACGTTCGGCGACGTCGAGCGCCGGGCTGTCGCGGATGTCGTCGGAGTTCGGCTTGAACGCGGCACCGAGAACGGCGATCGGCTTCCCTGCCACGTCACCGAGGGCGCCCTCGACAAGCGTGACGACACGTTCGCGGCGGCGCAGGTTGGTGGCATCGACGCCGCGCAGGAAGGCGACCGAGTCGGGCAGGCCCAACTCCTCGCCGCGGGCAAGGAAAGCGCGAATGTCCTTGGGCAGGCAACCCCCGCCGAAGCCGACACCCGCACCGAGGAACTTGCGGCCAATGCGCTCGTCGTGACCGATCGCGTCGGCCAGGGCGAGCACGTCGCCGCCCGTCGCCTCGCAGATCTCCGCCATCGCGTTGATGAAACTGATCTTCGTCGCGAGGAAGGCGTTCGCACTGACCTTGACGAGTTCCGACGTCGCGTAGTTCGTCACGAGGCGCGGGGTGCCCGTTGCGAGGGCCTTCGCGTACACCTCGTCGAGCCGCGCGACGTCAGCGTCGGCGAACTCGCCCTCGACGCCGTAGACGAAACGGTCGGGTGTGAGCGTGTCCTGGACGGCGAAGCCTTCACGGAGGAACTCGGGGTTCCACACGAGACGCCCGTCCACGCCGTCCGTGACGTTCTCGCGGATCGCTTCGAGGACACGAGGCACCGTGCCGACCGGCACCGTCGACTTGCCGACCGCGATCGAGCCTGCCTTCATGTGGGGTGCAAGAGCGGTGAACGCGGCGAAGACATAATCCGTGTTGGCCGCGTACTCCCCCGCCCGCTGCGGGGTGCCCACGCAGACGAAGTGGACGTCGGCGTCAGCGGCGGCGCTGATGTCGGTGCTCCAGGTGAGACGGCCCGTCTCCGTCATGCGCGTCAGCAGATCGGTGAGGCCCGGTTCGTAGATCGGGCTGCGCCCCTGCGACAGCGCCTCGATCTTCTTCGCGTCGACGTCGATGCCGACGACGGTGTGGCCCAGTTCGGCCATACAGGCCGCGTGCACGGCGCCCAGGTAACCGGTGCCGATGACGGAGATCCGCAAACTCATGCGGGCAGTCTAGGTCGCCGGGTCAGTGATCACGCGGCGACTTGCGCAGTCACCGGAAATTCACTCGGGGGTCTCAGCCCAACTTCACGACACCGAACGCGACGAGTGTGATGACGGCCAGGAGCGCGTACCCCGCGATGTCGACGCTGCGCGAACGAACCTTGATGTCGAGCACGTAACGCTCGGGAAGAACGGCACGCATCACGGCGCCCGCGAAGAGACCGAGCGACATCACGACCCCGCCCGGACGAACCTGGCCGGCCATGACGGTGATCAGCCCCGCCACGACGAGACCGACGACGACGAGCCAGGGAATCCCGAGGCGGAAACGGGTCACAGGCCTCGCGCGTCGGCGTCGCGCTCCGCCGCCTCGACGACGTTCATGAGCAGCAGCGCTCGCGTCATCGGACCGACGCCACCCGGGTTCGGGGAGACGTACCCGGCGACCTCCGTGACGTCCTTGGCGACGTCACCGGCGACCTTGCCCTCGACGCGCGAGACACCGACGTCGAGCACCGCGGCGCCCGGCTTGACCATGTCCTTCGTGATGAGATCCGGTACGCCTGCAGCAGCGACGACGACGTCCGCGTTCTTCGTGTGCTCCGCGAGGTCACGGGTGCCGGTGTGGCACAGCGTGGCCGTTGCGTTCTCGCTGCGGCGCGTGAGGATGAGTCCGAGCGGGCGACCGACCGTGAGGCCACGGCCGACGACGACGACCTCCGCGCCCTTGAGCGGGACGTCATAACGACGCAGCAACTCGATGACGCCCATGGGCGTGCATGGCAACGGTCCCTCCTCGCCGAGCACGAGCTTGCCGAGGTTGACCGGGTGCAGACCGTCGACGTCCTTCTCGGGCTTGACGCGCGAGAGCAGCGCCACCTCGTCGAGACCCGTGGGCTGCTGGATGAGGAAGCCCGTGCACTCCGCGCTGTCGTTGAGTTCGTCGATGACGGCCTCGACCTCCTCCTGCGTCGCGCTCGCGGGCAGATCCTTGCGGATCGAGACGATGCCGATCTCCGCACAGTCCTTGTGCTTCGCCCCGACGTACCAGTGCGAACCCGGGTCGTCACCGACGAGCACCGTGCCGAGGCCCGGCGTCACGCCGCGCTCCTTGAGACGGGCCACGCGCTCACGCAGCTCGTCCTTGATCGTCGCGAGGGTGGCCTTGCCGTCCAGCGTCGTCGCAGTCATGGCCCCAATCCTGCCAGACGC
Source organism: Dermacoccus sp. PE3 (assembly GCF_001021715.1). Lineage (NCBI taxonomy): Bacteria > Bacillati > Actinomycetota > Actinomycetes > Micrococcales > Dermacoccaceae > Dermacoccus > Dermacoccus sp. PE3. The sequence goes on along the minus strand of NZ_LDCM01000003.1, from coordinate 87,112 downwards.
CCCGGGCGCGCGGTCGGCGCTCACACCGGGGTGTGACGGGGCGCTCGTGATCGACGTGGGCTCGCGCGTACGGTCGTCGTATGACACGAGCGAACGAGCGTGCCGAGCGGCGAGTGGCGTGGCGCGTTCCCGCGCTCGTGGCACTCGTCGTTGGGGTGCTCGTCGTGGCGTTGTTCCTCGTCGTCGACCGCCGTTCGTCAGCCCCGGTCGCCGACGCGCCCTCACCCAGTTTGAGCGGACGCCACGTGGTGGCCTTCGTCGGCGACAGTTACTCCGCCGGCTCGGAGGCGAGCTCACCGGAAGGGCGATGGACCACCGTCCTGAGCGCTGAGCGCGGGTGGAACGAGATCAACGTCGCCGTGCCTGGCATGGGCTACGACGTGGGACGTCCGACACAGCACTACGCTTCCCAGGTCGCACGAGCCGCAGCGTCGAAGCCGGGCACGGTCATCATCTCCGGCGGATGGAACGACGTCGCCCGCGGCGTGCCGACGGCGACCATCGTCGAGGGTCTGCGCGAGACGCTCGCGGCGGTGAAGAAGCACCTCCCCGAGGCGCGCGTCGTCGTCATCGCACCGATCGGACCGGCGAGTTCTCCCCCACCCGACCTCGTACGGCTGCGCGATGCCGCCGCACCCGTGGTGCGCAGCTCAGGTGCGACGTGGCTGGATCTCGACTTCCCGCTCACCGGTCACCCTGAGTGGATCAGCCCTGACGGCCTGCACCCCAACGACGCGGGCTACAAGCGCCTCGCCGAGCTCACGAACGCGCGTCTGAAGTAGCCCGTCGGCCACCGGAGCGTGCCGCCATGGCTGCCGCCGCAGCGGTGACGACCATGCCGACGACGGTGCGCACACCGACACCTTCGCGCGCCACCGGGTCGAGCAGGTCGATGACGAGCGCCGCGACGAGCTGCCCCATGATGCCCATGAGCCCGAGCACGAGCACGCTGATGTGCTCCGTCGCCCACGCCGACAACCCGATGAACGCGATGCCCAGCGGCGCACCGAGCCACGCCCACCAGGGAGCGTCGTGCGGCCACTGCCACTGCGTGAAGCCGAGGAGCACGCGCGCACCGGCGAACACCACGAGAGCGATCACGCCGACGAGGAAGTTCTGCAACGTCGTCGCGTACGAACTACCTGCCCGCGCACTGACGCGCCCGTTGAGACCCTGCTGGAACTGCGTCATGACGCCCGCGATGATGACGGCGAGGGCCGGCAGGATCGCGATGCCACCCGGTACGTGCTGCCCGCTCACCGTGATGGCGACCCCCACGACGGCGACCGCTCCCGCGATCGCTCGCACGGGGGTGATCGGCGTGCGTCCCTTGGGCCCGGCGCCGACGTGGTCGGCGAGCAACCCGCCGAGCGCACGACCGCCGACGCTCGCCACGATGAAGACCGCTACCCCGAGGATGGCGACCGTGCTCGTCTGCACCGCCACGAACGCACCGCCGAGAACGCCGCCGAGGCACTCCCACCAGCGCAGACGCCCCGCCCGAATCGCGTCGACGAGCCGACCGGCGCCGCGGCGCAGGCTCGGCACGACGAGCGTCAGCACGAGCAGCGCGAGCCCCGAACCGAAGCTCCACACCGCCGCGACGAGCGGCTCGGACAACGGCTCACCGAGCGTCCCGTTGAAGCGCGCCTGCAACGACAGGCACGCCCCACCGAAGAACGCGGCAGTGAGGGCAAGCGCCTCGGAGGAGGCTCTGGCGTCACGCGTCATCGCAGGTCACCGCGACGATGGCAGGTTTGGCTGAAGATGTGGCCGACGTTCAGGCCATCTTGAGTCAAACCCGCCATCGGGGGGTTGTCGATCAGAGGTGTCACTCAGTGCGCGAAGTGACGCGTGCCGGTGAAGTACAGCGTGACGCCGGCCTTGTTCGCGGCCTCGATGACCTCGGCGTCACGAATCGACCCACCCGGCGCGACAACGGCCTTGACGCCCGCGTCGAGCAGGATCTGCAGGCCGTCGGCGAACGGGAAGAACGCGTCCGACGAGGCCACCGAACCACGGGCCCGCTCGGCGCCTGCACGCGTCACGGCGAGGTTGCACGAGTCGACGCGGTTGACCTGGCCCATGCCGATACCGACCGACGCGCCGTCCTTGGCGAGCAGGATCGCGTTCGACTTCACGGCGCGCACCGCACGCCACGCGAACGCGAGGTCACGCATCGTGGCCTCGTCCGCGGCCTCGCCGGCGACGAGCTGCCAGCGCTCGGGATCGTCACCCGTGGTGCCACCGTCCTTGTCCTCGCCCTCGGCGTCGATCATGTCGCGCTCCTGCACGAGCAGACCACCGCTGATCGGGCGCATGTCGAAACCACCCGCAGTGGGCGCGGGCACGGTGACGAGGCGCAGGTTCTTCTTCGCGGTGAGTACCTCGAGGGCGTCGTCGTCGAACGCCGGCGCGACGACGACCTCGGTGAAGATGTCCTTCACCGCGTCCGCCATGGCCTTCGTCACCGGTCGGTTGGTCGCGATGATGCCGCCGAACGCGCTCGTCGAGTCGCACTCGTGGGCGCGCTGGTGCACGGCCGCGATGTCCTCGTCCGGTGCGCCGACGGCGATGCCGCACGGGTTGGCGTGCTTGATGATTGCGACCGTCGGCACGTCACCGTGGTCGTACGCGGCGCGGTAGGCGGCGTCGGCGTCGACGTAGTTGTTGTACGACATCTCCTTGCCGTGCAGCTGCTCGCCCTGGGCGAGGCCGCTCGCGTCGGCCGACGTGTAGAGGGCCGCCGCCTGGTGCGGGTTCTCGCCGTAGCGCAGGCTCGCGGCCTTGGTGTACGTCGAACCCGTCCAGTCGGGGAAGGTGTCGCCGGTGGTGGCGTCGTTCGAGCCGACGAGGTTCGCCCCCATCCAGGTGGCGACTGCGACGTCGTAGGACGCGGTGTGGACGAAGGCGTCACGCGCCAGCGCGGTGCGCTGCTGCAGTGTGAAGCCGCCGCCGCGCACGGCGTCGAGCACGTCGGCGTACGACGTCGGGTCGGTGACGATGGCCACCGTCGGGTGATTCTTCGCGGCCGCGCGCACCATCGTCGGGCCGCCGATGTCGATCTGCTCGACGCACTCGTCGATGCTCGCGCCCGAGGCGACCGTCTCACTGAACGGGTAGAGGTTCACGACGACGAGGTCGAACTGCTCGACACCGAGGTCCTCGAGCTGCTTCATGTGATCGCTCTTGCGCGAGTCGGCAAGGATGCCGGCGTGCACCTTCGGGTGCAGCGTCTTGACGCGACCCTCGAGGCACTCGGGGAAGCCCGTGAGCTCCTCGACCGCCGTGACGGGGATGCCGAGACCCGCGATGAGCTTGCTCGAACCGCCCGTCGAGACGATCTCCACCCCGGCCTCGTGCAGGCCGCGGGCGAGCTCCTCGAGCCCCTGCTTGTCGTACACCGAGACGAGAGCCCGCCGAATAGGGCGCATGCCGTCACTCATTGATCGAAACCGTCCTGCCGTTGATGGACCAACCTCGTGCGAACCCGCGGACCACGTCCACGAGCATGGTGCGCTCCTCGACCTTGATGCGTTCGTGGAGCGATTCCTCGTCATCGTCGGCGCGTACGTCGACGACGCGCTGATCGATGATGGGGCCTGTGTCGACACCGGCGTCGACGACGTGGCACGTCGTACCGGTGACCTTGACGCCGTGCGCGAGCGCGTCCCGGACGCCGTGCGCTCCGGGGAAACTCGGCAGCAGCGCCGGGTGGGTGTTGATGACGGTGTGGCGCGAGAGAGTCTGCGCGCCGAGGATCTTCATGAACCCGGCCGAGACGACGAGCTGACGAGCCGCGACGTCACCGCCGGTGAGCGCGGCGAGGTCGAGGTCGTCGTCGGCATCGCTGAACGCGCGCTCGATGGCGTCGGCGAGCGCCGCGTCCCACTGGCTGCGCTCGGGGAAGTGCCGCGTCTCGACGGCGAAGGTGGGGATGCCGGCGATGGTGGCGCGCTCGAGGCCGGTGCACTCCCGATCGGCACCGACCGCGACGATCTCGTACACCTTGCCGTGGGCGTCGTCGTCGATGAGAGCCTGCAGCAACGAGCCGCTTCCGGAGACGAGAACGACGACCTGCAGGGGCTTCGACTGCTCGCTCACGCCCCCACCCTATCCCCCGATGTTGAGCGGTCGCAGCGGCATCTGTACCCGGATACCCAGGCAACATCGGCGAGGTTTTCCACAGGCCCACATTCATCGGGAGCATCCTCACCGCCGGCACGCAGGCTGGAAGCATGACTCCCCGTTGGAAGCAGACCCATGAGCGAGCCGTGGCGCTGGCAGAGTCGAGCTACGGCGTTGTGAACCGCGCGCGTCTTAGGCAAATCGGCGTGACACGGGAGGACGTACGCACACATGTCCGCGCCGGACGTTGGATGCAGTTGGGCAACAACACCTTTCGCCCGCCGACAAACGCTTGGTGCCCTGAACGCTCTCCCATCGCTGTCGCCGTCTTCGAAACTCAGGGGCCGGCCTGGGCCGAGGCCTCGAGTGCCCTGATTCTCCACGGTTTGCGAGGCTGGAGCGCGCAGCAGATCGTCGTGGCGCTGCCTCACTACGGTCAGCGCACGTCCTTCCCGCCCGGCACGCGAGGGATGTTCCTGTTCCGGCCACCCCGGCTGTCGCAGACACCGATTCCCCACTCTCATCCCGCATGGGCGTCGTTGCGCGCCGCCGCCATCGCGCGAACGGATCGGGAGGCTGCGACGGTGCTCGCCATGACGGTGCAGCAGCGACTCGCCCGAGCAGACGACTACTGGCAGGCCCTCGAATGCCTCCCCAAACTGCACCGCCGCAAACTGATTCGCGAACTTCTCGGGGACATCACCACCGGGTCCGAGTCGATTGGTGAGATCGATTTCGTTCAGCTGTGCCGCAGACGCGGTCTACCGGTGCCGGATCGTCAGGTTCGACGACGTCACCCGAACGGCTCGTACTACCTCGACGTGCGCTGGGAGGCTGCGAAGCTCACCGTCGAGATTGACGGCATGCACCACTTCATGGGCGACAACCCGACTCAGGACGCCCTGCGTCAGAACTACCTCACCCTGGGCGGTGACGCCGTGCTGCGCATTCCCGTGGTGGCGCTACGCACCGATCCGGATCCGTTCTTCGCACAGATCGAACATCGGCTGCGCGTCGCGGGGCTCCTGTGACGCCGATGTTTCCTGGGTATCGCGGGACCGGTGCCGCGGCGCCCGCTCAACATCGGGGGTGGGGGTGGTCAGTCGAGGAAGAAGCGCTGGACGGTGCCCGGGTGCTGGTCGTGCTGGTTCTCGCAGGCCTCGCGCGCCTGGTTGGTGTTCGCACCCCAGAGGCACTTCTGGTAATCCATCGTGCGCTCGTACTGAACGAGCGGGGCGACGACCATGGCGATGAGCAGTGCCGTGAGACCGAGCCCGATCATGTTGGGCGCAACGGCCTTGTTCTGGCCGGACTTCTTGAGGTCCTGGATGAAGCGCACCCCGTAGTAGAACGACGCGACGAGCGGGATCACCGCAAGCGCCGTGCCGGGCATGGGCAGCCACGACAGGGCGAAGCCGAGGATGAGGTAGCGCAGCGACAGCATGCTGTTGCGCGCACCGACGGGCGCCTTCGGAGTGTCGTTCACGTCTCTCCCAACGAGCGAGGGCCTGGGATTACTCCCGACCTCAGCGGGTTTTTCAGTGGGTGTGGTTCAGCATCCAATGCCGCACGCCGGCCACCGCGACGGCCGGCGTCACGAAAAGGACGGGCAGCAGCACCCATGCGTTCCACCCGGGGCCGACATAGTCGAGGAGCCCGGTCGAGACACGGGCCGTTGCGAACCACCACACGAGCCACATGACGAGCGTGGCGAGCGCAGCGGCGCACAGAGCCACCGTGCATTTCGCGCGAAGGCTCGACAGTCGCGTCAGCGCGCCGACAGCGTCCCAGCCGATCCAGCCGCCCACTGCGATCGGAACGAGGAGGAAGATCCACGCCCAGGGCCCGACCCCGTCCGGCAGCGCGCCGAGCACCGGAATCATCGGCAGAGTGCCGGGCGTCATCGCGCCGTGCCCGATCGAGACAGCACCGACGTGCACCGACGAGCCGGTGAACCATCCGGCGCCGAGGGCCATGAGGTTGGGCAGAGCCAGAAGCTGCGCCGCGACGAGGAGGATGCCTCCGACGAGACCGGGGTTCAGCTGTTGGTGGACGGTCCAGACGCGTCCGCCGTGCCAGGCGACGAGCGCGACGACGAGAACGAGCGAGGCGAGGGCAAGCCAGCGCAGGCCGCGTAGCCCGGACCGGATCGAACGCTGCAGCAACAGCGGTGTGGCCTCGAGGACGAGATCGTCGAGAGCCTTCAGCTCAGGTGAGTGCTCTCGCTCGTGCCAGGCCGTCCATGCCACGCCGGCAGCCGCGACGACGAACGGTCCGAGCAGGAGGGACCACCAGCTGATGTGGCTCGCACCCAACGAGGCAACGACGGCGAGCACCTGAGCCGCAGCGACGTAACCGCCGATGAACGCGAGCAGGATGAGGCGCAGGTCGCGCGCGTGCAGGCGCTCGTCGGGGAACGCCGCGCGAGCGCCGAAGCGAGCTGCCAGAACGCAGAGAAAGGTGAGGACAAGGGGGCTGAAGACGACGCTCGTGCCGTCGACGTTGACGTGTCCGCGGTGCGCGAGCGCCCACAGGTCGATCGTCACGCCGAGCGTGTCGTTCCACGACGAGCTCGACTGCGAGTCGATCGTCCACGCTGCGAAGACCGGCACCATGAGCGCGATGACGACACCGATGGCCGAGAGCGCTCCGTAGCCGAACGCGAGGGGCACGTGCGGGCGTCCCTCGGGCCGGGCGTCCTTGCCGCTCGTCGGCCGTCCGGGGCCGGGCCGCTGGGAAACGCGAGGGTTCTGCGCGTCACGAGGGGGTTTCGCACCGCGGTTCGACGCGTTGCGTCCTCGGTCGAGCTCCCGACGCGACGCGCCCCTGCCGGTCTGGCTGCCCTGCGCTGCGCGCTGCGGACGCGCACCGGCCCCACCTCGGCCGTCACTCGGACGCGGGGGGCGCGGACGGTTCGAGGAGGGACGTTCGGCGGGATCGGGGCGTCGTGAAGTCATCTCGCCCGTCATCCTCTCAGGCCCGCCTGGGAGCCTCACGATGCCACGCCGTGGGCACACGCGAGCGGGCCGGCGAGACACTCTCACCGGCCCGCTCGGGGCAAGACACCGCTCGGGCGTCAGTTGGCCTGGATACGCACCGGACGGTCGTCGCCGTAGCTGCAGTCGACGTCGATCGTCTTGATCTTCTGGCCGGGCGAGACTTCGTACACGAGGTCACCGGTCGTGGTGTCACCCTTGTAGAGCGAGCCGTAGCCGAGCCGCGAACCGTAGTCGACGTACTTGTCGCTCGGGCTCGTGTTGTCGCTCAGGCGCACCTTGACACAGCTGCTGCTGAAGCGCAGCTCGTCGTCGTCGAGGTTGGTTGCCGAGATGTTGATGGCCACCCAGTGCTTGCCCGCCGCGGGCTTCTGGTAGTCGCTGGAGGACTTCACGTCGTCCGTGACCTTGCTGACCTTGATCGACATCTTGTCGGTCTTGACCTCCTGGCCGACCTTGCCGACCTTGGGGCCCGACGAGTCGTCGCCGCCGGAGTCGTCGTTCGACTCCGAGGAGCTCGGGCTCGACGACGAGCTGCTGGGCTCCTCACTCGGGGACGAGGACTCCGACGACTCGGGCGATTCCGAGCTGCTCGGGCTGTCCTCGCTCGGGGCCGCCTCGCTCGAGGAGCTGGACGAGGAACTCGAGCTGGTACCACTGGAACCTTCGACCTGCGTGCAGGCGCTCATGCCGAGAGCCATCGTGCCTGCGATTGCGGCGACGCTCAGCTTGCGCGTCATCAACTTGGTCATGTGCTCTTCTCCCTGTTCTGAGTTAATTTCGGACTCGCGCCCGAACGGTGCTGTCGAAAAATTGAGGATGATGTGCGCTTACTTGCTCACATCGATGCGGATGGCGCGCTGGTCGCCTTGCAGCGAACTGAGCGAGCACTTGACGTCGACCTGCTTGAGCTTCTGACCGGTCGGCACCTCGAACGTGATGTCACCGACGGCGGTGTCGCCCTTCTGCAGAGCACTCGAGTTGAACTTGGTGCCGTAGTCGGAGAAGAGCGAGTCGTCAGCCGTCTGGTTCTGGTCGGTCTTCGCATCGACGCAGAACAAGGTCGAGAAGTTGAGCGGCTTCGACGACGTGTTCGTCACGCTCATGTTGACGGCCACCCAGCGCTTGCCCGCGTCGGGCTTCATGAAGCTGTCGGAGGAGACGGGAACCGGGTCGACGACCTTGCTGATCTTGACCGTCATGTCGCCCGTCTTGGCTTCCTCGCCGACCTTCGCCCGCACGAGGCCCGACTGCCCCTCGGAGCCCGAACCGGGGTCTTCGGAGCTCGACTCGCTCGACGAGCTGGATTCACTCGGCTCGCTCTGCGAACTCGATTCGGGAGCGGACGAGCTCGCCTGTGCCTGCTCGCTCGAGGATTCACTCGACTGCGGCGCTGCCTCGCTCGAGGACGACGACGATGATGAGTTGGACGATGCGCCCGACCCGCCTTCGACGCTGGTGCAAGCCGAAGCGGACAGCACCACCGCGGCAGCGGCCGCGAGCATTGCGGAACGTGAGACCTTCATGACTTCTCCTCCCCCGCCCGGGCGCCATCGCTCGGGATCTCAGGACAAAACTAACTGCACCTGAGACGCGAAGAAGGCTCGTTCGGTTCCGCCGGTGATCAATGTTCTCAATTCGTGTCCGAGCAGCCGGAATGTGGACGTTTTTCGCGCTCGGACACGACAACGCCCGGCCGCCGTCCCCTGCGGGACGACGGCCGGGCGTCGGTGATTCAGTGCGTCACTTGGAGAGGTTGTTCATGATCTCCGTCATGAGAGCAGCCGTCTCGGACGGCGTCTTGCCGACCTTGACGCCGGCAGCCTCGAGGGCCTCCTTCTTGGCGGACGCGGTACCCGACGAGCCGGAGACGATGGCGCCGGCGTGGCCCATCGTCTTGCCCTCGGGGGCCGTGAAGCCCGCGACGTAACCGACGACCGGCTTCGTCACGTTCTCCTTGATGTAGGCCGCGGCACGCTCCTCGGCGTCGCCACCGATCTCACCGATCATGACGATGGCGTCGGTGTCGGGATCGTTCTGGAACGCCTCGAGCGCGTCGATGTGCGTCGTGCCGATGACCGGGTCACCGCCGATGCCGATGGCCGTCGAGAAGCCGAAGTCACGCAGTTCGTACATCATCTGGTACGTCAGCGTGCCCGACTTCGAGACGAGGCCGATGCGGCCCGGGCCGGCGATGTTCGCCGGGATGATGCCGGCGTTCGACTGTCCGGGGCTGATGATGCCGGGGCAGTTCGGGCCGAGCAGGCGCGTCTTCGTGCCCTTGCTCAGGTTGTAGAACTCGGCCGAGTCCTTCACCGGGATGCCCTCGGTGATGACGACGGCGAGCGGCATCTCGGCCTCGATGGCCTCGACCGCGGCGCTCTTGGCGAAGGCCGGCGGAACGAAGATCACGGAGACGTTGGCGCCGGTCTCGGCCATGGCGTCCTTGACGGAGCCGAACACCGGAACGGACTTCGACTCACCGTTCACGTCGAAGTCGACCGTCTGGCCGGCCTTCTTCGGGTTGACACCGCCGACGATGTTGGTGCCGGAGGCGAGCATGCGCGTGGTGTGCTTCATGCCCTCCGAGCCGGTCATGCCCTGGACGATGACCTTGGAGTCAGCGTTGAGAAAAATCGACATGGAAGTCTGATCCCTTTCAGTTGGCCGCGGCCAGCTCGGCAGCCTTGCGGGCTGCGCCGTCCATGGTGTCCACGACCGTCACGAGCGGGTGGTTGAAGTCGGCGAGGATCTTGCGGCCCTCTTCGACGTTGTTGCCGTCGAGACGCACGACGAGCGGCTTCGTGGCCGAGTCGCCGAGCTTCTTGAGGGCGCCCACGATGCCGTCGGCGACAGCGTCACACGCGGTGATGCCGCCGAAGACGTTGACGAAGACGCTCTTGACCTGGTCGTCACCGAGGATGACGTCGAGACCGTTGGCCATGACCTCGGCCGAGGCACCGCCACCGATGTCGAGGAAGTTGGCCGGCTTCGCCTTGCCACCGGTGAAGTCCTCACCGGCGTAGGCGACGACGTCGAGCGTGCTCATGACGAGGCCCGCGCCGTTACCGATGATGCCGACGTTGCCGTCGAGCTTGACGTAGTTGAGGTCGAGTGCCTTGGCCTTGGCCTCCAGCGGGTCGGCCGCGGCCTTGTCCTCGAGCTCCTCGTGACCGGGCTGACGGAAGTCGGCGTTCGCGTCGAGCGACACCTTGCCGTCGAGGGCGACGATGTCGCCGTCCTCGGTCTTCACGAGCGGGTTGACCTCGACGAGGGTTGCGTCCTCGTCGCGGTAGACCTCCCACAGCTTCTGCAGCACGGGAACGATCTTGGCGCCGGTCTCGGCGTCGAACTTCGCGGCCTCGACGATCTCCTTGGCCTTGGCCTCGTCGATGCCGACGTTGGGGTCGACCTCGATGCGTGCCAGAGCCTCGGGACGCTCCACGGCGAGCTGCTCGATCTCCATGCCGCCCTCCTTGGAGCACATGGCGAGGTAGCTGCGGTTGGCTCGGTCGAGCAGGATCGAGAAGTAGTACTCCTCGGCGATCTTGGCGCCCTGGGCGATCATCACGGTGCCGACCGTATGGCCCTTGATGTCCATGCCCAGAATCGCACTGGCGTGCTGCTCGGCCTCGTCAGCGCTCTTGGCGACCTTGACGCCGCCGGCCTTGCCTCGGCCACCGGTCTTGACCTGGGCCTTGACGACGGTGACGCCGCCCGACTTCGCACCGATCTGCTCGGCGGCAGCCTTGGCTTCTTCCGGGGTGGTGGCCGTCTGGCCTGCCAGCACCGGAACGCCGTGCGCCTCGAACATGTCGCGCGCCTGGTACTCGAAGAGATCCACGCGAATCCATCCTCATCGTTGAACTGGAGTGTTCCGTCTGTGACTTTAACGCGCTTTCGACGCGGGTAGTAACGGGGGGCTTCCCAGCGTCGCGACGGAGGTCAGGCTGTGGCTGCGGGCTGACCGACGTTGGCCCGCACCCAGTCGACGACCGTGGTCGTCGGGGCACCCGGAGTGAAGATCTGCGCGACACCCATCTCCTTGAGCGGCGGGATGTCCTCCTCCGGGATGATGCCGCCACCGAAGACGACGATGTCGTCGACGCCCTGCTCCTTGAGCAACTCGGTGACCTTGCGGAACTGCGTCATGTGAGCGCCGGAGAGAACGGACATGCCGATGGCGTCGGCGTCCTCCTGCACAGCGGCGGTGACGATCTGCTCGGGTGTCTGGTGCAGGCCCGTGTAGATGACCTCCATGCCCGCGTCACGCAGGGCACGGGCAATGACCTTGGCGCCACGGTCGTGGCCGTCGAGGCCCGGCTTGGCGACGACGATGCGCAACCGCTCGGTGGCACCTTGCGTGTTCTCGGACATGGTGGGCTCCCTTCGCTCGTTGTTCGAACTGTAACGCGCACCACACGGCAAAATTCAGTTAAGCGTCGTTAACCGAGATTTCGATCGTGTTGCGCTCGCCATCTGTTCGGGCCCGCACGGGGGCTCCGGCCGGCTCAGAGCTTCGTCACCGGCGCGTAGCGCAGCAGGAGGCGCTTGGGCGGGCCGTCGCCGAAGTCGATGTGGGCCATGGCGCGATCACCCTGGCCCTCGACGCGGATGACCGTGCCGAGGCCGAAGCTGTCGTGCGTCACCTTGTCGCCGGCATCGAGGTTCGGGATGGCGCGGTTACCTCGTCCCACGGCCGAGTTCTTGTTCGCCGAGAACGAGCCCGCGCGACCGCCACTCGAAAGGCGCGCGACGGGAGCGGTGCCGCGGCCGATGACGGGGCCGTCATCGTCGTCACGCCCAGAGAACCCGCCCGAGCGTGAGCCCCCGCCGTAGCCGCGCGGACCCGTGGCGAACGTCGTGCCCTCGCGCTCCCAGTGCAGCAGGTCGTCGGGGATCTCGCCGAGGAAGCGCGACGGGGGGTTGTACTGCGGCGCACCCCAGGCCGAACGCACCGCAGCACGCGAAAGGTAGAGCCGCTGCCGAGCGCGCGTCAGACCGACGTAGGCGAGGCGCCGCTCCTCCTCGAGCTCCTTGGTGTCGCCCAACGCGCGCATGTGCGGGAACGTGCCGTCCTCCATGCCGGTGAGGAAGACGACGGGGAACTCGAGGCCCTTGGCGGTGTGCAGCGTCATGAGCGTGACGACGCCCTGGTCCTCACCGTCCTCCGGAATCTCGTCGGTGTCGGCGACGAGCGAGACCTGCTCGAGGAAGTCCTCGAGCGTGGCCCCCGGGTAGTTGTCGTCGAACTCGTTCGCGACGGCGACGAGTTCGGCGAGGTTCTCGATGCGCGTCTCGTCCTGCGGATCGCGGCTCTCGCGCAGCTCTTTGAGGTAGCCGGTGCGTTCGAGGATCGCCTCGATGAGCGGGCCGACCCCGCTGCCGCTCTCGCGCACGACCCGCAGGCCCTCGAGCAACTCGGTGAACCCGCGGATCGCGCTCACGCTTCGCGTGGCGATGCCCGGCGCGTCGTCCGGGCGGGCGAGCGCCTGGATGTACGTGATGCGCTCCCTTTCGGCGAGCGCCCCGATGCTCGCCTGCGCCCGATCGCCGACGCCGCGCTTGGGGGTGTTGACGATGCGACGCAGGTTGACCGTGTCGGCCGGGTTGGAGATGACGCGCAGGTAGGCGAGCGCGTCCTTGATCTCCTTGCGCTCGTAGAAGCGCGTGCCGCCGACGACCTTGTACGGCAGGCCCACGCGCACGAATACCTCTTCGAGCGCGCGTGACTGAGCGTTCGTGCGGTAGAAGACGGCCACGTCCTTGGGCTTGACGCCGTGGCTGTCCCCCAACGAGTCGATGGTGCGCGCGACGAAGGCCGCCTCGTCGTGCTCGCTGTCGGCGACGTAGCCGACAACCTTCTCCCCCGCGCCCTGATCGGACCACAGGTTCTTCTTGCGCCGCTCCGGGTTGCGCTCGATGACGGCGTTCGCCGCACCGAGGATGTTCTGCGTCGAGCGGTAGTTCTGCTCGAGCAGGATCGTCGTGGCGTTCGGGTAGTCCTCCTCGAACTCGACGATGTTGCGGATCGTCGCGCCGCGGAACGCATAGATCGACTGGTCGGCGTCACCGACGACGCACAGGTCGGCCATCGGCACGCCCTCAGCCGCGCGCGAGTCGCCCTCGGCATCGACGGATTCGATGCCGCCCGACGCCTTCTCACCCCCGGCGAGTTCACGCACGAGCACGTACTGCGCGTGGTTCGTGTCCTGGTACTCGTCGACGAGGATGTGGCGGAAGCGGCGCCGGTAGTACTCGGCCACCTGCGGGAACGCCTGCAGGATCGTCACCGTCGTCATGATGATGTCGTCGAAGTCGAGCGCGTTCGCGGCCGTGAGGCGCTGCTGGTAAAGCCGGTAGGCGTCGGCGACCTTGCGTTCCTGATCGGTCTCGGCGCGACGCGCGGCCTCCTCGGCGTCGATGAGCTCGTTCTTGAGGTTGCTCACCTGGAAGCTGAAGGACTTGGGCGGGTAACGCTTCGGGTCGAGGTCGAGATCGCGGGTGACCATCGCCATGAGGCGCTGGCTGTCGGCGGCGTCGTAGATGGAGAACGTCGACTTGAGGCCCACGTGCTTGGCCTCGCGGCGCAGGATGCGCACGCACGCCGAGTGGAACGTGCTCACCCACATCGCGTTCGCGGCGCGCCCGACGAGCTGCTCGACGCGTTCACGCATCTCGGCCGCGGCCTTGTTCGTGAAGGTGATGGCGAGGATCTGCCCGGGCTGGGCTCCTCGTTCGGCCATGAGGTAGGCGATGCGGTGGGTGAGCACCCGCGTCTTGCCCGAACCGGCACCGGCCACGATGAGCAGCGGCGAACCGAAGTGCTTGACGGCCTGCGCCTGCTGCGGGTTCATGCCCTCGAGCAGGCTCGCGGGGTTCGCGCGGAAATCGGGCCCGGCTGAGGTGTCGGGGCGCCCCCAGTGCGAACCGCGCCCGAGCATCGGTGCGTCGGACTCGTCCGGAGGAACGTCGCCGTCGCCGTCGGCCGGGGGCTCTTCGAGGGCCCACAGCGGCACTCCTGAATCGTCGACCGCAGAGGTCTGCGCGCCCTTCGGCGTGCGTTCCGCGCGGTTCGCCCGGCGCGCGTCGCCGTTGCTTCCGGCGTCGAAACCGGGCAGGGGAAGGTCGTCGAAAAGCCCACTCATGATGGTGCCCAGTCTAGGAGTGAGCACCGACAACGTCGGCCCTCCCCGCGAGAGGCCGTGCGGGGGCTGCACGCAAGGTGGGCGAGGACACGTCTCATCGGCGTCATGACGGTCAAAACTGCCGAAAAAGGCGCCTACCCTGGAGGGGTGGATTTCAATGCCCTCCTCGATGCGGTACCGGCTCAGGCCGTCTATGCCCTGACCGGCCTCATCATTCTCGTGGAGAGCATCGGCATCCCCCTGCCCGGCGAGATCATGCTCGTCACTGCGTCCCTTCTCGCGTCGGGGCCAGAGCCGCGCATCAGCATTCACGGCGTGGCCGCCGCCGCCATCGTCGGCGCTGCGGTGGGTGACTCGATCGGCTACTTCGTGGGCCGCCACTTCGGCGATCGCCTGTTCGGCTGGCTCGGCGAACGCTTCCCGCACCACGTCAACGACGAGACGATCGGCTACGCCAAGCACGCGTTCCACCGCCACGGCGTGTGGGCCGTGTTCTTCGGCCGCTTCGTGGCACTGCTCCGCATCTTCGCGGGCCCGCTCGCGGGGTCCCTGCGCATGAGCTACCCGCGCTTTCTCCTGGCCAACGTCACGGGCGCTTTCGCGTGGGCCGGCGGTCTGGCCTACGGGGTTCACTTCCTCGGCAAGGTCGCGGAGAAATGGATGCACAACTTCTCGTTCGTCGGCCTCATCGTGGCCCTCGCGTTCGGCGTCTTCGTCTCCACCGTGATGCGCAAGCGGATCAGCGCCAACGTCGCCGCCTACGCCGAGGCCAAGCGGGCCGACGGCGAAGAGATCAACCCGACGATCGTCGCCTGACGCTCGGATAGCGAACGCACGGCGAACACCCCCGCCGCACAAGCGATGTGCAGCGAGCACCTACCCTGGAGTCATGACGACTCTGCAGAACGTGCTCCTGTTCGCCCACCTGCTCGGCATGGCCGCGATCATCGGTGGGTACGCCGCCGTCGCCAAGGCACCGCGTGCCGTGCCCGCGATGGTGTGGGGTGCCCGCGCGCAGCTGCTCATCGGCCTCGCGATGGTGGGTGTGGCCTCATCGCAGAGCTGGGAGCTCAACCACGTCTGGGTGGCGGTCAAGCTCCTCATCGCCTTCGTCGTCGTGGGCCTGCTCGAGGTGGCCCAGTCGAAGGAGAAGAAGAACGAAGTGGCTGCTCCGCTCGTCACCGGTGCCGCGGTGCTGGCCGTCGTCAACGTCGCCGTGGCCGTCTTCTGGCACTGATCGACTCACTCGCACGAAGGTGCGCCCCGGTTCGCCGGGGCGCACCTTTCGTCGTCCGAGCCTGGCCGCGATGGGCTGCTCGTGAAGTGCGCACTCGTCGTCACGCCACTTTGGATCCTGAACTCGCCCGGTTGAGGTGCCGACCTGCCGTCACGGCGCATGCGGCTCTCAAGGCCGGGACGTCAGAGCAGGCGCCGCGCCATCGCCCACGACGTGAGCTCGTGCCGGTTCGACAACTGCAGCTTGCGCAGGACGTTGCTCACGTGGGTTTCGACGGTCTTGACGGAGATGAACAGCTCCTTCGCGACCTCTTTGTACTGATACCCCCGCGCGATGAGGCGCATCACTTCGCGCTCACGGGCCGAGAGCTTGTCGAGCTCCTCGTCGACCTCGGCCACCTCCCCTGCTGCGGCGCCGAACGCGTCGAGGACGAATCCGGCCAGCCGCGGCGAGAAGACGGCGTCACCCGCGGCGACGCGCTCGAGGGCGCGCAGCAGGTCGTCGGGTGAGATCGTCTTCGTCACGTAACCGCGAGCGCCCGCGCGGATGACGGCGACGACGTCCTCCGCCGCGTCCGAGACCGAGAGCGCGAGCATCCGTACCGGCTCCCCCGCGTTCGAGTCGACGCCCGCACAGGCGCGGGCCACGTCGGCTCCGCCACGTCCGTCACCGCCGGGCAGGTGCACGTCGAGCAGGACGACGTCGGGGCGCTCGCGGGTGATGACCTCGACCGCCTCCTCGACGCTGCCCGCTTCACCGACGAACTCCACGGGCGTGCCCGCCGACGCGGCCTCGAGCAGTTCGGCGCGCACGCCGGCGCGAAACATCCGGTGGTCGTCGACGAGGACGACGCGCAACGGTGCAGTCATGACCTTTCCTCCAGGGGCATCGTGAGTGAGACTTCGAGACCGTCGTCGAGACGACGGATGCGGGCGCTGCCGCCGTGACGTTCCATGCGCCCGACGATCGACTCCCGCACCCCGGCGCGGTCCTCCGCGACGGCGTCGGGATCGAAGCCCTCGCCGTGGTCGCGGACGAACACCTCGGCCACGTCGGCGTTGAACTCGGCGTAGACGGAGACGGGCGGCGCACCGTGCTTGGCCGCGTTCGTCGTCGCCTCCCGTACCGCGCTCACGAGTGCTTCGATCCGCGGGGTCACGGGTGCTTGCCCGGTGACGATGACGTCGACCGGCACGGCGAAGCCGTCCTCGACCGCGTGGACGACGCCGCGCAGCAGTTCCGGCGCGTCGGCCACCTCGGGGGCGTTCTCGTCGTCGGCGAAGAGCCACGAGCGCAGGTCGCGCTCCTGGGTGCGGGCGAGCTGGGCGATCTCCGGTTCGTTCGTGCGGCGCTGGATGAGCGCGAGCGTCTGCAGGACGGAGTCGTGCAGGTGCGAGGCGACGTCGGCTCGGGCGTCGGCCATGGCCTTCTCCGCCTGGTCGCGACGCATGTCGTCCCACAGGCGCAGCCCGAACGGCGCGAGCACGGCCGCCAGCCCGCCGAGCAGGACGACGAGGGCGATACCCACGTCACGCAGACCGGCGAAGCCACGACCCGTCGCGGCCGCCGTGACGAGACCGACGAGCACGAGGAACGCACCGAAACTCAGGCGCAGCAATGACTCTCGTCGACCGAAGTCACTGCTCACCCAGGCTCGTCGGTCGCGGTCGGCCAGGCGTGACCACGCAATGACGAGGCCCGCCGACGACACGAGCAACGGAATGCCGAGCTGAACGCTGACGCCCGAGGTGTCGGCCAGCAGTGCGCCGACGAGCGTGACGATGAGGAATCCGGACGCGAGCAGCAGGCGCGGACGCGGCGTCCGACCGGCCTGCTCGGCGCGCGGCATCGAGAACCACAGGAAGAGGTAGACCGGCAGCCCCACCCACACGAGCGACGTGACAATGACGACGCCCCGCACGGCCCACGCCGAGACGCCGAGGTGGCGTGCGATACCGGCACAGACACCGCCGAGCCAGCCTGCTCGAGGCAGGCGCTCGAGCGGAGGCCGTTCGTTGACGTCCGGCCAGTGCGCAGGCAGCACGCGTTCGGCCCCCGAGGGGGCCGAGGTGCTCTGCTGCGTCGTCATGACTCCATGGTGTCGCACGCGCGAGCGCGAGCGCCCCTTTCCCGGGGTCGCCTCGGGGAAGTTCAGGGTCGCGTCAGGGTTGCTCCCCCTGCCGGTGGACCGCGAGTACGCGGCAGGCTGGGAGCATGAACGAGACGGCCACCCCGAACCCGCGGGAAGACGAGCGCACCGGAAGCAGTGCGAGCGGCGCGACAAGCGCCACGACGGGAGCGGGCTTCGACCGCTTCATCGAGACGTTGCGCGACATCGACCTGCGTCGCGACACCGACGGCGGGTGGCTCGGCGGTGTCTGCGCCGGCGTCGGGCTGCGACTCGGCGTCGCGCCGTTGCTCGTGCGCGCGGTGGCCATCCTGCTCGTGCTGTCAGGTGTCGGCCTGGTGGTCTACCTCCTGGCGTGGAGTCTCGTGCCCGACCTCGCCGACCGCGTCGTGCTCGACGAGGCCCGCCGCGGCGACAGCGGTATGCCGATGGTCGTCCTCGTAATCACCGCGCTGGCGCTCATCGTCACGATGCCGTGGGGCTTCGGTTTCGAGTTCCTCGGCAACACCGGCCCCGTGATCTCCCTCGTTGCACTCGGGGCCCTGGCGTTCGTCGTCGTTCGTCGCGGCCGTAAGGACGAACCTCTCCCCCTTGGCGCGACCTACGCTCCGACGCCCGCACCAGGCGGGAGCAACACCGTGGCAGAACCACCCGTGACGGGCTACGGATTCGACGGCGACGCCACCTCGAGCTCGGTGCCGTTCATCGACGAGCGCCGAAGCGCCCGGGAGCAGTTCCGGGCGGCTCGGACTCACCACCAGCAGAACAACCTCGCCGCCCAGGAGGCCCGCCGCGCGCGCAACGCCGAACGCCGCGCCCGCCGACGCCGCACCCGGTTGCCGTTCGCCGCTCTCCTCCTGCTCGCCGGCCTTGCGATCGTCCCACCGGCACTCGGCCTCGTCGGCGGCGTGACGACCGGCGGCGAAACGGCATTGCCCTGGTTGGTGTTCGGGAGCCTTGCCGTCGTCAGCCTGGGGGCCCTCTTCTTCGCGCTGCGCGGCTACCGCGTCGGTGTGTTGAGCCTGCTCGTCGTGCCGCTCATCGCCGTCAGCATCACCTTCGCGTCGTTGCACTCGGCCGGCTACTCGAGTCGCACGAGCTCCCTGTCCGCCCAGCCGACGACGTTGGCCGCCAGGCAGTCGTACGACGCCGGAATGGGCACGAGCACGATCGATCTCACCCGCGTCGATGTCGCGACAATGCCCGAGGTCGTCGACGTCAACGCCCGCCTCACCGCCGGGCGCCTGCGCGTCGAGGTGCCGCGCGGCGTCAAGGTCGAACTCACCTCTGTGACGCGCCTCGGGTACATCAGCGCCGCCGACGGCGCCGGCCAGGTGTTCTACGAGGCAGGCGGTTCGAGCGGCACGGAGCCGACCCGGACGACTCTCGGGTCGGGCAACAAGACGATCCGTCTGAAGACCGACGTCGGAATCGGCGACGTGTTCGTCCATGTGCGCAGCCAGGCACCGTCGCAGACCCCCGGGTCGAGCTCGTGAACGGCGAATCGACCCCCGACGCGGCACCGATGACCAACCCCACCTCACGAGAGCAGGCGAACGAGCGATGACGAGTTACGACGACTTCAGCTACGGCGCGAGCGCCCCCACGCAGGCCTGGTCGTACGAGCAGGGGGCCACACCCGCACCGGCGAGCGCACATGAGCGACGCGACGACGAACGTCGTGAAGCCAACATCGTCGGGGCCGTCCTCGCCACGATCGGACTCGTCACAGCCGTGCTCTGCGCGCTCGCGTACGGCGACGTCATCAGCCTGGACTCGCGCTACACGGTGCCCGGCATCCTGCTCGGCATCGGCGCCACGGCCGTCGTGGCCGGTGCGCTGGGGCTCGTCCACGGGCGCCGACGCTGATTCGTGTCCTGGATACGACGCTGGTTCCATCGACGCACACGTTGCCGGACGAACAGCACCATGAGCACCGCCACGGCTGCGACCACAGCGTCCGCCAGCCAGAACCATCGCGTGTCCACGAGGTTCGCCACCCGATGTTCATGGTCCTCCACCGTGGCAGCGTTCGGCGCCCCAGGGACGTAGCGCACTTCGAGAGGCGGATAGGCGCGGGTACCCGGCATCGGAGGTTGCAGGCCACCCCGTGTGTACCAATGGCGGGTGGAATCAGGCCGGAACCCAGAGCAGGCAGATCGCCAGGAGCCCGAAGGCGAGCTACCCGTAGACGGTGCGAGCCCTCACCCGGCCGCCAGTCGCACTCATGGCATATCCGCGAAGGCCCGCACCGCATCGAGGGCCCACGAGGCCATGCCGCCCTCGGGGTAACCGGGCGCTTCGGGGTCGACGGCGTCGGCGATCGAGAACCACGCCGCGCTCTCGGTCGAACCACCGACGTCGTGGACAACGGGTTCGGACGGCTGCGAACAGGACGCGGTGAACAGCAGGCGCACCGCGTGGAAGTCCTCCACGACGTCACCGCGCCCGATACCCACCCGATGCGAGGACGAGACGTCGACGAGCTCACCGAGCTCCACGTCCTGCCCGGCTTCCTCCCAGACCTCTCTCACGACGGCTTCCGCCGGGTGCTCCCCCGCGTCGACACCGCCACCCGGCAGGATCCACAGACCCGGTCGTCCGGTGGTCTGGGACAGGCGGGTGAGCAGCACGCCACGTTCGCTCGTGACGACCGCGTAGGCGGCGAGGCGCTGCCGCACGAGGTCCGCCTTCTCCGTGGCATGCGCACAGGGTGTGCGGGACGAGGCCGGCAGCGACGTCACCTCGTACGCGAGGACGGCGTCGTCGGCGTCGCTCGTCACGTGGGGCAGCCTGGAGGCCCGGAATCCAGCCTCGCGCAACTGGCGCCGGGGCGCGACGCCCTGGCGCAGCGTTTCCCGGAACACCTCCCGAGTGCCACCCGCGTCATCCGCGGTGAGTCCGACGACGGTGATGCCCGCCCCGACGTTCATCGTCGCCTCTGCAGGTCGGCGGCCCGCGCGTACTCGTCCTCGGCGAGGCGTACGACCTCGGGCCACGCCTGCTTCGGGCGCACGGTGCGGTTCGTGTGGGCCATCGACTCGCGCAGGTCCCGGTCGAGTGCGAGCCGGGTGAGGCCCGCGACCAGCCCCTCGTCACCGTCGACGAGCAGGCCGTTCACCTCGTTCTCGACGAACTCGCAGACGCCACTGCTCGTGGGCGCGAGCACCGGCAGACCCGACGAGCGCGCTTCGAGAGCCGCGATGCCGAACGCCTCGAGGCGCGCAGGCGCAACGTAGAGGTCGGAATCGAGGTAGCGCTCGTGCAGTTGCGCACGCGTCATGCGCCCCGGCAGCGACACCCACTCGTGCGCGTCGGCGAGGTCGACAGCGCGTACGAGCTTCGCGCGCAGCTCCCCCTCGCCGGCGATCTCTAGACGCACGTTCGGCGCTTCGCGGTGCACGGCCTTCATCACCTTGAAGAACTCAAGAGGCCGCTTGCGCCGCGCCAGACGCATCGCCGAGATGACACGCACCTCGTCACCGATCCGCGGGCCACCGGGGGTCCAGACGTCCGTGTCGATGCCGTTGGGCAGGACGACGACCTCGTGCCCGGCGCCGGCCATCGACGCCACCGGCCGCGCGGCCACCCGCGACACCGCCGAGAGCGCCGCGCCGTCGGCGGCCCACCGCTTGATGAAGCCCAGCGGACGCAGCAACGGTCCCGCCCAGCTCATGACCGAGTGCCACGTGACCGCGGTCGGGATGCCCATGCCGAGCGTCATCCGGACCGCGTCCATCGAGAAGGGGCTGATGACGCCGATGTGGGCGTGGACGACGTCGAATCCGCCGTTCGTGATGGCGACGCGCAACTGCGAGATGGCCATCGGGTTGAGCGCGACGTCGTAAGGCAGACCGAGCGCGAAACGGTGGACGTGGATGCCGTCGATGATCTCCAGGCCGCTGTACTGCTCCGCGTGCGCCGGCGTCACCGTGTAGGCGACGACCTCGTGGCCCTGGGCGACGAGGCGCTGCGCGAGATCGTGCACCTGCACCTCGATACCGCCCAAGCGAGGCAGGTAACAGTCCGACACCAGCGCGATCTTCACGGATGGAAGTCTGTCATGCGCGAGGATGGCACACGATGACCACGCCAGATGCCATGTCCCCCGATGCCATGCCGCGCACGCTTGTCGCCTTCCACGCTCACCCCGACGACGAGGCGCTGCTCACCTCGGGCACGATGGCGAAGGCGGCCGCAGAGGGACACCGCGTCGTCCTCGTCGTCGCCACCGACGGCGCCCTCGGCCTCGCCGACTCCGGCTACGGCGGCCCCGACGAACTCGCCGCCCAACGCTGGAACGAACTCCTCGAGAGCGCTCGCGCACTGGGCGTCGCGCGCGTCGAGACGCTCGGCTACGCCGACTCCGGCATGGGTCCCGAAACCTTCCCCGACCCGCCCGGTAAGCGCCGTTTCATCACGGTCGACGTCGACGAAGCGGCCGAGGCGCTCGCCGAGATTCTGCGCGCGGAGGACGCCGACGTCCTGCTCTCCTACGACGAGAACGGCGGCTACGGCCACCGGGATCACGTGCGTGTGCACGAGGTGGGTGCCCGCGCCGCCGAGCTCGCCGGAACGCCACGCGTCCTCGAAGCCACCGTTCCGCGCGACCTGCTCGTCCGGGCTCTGCACCTCGTCGCGCGCTTCTATCGTTTCCCCGACGACTTCGACATGGCCTCGTTCGAGCGCGCCTACAGCGCCCGGCGTGACATCACCCACCGCATCTCGGTGGGCCGCTTCGCCGCGCAGAAGCGTGCCTCGATGCGGGCCCACGCTTCGCAGGCCAGCGCCGACGGCGACGCCGACCGAACTCTGGCGGCATTCCTGAGAATTCCCCGACCGCTCTACGACGTAGTCTTCTGTCGGGAATGGTTCCGCGACCCGCTCCACAAGGGCCCGGTCGCGCGTGACATCTTCGGGGACTTGCCACCGCGCGCCGCCCGAACGGACACGAAGGAGTGAGTGTGGGGCGTCAACCTGCCGCGACCGACGCCGAAGGGCGCGCAACGCAGGAAGCCGACCCCACGGCGTTTCCGAAGGCCACCGGCAAGCAGCTGCTGCAGGCCGTGTTCGGCCTCGCGCTCGCCGCGGCGATCCTCGTCTTCGGTCTGCCGTGGTTCGGTCAGACGACGTGGACCGAGATCGGCACTCACCTCGATCGACTCGGGTGGGTCAACGGCCTCGAACTCTTCGGTCTCGTCGTCCTGGGCCTGTGGCTCTACACCTTCACCCTGACGGGTTCGCTGCCCGGCTTGGGCCACGTCAAGGCGCTCATCGTCAACGTCTCCGGCTCTGCAGCGGGCAACCTGCTGCCGGGCGGCGGCGCCGCCGGGGTGGCCGCGACCTACCTCATGCTGCGTTCGTGGGGCTTCGCACGCGCTGCGATCTCGACATCGGTCATCGTCTCGGGCGTCTGGAACGTCGTCGCCCGCATGGCGATGCCGCTGCTCGGCGTGGCCCTGCTCTCCTCCACGGACGCACTGCCGAAGGGCGTGCGCCGCGGGGCGTTCACGGGAGGCATCGTCGGGCTCGTCATCATCGCCGTGTTCGTGGCCATTCTCATCTCGCCGCACAAGACCGAGCGCTTCGGCGCGTGGGTGCACCGCCGCTTCGGCGGACGCGTCAGCGCCTGGCGAGAACAGCGCGGCAAGTCGCGCGTCGACCTGCGTCACGTGCTCGTCGACCAGCGGCGCCGCCTCGCCACGGTGACGGCCACCGGGTGGTTCCCCATGACGGTCGGCGTCGTCGGGTTCCTCGGCGTCTACTTCCTTCTCTTCTGGCGAACGATGGAGGTCGTCGGCGTCGACCTTTCGCTCGGCAAGCTCTTCGCCGCCTACGCCGTCGGACGCCTCCTCACCGCGGTGGGCGTGACGCCGGGTGGGCTCGGCATCACCGAAGCCGGCACGCTCGCCGTCATGGTGGCCTGGGGCGCCGACAAGCCCGCCGCCGCTGCCGGCGTGCTCGTCTTCGCAATCTTCACGCACCTGCTCGAGGTACCGCTCGGCGCCATGGGCTGGCTCGCCTGGTTCGTCTTGCCCAAGGTGCCCCTGACGCCCGACGGCGCGCCCGGCGCCTGCGCGTAGCCATCACACGTCGTCAGAAGACCGATAAAGCCCTTCACCGCCCGCAAGCGGTGAAGGGCTTCCTCGTGCGGCTCGGCGAAGTGCCGATCAGCTCTTCGTAAGGCGGCGAACCTGACGCTCGCGGGCCTGGTCGGCGAACCGGTCGTCGATCTCACCCGGTTCGAACGGCTGGGCGAGCGCCTTCTCGACGGCGCGGGCAATGAGCCAGTCCGCGAGGTGCGGGTTGGCCGGCAGGATCGGGCCGTGCAGGTAGGAGCCGACGACGTTGTTCGTGCGGGCGCCCTCGTGGCCGTCCTCGCCGTTGTTGCCGAAGCCGGAGCGTACGGAGCCGAACGCCGCCTGCCCCTCCCCCAGCACCGTCGAACCGGAGTGGTTCTCGTAGCCGACGACGTCGCCGAACTCGGTGGAGAGCACGACGGGGCCGATCATGCGCTTCTCGTTGCCGCGCGTCGTGACGTCGAGGATGCCGAGGCCCGGCAGCGTCTTGCCGTCAACCGTGATGAAGGCCTTGCCGAAGAGCTGGTACATGCCGCAGATCATGAGCATCGGCACGCCGTCCTCGGCGAGCTCCTTGAGCTTCGGGCCGATCTTCTCGAGGTCGGCCTCGACACGCACCTGCCCGGAATCCTGGCCGCCGCCGCCGACGACGAGGTGCGCGTCGTCGGGGAAATCGTCGCCCGGGTTGTGGCTGATGACGTTCGGCTCGTACCCGTGCCAACGCAGGCGCGCCTCGAGGCAGCGCGTGTTGCCGAGGTCGCCGTAGATCGACATCTCACGCGGGTACAGGTGAACGACGGTGACGCGTCCCTTGCTCGGCCCGGTCGGGTCGCCGAGCGTCGTCGGGACGACGTCCATGGCGGCGAGGTCGTCGTTGACGACGGGCTCGACGTTCTCGGGAGTGGGCTGGCTCATTCGGGGGCGTCCTCTCCGATGTCGGGCAGGTCGTAGCGCTCGGCGAGCGTGCGGCGTAGCGCCATCATCGCCGTGTAGGTGCAGAAGATGCGCTTCGGCTCGTTCGGGTGCTCGGCGAGGAACGTGTCGAGCGCGGACGTGAGTTCGGGCTCGACGTGACGCACCTCGACGCCGTCGTAGGCGAGGCGCAACGCCATGTCGTAGGCGCGCACGCCGGAGGTGAGTTCGACGCCGCGCTCACGCAGGGAGGCGAAGTTGACGTCGTACAGCCACGACACGTCACGCCCGTCGGCGTAGTTGTCGTTGATGGCCACCATGCTCGCCACCGGGCGCCCGCCGTACGTCGAGAGGGCCACGGTGAATCCGGCCGGGTTCTTCACGAGCACGAGCTCGAGTTCCTGACCGTCGACGTCAATGACCTCGCCGCGCCCGAACGGCGGCTGCACCGCTTCGAGGGCGCTGACGGCGGTGGCCGGCAGGAAGTCGTCGCCGAGCAGCCGACGCGCCATCGACGTGGCCGCCGTGGCGTTGATCATGGCCGCGAGACCGTGCTGACGCATCTGCATCGGCCCGACGTTGGCGCTGCCGTCGGCGCGGTCGGCGAACGTGACGAGGAACTTGCGATCGTCGATCGGCAGAAGGAGTCCGTCACCGGAGCTCACGAGCGGCTGGACGAAGTCGTCGTCGCTGCGCACGTCCTGTTCCAC
Source organism: Dermacoccus sp. PE3 (assembly GCF_001021715.1). Classification (NCBI taxonomy): domain Bacteria; kingdom Bacillati; phylum Actinomycetota; class Actinomycetes; order Micrococcales; family Dermacoccaceae; genus Dermacoccus; species Dermacoccus sp. PE3. The sequence continues at coordinate 61,773 of NZ_LDCM01000003.1, read as the reverse complement.
GAGCTCACCGAGACGCTCAGCGATCGTCTCGTCGACCCCGAAGTAGGAGACCTCGACGTTCGGCTTCAGCGCGCTCTCGATGCGCGCGACGAACGAGTCGTCACGGTTGAGCACGACGCCCTCGGTGGTCTGCTCGGCGAGCTGACGTAGGAGCTTCGCGGTGTAGTCGATCTCGGCGAAACGGTCGAGCTGGTCTCGTGCCACGTTGAGCAGCAGCGCGTGCGTCGGCTTGACCACCTTGGCGAAGTGCAGGGCGTGCGCCTCGTCGAGTTCGAGCACGGCGATGTCGGCGTCGATGGTGCCGCGCAGCGACACCTCACCGAGCACCGAGGAGATGACGCCGCGCGTGAAGTTCGAGCCCGTGGGGTTGGTGAAGACCTTGAGACCGTGCGCGCGAAGGAGCGCGACGAGCATCTTCGTCGTCGTGGTCTTGCCGTTCGTGCCGGTGACGACGACGACACCCTTCGGGAGGTTCGCGAGAGCCGTGGCGAGGAACTTCGGGTCGACCTTCTCGACGACGAGACCGGGCAGGGCGCTACCGCCACCGCGCAGTCTCGTTGCGACGCGAGCCGACTTCCCGGCGAGCACAGCTGCTGTAGTTCGAAGCACCCGCCCAGCCTAGTGGAGGCGACTGACAGGGCTTTCGTCGACGCGCGCGGCGCACCACACGAGCAGCCCCGCCGCGAGGGCGAGGCCCCATCGCACGGCCAAGCCGCCGAGAAGGGCAGCGACGTTCTCGCCGACGAGCGCCGAACCCCACCCCTGGTAGAGCACGACGCAGCCGGCTGCGCCGCACAGCACGGCCACGAGAGCATCGGTCGACGGGCTGTAGCCGAAGCCACCCCGAAACGTGTGCGCCCGGTTGCCCTCGGCCTCGCTGACGGCCGGGGCGATCGCGCCCGTCCTGGCGAAAGGACGAGCGACCGCCGTCACGGCCGTGACGAGGGCGAGGGACGCGAGCACGTCGCCCGGGCGGTGCCACTGCGCGACGACGATGCCGAGCGACCCGGCCGTCGCAACGACACCGGCTGCGCACAGGACCGCGAGGCGATGCCGGGCGGGTGCGATCCAGATCCAGGCCACACAGGCGCCGAGCACGAGGGCCGCATGCCCGCTGGGGAGCGTCGCGGACTCCTGTCCGAGCACGGGCACGAGGAGACGCCCCAGCACCTGCGCCCCCACGCCGCTGACAACGAGGACGAACGCCCCTGCGAGTGCTCGGCGCCGCAGCGAGTGGCGCGTCAGTGCGACCGCGAGCGCCACGAGCGTCAGCGCAACGAACGGCAGATAGGCACGCGTCACGAGGCCGGAGGCGGGCCAGATCAGACCGCCGTCAGGGCGATCGGCTTCACCGAGCCAGTGCGTGGTGGCCGCAGCCAGGCGCTTGCCGGACGCCGTGGCGCGCAGCGCGATGAGGGCCACGAGAACGAGCAGGCTCCCCGCCAGGACGAGTGGCTCGATTCGCTTCACCGGGTCCCTCATCCGAGGTTGTCGTCCGCCGCAGCGCTCACCCATGCGACGACGAACGCCGCGAGCAACCCGGTGACTCCGAGGGCGACGATCGCCTCGGCCAGCTTGAGGTCGGCGTCGAGCGGCCGCACTCCGAGCCCGACGAAGATGAGCCCCGCCGTCATGCTCCCGACGACGCCTGCGGCAGGGCGCAGCGCGTACTTCGCGTCGCGGGTGTGGCGCCGCAACTGGAGTTTGAGCACGAGACCGATCGCTCCGGCCGACCACAGGAGGCATACGAGGAAGGCCGCCCACACGTCGGCCGGGCGGTGCCAGTGCCCGACAATCGTTCCGGCGCCGACGAACGTGGCTCCGAAGGCGGCAAAGGGCACGAGCCACCGTCTGGCACCGGACGGCGCGACGAGGATCGCCGCGAGGCTGAGGCTCATCGCAACGGTCGAGTGTCCGCTCGGTAGGGAGTTGTCCCACAGGTGCGGGCTCGTGGGCCAGTACGCCTTGAGCAGTTGCGTCGTGACGTTCGCTCCCCCGACCACGAGGATCGCGGCCAGCGCGAGACCCGCTCGTTGCCGCGCGAGCGCGATGACGACGAAGGCGGCGAGCAGCGTCGCGACCGAGCCGATCGTGATGTAGGTGAGCGGATCGACGATGTGAACCCACGCCCGCGCGCTCGCACCTGTGCTCATCCGCCCACGCTCGTCCCACACCTGGGCGCGCGCGGTACGGGTGAAGACCCACAGGACGAGGACGAACGACGCCAGTGAGGCGAACGTCATCGTCCGCACGGAGCAGACGAAGCGGCGGACGGGCTCGGTGAGGTCGCTGGGTTCACCGACCGGGGTCGCCCCGTGGCACGCCGACGGCGCAACCACGTGGGCCGCGCCGTCGGGAGCGGGCTGCTGCTCGCTCATCGGTGGGCGCTCACTCCCACTCGATGGTGCCCGGGGGCTTGCTCGTCACGTCGAGCACGACGCGGTTGACGTCGGAGACCTCGTTCGTGATGCGGTTCGAGATCGTGGCCAGGACGTCGTAGGGCAGGCGCGTCCAGTCGGCCGTCATGGCGTCCTCGCTGGAGACGGGGCGCAGCACGATGGGGTGGCCGTAGGTGCGGCCGTCGCCCTGCACACCGACCGAGCGCACGTCGGCCAGAAGGACGACGGGGCACTGCCAGATGTCGCGGTCGAGGCCCGCGGCCGTGAGCTCCTCGCGGGCAATCTTGTCGGCCGCGCGCAGGATCTCGAGACGCTCGGCCGTCACCTCACCGATGATGCGGATGCCGAGGCCGGGGCCGGGGAACGGCTGGCGCCAGACGATGGAATCGGGCACGCCGAGTTCGAGGCCGACCTGGCGCACCTCGTCCTTGAAGAGGGCGCGCAGCGGTTCGACGAGCTTGAACTGCAGGTCGTCGGGCAGACCGCCGACGTTGTGGTGGCTCTTGATGTTGGCCGCGCCGGTGCCGCCGCCGGATTCGACGACGTCGGGGTAGAGCGTGCCCTGAACGAGGAACTCGACGGGGTGTTCGCTGTCCGATTCGGCACCGACGATGTCGCGCGCCGCCTGCTCGAAGACGCGGATGAACTCGCGGCCGATGATCTTGCGCTTCGTCTCGGGATCGGACTGGCCGGCCAGCGCCTCGAGGAAGCGCTCGGAGGCGTCGACGACGACGAGGTCGACACCGGTAGCGGCGACGAAGTCCTCCTTGACCTGCTCGGCCTCACCGGCGCGCAGCAGGCCGTGGTCAACGAAGACACACGTGAGCCGGTCGCCGATGGCCTTCTGCACCATGGCCGCGGCGACGGACGAGTCGACACCGCCGGAGAGACCACAGATGGCGCGGCCCTCACCGATCTGCTCGCGCACCTGGGCGACGAGTTCCTCGGCCATGTTGGCGGGCGTCCACTCGGCCTTGAGGCCGGCGCCGTTGAGCAGGAAGTTGCGCAGCACTTCCTGGCCGTGCGTGGAGTGGAGCACCTCCGGGTGCCACTGCACGCCGAAGAGCTTGCGCTCGGCGTCCTCGAACGCGGCGACGGGGGCGCCGGGCGTGCGAGCGCACACCGTCATGCCCGTGGGGGCCTCGCTCACGCCGTCACCGTGCGACATCCACACAGCCTGCTCGGCGGGCTGACCGTCGAAGAGGATCGAGTCGGTGTGGGTGATCGTGGCCATCGTGTGACCGTACTCGCGGCCACCGGTGTGGGCGACGGTTCCGCCGAGGGCGTGCGCCATGGCCTGGAAGCCATAGCAGATACCGAAGACCGGCACGCCCGCTTCGAGCAGCGCCACGTCGAGCGACGGAGCACCGTCGGCGTAGACGGACGAGGGCCCGCCCGACAGCACGATGGCGGCGGGGTTCTTGGCCAGCATCTCCTCTGCGCTCATCGTGTGCGGCACGACCTCGGAATAGAGGGCGCACTCGCGCACGCGGCGCGCGATGAGTTGGGCGTACTGGGCGCCGAAATCGACGACGAGTACGGGGTGATCCTGCAGGTTGTCGCTCACGCGTTCATCCTATCCGTCGCCACCGACAGGCCTTCCGGCCGTCGGCTCGTCAGCGGCCCGCGAGGTCGGCCTCGACCTCGCGGCTCATCTTGCGCTCGACCCAGAACGACAGGAACGGCACGCACCCGGCGAGGATGACGAGGACCATCTTGCCGAGACCCCAGCGCATCTTGAACCCGAGGTTCGCCGTCGCCGCGACGTAGACGAGGAAGAGCAGGCCGTGCGGCTGCGGCCACCACGCGAGCGCGTCGTTGTGGAACCCGTAGTGCAGCACCATCTCGAGCACGAGCACGAGCAGGCCGATGCCGACGATGAACGCGGCGATCTTGAAGAACTTCAGGGCCGAGCGGGCCTGGTTCACGTCGATCGTGGGCTTACCTGCAGCAGCGGGCTTCTGGTCGGTCATCGGTCGTCCTTTCGCTCGCCCGTAGGGGGCGTCGTCACGTCGGAAGGGGAGTCGTCTTCGCTGGGAGTTGTGTGATGCTGCTCGTTGTTCTCGTCAACACGGCTCTCGTCGGCGGCGATCTCGAGGTGGTGCTCGTCGCGCACGAGCTTGACCCACATGAAGACCGCGAAGACGGCGAACACCCACCACTGGATGGCATAGGCTGCGTTGCGCCACTCGATGTGCGTCGTGCGCGGCACGGGCGGCGGGATGTGCTCTGGGGTGGTTTCCCCCGCCTTCACCCGCGTCGCGGGCTGTTGGTCCGTGGAGAAGATGAAGGCGTTGTAGACGCGACCGTCCCACTTGTTGAGCAGCAGACCCATGTCGATCGTGCCGATCTGGCCGGGCGGAAGAGCGTCCATCGTCGACACCGACTCACCGGGCGCCAGCGCGCCCTCGACGGTCACGGTGCCCGACGGCGGTTTCGGGATGTTCGTCGTCTTGTCGACGAAGCCGCGCACGATGGGCAGCCGTGCTCCGGTGCTGTCGACGACGAGGGGTGTCATGACCCACCAGCCGTGCTTGCCCTCGAGCACACGGCCCGCGACGAGCTCGGTCTTGCTCGCGTCGTAACGGCCCGTGACGGTGATGGGCTGCAACGACGTCGAGTTGTCGAACGGCGTCTGCGGCTTGATCACCGCGTCGAGCGGCTCACGCGTGCGCTGCGAAGCCTCTTCGAGCACCTTCTGGTTGGCCTCGTTGTTGGCCGTCCCCCACTGCCACTTGCCGAGCCAGATGAACGCGGCAACGAGCACGAGCATGAGCGAGAACAGCCGCACGAAACGGGGTTTCATCGCGGTCTGGAGCACCCCACCAGGGTACGCGCCGACGCGCGGTGCCTACGTCGCGGGTGTCCGTGCCACCGTCGGCATGCCGAGGACTACGGGCTGTCCGGGCACCCGGTTCGGCTCGCGTTCGAGCCGGACGTACGCCTCGCCCTGAGCCGGACGCTCGTCGCGCTCGCCCTTGGCCGGCCACAGCGAAAAGGCACGCTCGGCCTGAGCCGTGATGGTGAGCGACGGGTTGACGCCGAGGTTCGCGGAGACGGCCGTACCGTCGACGATCGACATCGTGGGGTAGCCGTGCACGCGCTGGTAGGCGTCGATGACGCCGGTCTCCGGGCCGTCGCTGATCGGGGCGCCGCCGAGGAAGTGCGCCGTCATGGGCACGTCGAACAGTTCGTTCCACGTGCCACCCGCGATGGCCTCCTTGCCGCTGACCCGCTCGAGACGGTCCGCCATGCCGCGGATGGCCTTGTGGCCGCCCGGAATCCACGTCGGGTTCGGCTCACCGTGGCCCTGACGGGAGGTGAGCTTCCACCCGCGGCGCGTCTTCTTCGGGGAGACGATGAGCGAGTTGTCGACCGTCTGCATAACGAGCGCGATGATGGTGCGCTCGCTCCAGCCCTTGGGGACGACGGCCTTGGTGAGCATGACCGGGCGGCGCGCGAACTGCTTGACGAACTCGACGACGCGGTTGCCCACGTCACCGGGAATGAGCAGCGTGGAGAACAGGCCCATGGCGTTCGAGCCGCGCCCGTAGCGCACGTTCTCGACGTGGGTGGTTTCGTCGACGTGGAAGCTCGACGTGATGGCCACGCCGTGTGTGAGGTCGACGCCCTCGGGCAGCTGCGTGGCGGCGGCACCGCCGAGCTCCTCGGAGTTGGTGCGGGTGAGGTGACCAAGCGTGCGCGACAGGCGCGGAAGCTTGCCGTCGGCCTGCAGCGAGTGCAGGAGGCTCTGCGTGCCCCACGTGCCGGCTGCCATGACGACGTGCTGCGCCGTCACCGTGCGACGGTTCTTGCGCACCCAGGCGCCGGTGGCCTCCGTCGTGATGCGCCAGCCCTCATCACCGTTCGGGCCGAGCGGCTCGAGGTCGACGACTGTACGCATCGGCTCGATGCGCGCACCGGAGCGTTCGGCGAGGGGCAGGTAGTTCTTCGCGAGGGTGTTCTTCGCACCGACGCGGCAGCCGACCATGCAGTTGCCGCACTCGGTGCACCCGGTGCGCTCCGGGCCCTCTCCCCCGAAGTACGGGTCGGCGACACGCTTTCCGGACTCCCCGAAGAACACGCCGACGGGCGTCTTGCGGAACGTCTCGCTCACGCCGAGTTCTGCGGCGACATCGCGCATGAGCTGCTCGACCGGCCCCTCGCACGGGTTGGACTCGACGACGCCGAGCATCTTCTTCGCCGTCTCGTAGTGCGGCATGAGTTCTGCGGACCAGTCGGTGATGTGGGACCACTGCTTGTCGGCGAAGAACGGCTGCGGCGGCACGTAGAGCGTGTTGGCGTAGTTGAGGCTCCCGCCGCCCACACCGGCCCCGGCGAGGATGACGGCGTCAGGGATCTTGTGGATGCGCTGCACGCCGTAGCACTTGAGCGCGGGCGCCCACAGGTAGTTGCGCACGTCCCAGCTCGAGGTGGCGAAGTCCTCGTCCTCACGGCGCGGGCCGGCCTCGTAGACGAGGACGTCGTAGTTCTTCTCGGCCAACCGCAGGGCGGCGACGGAGCCGCCGAACCCCGAGCCGATGACGACGACGTCGTGATCGAAGCCGCTCATGCGACACCTCCTCGCTTCATGAGGCGCATGCCCACCGTCATCACCTTGGCAAACTGCTTCTGCGACATGCCCTTCGGCACCCCGAAGCCCTGGACGTGCTGCACCGTGACGTTCTGGATGTCGGTGTACTTGCGGATGCCCTCGGCCCCGTGACGGCGGCCGACGCCGGAGGACTTCATGCCGCCCATCGGCGCACCGTTGCTCGCGTACGCAGACGCGTAACCCTCGTTGACGTTGACGGTGCCGGACTGGATACGGGCGGCGATGGCGCGGCCACGCTTGACGTCCTTGGTCCAGACGGACGCGTTGAGGCCGTACTCGCTGTCGTTGGCGAAGGCGACGGCCTCGTCGTCGTTCGCGACCCGGTAGACCGACACGAGCGGGCCGAAGGTCTCGTCGCGTCGGCAGCTCATGCCTTCGGCAACGCCGTCGAGCACGGTGGGTTCGTAGACGAAGGGCCCGACGTCGGGGCGCGCCTTGCCGCCCGCGAGCACCGTGGCGCCCTTGGAGACAGCATCCGCGACGTGCTCCTCGACGCGCTCCAACTGCTGCGCGGAGATGAGGCTGCCCATGTCGGCTCCCCAGCCCACCTCGGTGCTGAGCTTCATCGCCTTGACACGGGCGAGGAACAGGCGGAGGAACTCGTCGGCGATGGCCTCGTGGAGCACGAGGCGCTCGATCGAGATGCACAGCTGGCCCGCGCTGGAGAACACCGCGCGCTGGGCGCCCTCGGCGGCGCGCTTGAGGTCGGCGTCCTCGGCGACGTACATCGCGTTCTTCCCGCCGAGCTCGAGCGACGCCCCGATGAGGCGCTCACCGGCGTCGCGTGCGACCTGACGCCCGACGTTCGTCGAGCCCGTGTACATGACGTAGTCCGCACGCTCGAGGACCGCGCCGCCGACGGTGGGGCCGTCGCCCAGAACGATCTGGAGGAGCCCCTCGGGCAGACCGGCCTCGTCGATGAGCTCGACGATCTTGAGGCAGGTGAGAGACGCCTTCTCGTCAGGACGAAGGACGACGGCGTTGCCGGCAGCGAGGGCGGGCAGGGCGTCGGTGATCGTCATCGACAGCGGGTAGTTCCACGGCGCGACGACGCCGACGACGCCCTTGGGGCGGTAGCCCGTGCGGGCCTGCGTCAGCACCGGCATGGCGCCCGCACCCTTGCGCTCGGCGAGATAGCTCGGTGCCTTCTTCGCGTAGTGGCGGCACACACCGGCGGTGTCGAGAATCTCCTCGAAGGCCTGGATGCGGGCCTTGCCCGAGTCGAGCTGGATGAGGTCGAGCATCTCGCTCTGGTGCTCGAGCACGAGGTCGTGCAGGCGTTCCAGGAACTCCACGCGCTCCTTGACGGGCGTCGCGGCCCACGCGGGCTGAGCCGCACGCGCCGCCTCGTAGGCGCGCTCGACGTCGGCGACGCTCGACTCGGGCAGCGACGCGACAACCTCACCGGTGAGAGGCGTCGTGCGCTCACGCTGGGGCGCGTCGGCGGCAGCAGTGACGCGGTGGCTCATGCGCTTCGCCACGTCCTGCGCAACGCGGACGGCGGGCGAAGATGCGGTCTGAGAAGTCATGGATCCACCCTAGGACGGGCCACCGACAACGTCCTTACTTTGAAGTAAGTCAGTGGCTGTCGTCCCAGGATGCGAGGCACCGCGGGCATGACGGAGGGGCTCGACCTGCCGGTCGAGCCCCTCCGTCGTGAGTGTGCCTCAGGAACGCTGGTACGGCGCGACGACGACCTCGACGCGCTGGAACTCCTTGAGGTCGGAGTAGCCGGTGGTGGCCATGGCGCGCTTGAGGGCACCCACGATGTTGGTGGTGCCGTCGGCGCCGCGGCCGGGGCCGTTGAGGATCTCCTCGAGGCTCGCCACTGTGCCCACCTCGACGCGCTCACCGCGCGGCAGCTGGCTGTGGTGCGCCTCCGGGCCCCAGTGGAATCCGCGACCGGGCGCCTCGGTGGCGCGAGCCAGCGCGGCACCGAGCATCACGGCGTCCGCACCGCAGGCGACGGCCTTGACGATGTCACCGGAGGTGCCGACGCCGCCGTCGGCGATGACGTGGACGTAGCGGCCACCGGACTCGTCGAGGTAGTCGCGACGGGCTGCGGCGACGTCGGAGAGTGCCGTGGCCATGGGCGCGTGGATGCCGAGCGTGCGACGCGTGGTGTGGGCCGCGCCGCCGCCGAAACCGACGAGCACGCCGGCCGCACCGGTGCGCATGAGGTGCAGCGCTGCGGTGTACGTGCCCGCACCACCGACGATGACGGGAACGTCGAGTTCGTAGATGAAGCGCTTGAGGTTGAGCGGCTCGGCGTCGCCGGAGACGTGCTCGGCGGAGACCGTGGTGCCGCGGATGACGAAGACGTCGACGCCGGCCTCGACGACGGTGCGCCAGTGCTCCTGGGTGCGCTGCGGCGTGAGGGCGCCGGCGACGGTGACGCCGGCGTCACGGATCTCCTTGAGGCGGTCGCGGATGAGCTCGGGCTTGATCGGCTCGTCGTAGATCTCGCGCATGCGGGCGACGGCTTCGGCCGGGTCGACCGTGGCGATGGAGGCGAGTTGCGTCTCCGGGTCCTCGTAGCGCGTCCACAGGCCCTCGAGGTCGAGCACGGGCAGACCGCCGAGGCGGCCGAACTCGATGGCGGTGGCGGGCGACATCACGGAGTCCATCGGCGCTGCCATGACGGGCAGGTCGAAGTGGTAGGCGTCGATCTGCCACGACGTCGACACCTCGCGGGGGTCACGCGTGCGGCGCGACGGCACGACGGCGATGTCGTCGAGTGAATACGCGCGACGGCCGCGCTTGCCCTTGCCGATCTCGATCTCAGTCACCCACCCAGCCTACCTGCGGGCGCCCGCTTCCCCACAAGCGCGGAATGTCGCGCAAGTGAGGACCAACCGCGCACGTCTCTTCCCATTCGTGCGAGATCTCGCGCATGTGGGTATGCCCGCCTCAACACACGAGCGCCTCACCTTCGTCGTGAAGGTGAGGCGCTCGAAAGTGGGCCGAGGCGTCGTCAGCGGATCGAGTAGTTCGGCGCTTCGACGATGCCCTGGACGTCGTGGGGGTGCGACTCCTTGAGGCCGGCCGCGGTGATGCGGACGAACTGGCCGCGCTCCTGCAGCTCGGGGATCGTGGAGCCACCGACGTAGAACATCGACTGGTGGAGGCCACCGACGAGCTGACGCACCGCGTTGCTCACCGGACCCTTGTACGACACGCGACCCTCGATGCCCTCGGGCACGAGCTGGTCGTCGCTGATGACGTCGGCCTGGAAGTAGCGGTCCTTGGAGTACGACTTCTTGCCGCGCGAGCTCATCGCACCGAGCGAACCCATGCCGCGGTAGGCCTTGAACTGCTTGCCGTTGATGAGCACAACCTCGCCCGGCGACTCCTCCGTCCCGGCGAGCAGCGAGCCGACCATGACGCAGGACGCACCGGCGACGAGGGCCTTGGCGATGTCACCGGAGTACTGCAGGCCGCCGTCACCGATGACCGGCACACCGGCGGGGCCGCAGGCCTGGGCGGCCTCGTGGATCGCGGTGACCTGCGGAACACCGATACCCGCGACGATGCGCGTCGTGCAGATCGAGCCCGGCCCGACGCCCACTTTGACGGCGTCGACACCGGCGTCGACGAGCGCCTGGGCGCCCGCGCGGGTGGCAACGTTGCCGCCGATGATCTGGACGTTCTTCGTGGCCGGGTCGGCCTTGAGCTTGCGGATCATGTCGAGCAGGAGGCGCGCGTGGCCGTGCGCCGTGTCGACGATGAGCACGTCGACGCCGGCGTCGATGAGCGTCGTCGCGCGCTCCCACGCCTCACCGAAGTACCCGACGGCGGCACCGACCATGAGGCGACCGTCGGCGTCCTTCGAGGCGTTCGGGAACTGCTCGGACTTCACGAAGTCCTTGACCGTGATGAGCGCGGCGAGGCGACCGTCGCGATCGACGAGCGGCAGACGCTCACGCTTGTGCTGACGCAGCAGCGCCGTGGCGTCCTCGTTCGAGATGTCGACGGGCGCGGTGATGAGCTGCGTCGTCATGACGTCGCGCACCTTCGTGCCGGCCCACTCGGCGACGGGCGTGAAGCGCAGGTCGCGGTTGGTGATGATGCCGATGAGCTTGTTGTCGCCCTCGACGACCGGCAGACCGGAGACGCGGTACTCGCCGCAGATGGCGTCGAGCTCTTCGAGCGTGGCGTCGGGGCCGATCGTCACGGGGTTGGTGATACGGCCCGTCTGAGTGCGCTTGACGAGGTCGACCTGGTAGGCCTGATCCTCGATCGACAGGTTGCGGTGCAGCACGCCCATGCCGCCCTCGCGGGCCATGGCGATGGCCATGCGTGCTTCGGTGACGGTGTCCATCGCTGCAGACACGAGAGGGATGTTGAGCTTGATCTCGCGCGTCAGCTGCGCGGTGGTGTCGACCTCCGAGGGGATGACATCGGTCTCCCCGGGAAGGAGAAGGACGTCGTCGTAGGTGAGACCGAGCGTCGCGAATTTCGGGGGAATCTCAGTGCCGTTGTCAGAGCCGAAAGCCATTCACCGATTCTAGGTCACGCGCACGCGTGCCCAGCGCCGCGCGCTCAGCGTTGTGCGCATTCTCACCTAGCGCGTCGGCGTGGCGGTTTCGTTCGGCACCGGCTCCGCCGTAGCGCTCGGCTCGAGAGGCGTTGGGGACGCCTCGATCGACGGCCTCGGCATGAGGTACCTGAACCGGTTGCGCGTCTTCTTCTCCGCCTTCGTCAGCGCACCGCTGCCGGAGGAGGCCTTGTGTGAGCCGCGCGTCGACCTCGGGGAAACGCTCGAGGTGGGGCGAGGGGTCGGCTTCGTCGTGGAGGACGAGCCCGAGGAACTCGAGGAGCCCGATATGCCTGTCGAACCCGAGGGACCGGTGCTCGGCGACGTCGTCGACGAACCTGGGGTGGACGGCGTGCTCGGCTTCGTGGTCGTCGGCGGCTGCGTGGACGACGGCGAGGGCGGCGTCGTCGGACGCTGCGGACGCGTCGCGCTCGGCGCCTGCGTCGGTCGGGCGCCCGTGTTGGGCCGGTACGTCGGTGTCGAGGGGCGCTGACGATCGATTCGGGGCGCGGCGACGACCGAGCGGTCGAGACCGGTACGGCGCTCCTCGACCCGAGGCCAGGAGTCGCTCGGCGCCGTTTCCTTCGCTGCGGCGGACGTGCGGGGCCGCTCAGCGCCCTCGGCGTGGCCTTCCGTGCGATGAGGCAGCGCCTCAACACGCTTCTTCGCGGGCTTCTGCGGCACTGCGGGTGCATCGGTCGCCGTGGCGCGCGGCACCTCATCGGCCAGCACGGAGGGATTGTGGGCCTTCGTCGAACTGAGCGTCAAGGAGTCGAGGGACGGCAGGCGTCCCCAACCGACAGCGGCGGCGACACCGGACAGGGACAGCACGAGACCCGCTGCAGCGGCCGTGGCGCCGGTTCGCACGCGGGCAGCCGGGGCCAGGCCCCACCATCCGCGGCCGAGAGCAGCAGCCACTCGGCCGTCGCCCGAGGCGCTGTACGTGCCGCCGCGCCGGCGCGGCGCGGCCGTGAGAGATCCGGGCTCGACGGACTCGGCCTCATTGGGCACCGAGTAGGCGGCGCGAGCCGCCCGCGTGACGCGTCGGGGCTCGACCGTGAACGTGGCCTCGGCCTCGTCGTCGATGTCCTGCGCCCAGGCGGCGAGCATGTGAGCGACATCGTCCGACTCGTAGGTGCCGGCGTCGATGTTCGTGTCGGCGTTGGACTCGTCCGCGTCGAAAAGGCGTGCGCCGAGGACGTCGAGGAGTTCGTCGTCGCGGGCGATCTCGAAGAGGTTCGTGTCGCGGGATGCGTCGTTCACGTGGCTCACCTCAACTCCTGGCCGGAGGCGTCGTGCAGCTTGCGCAGCTTCGCGAGCGCGCGGTGCTGGGCGACGCGCACGGCGCCGGCCGTCATGCCGAGGCTGCGGGCGGTCTCCTCGGCGGAGAGGCCGACGGCGACGCGGAGCGTCAGGATTTCGCGGTGCTGTTCGGACAGGCCGCCCATGAGCATCGAGAGGCGCTTGGCGGTGTCGCCGCTGACGGCCATTTCCTCGGGGCCGGTCGACAGGTCGACGCCCTCGGGGATCTCGTCGGTGGGCACAGCCGCGCGGAAGGCGCCTCGCTGCACGTCGGCCACCTTGCGCGAGCAGATGGAGTAGACGAAGGCCTCGAAAGGGACGCCGCGCTCGACGTAGCGCGGAAGCGCCTGCAGGACAGCCACGCACACCTCCTGAGCGGCGTCGGCGGCGAGTTCACGCGAGGCGCTGAAAGCGCCGAGACGGGCTGACGCGTAGCGCAACGCCATCCGGTGAACGTCGTCGAGGAGTTGGTGTCGTGCTGCCGGATCGTTGTCCTGAGCGGCAGCCACGAGGTCGCGCATCGGCGCTTCCTCGGATGACATCGGGGTGGACGGTAGGTTCGTTACACGCGCTCGGGCATGGGACACCTGGGGCCAGGAGGCCCCTCCCATGTATCCACCTTCGAGCGCCATGGCCTACTCCCGTCACGGATGTGCGCGGTTCACGGTCAGCGGTTGCGGCCCCCACGGTAACCACACCACGGGGTGCACGGCGAGTTCGGTGCGAGAATGTGGCCATGAGCTCACCCGTAGACGTTCCGATTCGCGACGAAGCCATCAAGCTCGGTCAGCTGCTCAAGTTGGCCAACCTCGTGGAGGACGGCGCCGAGGCGCGCATCGTCATCATTGAGGGCCTCGTGACGGTCGACGGCGAGGTCGACACGCGCCGTAGCGCCCAGATTCCGGTCGGCGCCGTGGTGTGCCTCGAGGACGAGTGCGTGCGCGTCACCCGGCGCTGACAGCCGAACACAGGCGCCTCCGCATCGCCATGTAACCAGGGCCACTCGCAAAGCCGCGACCCTCTCCCTAAACGAAACCGGGCCACGCGCAAAGCCGCAACCCCTCGCTCAACGCACCCACGTTGGAAGCAGACCGCGCAGAAAGACGCCCCTCCCGCGAGCTTGCGCGTGGGAGGGGCGTCTTTCAAGCCCCGAAGCGCTGTCGCACCGAGCGCGCGGGGTTCCGGGCGAGCCTGCGAGCCCGGAACCCCGCGCGCCGGAAGACGGCGCGATGGAGATCAGTGCGTGTGGCCGTGACCTGCCGCGGGTGCCTCTTCGTCTTCCTTCTTCTCGACGACGAGGGTGTCGGTCGTGAGAACCATGGAGGCGATGGAGGCGGCGTTGGTCAGTGCGGAGCGCGTGACCTTGACCGGGTCGATGATGCCGGCTTCGACGAGGTCGATGTAGTCGCCCGTGGCGGCGTCGAGGCCCTGGCCGACGGGCAGTTCGCGCACCTTGGAGACGGCGACGTAGCCCTCGAGGCCGGCGTTCTCGGCGATCCAGCGCAGCGGCTCGGCGATGGCCTTGCCGACGAGCGTGGCGCCGGTGGCCTCATCACCTTTGAGCTGGAGGGAGTCGAGCGCGGAGGCGGCGTGGATGACGGCGGAGCCACCACCGGCGACGATGCCTTCCTCGATGGCCGCGCGCGTGGCCGCGATGGCGTCCTCGATGCGGTGCTTCTTCTCCTTCATCTCGACCTCGGTGTGGGCACCGACGCCGATGACGCAGACGCCGCCGGCGAGCTTCGCAAGGCGCTCCTGGAGCTTCTCGCGGTCCCAGTCGGAGTCCGTGCGCTCGATCTCGGCCTTGAGCTCCTTGACGCGGCCCTCGACTGCATCGCCCTGGCCGGCGCCGTCGATGATCGTCGTGGAGTCCTTCGTCACCTGGATGCGGCGAGCCTGGCCGAGGACGTCGAGGTCGGCGGCCTCGAGCTTGAGGCCGACCTCCTCGGCGATGACCTGGCCGCCGGTGAGGATGGCGATGTCCTGCAGCATGGCCTTGCGGCGGTCACCGAAGCCGGGGGCCTTGACGGCGACGACGTTGAACGTGCCGCGGATCTTGTTGACGACGAGCGTCGAGAGGGCTTCGCCCTCGATGTCCTCGGCGATGATGAGCAGCGGCTTGCCGGACTGGACGACCTTCTCGAGGACGGGCAGGAGGTCCTGCACGTTCGAGATCTTGCCCTGGTTGATGAGGATGTAGGCGTCCTCGAGGACGGCCTCCATGCGCTCGGGGTCGGTGACGAAGTACGGCGAGAGGTAGCCCTTGTCGAACTGCATGCCCTCGGTGTACTCGAGCTTCGTCTCGGCGGTGGAGGACTCCTCGACCGTGATGACGCCGTCCTTGCCGACCTTGTCGAACGCCTCACCGATGAGGCCACCGATGGTGGCGTCCTGGGCGGAGAGCGAAGCGACCTTGGCGTAGTCGTCCTTGCCGTCGACCGGGCGCGCGTTGGCGAGCAGCTGGTCGTTGATGGCGGTGACGGCCTTGTCGATACCGCGCTTCAGACCGGCCGGGGCCGCGCCGGCGGCAACGTTGCGCAGGCCTTCCTTGACGAGGGCCTGGGCGAGAACCGTGGCGGTCGTCGTGCCGTCACCGGCGACGTCGTTCGTCTTGGTGGCGACCTCCTTGGCGAGCTGCGCGCCGAGGTTCTCGTACGGGTCTTCGAGCTCGACCTCACGGGCGATGGTGACACCGTCGTTCGTGATGGTGGGGGCGCCCCAGGACTTGTCGATGACGACGTTGCGGCCCTTCGGGCCGAGGGTCACCTTGACGGCGTTGGCGAGCGCGTCGACACCGCGCTCGAGCGACTTACGCGCGTCGTCGTTGAATTCGAGGGTCTTGGCCATGATTCAACCTCTCTGGTTGATGCCGCGCGAGGCGGCGTGGAACGGGAGCCTGCTGCGTGAGTTCACGCGCGGCTGGAGGGAGCGCAATGCCCCGGCGGGCCGACGTGGGCCACGGCCGGGGCATGCGCGCACGGAGTGGGATCGTCAGGCGACGACGGCGAGCACGTCGCGGGCGGAGAGGATGAGGAACTCCTCACCACCGAACTTGACCTCGGTGCCGCCGTACTTCGAGTAGATGACCTTGTCGCCCACGGCGACGTCGACCGGAACGCGGTTGCCGTTGTCGTCCACGCGACCCGGGCCCACGGCGATGACCTCGCCCTCCTGGGGCTTCTCCTTGGCGGTGTCCGGGATGACGAGGCCGGACGCGGTGGTCTGCTCGGCCTCGACGGACTTGACGACGATGCGGTCTTCCAGCGGCTTGATGTTCACCGACACGGTGGCACCTTCCTTGTTGCGACGGTCCGCTCGCGCGGACGTGACGGATGCTTGTCCACCCCTGCCCACGCCACGTGGCGTGGCATGACAGCGCGCAGTGCCGCCTCGCCGTCGCGGGGGTCGAGGTGACGTGCTCGCTGGCACTTACCCAGGGGTGAGTGCTAACTCCGAATTTATTGCTCGGTTAGCACTCGGTCAAGCCGAGTGCCAGGTGGAGGGTCGGCGTTCGCTCAGGGCGCACAGGCGGGGCGGCTCTTGGTTGGAAGTTCGCCTGAAAGAATGAGCCCATGGATGCCGCCGCCGCGCACGCTCTCATGTCCGACGAGGGTCGTGAACTGCTCGCATCGCTGCCGCCCTACGACGAGAAGAACGCCGTCGCGCTCACCTCCCGATTGCGGGATCGGGGCTACTCCCCCGAACTCGTCGCCGCGGCGCTGACGCAGAGCCGATTGCGGGCGAAGGCCGTCATGAAGTTCGGCGCGAATGCCGAGCGGATGTTCTTCACCCCGGACGCCCTCGAGCAGGCCACTCGCTCGGCCGTGGCGGCTCTGCACGCCGAGCGTCTGCGGTCGTCCGGCGCCTCACGCGTGGTCGACGGCGGGTGTGGCATCGGCGCGGACGCCGTCGGTTTTGCTCGTGCCGGCCTCGACGTCATTGCCGTGGAAGCCGACCCGACGACGGCCGAACTCGCTCGCCACAACCTGGCGCCCTACCCCGCCTCACGCGTGGAGACGGGGTTGCTCGAAGACCTCGCACCCGAACTCCGCCGGGAAGCCCCGGACGCCGCGTGGTGGTTCGACCCTGCCCGGCGCATCCCGGGCGTTGCCGACATCCACGGCCGAACCAAGCGAACCTTCTCCCTGGCCGCGCTCTCGCCCGACTGGGAACTCGTCCAGCAACTCGCCGCTGATGCCCCGGCTGCCGGCGCCAAACTCTCCCCCGGCTTCGCGCACGGCGACATCCCGCCCGACTGCGAGGCGGAGTTCGTCTCGTACGCCGGCGACCTCGTCGAAGCGACGCTTTGGTGGGGCCAGGCCGTTCGCGACGAAGGCACGACGGCGACGATCGTGCGGCCGACCGACAAGCGCGCCGACGGTTCCGCCAACGCAGACAGCAGCGGCGACAGCGTCGAGCTTCGCCACGTCACGAGGCCCGACGCTGCCGACGCCTCGGGGGCCCTCGCGCGTCGCGCCGACCTCGGCGCCTTCTTCTACGAGGCCGACAAAGCGTTGACGCGTAGCGGTCTCGTCGGCGCGTTGCTCAACGCCGTCGACGGGCGCGAGTTCACGGCCGGGTACGGGTACGTCACCGCCGACGCGCTCACCGACATCGGTCTTCTCGGTCGCGCATACCGGGTGCTCGACGCCGTTCCGCTGCACGTCAAAACACTCCGCTCCTACCTGCGCACGCACGACGTCGGACGCCTCACGATCAAGAAGCGCGACGTCGACCTCGACGCCGACGCCCTGCGTCGCCAACTGAAGCTCAAGGGCTCCCGGGCCATGACAGTCGTGCTCGTCAACCTCGACGGCGAGCGTGCTGCCCTCGTCGTGGAGCCTGCCTGACCTGACCTGCCACAGGTCGCACCTGGACGACCGCCGCTGCCCCCGAACTGAACCCGCCCCCTGACTCAAGGGGCTGGAGCTTCAAACAGCGCGCGAAGTCACGAACAGGCCGAGTCGCCCACCTTGTTGTCACCGACGGCAACCGGCAGCGTGCCGCCCGCCTTGGCCTTGCCCGCAAGGATGTCCGCGAGCGCCGCGAACGTCGACGGCGTGTTGCCGTACGTCGCGAGACCGACGGCTCCGGCCGGTCGCGAGGCGAGGACGTACGGGGTGTCGAGCGCGACCTGAACGCCGGCCTTCGTCGAGGAACCGGCACCCGAACCACCAGCGGAATCGGCTTCCGAGCCGCCGTCGGCCGACGCCTTACCTGCGTTGTACGACCCACCGGCGATGAGCGAGACGCGTGTGCCGGACGAGCCGACCGTGATGCCGCGGGCCGTGAGGGCCTTCGTCAGTTCCGCGCGGTCGGAGGTCGATCCGCCGTCGAGGCGGACGCTCTTGCCGACGAGCGGCTTGTCGCATGAGCCACCGAGCTGGGTGATCGACTCTCGCGCGAACTGCTCGGCGTCCTTGCCGTGCGCGCCGACGACGTTCGTCGCCGGAGCCTTGACCTGCTGGTGCCGCGTCGTCGCGACGATACGGGCAGCCGATTCCACGAGCCGTTCGCGCGTCAGCTCACCCGAGGCCACGGCCTTCTCGATGGCTGCGACCGACGCGGTGGCGTTGGCCGGCATGAGCACGACGTCGGCGCCCGCCTTGAGCGCGGAAACGGCTGCGGCACCGCCCTTGTCGAACTTCTTCACGATGGCGCCCATGTTCATGCCGTCGGTGACGACGAGGCCCTTGAAGCCGAGCTTGTCGCGCAGTTCGCCCGCGAGCACCTTGTTGGACAGGGTCGAGGGCACGTTCGGGTCGATGTCCTTGAGCACGATGTGCGCGGTCATGACGGCGGGCGCCCCCGCCTTCACGGCGTTGGCGAACGGCACCCAGTCGCGCTTGGTGAGCGCCGAGACCGGCTGCGACTGCACCGCGTAGTCGACGTGGGTGTCCGTCGTCACCGAGCCGTGGCCCGGGAAGTGCTTGATGACCGGCACGAGACCGGCCTCCTGGAAGCCCTTGACCTGCCCGTTCACCGCGCGCGAGACGCGCTGCGGGTCGCTGCCCGGCGAGCGGACGGCGATCGTCGGATCCTGCGGGCCGACCGTGACGTCCGCGTCGGGGGCGAACACCATCGTCACGCCGAGGGCTCGTAACTCCTGGCCCTGGCCCTTGGCGATCTTCGCGGCGAGTTCGGCGTCATCCGCGGCGCCGTACGCCATACCGCCGGGCAGCTGCGTGACGGGCGCCTTGATGCGCGCGACGGGGCCGCCCTCCTGGTCGATGCCGATGACGGCGGGCCACGAGCGTCCCGTGTCCTTCATCGCCTGCTGCGCGGCAGAGGTGATGGCGGGCAGGCCCGCCGTGACATCCTGCGGCACGTTGTCGCCCATGATGATGACGCCGCCGAGGCCGTCCTTGCGGATCGCTTCCGCCGCGGCGTCGCGCTGAGAACCCGGGTAGTACCCGACGATGACCTGCCCCGCGAGCTGCTTCGTCGTGAGCTTCTCGACGTCCCTCTTCGCCTGGGCGAGTTCGGCCTGTGTCGGCAGTCCGACGTCGGCGCTCGTCCGGTTTTGGCCCTGGGAGGAGCTGCCGGACCCGCTCTTCGAGGAGCTCGAAGCGCCGGTCGAGGGCTTGTCTCCGCCGGGCGAGCCACCGCTGCATCCGGCGAGGGCGAGCGCGCCCGTGGCGGCGAGCGCCGTCAGGCGCACCCGAAGCGTGGTCGTGGCAGACATCGTGGTCGTCATCCCATCACCTGTCCGATCGGCATCGAGGAGTCAGCGGGCACATCGAGCGCGGACGGCTCGATGCCCTTCGCGACGAGGTGTGCCCCGAGCGTGGCCACCATGGCGCCGTTGTCGGTGCACAGGCTGAGTTTCGGCACGCGGATGGCGATGCCGGCCTTGCCGCAGCGTTCTTCGAGCAGCGCACGCAGACGGGAGTTGGCCGAGACGCCGCCGCCGACCATGAGGTTGTTGCACTCGTAGTCGCGGCAGGCCATGACCGCCTTCTTCGTGATGATGTCGACGACGGCTTCCTGGAAGGACGCGGCGACGTCGGCGACAGGTACCGGCTCCCCGGCGGCTTCGCGGGTGGCGACCCAGCGCGTCACGGACGTCTTGAGGCCGGAGAAGCTGAAGTCGTAACGGTGCTTCTGGAGGTCCTTCTTCGTCGAGAGCCCGCGTGGGAACGCGATGGCCTTCGGGTCTCCGCCCTGGGCTGCCCTGTCGATGTTCGGGCCGCCCGGGTAGGGCAGGCCGAGCACGCGGGCGACCTTGTCGAACGCTTCGCCGCACGCGTCGTCGATCGTGTTGCCGAGGCTGCGCACGTCGGTGGCGATGTCCGGCACGTAGAGCAGGTTCGTGTGCCCGCCGGAGACGAGCAGACCCATGGTCGGCTCGGGCAGCGGGCCGTGGTCGAGGATGTCCACGGCCACGTGCGCGGCGAGGTGGTTGACGCCGTACAGCGGCTTGTCGAGGGCCACGGAGAGGGCCTTCGCGGCGGCGACACCGACCATGAGCGCGCCGGCGAGGCCGGGCCCGACGGTGACGGCGATGGCGTCGACGTCGGTGAGCTTCACTCCGGCGGTGTCGCACGCGCGACGCAGTGAGGGCAGCATCGCCTCAAGGTGGGCGCGGCTCGCGATCTCGGGCACGACGCCGCCGAAGCGGACGTGCAGATCCATGCTGCTCGCCACCTCGTTGGCGAGCAGGGTGGTGCCGCGCACGATGCCGATGCCCGTCTCGTCGCACGAGCTCTCGATGCCGAGAACCAGCGGCTCCCGAGTCGTGGTGATGCTCATGAGGTCTCCAGGAGTTTGCGCATGATGACGGCGTCGACGTCACCGGGTTGGTAGTAGCGGCGGCGCAGAGTGAGGCGCTCGAAGCCGGATCGTTCGTAGAGGCCGAGGGCGGGCTCGTTGTCGGCGCGCACCTCGAGCAGGAGAGCCTCGGCGCCGGTCGCCGCCGCGGCGTCGACAAGGTGGGTGAGCAAGCGTTTTCCGACGCCTGTGCCGCGGGCCGCATGGGTGACGGCGATCGTCATGACGTCGACCGCGCTGCCGCCCGCGTCGAGGCCGGCGTAGCCCAGCACGGTCTCGTTCGCGTCCTCGTTACCTGCGACGGCGACGACGTACTGGCGACGCGGGCGCTCGGCGAACTCGGCCCACCACGTCGGTTCGCTCCACGCGTCGTGATCGAAGAGTTCGGCGTCGAGACGCGCGAGGGTCTCGATGTCCCGCCAGGTCGCGTCGCGCAGGCGGACGCTCGCCGGGGCGTCGGTGGTCGTGGCGTTCACTTGCCGAGGACCCGGGCGTTGGGCGCGGCCGCGGCGGGTACGGCGTCCGGGCGACGTAGGTAGAGCGGCTCGGTGGTCAGCAGGCGCTCCCCCGCCATGACGCGTTCGATGGCGAGCGCGGCGATGTCGGCGGCGTCGACGTCTAGGAGGTCCTCGTGGCCGCCGGTGGCGTCCTGCAGGTGGTCGCTGTACAGCTGGGCTCCGCGACCGATCGCGGGGATGTCTCCGACGTGCTCGGCGACGACGGCTGCCTTGTCGACGGCCGGTTCACCCGGCGCGATGCGGTCGGCGTCGAGGTCGTAGCGGGCCCAGTAGACCTCCTTGCGGCGCGCGTCCGTGGCGACGAGCAGCGGGCCCGTCATGCCGGAACGTCGGGCGCGGTACGCGAGGGCGTCGAGGGAGCACAGACCGCCGACCGGAAGGTCGAGGGCGTACGCGAACGTCATGGCCGTCATGATGCCGACGCGCAGACCGGTGAACGGGCCGGGGCCGACACCGACGGCGACGCGGGAGAGGTCGGCGGGTGCGACACCGACGTCACGCATCATGGCGTCGATGGCCGGAGCGAGGATCTCGGTGTGCCGACGCGCGTCGATCGTCGAGGTGCGCGCCACAACCTTTTCGGCGTCGTGGAGCGCGGCCGTGACGGCCGAGGTGGAGGTGTCGATCGCGAGAAGCACCGACCCAGCTTATCGAGGCCCGGCAACTGCGCCGATCACGCGCGGCTCAACGGCGGTGCCGTGCGGCGTTGCGTGCGTCAGTCGAGTCCCAGTTCGGAGGCGAGGTCGATGTCTGCCCAGCGTTCCCCGGCCGTCTCGATCGTCGCGGTGCGGTCGTCGAGGCCCGTCAACGTGAGGTGAAGGCGATCGTCGGAGAGCGCCTCGGCCATGCCGGCGCCCCATTCGATGACGGTGACGGCGTCGTCGAGCGAGGTGTCGAGGTCGAGGTCGTCGAGTTCGCCGAAGCCGCCGAGGCGGTAGGCGTCGACGTGGACGAGTGCCGGGCCGTCACCGAGCGAGGGGTGTTCGCGGGCGATGACGAACGTCGGGCTCGTGACGTCACCGCGCACACCGAGCGCTTCGCCGAGAGCGCGCGTGGTCGTCGTCTTCCCGGCCCCGAGGTCGCCCGTCATGACGATGACGTCTCCGCGGCGCACGATACGGGCGAGTGCCCGTCCGAGGTCGGCGGTGGCTTCGGCGTCGGGCAGGTAGCGGGTGCCGCGCAGGCGTAGGTCGTCGCTCATCGGGTGAGTTCCTCGCTCAGGTCACCGCAGTAGATGCGTGGCAGGCGGGTGCTCATGCGCGTGACGATTTCGTAGCTGATGGTGTCGGCGGCGTCGGCCCATTCCTGCGCGGTGGGCCCGGGTGTCCCGTCGGCCGCACGTCCGAAGAGAACGGCTTCGTCGCCGGGTTGGACTGCGGCGTCACCCATGTCGACGACGAACTGGTCCATGCACACGCGGCCGGCGATGTGGCCGATCGTGCCGTTCACCATGACCGGAGCCTTGTTCGACCCGTGGCGCGGCACGCCGTCGGCGTACCCCGCGGGAATGTCGGCAAGGGTCGTTTCCGCATCTGTGACGTAGGTGTGGCCGTAACTGACGCCCTGGCCTGCGGGGACGCGCTTCGTCACGGCGACGTGGGCCGTCACCGACATGGCGGGGTCGAGGCCGAGCTCCTGCGGCGTGGCGAGGTCGGGTGCGGGCGAGAGCCCGTAGAGCGCGAGCCCGACGCGCACGAGGTCGAAGCGCGACTCGGGCACGAAGATCGCGCCGGCGGAGTTCGCCATGTGCCGCACCTCAAGGTGAAATCCGGCGTCGTCACAGTCCTTTTCGGCGGCGCGGAAGCGGTCGATCTGGGCGGCGACCTCGGGGTGGCGCGGTTCGTCGGAGCGGACGAAGTGGGTGAACAGGCCGACCACCTCGACGAAGCCCCTCCCCCGCGCCTCGCGGGCGGCGGCCACGAGCTCGGGCCACTGGTCGCCGTACGCGCCGTTGCGGGCCATGCCGGTGTCGACCTTGAGGTGGACGCGGGCCGCGCGCCCTGCGGCCTCGGCGGCTATCGCGACGTCGCGCACCATGGCTGCCGACGAGACCCCGAGGTCGATGTCGCGGCGGATCGCCGTTTCGAAGTCGGAGCCGGGCGCGAGCAGCCAGCACAGCACGCGGGCTTCGATGCCGGCGTCGCGTAGCGCGGTGGCTTCGTGGAGTTGCGCCACTCCCAGCCAGGTCGCTCCCCCACGCAGCGCGGCGCGGGCCGTCGGCACGAGCCCGTGGCCGTAGGCATCACCCTTGACGACAGCCATGAGCTGCGCGTCACCCACTCGCGCCTTGAGCGTGGTGGCGTTGCGCACGATGGCGTCGAGGTCGACGACGACGCGGGCCTGCGCACCTTCGAAGGCGAGCCAAGCGGGGTGGTCGGACGGCGTCGGGGCGTCGGCGGCGGGCACGTTCATAGCGACTCAGTCTCTCACTAGCGCGGGAAGCGTCCCGCACGGCGTTCCTCGTGCACCCGCCGCTGTTCGGCGACCAGCTCTGAGGCGACGCGTCCCAGCGACGTGGCGACATCGAGGGCGCGGACGGGGCCGTCCGGGTTGGCGAGGTGCGCCGCGCGTCCGTGGGTGTACGCGGCGAGTGCGGCGGCGCTCCTGGGCTCGAGACCGGCCGCGAGCAGGACGCCGAGGAGCGCGGCGAGCACGTCGCCCGTTCCGGCGGTGGCGAGCCAGTGCGGGGCGCGGTTCTCGATGGTGACCGGGCCTTCGCCGGGCGAGGCGATGACGGTGACGCCGCCCTTGAGCAGGACGGTCGCGCCCGTCTCGTTGGCGGCACGGCGAGCCCACGTGACGGGGTCGGCTTCGACTGTCGAGCGTTCGACGTCGATGTCGCGCGACTGCAGGAGCGTCGCGAGCTCGCCGGCGTGGGGGGTGATGACGGTCCGGGCCCCTTCCGGGCGGACACCGGGCTCGAACCAGGTGAGCGCTCCCGCGTCGATGACGACGGGTTCCTCGGAGCGCAGCGCGGCCATGACGGAGTCGTAGCGGTCGCTCTCGTGCTCGCGTTCACTCGGCCCGTCGATTCCGGAGCCCACGACCCACGCCTGCACGCGACCACTGCCGTGCACGACCTCCGGCGCCGCTGCCGTGACGGCGTCCTCTGCGCGACGCGGGCCGACGTAGCGCACCATGCCTGCTCCGGCCGTTACCGCCGCGACGGCACCGAGCACCGCAGCTCCCGGGAACGCGTCACTGCCGGTCGCGAGACCTACCACTCCGCGCGTGTACTTGTGATCGCGCGGGCCGGGTACGGGCCACAAGTGCGCCAGGTGCGTACCGGACAGTCGCATGGCTTCCTGTTCGCCAAGAGGGAGGTGGATGCCGATGTCGACCACCTCAACGCGTCCGTTCGCGGCGGGTGCCAGCATGAGCGAGGTCTTGGGCTCGCCGAAGGTGACGGTGATGTCGGCACGGAATCCTGGGGTGGGGCAGTCGACGGCCACCACGAATGCCTGGATCGGAATGAGGTCGGCGAGTTCCTGCCAGGTCGAAGCGCGCCCGGGATCGGCGCCGATTCCGAGGATGCCGTCGACGACGAGGTCGGCGTGCGCGAGCGCATGGGCGTTCTCACGGCCGCCGCCCTCGGGCTCCGCACCGCTGTGGGAGGCGGACTCGTACCGGGCCACGTCGACGCCCGCTGCACGCGCTGCGGCGACGCCCTCGACGTGTGCCTTGTCGGCGACAAGGAGAGCCAGACACTCGATGCCGTCAACTGCGAGGTCGCGGGCAGCGTACAACGCGTCACCACCGTTGTTTCCGGGCCCAACCAGGACCACGACCCGCGGCGACGTCACGCCCCGCCGTTCGAGTTCGGCAACTTCACGGCTGACGATGTCTGCGAGCCCACTCGCGGCTCGCTGCATCAGAGCGCCGTTGGTGAAGTCGTCGCCCGTGGCTTCCTCAGCAGCGCGTACGGCGTCAACCGACCATGCTGCTCGAATGCCGCCGTCGAGGTCGTCCCGCCAGGCAGCAGCGGCACCATCCGCGTCCTGAACCTCCCCCGCGCTGTCGTCACGCCGACCGCCATCGTTCGGGCTCAGCCGTCCCGATCCGTCTGGCGTAGACGCGAGGGTGTTCTCGTGGCGAAGCTCGTCATCCGCCATGTCAGCCCTCCGCGATGCAGACAGCGGAGGCGATGCCGCCGTCGTGGGTGAGCGAGAGGTGGAGCGCGTCGACGTCGAGCGCGCTCATGCGAGCTTGCACGGTGCCGCCGGTGCGGAAGTAGGGCTGGCCGTCGCTGTTCTTGTCGACCTCGGCGTCCTGCCAGCTCATTCCGGGCGGCGCGCCGAGCGCCTTGCTGAGCGCTTCCTTCGCTGCGAAGCGTGCGGCCAATGAGCGGATCGGCAGGTCGCGCTCGCTTGGCGTGAACAGCCGGTCACGCATCTGCGGGGTGTCTGCGAGTTTCTGCGCGAACCGGTCAATTTCGACGACGTCGATTCCCACTCCAACGATCATTTCGCCAGTCAACCACGTCGGCCCTGCCGTGCGATGGAGGCCTTTCCCCTCTCGTTGGAATCCAAGCGCCTACTCGCAGGTAACATGTTGGGTTGGCGCTCGCTCGGCGTCGCTCTCGAGAGGAATTGAATGTCAGACAACATGTTCTCCGCCGGCTGGTATCCAGACCCGGAGAATGCCCAGCAGCAGCGCTACTGGGACGGCTACGCGTGGACCTCGCACACGGCGCCTAACGGCACCACACCCAACCAGACGCAGCCGCTACCCGTGGCACGCCAGACGAACACCTTCCCTCGCGCTATGGAGGCGGCCCCCGCCAAGACGCCGTTCTGGAAGAAGAAGTGGGTCATGATCGGCGCCGGTGCGTTCGCAGCACTCGTCCTGATCGGTAGCCTCGCGCCGAAGGACGACCAGAACACCGCCGCGGCCACACAGCCGAGCACGTCGTCCACGACGTCGGCGGCACCGAGTACGACGCAGCCCACCACCGCATCCGTGGCTGCGCCCGCGTCTACCTCGTCCACCTCGTCAGCATCGGCGCAGGAAACGAGTGAGACCTCGACGCCCTCGGGCTCGACCAGTGAAAGCTCAACCACCACGATGGCTCCGTTCATCATGCCGAGCGAGGTCGGCAAGGGCCTTCAGGCTGCACAGGACCACATCCAGAGCGTCTCAGGTGACCCGTTCTATATCTCCCTGTCCGATGACGCTCTCGCGCTTGGGCGCCCCCAGATCAACGACTCGAACTGGCACGTCTGCTCTCAGTCTCCGGCGCCCGGAAGCACTGTGACGAGCGACTTGGAGGTCACGTTCACGGTGGCCAAGCTGGACGAAGCGTGCCCGTGAGCTGCAACCAGGACGCCATCGCCCGGCCGATGAGCTGACTGATCTCGACGAGGGGCGCCGCCTGAAGGTGGCGCCCCTTTGTCAATTGCGCTTCAGGCCGCTGGAGCGGCGAAGACTGCCGGCTGCGGCAGCGTCGGGCCGCTGGGGAGAGTCAGCCAACGGTGGCCGGTGGGCGACTCCCAGAGGCACTCGCCGTCCGCCTGCATGACGACCGCGAAGCCGCCGAACGTCTTGGCGCGGTGGTGGTGACGGCACAGGCACTGGAGGTTGGCCGGGCTCGTCGCGCCACCTTCGGCGAAGGGAATCACGTGGTCGACGTCTGTGACGTCGGCCGGGCGGGTGCAGTACGGGAAGCGGCAGTGCCCGTCACGCGTCTTCACCGTGCGCTCGACCAGCGTCGTCGGTCGGTACGAATCGGTCACCGTCGCCAGCGTTGTGACGCGCTCGCCGTCGACGGCCACGAATTCAGAGACGAACTTCGTGCCGACTGCCCCGGCCAGCGCACGAACCGTGGCCGCATCGACGATTCCGACTCCGGGCACCTCCACGTCGCCGAAGGGCATGCGAACGTCGTCGCCGAACCACGCTGCCGCGTTCTTGCGGGCAGAGTTCTCCCCGGAGCATCCGGTAGAGCCGTGCGCGCGAGCGAGAACAGACCGCGACGACAGAGGTTCAGCGGGCGATGACGTCGGTGGGCGCACGGGGACGCGCAGGTGCAATGTCGTGGTGACGGTGGCCTGACCGAGGAGGAGGTCGACGAAGGCGTCGGTGCGGGATGGACCGGCGAAGAGCCCGTGGCCGGCTCCGTCACCACTTCTCGGCGCGTTGTCGCGCAGGAACTGCGCCCTCGCGTCGATGGCGGCTCGCACCGTTGCGGCATCGACCGAGTCGAGCACGACACGCATTTCGGTGAGCTGGTCGAACTCGAGGTGCGGGGAGAACCACACGCCCATCTCGCGGCGCTGTTCAACGGGATCAACGGGCCGCGCCAGACCGAGTGACCGCAGGAGGCGCTTCGTCTGCCGGCGGGCGCCTTCGACCGTCATCGTCGGGATACTGCCGGCCGCAAGAAGGCGGTTCACTTCGTCGAGATCGGGAGCCTCGACATGTTCGAGCTCGGACGCGATCGCGGCAACCGTGGCGAAGCGAACCTCACCGCGAAGGGCCGATCGAAGCAGTTCGGGGTGCCTGCAACGCAGCTGCGCGGCGTCATCGGCCATGGCGCCTGCTGCACCGGAACTCATGCCGAGGGCCGGTCCGAAGCTGTCGCCGGCGAATTCCCCCGGAGCGAGCGGGTACGACACGTCGCGCAGGTGCTCGAACTCCAGCGCCTCGACCTGCCGCACTGCTTCGGCGTGCTCGGCGGCCATGACGCGCACGAGTGCATCAGCGGAACGAGAAATCGTGAGGACCGCAGCGGCCGCACCTTCGAGCTGGCGAGCCGTCTCCACCGACTCGGTGATGCGCTCGTCCAGCGACGCGCCGATCTCGGGCAGATCGAGCAGCGGCGAAACGCTCACGAGGGCTTGCTCGACCACAGCTTCGGTGAGCACCGTCCATGCAGCGAGCAACCGCTCGCGAGGCATGCGAGACACCGCGTCGGCGGTTATCTCGAGGTGCTGTTCCATGAACTCATTTTAGTACACTTGTTCGAACAGATGTAGGGGGCACTCCCCACAATTTCGCGGTCCGCCCAGACATTCCGCGACGCGCACCGTCAGCTCCGTGGGCACCAGGCTCAGCGTCCGGATCACGGAGCCGGCGTCGACCCGGGGCGCGCGGACGCGCAGGAGCAACACACGCAAAATGACTTCCCAAATGCGCGAGACATCGCACAAGTGGGGAAGCCCGAGCCGAATACGTCCCGACTTGCGCGACAAACCGCCCAAGTAGGAACCAAGCAAACGGGGGCCAGTGCGCGTCCATAACAAGCACACGAACGGTGACCAAAAGACAGGCGACCCAAGCACCAGCGACGTGCCCCAAGAAGGCCAGCGGACACGTCTCCCGGCACCCCAGCCGACCACATCCACGCCCGAAGAAGTCCGCTGACGGTAGCCCGGCAGCGCCGCCCCCGACAGTGGCTGTTCCCCACAAGCGCGAAACGTCGCGCAAGTGGGTACCCCCCGAGCCGAATACGTCCCCACTTGCGCGACCAACCGCCCGAGTAGGAACCAGGCCAACGAAGACGACGCGCGCACCAAGCGCCCATGGCCGGTGACCAAAAGACAGGCAACCCAAGCACCAGCGACGTGCCCCAAGAAGGCGAGCGGACACGTCTCCAGGCACCCAAGCCAGCACCATCCATCTCGCCAACTTCGCCGTCCCGCCCATGGGCATGGCAGGCGATCACGCCGCCCATCCCCCACACCCAAACCCCACATAACGAAAACCGCGCCGCCCCACAGGGTCGACGCGGTTTTCAGCGAAACTGAAGGTCACTCCACGGTGACGGACTTCGCGAGGTTACGCGGTTGGTCGACATCGAGGCCCTTAGCCGTCGAGAGCTCCAGCGAGAACACCTGCAGCGGCACGATGGCGAGCAGCGGTGCGAGCAGCGGAGCCGACTTCGGGATGCGGATGACCTCGTCGGCGAACGGCACGACAGCCTCGTCGCCCTCTTCGGCGATGACGAGGGTGCGAGCGCCGCGAGCGCGGATCTCCTGGATGTTGGAGACAACCTTGCCGTGCAGACCGTGCGGGGTGTCAGGGCCGGGCACGACGATGAACACGGGCTGGCCGGCGTCGATCAGCGCGATCGGGCCGTGCTTGAGCTCACCGGCGGCGAAGCCTTCGGCGTGGATGTAGGCAAGCTCCTTGAGCTTGAGCGCGCCCTCCATGGCGATCGGGTAGCCGACGTTACGGCCGAGGAAGAGCACCGAGCGGGTGTCGGCCATGAAGCGGGCGATCTCGCGCACGCGGTCGAGGTGGCCGAGAAGCTCGTCGATCTTGGCCGGCATCTCTTGCAGTTCGGCCATGACCTTCTTTGCGTCGTCGGCGTACGTGCCGCCGCGCAGCTGCGCGAGGTACAGGCCGAGCACGTAGCAGGCGGTGATCTGCGCGAGGAAGGCCTTCGTCGACGCGACGGCGATCTCCGGGCCGGCGTGCGTGTAGAGCACGGCGTCGGACTCTCGCGGAATGGTCGCACCGTGCGTGTTGCAGATGCTCAGCGTGTTCGCGCCCAGGTCACGGGCGTGCTTGACGGCCATGAGCGTGTCCATCGTCTCGCCCGACTGCGAGATCGAGACGACGAGCGTGCGCTCGGAAACGATCGGGTCGCAGTAGCGGAACTCGTGCGCGAGCGCGACCTCGACGGGGATGCGCGTCCAGTGCTCGAGGGCGTACTTGGCGACCATGCCGGCGTACGCGGCGGTGCCGCAGGCGACGATGGTGATGCGATCGATGTTCTTGAGCTCGTCCTCGGAGATGCGGATCTCGTCGAGGGCGAGGCGACCTTCGGAGTCGGTGCGTCCGAGCAGCGTGTCGCGCACGGCGTCGGGCTGGTCGAAGATCTCCTTCTCCATGAAGGTGTCGAAGCCGCCCTTCTCGGCGGACGCGGCGTCCCAGTCGACGTGGAAGGTGTTGCCCTGAGCTGCGGAGCCGTCGAAGTTCACGACCTCGACGTTCTGCGGCGTGATGACGACGACCTGGTCCTGGTCGACCTCCATGGCCTCCTTCGTGTAGCCGATGAAGGCGGCGACGTCGGAGCCGAGGAAGTTCTCGCCCTCACCGAGGCCGATGACGAGCGGCGAGTTGCGGCGCGCGGCGACGACCTGGTCGGCGTTGTCGGCGTGCACGGCCAGGAGCGTGAAGGCACCCTCGAGGCGGTTGACGACCTCGAGCATCGCGGCCTTCAGGTCACCCTTGTACGCCTTCGCGAGCAGGTGCGCGACGACCTCGGTGTCCGTCTCGGACGTGAACTCGACGCCGTCGGCGAGCAGCTCGTTACGCAGGGGGTGGAAGTTCTCGATGATGCCGTTGTGGATGAGGGCGAGCTTGCCGTCCGCGCCACCGCGGTGGGGGTGGGCGTTCGCGTCGGTGGGGCCACCGTGCGTGGCCCAGCGCGTGTGCCCGATACCGGTCGACGACTCGGGCAGCGGGTTCGCCTCGAGTTCGGCCTGCAGGTTGGCCAGCTTGCCGGCCTTCTTCGCCGTCGAGACGTGGTCACCGGTCACGAGCGCGATGCCGGCCGAGTCGTATCCGCGGTACTCCAGGCGCGCGAGACCCTCCATGACGACGGTCTGGGCGCGCTCGTCGACGCGCGGGCCGACGTATCCAACGATTCCACACATGCGCGACAGCCTACTCGGGGCGTCGGCCCCGGCACGAATACGCGGGAACGCGCGGCGCGACCCGCCGGGCTGCGTTGTGCCGCACCGGCTCCCCGCCACGCCCCGGCTACGGCACAATGACGGGGTGAGTCGCCCGCATCTGCCTCCTCTTCCGAGCCCGTACGTCGAACTGACCCGTGAGGACTGGGCCCGACTGCACGACTCGCGCCCCATCGACCTCACGTCCGACGACGTGCGTCGCCTCTCGGGTCTCGGCGAGCGGATCGACCTCGCGGAGGTCGAGGACGTCTACCTGCCCCTTTCCCGCCTCGTGAACTTTTACGCAGGCGCGACGAAGAGCCTGCACCGCATCACGAGCGACTTCCTCGACGAGCGCCCCGCCAAGACGCCGTTCATCATCGGCGTGGCCGGTTCGGTGGCCGTGGGCAAGTCGACGACGGCGCGCGTTCTGCGCGAACTCCTCGCCCGCTGGCCCGACACCCCGCGCGTCGAACTCCTCACGACAGACGGTTTCCTCTTCCCCAACGCCGAGCTGGAACGCCGCGGCATCATGGATCGCAAGGGCTTTCCCGAGAGCTACGACCGCCGCGCGCTCGTGCGCTTCGTCGCCGAGGTGAAGGGCGGCAAGGCCGAGGTCGAGGCTCCGGTCTACAGCCACCTCGTCTACGACATCGTGCCGGACGAGAAGGTCGTCGTCCGTCAGCCCGACATCCTCATCGTCGAGGGCCTCAACGTTCTCCAGCCGCCGATCCCGACGCCCGGACAACCGTCGCGTTCGACGCTCACGGTCTCCGACTTCTTCGACTTCAGCGTCTTCGTCGATGCCCGCGAGAGCGACATCCGTCAGTGGTACGTCGACCGCTTCCTGCGTCTGCGCAGCACGGCCTTCGCCGACCCGGACTCCTACTTCCACCGCTACGCCGAGCTGAGCGACGAAGAGGCCGTCGACCGTGCCACCGCGATCTGGGAGAGCATCAACCTGCCCAACCTCCTCGCCAACGTCCAGCCGTCGAAGCACCGCGCCACCGCCATTCTGCGCAAGGGCGCCGACCATCACGTCGAGAGCGTCAAACTGCGCAAGCTCTGACACAACCTGGCTCCGGAGCGCCGGCGCCAGGCAACGACGAAGGCCCCGACTCGCGCGAGTCGGGGCCTTCGTCGGGGGATGTCAGCGGCGAACGGCGGAGCGTCCGTCACCGTCGAGGTCGTGTTCGTCGACGAAGTTGCGGTCTCCCTCGGCGAACTCGTCGTCAGATTGGTCTTGCGCGTCGCGCTCGGCCTCGTCGAAGTCGTCATCGAGGTCGTCGAGCGTGTCGTAGTCGTCGCGGTCGTCGAACTCGGGGTTCGCGCGCCGGTCGAGGGCCCACAGGCCGATCCAGACCCCGGCGAAGATCGCGGCGACCAAGAGGCCACCGAGCACCGCGCCCCCGAGGCCGGAGAGAATCTGCGAGCCGACGCTCGTACCCGATCCGTCGCTGAACTCGGGCGCAGCACCGGCGCCCGAGCGAGCACCGGCGATGATGGCGAGCACGGTGGCCAGGAACGCGACCACCCAATAGACGACCGCGAATCCCTTGCGGTGGATCAAACGCACAGTGAGCCTTCCTCAACATCGAGTCGGCGGCGCGTCGTCCCCGTCACGCACCGTCCGGCCACACACCCCCAGGGCGCGCGACGCAGTTCACGGTACAGATTCCATCCCGTCGGATGCTATTTGCCACACCGCCGACTTCGAGCGGCTCACAGGACGTGCATCATCCGGCCGTCAGGAGGCGAGGACGTCCGTGACGAGCGCGGCGATCGGGCTGCGCTCCGAACGTGTCAGCGTCACGTGCGCGAACAGCGAGTGCCCCTTGAGCTTCTCGACGACGGCCGCAACCCCGTCGTGACGGCCAACGCGCAGGTTGTCGCGCTGCGCGACGTCGTGCGTCAGGACGACGCGCGAGTTCTGCCCCATGCGCGACAGGACCGTGAGCAAGACGTTCCGCTCGAGCGATTGAGCCTCGTCGACGATGACGAACGCGTCGTGCAACGAGCGCCCACGAATGTGGGTGAGCGGCAGCACCTCGAGGAGGTCGCGGGCGATGACCTCGTCGAGAACCTCCTTGCTCACGACGGCGCCGAGAGTGTCGAACACGGCCTGCGCCCACGGGCCCATCTTCTCGTTCTCGCTGCCGGGCAGGTAGCCGAGCTCCTGGCCGCCGACGGCGAACAGCGGGCGGAACACGATGATCTTGCGGTGCGCGCGACGCTCCATGACGGCCTCCAGCGCGGCGCACAGCGCGAGCGCGCTCTTACCCGTGCCGGCCTTGCCGCCGAGGCTGACGATGCCGACGTCGAGGTCGCCCAGAACGTCGATGGCGATGCGCTGCTCGGCCGAGCGGCCGTGCAGGCCGAACAGGTCTCGGTCACCGCGCACGAGCTTGAGCACACCGCCGGGCATGACGCGGCCGAGCGCGGACGATGACCCGCCGGCGCTCGTCAGCACGACGCCCGTGTTGAGCGGCAGGTCCTCGATGTCCTCGAGCGCGAGGCGACCGGATTCGAAGAGGCGATCCACGTCGTCGGCACTCACGGTGCGCTCGACGATGCCCGTCCAGCCGGAGTCGGGCACGCCGTCGGCGCGGTACTCGTCGGCGTCGAGCCCCACGGCAGAGGCCTTGATGCGCATGGGCAGGTCCTTGCTCACGACCGTCACATCGTGGCCTTCGGCCGCGAAGTTCGCCGCCACCGCGAGGATGCGCGAGTCGTTGTCGCCGAGGCGGAAGCCGGCAGGCAGCGCCGACGGGTCGGTGTGGTTGAGCTCGACGCGCAGCGTGCCACCGTTGCCGACGGGCACCGGGTGGTCGAGGCGCCCGTGCGTCACGCGCATGTCGTCGAGCAACCGCAGGCACTCGCGGGCGTAGTAGCCGAGTTCGGGGTGGTGGCGCTTGGCCTCCAGTTCGGTGATGACGACGACCGGCAGCACGACGTGATGTTCCTCGAAGCGCAGCACGGCCCGCGGGTCGGAGAGCAACACCGAGGTGTCGAGCACGTACGTCTTCGTCGCCGTATCGGCCCGTCCGTCGCCGTCACGCGGGGCCGTTTCGGCGTCCTTCGTCGTGATGTCGCGCTCGAGAAGGTGGCCATCGAGAAGTTGGCTATTGAGGACGCCCGTGGCGCCCCCGTTCGTGCTGGAGTACGCCAGAGTCATCGTCGATCCTCGGGTCCCTCGTCGGTGCGCCCCGCCGTCGGTAGGGCTGCAAGAGGCGTTCTCGCCCCTCCGTTGCGACGCTAACGACACCGGTGTCGTTCCGGGTGTTCGTCACCCGTCGCAGGGGTGAACCTTGGATGAACCGGGCCGCCGGTCAGCCGCCGAAGCGACGCTCGCGCTCGGCGTAGGCGCGCACCGCGCGCAGGAAGTCGACGCGGCGGAAATCAGGCCAGAAGGCCTCGCAGAAGTAGAACTCCGAATGGGCGCTCTGCCACAGGAGGAACCCGCCGAGGCGCTGCTCGCCGGACGTGCGGATGACGAGGTCGGGGTCGGGCTGGCCCTTCGTGTAGAGGTAGTCGCCGACGTTCTCGATCGTGAGGCGATCGGCGAGCGACTCGAGCGACTCCCCGCGCTCGGCGGCGTCGAGGAGCATCGCGCGGAACGCGTCGACGATCTCCTGTCGTCCGCCGTAGCCGACGGCGATGTTGACGACGAGACCTTCGGCGTCGGTCGTCTTCTCGACGGCGGCCTGAAGCCGGGCACGCGTTGCGTCGGGCAGCAGCCCGAGCGCACCGACGAGGTTGAGGCGCCGACCGGACG
The DNA here is from genome assembly GCF_001021715.1 of Dermacoccus sp. PE3. NCBI lineage: Bacteria > Bacillati > Actinomycetota > Actinomycetes > Micrococcales > Dermacoccaceae > Dermacoccus > Dermacoccus sp. PE3. The sequence goes on along the minus strand of NZ_LDCM01000003.1, from coordinate 27,237 downwards.
CGGCGAGACCGTCGACGACGTCCTCGATGATCTCGAGCAGCGGCCCCAGTTCGACCTCGCTGCGCTTGAGGTTGTCGGTCGACAGGAGCCAGAGCGTCACGACCTCGATGCCGAGTTCGTCGCACCACGTGAGCAACGGCTCGATGTTGTCCGCCCCGGCGCGATGGCCGTGCTCGGTGTTCTCGCCACGCAGTTTCGCCCACCGACGGTTGCCGTCGAGCATGAGTCCGACGTGACGCGGGAGGCGCTCACCGGGGAGCCCCTTGACGAGCTGACGTTCGTAGGCGGTGTAGAGCACGTCACCGGGACCGCGCACCGGGCTCACCTCCGTTGACTCGTCATGGCTGCAATCGGGTCGAACATACCAACGTTTGACGGGTGTTCCCCGTGCGTCGGTTCCATGCGGGCGGGGAAACCCACGCGACGAACGCAGGCGTCAGTGGCGCGCGCTACCGATGGGGTCGTCGTCCTCCGGCGTCACGGGGCTCTCCTCGGAACGCGCCCCCGCCGTCCGCGTGTTCTCGGACACCTGCTCGCGCTGTTGGAACGTCATCTTCCGCAGGTGCGCATTCATGCTGCGGAAGAGGAACCAGCAGGCCAGGGCCAGGCCGAACAGGACGAGGAAGCCCCAGATCCCTGCGGTGACCTCGACGCTCTCGTTGCCGCCCATCAGCTTTCCTTCCGCTCTACGACATCGTCCACGACCATCTTCGCAGGTGGGGTTGCGGTGGCCATCGCGTCGGCCTCCTCAGGGGTGCCGAGCCCGGCGAACAGGTCGTTCTCGTCCGCGGCCACGGGCACGGCCGACAGGGCGATGTCCCAGTCCTCCATCGGCCAGGCCGTTGTCTGCTCGTCTGCGCTGAGCGCGAAGAACTGACCGTCGGGGTCGATCTGCGTGGCGTGCGCGAGCAGTGCCTTGGTGCGCACGTCGAACCACTTCGAGGCGTCGACGCGCGTCGTGATGCGGCCCTCGGGGCGGTCGGCGCGGCGCTCCAACCACGCGGGGTACGGCGACTCGCGCCCCGCCGTGACGAGCACGTCGTGGTAGGCCTCGAGCTTGGCGCGGGAGAACGTTCGGTCGTAGTAGACCTTGAGCGGCTGCCACGGCTCTCCCGCGTGCGGGTACGCCTCCGGGTCACCGGCGGCACGCACCGCCGAGATGGTGACGAGGTGGGTCATGATGTGGTCGGGGTGCGGGTAGCCGCCGTTCTCGTCGTACGTCGTGACGACGTGCGGGCGGAACTCACGGATGACGCGCACGAGCGCCTCGGTCGTGACGTCGAGCGGCTCGAGAGCGAAGCATCCGGGCGGAAGCGGCGGTAGCGGGTCGCCCTCGGGCAGACCGGAGTCGACGAAGCCGAGCCACGTGTGCTCGTACCCGACGACGTCGCGTGAGGCCGCCATCTCCTGGCGACGCAGGTCGACGAGGTCGCTCTTGACCCGCGGGTCGTCGGCCAGGCGCGGGTTGAGCACGTCGCCGCGCTCTCCCCCGGTGCAGGTGACGACGTGGACGCGGTTTCCCTCGGCCAGGTAGCGCGCCATCGTCGCCGAGCCCTTGCTCGCCTCGTCGTCCGGGTGAGCGTGCACCGCCATGAGGCGGAATCCGCTGGTCACGTCGTACCTCGTATCGTGTGGGTGACATCTGAGCTCGCCTGCCCCGGCCAACCTGCCGGGACGGAGCGTGCGTCGCCCATTGTTGCAAAGGAGCAGCGGTGTCCCCTGCACGCCCACAGGCCGAACAACGCAAGTGGTGGATCATCGGCATCATCGGTGTGATCCTCATGTCCGTGTTCGCGGCCTGGTTCGGCATCAGTGCCTCGTCGAACACGGTGAGGGCCAACCAGGCCGGGTTCAAGGTCATCTCCGACGACCGCATCGAGGTGCGTTGGGACGTCATCCCGAGCGAACGCAACCGTGCCATCACGTGCACGATCATTGCGCTCAACGACAAGCGGGACGTGCTGGGTACCAAGCAGGTGGAGCTCAAGCCCAGCCCCTACCGCTCGACGCGGTACTCGGACGTGCTGCGCACCACGTCGCGCGCCGTCTCGGGAACGGTCAAGGAGTGCCACTACACGGGGGAACGCCCGCCGGCGCAGTGACGTTCGCGCCGCCGCCACGCGGATGCGCCATCTCGTGCCACGTGGCGGGCGGTGTTAAAATGGTGGTTTGATCCCGGGCCGAGACGCGCGCCGCAGTACGCGGTAGCCGCCGTCTCGGCCTTCATTTCACGCCCGCGCCGAGCGCGCGTGGACCTGATGCACACAGCAAGGAGAACACCGTGAGCGAGACCACCACGTCGTCGAGCTTCCTCACGCAGGACGCGTTCGATCGTCTGTCGGCCGAGCTCGAGCACCTTTCGGGCCCGGGCCGCTCCGAGATCGCCAAGCGCATCGAGGCTGCCCGCGAAGAGGGCGACCTCAAGGAGAACGGCGGCTACCACGCGGCGAAGGAGGAGCAGGGCAAGATGGAGGCCCGCATCCGCCAGCTCGAGTCGCTGCTGCGCAACGCCACCGTGGGTGAGGCTCCCGCCGACGACGGCATCGTCGAGCCGGGCATGGTCGTCACGGTCGAGATGTTCGGTGACAAGGAGACGTTCCTCCTCGGCAGCCGCGAGATCGCCGGCGACGCCGCCGACATCGACGTCTACAGCGAGCAGTCGCCCATGGGCGCCGCGATCAACGGCAAGAAGAAGGGTGACGAGGTCACTTACGACGCGCCGAACGGCAAGTCCATCGCCGTCAAGATCATCGACGCGAAGCCGTACGCCGGCTGACACTGCGTCACCGCGACGAAGGAGGCGAGCACCCGATCGGGTGCTCGCCTCCTTCGTCGTCGTGGCGGTACTGCTGCCTACTTCGCCACGGCCCGCGCGTAGATGCGGGTAGCGAGTGGCACGAAGATTGCGAGAACCACGAGTACCCAGGCCAGTGTGTAGATCTCTGCGTGCTGCAGCGCCCACGTGTACTCGATCTTCTCGCGCATGGCCGCCGAGTCACCGCCCATGGCGCCGAGGTTGCCGAAGCGTTCGCGGGCGGCGTGCGTGATGGTGGAGACCGGGTTCCAGCCAGCGAACCACTTGAGTGCGCTCGGCATGTTCTCGGCCGGCACGAACGTGTTGGCGATGAAGGTGAGCGGGAAGATCACCATGAACGCGGCGTTGTTGACGATCTCCGGCGCCTTCACCTTGAGGCCGATGCACGCCATGATCCACGAGATCGCGTAGCTGAACAGGAGCATAAGCGCGTAGGCGATGAGCGCGTCGAGCACGCTTCCGCGGATGCGCCACCCGATGACGAGGCCCGTCAGGGACATGACGACGAGCACGATGACGTTGTTGACCACGTCGCTCAGGGTGCGCCCCACGAGCACCGACGACGGGTGCATCGGCAGCGTCCGGAAGCGGTCGATGACGCCCTTCTGCATGTCGTCGGCGAGGCCGGCACCTGTGATCGTGGCGCCGAAGACGATGGTCTGGGCGAAGATACCGGCCATCATGAACTCGCGGTAGCCGTCGGCGTTCGGTCCGGCGAGCGAACCGAAGACGTAACCGAAGAGCAACACGAACATGATCGGCTGCATCGTCGAGAACACGAGCAGGTCGGGAACCCGCTTGATCTTGATGAGGTTGCGACGCATGACGGTGAGTGCGTCGGACACGAGGTGACCCATCAGTGCTCACCCCCTTCGCTCGCGGCGTCGGCTTCGTCCTCGGACTCCGCGACCGAGTGGCCGGTGAGCGAGAGGAAGGCGTCGTCGAGGGTGGGGCGACGCACGGCGATGTCCGCCACCTCGATGCCGGCCTCGTCGAGGTCGCGCACGAGTGCGACGAGGGCGCGAGTGCCGGATTCGACCGGTACGACGAGCTCGCGGCCGCCTTCCGGAGCGGCCACCTCGCCGGAGCCGTGACGCGCCATGAACTCCCGGGTGCGGGCGACGTCGTCCTTCTCGCGAAGGTGCACTTCGAGGCGCTCTCCCCCGACCTCGTTCTTGAGGTCGTCGGCCGTTCCGCGCGCGATGACGTGCCCGCCGTCGACGACGACGATCGAGTCCGCGAGACGGTCGGCTTCCTCGAGGTACTGGGTCGTCAGGAGCAGGCTCGTGCCGCCGGAGACGAGTTCCTCGATGACCTCCCACATCTCGCCGCGACTGCGCGGGTCGAGGCCGGTCGTCGGCTCGTCGAGGAAGATGACCGGCGGGCGGGCGACGAGCGCTCCGGCGAGGTCGAGGCGGCGGCGCATGCCGCCCGAGTACGTCTTGGCCGGGCGGTTGGCCGCTTCCTCCAGGCGGAATTGGGCGAGCAACTCCTTGGCCCGGGTCTTCGACGCCTTCCCACCGAGGTGGTAGAGGCGGCCGATCATGTCGAGGTTCTCGAAGCCGGTGAGGTATTCGTCGACGGCCGCGTACTGGCCGGAGACGCCGATGCGGCGACGCACTTCGTCGGCTTGCTTCACGACGTCGGCTCCGGCAACACGCGCATGGCCGCCGTCGGGGCGGATGAGCGTCGTGAGCATGCGCACGGTTGTCGTCTTACCGGCACCGTTCGGGCCAAGGACACCGAGCACGGTGCCCTCGGGAACCGTGAGGCTGACATCGGCCACCGCTACGGACTGACCGAACTTCTTGACGAGGCCCTCGGCCTCCACCGCGTGAGGCACGGGTGTCTCCGTTCGTCGAGGCGCCCGGGATACGAGCGCCTGCCCCATGGTCTCAGGGCATCGAGCCTTCTGGCCAACCCTTTTGGGTGAACGGGCATCCAGTTCGACGTCAGACGCTGCCCGAACTCAACTGTGCGACAACACTGACGGCGAGGAACGCCGCGATGACCACACAGATCCAGCCCCAGACCCATGCGGCCTGGTCGGGCTTGGGGCCACGAAGCTCCGAGCGAGGCCCGTTCGGGCCGAGGTACGGCGCGATGTCGCCTGGCACCTCGCGTCGTTCCTGGTCGAACGGGCCGCCGTGCGTGCGCGCCCACCACTCCTCCGCGCGGGTGAGCGCAGCGTCGCGCACGGCCCACTCGCGCCGTGCGACCGCTGAATGGTGCAGCAGTCGCACGGCGAGAAAGAGGGCCATCGCCAGGAGGACGAGGCGGATGACGACGCCGGTCATCGCGTGCTGTCGAGCGCCTGACGCAGGTCGGCGACGAGGTCGTCCTCGTCTTCGATGCCGACGGACAGGCGGATGAGGGCCGGAGGCACCTCGAGCGCGGTGCCCGCAACGCTCGCGTGCGTCATCTTGCCCGGGTGCTCGATGAGCGACTCGACACCGCCGAGGCTTTCGCCGAGGGTGAAGATCTTCGTCGCGTCGCACACCTCGAGCGCACGCTCCATGCCGCCGGCGACCTCTAAGCTCACCATGCCGCCGAAACGCTTCATCTGCTTCGCGGCGACCTCGTGGCCGGGGTGCTCGGCCAGGCCCGGGTAATAGATCTTCGTGACGTCGTCGCGCGCCGAGAGGAACTCGACGACCTTCTCCGCGTTGTCGCAGTGGCGCTCCATGCGCACGGAGAGAGTCTTGAGGCCACGCAGCGTGAGCCAGGCGTCGAACGGGCCGGCGATGGCGCCGAGCGCGTTCTGGTTGAACCGGATCATGGCCGCCACCTCGGCGTACTCCTCGACCGCGACGTTGTCACCGACGACGACGGCGCCGCCGACAACGTCGGAGTGGCCACCGGCGTACTTCGTCGTCGAGTGGACGACGATGTCGGCGCCGAGGGCGAGCGGCTGCTGGAGGTAGCTCGAGGCGAAGGTGTTGTCGACGACGAGCAGCGCTCCGCGCTCGTGCGCGACGGCGGCGATGGCCGTGATGTCGGCGATGCCGAGGAGCGGGTTGGTGGGCGTCTCGACCCAGACGAGCTTCGTCTTGTCCGTCATCGCGGCGGCGACGGTCTGAGGGTCGGCGATGGGAGCGGTGGAGTAGTCGACGCCCCAGTGCTGCGTCACCTTGTCGACGAGGCGGAACGTGCCGCCGTAGGCGTCGGTGGGGATGACCATGTGGTCGCCGGGGCGCAGAACAGCGCGCAGCACGGCGTCGGAGCCGGCGAGGCCCGAGGCGAACGCGTAGCCGTGCGTACCGCCCTCGAGAGCCGCGATGCATTCCTCGAGCGCGGTGCGGGTGGGGTTGGCCGACCGGCTGTACTCGTAGCCCTCACGCAGACCTCCGACACCGTCCTGCTTGTACGTAGAGGTCTGGTAGATCGCGGGGACGACGGCCCCGGTGCGCGGATCGGGCTCCTGCCCTGCGTGGATGGCGCGGGTGGTAAACCCCAGGGTCTCGAGATCGTTGTCGTGCGTCATGGCCTCAGCCTAGTGGCGAGCACTGACAACCGCGTCATGCAGAAGGTCGCCGCAGGCGCATGCCCGCGGCGACCTTCCAGCCGATCACTCTGCGTCGCTCAGAGCCCGGATCGCGTCCTCGACGAGACCCCAGAAGCGGTCGGCGTCGAGCGTCGTCGCCACCTGGGTGTGCGTACCCTCCGGCGCGGGCCCGCGCAGGTCGACGACGGTCATGCCCACCGTGTGCTCGCCCCGTAGCTCCACCGCGATCGGCGCCCTTCTGGTCTGCACGATCGTCGGATCGATGAGGTAGGCGATCGTGCAGGGATCGTGAACGGGCGGGTCGTCGAAGGCCTGCGACTCCTTGTACGCCTTGCGGAAGAACCCCATGAGCCCGACGAAGAAGTCGCTCAGCGGCGAACCGATGGCGCCGACGCGCGCCTCGACCTCCGCCGTCGCGAGCGCCTGGTGCGTGAGGTCGAGCCCCACCATCGTCACCGGCCACGGCTCGTCGAAGACGATGGCCGCGGCCTGCGGGTCGACCCAGATGTTGAACTCGGCTGCTGCCGTCCAGTTGGCCTCGGGAAAGCCGCCGCCCATGACGACGACCTCGGCCACCCGCTCGACGATGCGCGGCTCGAGTCGCACCGCGAGCGCCAGGTTGGTCAACGGGCCGGTGCCGACGAGGGTGACCTCCCCCGGTTTCGCCGCCATGACCGCATCGACGATGGCAACGGCCGCGTGACCGTCGCGCAGAGCCGCGCCGGGTTCGGGCAACTCGACGCCGTCGAGGCCCGACTCGCCGTGGATCTCCGGAGCCGACTCGACCCTGTGCACGAGCGGGCGGGAAGCCCCCTGGTACACCGGGACGTCCTCTCGCCTGCACATCGCCAGCACGCTCTGTGCGTTGCGGGTGACCTTGTCGATCGTCTGGTTGCCTCCGACCGTCGTGATGGCAAGCACCTCGATGGCGGGGTTGCCGAGCGCCAGCATCATCGCGACGGCGTCGTCGTGGCCGGGGTCGCAGTCGAGCACGATCCTGCGCGGTGCGCTCGTCATGACGTCACCTCCTGACCGGCCGTCGGGGCCGATCCTTCATCGTCGAAGTGTTCGGCGTTCGTCGGCTTGGGGATGAGGACGGACGCGAGCAGTGCCAGGACGAGCACGAGAGCGCCCGTCAGCATCCCGCCGCGATAACCCGCTGCCGCACCGCTACCGTCCGAGAGCCACGTGTTGACCGCGAAGAGCAGAGCGAAACTGAGCCCGGCGCCGATGTTGAACGCCCCCGAGTTCATGCCCGGCAGGTAGCCGGTGTTGTCCTTCGGGCTGAGCACGACGCCGAGACCGTTGAGCATGATGTTCGTCATGCCCGCGTAGCTGATACCGATCCACGTCGAGACGATGAACAGCAACCACGATGCCGGGTTCGACACGGCGAGCACTGCGACCCCGACTCCGACGATCGTGATGACGATGCCGGCGCGCAACACCGCGAGGTAACCGAACCTCGACGCCAGCTTGCCGGCGATCGGGCCCATGAGCAGACCGGCCAGAGCGTACGGCGTCAGGGTGATCCACGAGACGCTGTCCGCGTCGATGCCGCCGAAGCCCTTGGCCTGGGCGAGGTTGGGCACGAGGCCGTTCATCACGGCGAAGACACCCGTCATCGTGAGCACCGTGGTGAGCAGGAGACCCCACGTGCGCCGCTCCTTGAGGTAATGGGTCGACACCAGCGGAGCCGCCGTCGTCGATTCCACGCGCCAGAAGATGACGAACGCCAGGATGCCGACGACCATCAGCACGGCGAACAGCGTCCAGTTGGCCGCCGACAGCTTGCCGAGCTCGTTGAACGCGATGAGAACGGCTCCCAGCGAGATGACCAGCGGCGCCGCACCCTTCCAGTCCATCGGATGCCGGTCCTCGACGTTGCGGCTGTCGCCGACTCCCGCCACGACGCAGACGAACGCGACGACACAGACCACGGCCATCGTCCAGAACACCGCGTGGAAACCGAAGGCGGAGGCGAGCCATCCTCCTGCGAGGGCGTCGACGCCGGCGATACCGCCGTTGACCGAGGCGAGCACCGCCATCCAGAAGGCGTAGCGCTTGTCGTCAGAGATCTCCGCGCGCAGCATGATGAGCGCCATCGGAACGATGGGCCCGGAGGCACCCTGGATCACTCGTGCCACGAGAAGCACGTCGACGGAGGTGGCCACTGCGGCGAGGACGGAGCCGACGCCCGTCACCGCGAGCAGGCCCAGCATGATGCGCTTGCGGCCGATGAGGTCGCCCCAGCGCGGCATGATGAGCGAGAACAGTGCAGCGGCGGTGAAGAAGGCCGTCTGGGTGACGCCGATCTGCGCGGCCCTGGTGTCGAGTTCCTTCTCCATCGTCGCGAGGACCGGCGACAGCATGGAGGCGTTGAGCTGGAACGCGACGATCGCGGCCAGCAGCGCCATGACGACGCCGAAGGTGCCAGAGGCCGATGTCCGGCGCTGCGTCGAGGTGTCGGTCATGACGCTCCTTCTGCGGTGTTCGGCGAATCCCAGTCCGGCTCGGTGGCGCCCGGGCTCGTGAGCACCCTGCGGCTCAACGCGTGCGCGGCCTGGACGTTGGCGACCGGGTCCACCCCGTCGTTGATGACGCTGGCGAGGAATCCGGCGTTGAAGGCGTCACCGGCACCGGTGAGGTCACGGATGTTCTCCACGGGTTCCACGTCCACCTCGGCAACGTGACGAGGGCCGACGAAGACCTGCGTCGCCTCGCCGCCGTTGCGCGAGAGCAGCATGACGTCGCCCAGTTCGGCGAGCAGCCTTCCCGGCTGTTGGCCGTTCGCGAGCCCCAGCCGACGGGACTCGTCCTGGTTCGCCGAGATGAAGTCCGGGGCGATCTGCTTGAGCAGACGCACGAACTCCTCGTCCCCGAGACGTTCGATCGTGTAGACGCTCGAGACGTCGAAGGAGACCCGCCCGCCGTTGTCGTGAACGCGCCGCGCCGCCTCGACGACCGAGTTGCGGGCCGGTTCGACCTCCAGCGAGTAGGCAGTGAGGTGCAGCAGGTCGATGCCGTCGAGCCACGACGGGTCGACGCTCTCCAACATGCCGCTCGCCGCACGCGAGGGAAACATGTTCCGCTCGCCTGCTTCGTCGATCTGGAGCACGATCATCCCCGTCGTGCCACGCACCTGCATCTTGGTCTCGACGCCGCGCTCCTCGAGCGCACGCGTGACCGCGACGCCCGCGAGATCCTCACCGACACACCCGATGAACCGGGTGGGCACCCGCGAACCGGCGAAGGCGGCGACGTTCGATGCGGAGCCGCCTCGCTGCATGAAGATGTCCGACGCGGTGTCGGTCGCGTGGCGGACCGGCTCCTTCTGCCAGACGACGATGTCCTGAACGATGTCTCCGATGACGCCCAGCATCGTCACTCCACCATCGCTGCGGCCACCTGGGTCGCGAGCTTGATGTTGTTGCGGTAGAGCGCGACGTTGGCGTCGAGGCTGCGGTCGTTCGTCGCGCGACGGATGTAGTCGAGCAGGTACGGCGTGGATGCCTGACCGGAGATGCCGTCCTTCTCCGCATCGGCCCAGGCCTGCTCGAGGATCGCGTCGAGGCCCTCGGGGTCGAGCTGCTCGTCAACGGGGACCGGGTTGGCGAGGTTGATGCCGGACGTCATGCCGAGGGCCCGCTGCTCGCGCAGCATGGCGGCGACCTCCTGCGGCGAGTCGACGCGCTGGTTGAGGGTGTAACCCGACTCCTGGACGTAGAAGCCCGGGTAGCTGTTCGTGCGGTAGCCGACGACCGGGACGCTCAGCGTCTCGAAGCGCTCGAGGGTGGCTGCGATGTCGAGGATCGCCTTGGCCCCTGAGGAGACGAGGACGAAGGACGTGCGCGACATCGCGACGAGGTCAGCGGATTCATCGAATGTCTTCTCGGCGCCGTGGTGCACGCCGCCGAGGCCACCCGTCGCGAAGACGTCGATACCGGCGCGGTTGGCCAGGTAGGCGGTGGCCGCGATGGTGGTTCCCGCGCTCAGCCCCTTGACCTTGGCATAGGCGAGTTCACGGATGGACGCCTTGAGAAGGCCGTCCTCCTTCGACAGTTCGGTGACCTCGTCCTCGCTCAGGCCGACGACGCTCTCACCGTGGAAGACGCCGATGGTGGCAGGCACGGCGCCTGCGTCACGCACGATGGCCTCGCCCTCCAGCGCGACCTCCAGGTTGCGCGGACGAGGCAGGCCGTGGGTGAAGATCGTCGACTCGAGGGCTACCACGGGGCGACCCTCTGCGAGTGCGTCGCGGACCTCTGTGCTGATTCGGATGGGTTCGGTCATGGCTTCCTCCTGGGGCAATGTGATGTCGGTTACGTTCGACCATAGGGAGATTCGTCGGGGGTTCCCAGGCTCAGATCGGCATAGGCCTATAGCCTGAGGCTATGGATCTGCGGGTCACGCTCAAGCAGCTCGAAGCCTTCGAGGCCGTCGCAACGCAAGGCACCTTCGGGCGGGCAGCGGACGCTCTGGGGCGGGCACAGCCGACCGTCAGCAAGGAGGTGCGCGCGCTCGAACGCACCCTGGGGACCGAGCTCGTCATCCGACAGGAAGGGCCGACACGGTTGTCACCCGAAGGCGTCGAGTTGCTCGAACGAGCCCGCGCGGCCCTGACCGCAACTGCCCTCTTCGAGCGCACGGCCCGCGACCTGGGCGAACGCGCCGCGTCGCACCTCACCGTCGCCTGCTCCCCCAGCATCGCGAACCGGCTCATGCCTCATCTCCTCCAGCGGCTCGAGACCGAGGGGCCGAAGCTCACGGTGCTCGAGATCGGGACCGGACAGGTCGAACAGGCCGTGGCCACGGGAGAAGCGGACCTCGGGCTCGCGCACTTCGCGCGAGCGCCGCAAGGGTGCCGACGCATCCACCTCGGCGACGACCCCCTGGTTCTCGTCGGGCATCCCGATCTGCTCGGTGACCTGCGGACGACGCAGGACCTCGCCTCACTCGACGAGACGCCTCTGCTCATGTGGCCCCGGGAGAACCATCCCGCGTACTTCGACGCGATCATGACCGGCCTGTTGCGACGCGGGCTCGAACCGCACACGCTCCTGCAGGCGACCGACCGACTCTCCGGCTCCCACGGCTACCTGCTCGGTCAAGGACGTGCGGTCGCCGTCGTCCCCGTCGACGCGGCGGAGAGTCTCGATCCGCAGCTGTTGAGCCTTCCGCTCGGGGAGGGTGCGGACGTCCCGTTCGACGCCGTCATCCCCCACCCGCCCAAGGCCGTAGTCGATCTCGTGCTCGCCACCTGCCGGCGCATCCACGCCGAACTGCGCGGCGGAGGCGAACAAGGCTGATGCATAGGGTGGGCAAAGTGCGACAACCTGAAGGGACCCCATCGTGGCCACCGTCCTCGTCATCGGCTCGACCAACGTCGACCTCGCCGTTCAGGTGGAACGGCATCCGCTGCCCGGCGAGACCCTCGCCGCCCGCTCGATGCACTCCTCCCCGGGCGGCAAGGGCGCGAACCAGGCTCTCGCGGCACGCCTCAATGGGGCGGACGTGATGTTCGCAGGCAAGGTCGGTACGGACCCCTACGCCGATGAAGCCCTCGAACTCCTTCGCGCGGCCGATGTCGATCTCGCACTCACCGACGCCGTCGACGGGACAACCGGAATGGCCTTCATCACGATCGACGATGCCGGGGAGAACAGCATCGTCATCGTTCCCGGTGCCAACGGAGGCTGGGACGTGGCCGACGTCGACCGGCTTCGCGACACCATCGACGGGGCCAAAGTCGTGCTGTGCCAGGGAGAGATCCCTGCTCACGTCGTCGACGCCGTCGCGGAGACCTGCGAGGCGATTGCGACACGCTTCGTGCTCAACCTCGCGCCCGTCATCAACGTTTCGCCGACGACGATCCGGCGTGCCGACCCGCTCGTCGTCAACGAGCACGAGGCCAGACTCGCCGCTGGCATCCTGGATCTCGGCTCCACCGATGACGACGACGCCCTTCTGCGCGCCATCGTCGCCGCGGGGGTGCCGTCCGTCGTCATGACACGCGGAGCCGCCAGCACCTTGGTGGCCACGGCCGAGGGCCTCGACGAGGTACCGTCGCGCCCCGTGGAGGCGGTGGACACCACGGGTGCAGGCGACGCGTTCACCGGAGCCTTCGTGGCCCGATTCGCCCACGGGATGACGATGGAGGATGCCGCTCAGGTGGCAGCCGCATTCGCCGCCGACACCGTGACCCGTCGCGGCGCGCAGGAGTCCTACCGAACCCTCGGCTGAGATAGCGGCTCACCGCGCGCAACGGAGAACGGTGGCCGGTGACGCCTTCGGTCACCGGCCACCGTTCGCCGTGAAGTGCTACGCGGTCAGAATCAGGCGTCGAGCGCCCTGTCGAGCTCCTTGTAGTCGATGCCGGCAGGTGCCTTGGCGACGACCGTCTGCAGCATGCCGAGTCGTGCAGCCTTGAGCTTCTCGTCGTCAGCCATGACGAGCACCTCGTCGAAGAACGTGTTCAGCTTGTCGGTGAGACCGCTTGCCGCAGCGAACCATTCGGTGAGCGAACCGCGGGAGTTGTCGGCCAGGTCGGCCACGAGCGGAGCGACAACCCTCTCTGCGTCGTCGGTGAGAACCGACGCGTCGAAGGAGGCGTCGGTGCCCGCAGGAACGATGCGCGTGATGCGCTGCGTCACCTGCACGAGAGCCGCGAACGCCTCGTCTCCCGAGAGCGTCTGGATGTCGGCGAGGTAGGCCTCCGCCGCACCCGGCGTGCCGGCCGACGGAGCCACCGCTGCAACGAGCGGCGCGGGGACGCCCTCGTCACGCAGCTGCTGGCCGAAGCGGCCCTCGACGAACTCGGCTGCCGACGCGAGCGCTTCGCCGGAGACCTCGACGCCCTGCTCGCGCAGGCGCGCCGCTGCGGCTTCGAGCCCGGAAGCCACGCTCACGGTGGCCACCGTCGGCACGCCGCGCAGGATCGAGACGACACCGAGCGCGGCGCGGCGTAGCGCGAAGGGGTCGGACGAACCGGTCGGCTTCGCGCCGATGGCGAACATCGCAGTGAGCAGGTCGAAGCGGTCGGCGAGGGCGAGCAGTGCACCCGGCGTCGAGACCGGCAGCGAGTCACCGGCCGAACGGGGCTTCTCCATCTCGAAGAGTGCCTCCGCGACGGCCGGGGTCTCCCCTGCCTTGAGCGCGTACTCGCGCGCCATCGTGCCCGCGAGCGACGAGAGTTCGACGACCATCTGCGTCGACAGGTCGAACTTGGCGAGTTCGCCTGCGCGCGTCAGCGTCGTCTTGTCGTCGCCCGACAGCTCCACATGGCCGGCGAGCGCCTGAGCCACGTCGCGGATGCGATCCGCGCGCTGGGCGAAGGAGCCGAGACGGTTCTCGAACGTCAGGGAGTCGATGTTCCGACGGAAGTCGTCGAGGCCCACCTTGAGGTCGGCGTCCCAGAAGAAGGCCGCGTCCTCGTAGCGGGCGCGCAGCACCGACTCGTTGCCGGCGCGCACGACGTCGTCGTCGATCGCCCCGTTGGCCATCGTGACGAAATACGGCATGAGCTTGCCCGACTCGTCGCGCACCGGCAGGTAACGCTGGTGCTTGCGCATGACGGTGGTGAGGATCTGCTCGGGCAGGTCGAGGTAACGCTCCTCGAAGGTGCCGAGCACGCCGCGCGGCTCCTCGACGAGGTTCGTGATCTCGTCGACGAGACCGGCCTCGCCCTCGATGTCGATCGTGCCGCCCACGGAGCGAGCGAGTTCCAGCGCGCCGTCGACGACGGCCTGGCGCCGCGCGTCGATGTCGAGGAGGAAGCCGGCGCCCTCGAGCGTGCTGACGAGATCCTCGGCCGAGGCGATGTCGACGTGCGGCTGCGCAGCGGTGCGCTGCAGGTACGTGGTGCGACCCGCCGTGAGAAGACCGGCCGTCGCGGGGACGACAGCAGTGCCCCACAGCGCCACGAGCCAACGGATCGGGCGGCTGAAGGTGAGCTCCGGGTCGTTCCACTTCATGTTCTTGTCGCTGCGCAGGCCCGCGACGACGTCAGTGACGATCGCGCCGAGCACCTCGAGCACACCGCGACCGGTCTGCGTCTGCTTGACGGCGACGTGCTCCGCGCCGTCGAACTCAGCGGTGACGACGTCATCGACGGAGACGCCCTTGCCGCGGGCGAACCCTTCGAGCGCCTTCGTGGGCTTGCCGTCGGCGTCGTAGGCGGCCGCGACCTTGGGCCCCTTGGCGAGCGTCTCGGCGTCCGGCTCGTGCGCGCTGACGCCGGGCACCGTGACAACGATGCGGCGCGGCGTGCCGACGACGCTGAGGTCACCGTGCTCGAGGCGGGTGGCCGCGAGCGCCGTCGTGACGGCCTCCTTCACCGCGGGGAGGGTGGCGTCGACGACGTGCGGCGGCATCTCCTCGACGCCAATCTCGAACGCGAACGTCTGAGCGTCGTCGCCGAGGTCCGTCGCCGACTCGGCCTTCTGGGCCGGCTGCGTGACGTTCGGCGCCGTCACCGCTGCAGCAGCGATCTCGTTGACGCGCGACGTGGCGACGCCCTCCTTGAGCAGCGGGAAGCCGAGCTCCTCGCGGCGTTCGGTCCACAGAGCACCGGCCTCGCGGGCGAGGCGGCGCATGAGCGAGAACGAGCGAGCGCGCTCGGTGGTCGACACGGCGCCACGCGAGTCGAGGATGTTGAACGCGTGCGAGCTCTTGAGCACGTACGTCCACGCCGGCACGGGCAGGCGGGCGTCGATCATGCGCTGCGCTTCGTCCGTGTAGTTCTTGAAGAAGGTGTGCGCAGTCTCGACGTCGGCGTCGTCGAGGTAGTAGCGCGACATCTCGTACTCGTTCTGCGCGAAGACCTCGCCGTAGGAGATGCCCTCGGCGTACGCCATGTCCTTGAAGTGCGTGACGCCCTGGAGCGCCATGAGGATGCGCTCCATGCCGTAGGTGAGTTCGACGGAGATCGGCTCGAGGTTCTGGCCCACGACCTGCTGGAAGTAGGTGAACTGCGTGACCTCCATGCCGTCGAGCCAGACCTCCCACCCGAGGCCCCACGCGCCGATGGCGGGCTGCTGCCAGTTGTCCTCGACGAAGCGCACGTCGTGCGCGTCGAGGTCGATGCCAAGCGCCTGCAGGGAGCCGAGGTAGAGCTCCTGCGGGTTGCCCGGGTCGGGCTTGAGGATGACCTGGAACTGCGTGTGCGTCTGCAGACGGTTGGGGTTCTCGCCGTAGCGGCTGTCGTCGGGGCGCACGGAGGGTTCGACGTACGCGACGTGCCACGGCTCGGGCCCGAGGACGCGCATGACCGTGGCGGGGTTCATCGTTCCCGCCCCGACCTCGGTGTTGTAGGGCTGGACCACCATGCAACCGCGGTCGGTCCAGTACTTCTGCAACGTCAACAGGGCATCTTGCATCGTCAGTACATCGGTCACACGCCCAAGGTTACCGAGTGCCGCGTGTCACCCGCGCCACCGTTCGTCCACGGGAGCCGGTGCCTTGTCGCTCAGGCGTCGTGTGCAGCGTCACCCGGAGCCGAATCGAGCACCTTCTGCCACTCGACCAACGTCCCCTCTCGCTCGTAGCCGAGTTCACGGTTGATGCGCAGCATGTGCTCGTTGGTCTCGTCGTTCCAGGTGCGTTGCACGGTGACGCCGGGCGCGGCCTGGGGCAGAGCCAAGGACACGGCAGCCTTCACGCGGTAGCCGAGCCGATGGCCCCGGTGGGCTTTCGCGACGAGGGTGTCGTCCTGGTAGGCGATCCACGGTGTTTCCGCGGGCACCGAAACGTGCGTGAACGCGGCTATCTCACCGGTTTCCTCGTGCCAGGCCACGGCCTCGACGACGACGCGCCCGCGACGTTCGTCCTCGTCGAACATCGCGGTGACGCGCTCGGGGGTCCAGTTCTCCGGCTCGATGGCGAGGTCGCCGAGAGGTGTGTCGGTCGACATCATTCCGGCGAGGCGCGCCCGTTCCGGCAGCCAGTCTTCGGGAAGCCGACCGACGACGGTCTCGATGCGGTAGCCGTCGTTCATCTCGATGACGCGGCGCATCTCGGCCCCGATGTCGGCGCTCACGGGGAGCCGCTGCCCGTTACGCACGCACGTCTGCGCTTCCGCATAGCCCGCTGCTTCGAAGAAGGCGGCCTCGTCGTTGGCGGCACCGACCGGCGTCTGCGTTTCGATCATGAGCGTGGTGCGCCCGGCCTCTCGGCAGACACGTTCGACCTCGTCGACGAGACGGTGCTTGAGCGCCTTAGCCCGCTCGTCGAGGCAGGCGACGTCGAACCCGGCGAGATGTGGGTTGTCCTGCGTCGGCATCCCGATGGCTGCGGACCCGACGACGTCGCCGTCGTCGTCGATCGCGGCGAGCCAGACCTTCGCGTGGGCCAGGGACTCCCACATCTGTGCGAGTTCGTTCGGCGGGTAGGCAGTCGTGTCGCGCCCCCACTGGCGGCGCCCGGCCGTGACGAAGACGGTCGCCCACTCCTCGAACTGCGGGTGTTCAGGGGTGATCCGTTCGATGCGCACCGTGTTCATGCCAGTCATGGAACGCCAGCAACCGCGCGCCCGACAAGTGAATTTCCGGCGGTACCGGCCCTACGATCGACGGCATGCCCGGAACCGACGCCACATCACCCTGCGTTTCATGGCCGCACCGATGGATGCCGACGTGCGCGGGCGCGTCGGTGCCGGCCGGATGCTCGAGTGGATCGACAAGTCCGCGTACGCCTGTGCCGCGGCGTGGAGCGGGCACTACTGCGTGACGGCCTACGTCGGCAATGTGCGCTTCACCCGCCCCGTCGAGGTGGGCCACATCGTCGAGGTGCAGTCGCGTGTCGTCCACACCGGACGCACGTCGATGCACATCGTCGCGACCGTTTCGTCCGGCGACCCGCGTCAGGGCGAGCTGCGCGTCAACACACAGTGCCTGCTCATCTTCGTCGCGGTCGACGACGACCGGAAGCCCACACCTGTCCCGACGTTCACGCCGCAGGACGAGTGGGAACGCGACCAGCAGGAGCGCGCCGTCACCCTCACCGACGTGCGCACCCGCATCGAAGCCGACATGGTGAAGCAGAGTTACACGGGACGCGACGGAGTCGTGTCGCGAGACGCTGCGCTTCCTCGCGGCACCGACCACCGTCAACTGGGGCGGCAACGTGCACGGCGGCGTCGTCATGGAGTGGATCGACGAGGCGGCAACCCTCGTCGCGGAGCGCTGGAACCAGGGTTCGGCGGTGGCCGTGTACGCGGGCGGTGTGCGCTTCCACCAGCCGTTGCACGTCCGCGACCTCGTCGAGGTGCAGGCGTGGCTCATCCACACCGGCGCGAGTGCGCTCGGGCAACCCGCCCACGGGCGAACTGAACCTCACAACCGAGTGCACGATGGTGCTTGTCGGCCTTGATAACAACGGCCACAAGCGGGCCGTGCCGCCTTGGGTGCCAACGCTTTCCGAGGACGTCGCGCTCGACACGCACGCGCAGACGATGGTCGAGATCCGCGCGAGGCTGCTGCGCCCCATCCCACTCGAAGTGCCGCCGCTCGTCGACTGACGCGCGCCGTTCACGCGGTTGCTCCGCGAGTTCGGAATCCTCTCGGACACGCCTGCGTTGAACACAGCGACCCCAGTGAAAGGAACGCCCCATGTGGTTCACCCGTCAGGATTCCGCCCCGGTCGACGTCGCTGCCGTGCACGACGTTCTTGGCACGCCACTGCTCGGCGGGTGGCCGGACAAGACCGAGACGCTGTACGTCGCGATGGGATGTTTCTGGGGTGCGGAGCGCATCTTCTGGCAGATCCCGGGGGTCGTCTCGACGGCCGTCGGCTACATGGGTGGCGACCGTGAGAACCCCTCGTACGAGGACGTCTGCACGGGCACGACGGGCCACACCGAGGCCGTCCAGATCGCGTACGACCCGGAGAAGGTCTCCCCGGCCCAGCTGCTCAAGGCGTTCTGGGAGAACCATGACCCGACGACGGCCAACCGTCAGGGCAATGACATCGGCACGCAGTACCGCTCTGCGGTTTACTGGACGACGCCCGAGCAGGAGACCGCTACGCGTCGCACCGCAGAAGCGTTCCAGGGTGCGCTGACCGACGCGGGCCGCGGCGCCATCACGACGGAGATGAAGCCCGCCGACGAAGCCGGAAAGTTCTGGCCGGCCGAGGGCTACCACCAGCAGTACCTCGCGAAAAATCCAGGCGGGTACTGCAATCACGGCTACAAGGGCGTGACGTGCCCGGTCGGCGTGGCCGACCTCCCCGCGCAGACCGACGTGCTTCCGCCGAGCAAATAAGCGCGAGCTCGGGGGGTACCTCGACCCCGTGGAGTCCACGCTCCGCCCCTAGTGACTCCAGCCCACGGGGAGAGCACGGCATCAGCGCATCTCTCCACTGGGCAGACTTTCCTGCCGTTGGGTCGAGGCGGCGACTACCCAACCGCAGGAAACTCGGCCCAGCGGTGACGCAGAGTGGCCCAGATCACTTGATTTGACGGGCTTCTCGCGGCGCCTCTAATGTAATGCCGGTCAAGAGATCCGATGCAAAGCCCTGGCTGGTCGGACGGCAACCCTCACGAACGTGGCGGGGTGCTCCAGGTGATGACACGGCCGCGTCAACCGCGCGGCAAGCACGTTCCGCACCCGGAACACATCCCTTTCGAGGGCTTCGTACCGGTGCGCCCGATCCCGGGAGATCACATGCAGCACACGCATCGCCCCACCCAGGCCCCCACCGCGCGACCGCACACGCACGACGCCGCGTTCGCGCGCCCCAAGCACTGACCGCACCCATCGTCGGGCGGTCGTCGCCGCCCACCCCACCGGCGCCTCGCACGCCCCTTCGAGGAAGGCATCACCATGTCCGAGAACACCAACTCCACCACCCCCGGAGCCAGCCCCGCCGTCCAGGCCCTGCCCGAGAAGCCGAAGAGCAACGGCCCCAAGTACGCGGCCATCGGCGCAGGCGTCCTCGTCGTCGCGCTCGCCGCAGGCTTCGGCATCAAGGCCTTCACGGGTAGCGACGACGAGAAGCTGACGAAGATCACCGTCGGTACCACCGAAGCGTCCGACCCGTACTGGACCGAACTGGTCAAGGTCGGCAAGGAGAAGTACGGCCTCGACATCCAGCCGGTCAACTTCACCGACTACACGCAGGCCAACCCGGCGCTCTCCCAGGGCCAGGTCGACGTCAACCAGTTCCAGCACCTGCAGTTCCTCGCCGACTACAACGCCGCGAAGAACGACACCCTGACGCCGGTCGGCTCCACCTACATCGTGCCGCTGTCGCTGTACTCGAAGAAGCACACCACGGTGAACGAGTTCGCCGACGGCGGCAAGGTCGCCATCCCGAACGACGCGACGAACCAGGCACGCGCCCTCCTGCTCCTGCAGAGCGCCGGTCTGCTCACGCTCAAGGGCGGGGGCAACTCCCTGTCGACGCCCGCCGAGATCGACGCCGCGAAGTCGAAGGTCGGCGTCACGCCCGTCGACGCTGCCCAGACCGCAGCCGCCCTGCCCTCCGTCGAGGGCGCCGTGGTCAACAACAACTTCGCCGCCGACGCGAACCTCGACCCGAGCAAGGCGCTGTTCAAGGACGACCCCAAGGCGAAGTCCTCGGAGCCGTACATCAACGTCATCGTGGCCCGCAAGAAGGACGCCGACAACCCGACGTACGCGAAGTTCGTCCAGGCGTACCACGAGAAGTCGGTGCAGGACCTCATCTCCAAGCGCACCAAGGGAACCCAGTACGAGGTGAAGCGTTCCGTCGCGGACGTGCGCGGCATCCTCACCCGCATCGAGTCGCAGATCAAGGCCAAGAAGTGACCCCCACTCCCCCGGCCCGACCCGAGAACGCGCCGGCGGTCCGGCTGCGCGGCGTGAGCAAGACCTTCGTGCGCGGCAAGAAGAACGTCACCGCGCTGCAGGAGATCGACCTCGACGTCGCTACCGGCCGCGTCCTCGCCGTCATCGGGTTCTCCGGTGCAGGCAAGAGCACCCTCGTGCGGCTCATCAACGCGCTCGAGACCCCGACGACCGGCTCCGTCGAGGTCGACGGCGTCGATCTGGCGGGTCTGGGAGCAAAGCAGATCCGAGCTCTGCGGGCCCGCATCGGCATGGTGTTCCAGCAGTTCAATCTCATCCGCTCGCGCACGGTGTACGCCAACGTCGCCTATCCGCTTGAGGTCGCCGGTTGGGACAAGGACAAGCAGGAGGCGCGAGTCACCGAACTGCTCCACTTCGTCGGTCTGACGGAGAAGGCCTGGGCCTATCCTGACGAGCTGTCCGGCGGCCAGAAGCAGCGCGTCGGCATCGCCCGCGCCCTGGCCACGAACCCGGAGATCCTGCTCGCCGACGAGTCGACCTCCGCCCTCGACCCCGACACGACGAAGGACGTCCTGGCCCTCCTGCGCCGCGTCAACGATGAGCTCGGCGTGACGATCGTCGTCATCACGCACGAGATGGACGTCGTGCGTGAACTGGCCGACGACGTCGTGGTCCTCGAACACGGCCGCCTCGTCGAGTCCGGGCCGACCGAGCAGGTGCTCGGCGCACCGACATCGTCAGCCACGCGGCGGCTCGTCGACGCGACGCTGCGCAACGTGCCCGACGCCCGCGAGATCGCGCGGCTGCGCGAGAGGGTGAGCGGACGCCTCGTCACGGCAACCGTCCACGACTCCGCTGGATTCGGAAGGGTTCTCGCCTCCACCGGCGCCCGCGGTGTCGAACCGGAGATCGTCCACGGTGGCCTCACGCCCCTCAAGGAAGCGAACCTCACGACGTTGACCCTGGCCCTGCGCGGTGACGACGTCACCGTCACGCAGGTGCTGACCGACCTCGCCCAGGTCGCCACCGTCCACGAACTCGAGGAGGCCACGGCATGAAGGTCATCACTGCGGACACGGACTGGAGCGCACTGCGCCCCGTGCTGTGGGAGTCGGTCGGGCAGACCCTCCTCATGGTCAGCGCCACCATCGTCCTCGGCGGTCTGTTCGGGCTCGTGCTCGGCGTGCTGCTCAACACGACGCGCCGCGGCGGCATCATGGCCAACCCGACGGTTCACACGATCCTCAACGTGCTCGTCAATATCATCCGCCCGATCCCGTTCATCATCTTCGCGGCCGCGCTCGGTCCGCTGACGCTGAAGGTCACCGGCTCGACGATCGGTACCGCGTCGATGATCTTCCCGCTGACGCTCGCCGCAACGTTCGGCATCAGTCGCATCGTCGAACAGAACCTCGTGAGTGTCGACCCGGGCGTCATCGAGGCGGCTCAGGCGATGGGCGCGAGCCCGTGGCGGATCATCCGCACCGTTCTCATCCCCGAGGCGCTCGCGCCGCTCATCCTCGGGTACACCTTCGCGCTCGTCGCCGTCATCGACATGACCGCGGTCGTCGGCGCGATGGGCGGCGGCGGTCTCGGCAACTTCGCGCTGGCGTACGGCTACCAGCGCTACCAGTGGGCCGTGACGTGGGCAGCCGTCGTCATCATCATCGTGTTCGTGCAGATCGCGCAGTTCATCGGTAACGCACTGGCCCGCAAGGCTCTGCGTCACTGATCGACGCGCACGGCGAAACGCCCGAGCGGCCGGCAACCTTGGGGGTGCCGGCCGCTCGGGCGTTCAAGGGTCAGTCCGTCAGCGGGTCGACGAAGCGGCCTGCTGCAACTGGGCGCGCAGATCCTGCGGCATGCCGTGACGCTTCTTGCCGTGGCCCTTGCCGTGACCGTGGCGGCGCCCCGAGTCGGACGCCGACTCCGTCAGCGCGTTCGCCGGGCCCGGCGCCGGCTGCGGCACCGGCTCGCACTTCACGTCCGAGTGCCCCTGCCCGCGAGTGCGCTGCGGCGTCTTGCCGGACAGCAGGTAGGTGGCAATCTTGTCGTCCGTGCACGCGATACCGCTCAGCGAACCCGAGTGCGTCGTGCCGCCGACGCCCTCGATGAGCGAGCTCTTCGGGAAGCGCTTACGCACCTCGAGCGCACCGCCGTACGGCGTCGCGCCGTCCTTCGTCTCCGAGATGAGCAGGATGGGCCCGACCTTCGAGCCGTCGACGCGGGGCGCCTGGCGGTTGCTCGCCTTCACCGGCCAGCTCGTGCACGGAAGGTTGAACATCGCATTGGCCCACGTCTCGAACGGCGCCTTCTTGGCGACGCGCGTGTTGTCGGCCTTCCACTTGTTCCACGACGTGGGCCAGGCAACATCCGAGCACTGCGTGCCGAGGTAGACCGCATACCCGTTGTCCGAACCCGGGCCGGAGCCGTTCGCCTCGTCGTAGAGGTCGGTGACCGGGCCGAAGTCACCCTTGAACGCCGCGACGAGTGCCTCGGCGTCACCTTCCCAGCCGAACACGTAGTAACCGGCGTTGAGGAAGGCATCCGTCCACTCGTTCGGTCCGATCTTGCCGTCCGCCGGCGTTTTCGCGAGCTTGTCGAGCATCGCGTACCAGCGCTTCTTGATCGCCTTGCCGCTCTTACCCAGGTGGTAGGTGGCGTCGTTCTTGGCGACCCAGTCGAAGAAGGTGTCCATGTTCGCGTCGAACGCGACGTCCTGGTTGAGGTTCGCGCCGTACCAGACGTCCTTGGGGTTGACGACGCCGTCGAGCACCATGCGGCGTGTTTGCTTGGGATACATCGTCGCGTAGACCTGGCCGAGGTAGGAGCCGTAGCTGAAACCGTAGAAGTTGATCTGCTTCTCACCGAGGGCCTTGCGGATCGAGTCCATGTCACGCACGTTGTCGACGGTCTTCATGTGCGGCAACAGACGTGCGCCGTCCGCCTTCGAACAGGCCTTCGAGTAGCCCGCGGTCTTGCGAAGCCACTGACGTTCCGTGCCGGCCTTCGTCACGCGGTAGTCGGGGCGGTTGTAGCCGAAGTAGTTACCGTCGCACGCGAGGCTCGGGAGGCTGTCGCCGACGCCTCGCGGGTCGAATCCGATCCAGTCGTACGGGTCGCCGCCTCCGTTCGGCACCCACTGACCCAGGCGTGCCAACGTCAGGCCGGAACCGCCGGGGCCACCCGGGTTGACGAGCATGATGCCCTGCTTCTTCGCGTCGGGCGTCTTGTGCTTGATACGGGACACGGCGAGTTTGATCTTCGCGCCCTTCGGCTTCGCGTAGTCGAGGGGAACCGTGACGTAGCCGCACTGGGCACCCGCCTTGACGAGACTCGGCGCCTTGCATGCTCCCCATGACACCGGCGGTGGCGTGTAGCTCGACGACGCGCCGGACGTCGGCGCCTTGGACGAGGCCTGCCGGGCGCTCGCACCTGCAGGTGCAAGGCCGATGCTGACGAGACCGAAGGCTGCGGCTGCTGCGCTGAGCGACTTCTTCATGGTTCCCCTTGAATCCCTTTGCGCGACGCGTTCGTTCGCGCACTCACCCACTGATCTTGCCGCTCATAGGTCATCAATGGGTGAAAAGAACTCAAGGAATTGTCATCCACCTCATAGCTCAGTCGAGAGGAGAGAAGGTTCCCTTCGCCGAGGAGGAGGGTCCACTCAGCCCTGCGGACGGACGAACGGGAACGCGAGCGTGGCGCGGATCGGAGCCCCGAGCAGCATCATGATCGTGCGGTCGACGCCGATGCCGAGGCCACCCGTGGGCGGCATCGCGTACTCGAGCGCGCCGAGGAACGACTCGTCGAGCGACATCGCCTCGACGTCACCGGCCGCCGCCTTGAGCGACTGCTCGGTGAGGCGACGACGCTGCTCGACCGGATCGACCAGCTCGGTGTACGCCGTACCGATCTCGGCGCCGAAGGCCACGAGGTCCCAGCGTTCCGAGAGGCGCGGATCGTCACGGTGCTCCCGCGTGAGCGGCGACGTCTCGACGGGAAAGTCCGTGTAGAACGTCGGGAAGGTCGTTCGTGCCTCGACGAGTTCGTCGTACAGCTCGACGACGAGTTCGCCGGCGCCCTTCTCCCGCGGAGCATCGATGCCGTGGGCTTCGCACACCGCAGCGACGTCCTCACGTGTCGACGCGGACGTGAGCGTCACGCCGCAGGCCTTCGACACCGCCTCGTGGACGGGCACGGCGGGCCACGGTCCAGAAAGATCGACACGCTCCACGCTGCCGTCCGACATCGGTCGCAGCGCGATCTCCTCACCGTGCACCGCGCGTGCCACTGCGAGCAGGACCTCGCGCGTCAGGTGACGCATTGTTGTGTAATCGCCGTACGCGTCGTAGGCCTCGAGCGAGGTGAACTCGGGGTTGTGCGTCGCGTCGGCGCCCTCGTTGCGGAAGTTTCGGTTCAGTTCGAAGACCTTCTGCATGCCACCGACCGCGAGGCGCTTGAGATAGAGCTCCGGCGCGATGCGCAGGAACAGATCCATGCCGTAGGCGTTGATGTGTGTCTTGAACGGCCGCGCGGACGCTCCGCCGTGCACGGCTTGGAGCATCGGGGTCTCCACCTCGGTGTAGCCCAGGTCGTCGAACGCGTCACGGAACGCGCGCACCCCACGTGAGCGTGCTTGCAGCATCTCCATGGAGTCGGCGTTGACGATGAGGTCGAGCGAGCGCTGACGCACGCGAGCGTCAGGGTCGCGGAAGCCGGAGTGCAGATCGGGTACCGGGCTGAGGCATTTGGCCGCCATCTGCCACGAGTCCACGAGAACCGACAACTCGCCGCGCTTCGAGGTCACCACCTCGCCGCTGACGCTGATGATGTCGCCGAGATCGATCCAGTGGCCCCAACGGCCGAAGGCAGGCTCCGGGGTGCCGTCCCGTGTGGCCATCGCCTGAAGGCGAACGCCGTTCTCCTCGAGCACGACGAAGCTCACCCCACCGAGGTCGCGCAGAGCGCGCACTCGGCCCGTGACTGAGACTCGCTCCCCCGTTGCGGCGTCGGGCGCCAGATCGGGGTGGCGCGCCACGACGTCGGCAACGGTCGTCGTCCGCGGAACGCGGGGCGGGTAGGCCTCCACGCCTGCTTCGGCCATCTGCGTCAGCTTCGCGCGCCGGACGCGCTGCTGCTCACTGCGCCGCGGCTCGGGAACGCGCGGGGTGAGGCTCTCGGCCTCGAGCGCCTGAACCCGCTCGACGAAGTCGACCTCCGGGCGCGGCGGCTGGTGGTCGGCCGGCTTCGGCCCCACGAGCAGGCGCGGACCGAGAAGGGGCACGAAGCCCTCCGCCACGCCCATGGCCAGGGCGGCGCGCGGCACCGTCAGCTCGGGGTCGTAACAGAGATAACGCGGCACCCACTCGGGGCGGTACTTGTCGTTCGAGCGGTAGAGCGTCTCGAGCTGCCAGAAGCGAGACGCGAACGACAGCGCCTTGTCGCTCAGTCGTGTCACGGGACCGGCACCGACCTCATCGGCATCGGCGAAGACGTTGCGGAAAACCGCGAAGTTGAGCGAGATACGCCGGACGCCCAGCGCCGGCGCGGCTTCGACGAGGTGGGCGACCATGTACTCGTTGAGCCCGTTCTCTGCGGCCCGGTCACGGCGCATGACGTCGAGGGACAGTCCACGCGCACCCCACGGCACGAAGGACAGGAACCCGCGAACGGCCCCGCTCTCGTCGTGAGCCGTGATGACGACGCAGCGTCCGTCAGCGCGATCGCCGAGACGGTTGAGCGCCATGGAGAACCCACGCTCGGTCTCGTTGCCGCGCCAGGCGTACGCCAGCCGCGAGATCTCATCGAGTTCCTGGCCGGACAGCTCTTCGTGCCGGCGCACGTGTGTCGAGTAACCGGCGCGTTCGACGCGGGTGACCGCCTGGCGCACGGGACGCATCGTGCGCCCCTGAAGGGTGAATGCGTCGACGTCGATGATTGCCTCGTCGCCCAAGGACCACGCCTTAAGACCCGCGTCGACGTACGCCTGCGCGCCGTCAGCGCTCGCCGAAAGGACGGCCGGGTAGAGCCCGTGCTCAGCACACTGCTCCAGCCAGCCTTCGATCGCGCCGTTCCAGGATTCGCGTCGCCCCACGGGGTCGGCCGATGCAACGCTGACGCTTCCCTCGTTGCGGAACGTCAGCGCGGCTCGCCCGTCTGGTGCGAAGAGCGCGGACTTGTCACGACGAGTGGCGAAGTAACCGAGCGAGTCGTCCTCGCCGTGTTCGAGAAGCAGAGCACGCAGACGCAATTCGTCGTCCGCGTCCGTCAGGCCACGCACACGCCCGGAGCGCCACAGCACGAGCACGGCGAACAACAACGCGAGCGTGGACAGGACGCTGCCGATACCGAAGACCCACTGATGACCGTGGTGGCCGGCGAATCCCGGAGTATCAGGAGGAGTCCGAACACCGAAAGCGCTCCGGATTCCCCACACGACTCGTTGCCCCACGGTGTCGAGGCTGCGAGGGAAGAACAGCGTGAGTGCCACGGTCACGAGAACGGAGAAGGCCCACCCACTGAGCAGGGCGACGAGGGAGGCACGCTTCGCGCCTTCGCTGAGACGAGTCTTGAACGCACGTCGAGAAGCCAAGACGAGGGCGAAGCTCGCAACCGAGATGGCCAGCGTGACGCTGGAGACGATCGGCGATGCCTGGAAGCGTGCCCAATCTCGATAGGCCCCGTGAACGTGGAGCCGATCGAGCATGAGAAGCGACTCTGTGCGGAAGAAGATCCGCATGACGGAGTCGAAGACGGCGAGGCCCATGATGAACACGAGCGCCGTGTGAGCTGCTCGGAAGCGACGTCGTACTCCACCGGAGAGCACGAGTGTCATGCAGACCACGAAGAGTGACGGCTCACTGGGGATGTCGAACCAGCCGAGGACGTCCATGACGACGTTGAGGAATGTGTTGCGGCGAACGGGGATCGCCACGAGGGACACGAGCGCGGCAACGAGAAGCAACCGGCCGGCCCAGGTCGCAACCTCGTCCCGCCAACCCTCGTCGCGCCAACCGCGTCGGGATCTGACGCTGCTCTTGTTCCCCTGCTTCACAGCCACACGTGTGAGGGTAGCCGCCGCACAATGCAAGAAGCCTGAGACGGTCCCAGACGCGTCGCAGGAATTG
>NZ_LDCM01000002.1:0-525562 GCF_001021715.1 Dermacoccus sp. PE3 | reverse complement strand
AGGCTTTGATCCCACAACCTTGCCTACGACTCCGGTTCGAGTTCCCCAAGAACTTCGACCTCCCCGGGCTGTACCGCTACCTCATGGGAGTGGCACAGGAGAACGTCCGCTTCATCAACCAGGACTGAGCCGGCCTCCGCGGCACGTCGTCGCGGGAAGAAGGTTCGCCATCAAGTCGGGACCGGAGTGCGGAAGTGACTGCGGCCCGGGCAACCGAGGATTAGTGTCGGGGTTCCTGTCGTCACGCCCGTGCGGCGGGGGAGAGGTAGCAGCACATGAGCTCGGCTCGACGCGTGTGGGGGTTCGTGGCTGCACTGGCCTGGTTCGGAGTGGCACTCGACGTGACGTTGTCCGCGACCGACAACTACTCGCACGCAGAAATCGCAGCACACGCCTACGGGAACAACCCGACAGGTGCGGCCGGCGCTCTGCCGCGCGTAGTCGACACCCTGAGCTACTTCACGGTGTGGTCGAACGTCGTCGCGGCCCTCGCGTTCACGCTGCTCGCGTTGCAGGTAGGGCGAGCCACCGCGACGTCGGGGGACAGACCGACCGGGGACCGCTTCTCGCGCCTGGCTCGCGTGCTCCTGCTCGACGCGCTCGTCATGATCACCGTGACGGCGATCGTCTACCAGGTCGTTCTCGCGCCGGACGCGAATCCGACCGGCGTCGCTGTTGTCACGAACTTCCTCGAGCATCAGGCGGTTCCGGTGCTGTCGGTGCTCGCGTGGCTCGTCGTCGGGCCACGGCGTGCCTTCGACCGCCGGACGTTCAGCCTGTTCCTCGTCGTGCCGGTCGTGTGGGTGATCTACATGCTCGCGCGCGGCGCGTTCATCGACGCGTACCCGTATCCCTTCGTCAACGTGTCGACGAACGGCTACGCCTCGGTGGCGGTGGCGTTGTGCGCGATCCTGGCGTTCGGCCTCGCTCTGGCAGCGCTCTACACCGGGCTGGACAAGGTGCTCAGCCGGCGGCGCTGACCGTCGGCAACTATCTCGATCGTCTATGCAATTTTAGGGGAGTCACGCCGCCCGGGTTGGGGCGTAGGTTGGCTCCATGAGCACTCAGGACATCGACAAGGAAATGCTGAAGGCGGATCTCGTCAAGCACCTCAAGGAACAGGCGGACGCGAACAGCGAAGCCGTCGCGTTGGAGAGCCACGAGGCGCAGGCCACGGGGACCGACGAGGTCGACGTCGACGATATCTCGCACGAGGACGAAGCCGGCGACCTGCACGCGATGTACCAGGAGACCGACGACCGCCAGCAGGAGCTGATCACGACGGCCGAGAACCTCGACGTGTCCGCAAAGGAGACTGTCGAGCCAGGCGCCGTGGTGAGCTTCGGCGACGAGGTCTACCTGGTGGGCGTCGCCGTGAGCGAGTTCGAATCACAAGGCCGTAGCTTCTCGGGCATCTCGACGGACGCACCGATCTACGACGGCATCAGCGGCAAGCGCGCAGGCGACGCGTTCGATCTGAACGGCACGACGCAGTCGATCACGTCGGTGCAGTAACGCCACGCAGAAGGGGGCTGACGACGCAGGTGCGCAAGCACGCGTCGTCAGCCCCTTTCGACGCTCCAGTCAGTTGCCGATAATATACATTATGTAAAGTAGAGTCAATCAGCCACTCCTCGCGAGACGCTGCGTGTGCTCCTCTCGCTCCAGTTGAGACCTCTCGCACCAGATCGGACACTGCTATAGCAAGCGCCATTTAGTCGCAGTTGATCCGATACACATGGTCAACTGTCCAACGCGAGAAGACCTGGAGGCTCCGTGAGTCGAGCGCTGCACTCCTTGCCGAGCAACGTCACGGAAACCGTGCGCGTGCTGGCGCGCCTCGATGGTCGGTTGCTCAATGTCGAGGCCAGCCGGTCGCTCACGGCAGAGCCCTTCGAGGATGCCCTCCCCATCCGCGAGTTCTTCGCCTGGCCGGGCAAACGCAACTACGAGGGACTGTGGTGGTCCTCCACGATGAAGCGGCACACCGGGTTCGAGAGCCTGCTGGAGCGGCAGTACCTACTGAGCGCAGACCATGACCCCGATGTCGTGGGCGCCTCCTCCCAGCCGCTGGCGATCCCGTGGCCCAAGGGCACGCAGGATGCAGAGGGCCGACGACTCCGCGATCACGTCCCCGACTTCTTCGTCCGGCTGAGCAACGGCGACGGACGGCTTGTGGACGTGCGTCACCCGGACAAAGCCGAGGCCCACCGGTTCGCGTTGACGGAAGCTTGGCGCTCCCGGCCAGAGTCGCGACCTCAACCTCTTCCCCCGGAAGCCCCGAGGTGGCCCGCTCCGTTCTGGATGCCTACTGCGAGGCGATGGCGGAAGCCGGGACTCTGTGGTCAAGGCTGAGGCTCTCCTGCCGGGCATTCGGGCAGCACTTCGAGCGGGCTACTCCCCACGCTCGGTCCTCATCGGCCTGGGCATGTGGGACTCCGAGGGCTTTCGCAGTCCCCGGCAGATCGAGGAATGGGTCCAGAAGGCCGCGAGACACGGGCCAGAGCCCTCGCACCCGATGAGCGTCGCTGTGACCTGCTGGCCGAGGGCCGGGGAGCGCTACACGCGCTTCCTCGGACGCAAGGCCGTAGCCACCCCGTCCAAGGCCGACGTGCGTCGCCAGCGGTCGCTCGCGGCAATCGGGTCGTTCACGGAGGGAGCGAGGTGAGTGAACGGAACGCCGCCCCTCGGCTACGCCGGCGGATACTGTCGGTGCCGCTGTCTACGATGACAAAGAGCGAGTTCGAGCACTCGCAGACCTTGAAGGAGACGTAGCGAGTGTCGCGACTGACTGAACTACTGAGGCAGGCCCGGAAGGCCGACAAGCAACTCGGTGACGACTTGGAGAAGGAGTTCGCCGCCCTGATGAAGCGGCGCACCTTCGGCCTGGTCTTCGAGCAGCACCAGCCCGAGGCCGTCGAGTTGCCCGGGCGTGCCGTGCGTCGGGGCGACAAGGTGCGGGTGCTCCCGCCCCGTGGTGAGGTCAAGCAGGGCGACCAGCGGCTGTGGCGGGTGGAGCAGGTCGAGCGAGTGGACGGAAGTCGAGTCGCGCACCTGCTGGAACTGGACGCGGAGGAGCCGGAGACCCAGGTCGTGATCACGGACGACTTGGTGGTGGTCGCGGAGTTCAACGACCGCATCTACCCGGGCCTCGTGGAGACGGGCCGGGTAGAGCGCGGTGGCGACAAGCCGTTCCACACGGTCCTCAATGCGGAGAACTACCACGCCCTGGAGATGTTGACGTACACCCATCGCGGGAAGGTTGACGCCATCTATATCGACCCCCCGTACAACACGGGTGCGAAGGACTGGAAGTACAACAACAACTACGTCGCGGGCGACGACGACTATCGGCACTCGAAGTGGCTGGCGTTCCTGGAGCGACGACTGGAAGTCGCCCGCGAACTCCTGAACCCGGAGGATTCCGTTCTGATCGTCACGATTGACGAGAAGGAGTACCTGAGGCTCGGCATGCTCCTGGAGCAGACGTTTCCTGAGGCGAGAATCCAGATGGTTACCTCGATGATCAATGGTCGTGCCGTTGCGCGACAGAGTGAGTTCTCTCGCACCGCTGAGTTCATCTACGTCGTGATGCTCGGTGCTGGCGCACCCCAACCACAGTTGTTGTCACCGGTCTGGTCCGCGACTGGGGAGGCAAAGAAGACTGTCCGAGGCAAGGTCCACTGGCAGCCTCTGCGTCGATTGGGGCTCACTGGCGCGGTCAAGCGCGAGGATCGCCCAAACCTCTTCTACCCACTATTTGTCCGCCTCGATGGTGGTGGCATTCAGGGCGCCGGCAGCCCCATCCCACTGGGTGATCAACCCAGTTCTGATGCTCCCACTGGGACTGCGGCAATCTGGCCAACCCGCGCAAACGGGAGCGACGGCTACTGGCAGATCGGCTCGGATAGGATCATGGACTTGGTAGCGAAGGGATATGTCCGCGCTCCGAAGCCATCAGTCAGTTCGATCTCCTATCTCAAAGCCGGTGAGAGGACAAAGGTGGAGTCTGGTGAATATCGCGTTACTGGGTACGCCGCAGACGGCAGTGTCATCGCGGAGTCGACCACCCCGACGGGCATGGTCCGACTTCTCCCAAGCGACATTTGGCGGTTACCACACCACGACGCGGGTGTTCATGGTGCTCGCTTGGTGGCATCTCTTCTCGGCGGGAGAACATTCCCCTTCCCTAAGGCTCTCTACGCAGTGGAGGATTCCCTCCGGTTCTTTTTAGGTGATAAGCCCGAGGCTGTAGTTCTAGATTTTTTCTCCGGCTCAGGCACCACGGCCCACGCTGTCATGCGACTCAACCGGCAGGACGGCGGTCGTCGTCAGTGCATTTCCGTCACCAATAATGAGGTCAGCGCCGACGAGCAGCGCGCCCTCCGCAAGCAGGGTCTGCGCCCTGGGGACGATGAGTGGGAGGCGTGGGGTATCTGCGACTACATCACCAAGCCGCGAGTGACTGCCGCGATCACGGGCAGCACCCCCGAGGGTGAGCCGATCAAGGGTGACTACAAGTTCGTGGACGAGTTCCCGATGGCCGACGGCTTCGAGGAGAACGCCGCGTTCTTCACCCTCACCTACGAGGCACAACTGTCCGTCCGTCACAATCGTGCTTTCGAGCGGATCGCCCCGATGCTGTGGATGAGGGCTGGGTCGCAGGGACGGATCATCACTGACCTCGGGGAGGATGGCTGGGACGTGGCCGAGACCTATGGGGTGCTGGAGAACCTGGATCAGGCCGGGGACTTCGTGGCCCGGGTGGCTGAGGAGGAGTCGGTGCGGACGGCGTTCATCGTCACCGATGACGACTCGGCGTTCCAGATGGTGTGCCGTGAACTGCCGAGTCAGGTGCTTCCGGTGCGGCTGTACGAGTCGTACTTGCAGAACTTCCAGTTGAGGGGTGGTCGCTGATGCGCTACACGCTGAAGGACTACCAAGGCGAGGCCGTCCGAGACGTACTGCGGAACCTGGACCAGGCCCGCGACATGTACCACCGCTACGGGTCACTGTCGCAGTTCTCCCTGACGGCGACGACCGGTGCCGGCAAGACGGTCATGGCTGCTGCGGTGATCGAGGCGCTTTTCTTCGGCAACGACGAGTTCGACTTCGAGGCCGATCCCGGCGCGGTCGTGCTGTGGTTCTCCGACGACCCTTCGCTCAACGAGCAGTCGCGGGCGCGTTTGCAGGAGGCGGCGAGCGAGTTGGACTCGCGCCTGCGGGTCATCGAGACGACGTTCTCCGAACCCTCGCTACGCCCGGGGCACGTGTACTTCCTCAACACGCAGAAGTTGTCCAAGAACTCGCGACTGGTACGTGGTGAGGCCAGTGCCGCCCTGGGACAGGAACGTCTCTTCCAACCCCGTCCCGACGAGATGCAGTCCTCGATCTACGACGTGATCACGAACACCGTCGAGAACAAGGACCTAACGCTCTACTTCGTCCTGGATGAGGCCCACCGAGGCATGGGCACTACGAGCAAAGACCGCTCCACCATCGTCCAGCGGCTGATCAACGGCCACGGCGCGGTCCCGCCCATGCCGGTCGTCTTCGGTATCTCGGCCACAGTGGAGCGGTTCGAGGCGGCGATGAAGGACGCGAAGGGTCGAACAGCCCTGCCTTCGGTGGAGGTCGACTCCGGACTCGTGCAGGCATCGGGCTTGTTGAAGGACGACATCGTGCTCTCCATCCCCACCGAGCAAGGGGTCTTCGATACGGTGCTGCTGCGCCGGGCGGTGGAGAAGGTCCGGGCCTCGACAGCGGCGTGGTTGGCCTACGCGGACGAGCAGGAGGAGGCTGATCCGGTCATCCCGCTGCTGGTCGTCCAGGTGGGCGACAAGCCCACCCAGGAGACCTTGGTGCGGACGCTGGACACGATCTACGACGCCTGGCCCGAACTCGGACCTGACGCCGTGGCGAACGTCTTCGGGGAGCACCAGGACCTCTTGGTCGGCCAGCAGGGCGTGCCCTACATCGAGCCCCAACGGGTGCAGGACGCCAAGCACGTCCGCGTGCTGCTGGCCAAGTCTGCGATCTCCACGGGCTGGGACTGCCCGAGGGCCGAGGTGCTGGTCTCGATGCGCCCGGCCAAGGACCGGACGCACATCACCCAGTTGCTGGGCCGGATGATCCGCACTCCCCTGGCTCGGCGTATCCCGGGCAACGAGTTGCTGAACTCGGTGGACTGCCTGCTGCCGTTCTTCGACCGCAAGACCGCCACAGGCGTGGCCGAGATGCTGATGAAGGGCGCGACCTCCAAGGACGAGGAGGACAACGACACCGGAGGCGGCGAGGGACGCCGGGTACTGTTCGACCCGGTGGACCTTCACCCAAACCCGAAGGTGCCCCAGGAGGTGTGGGAGACGTTCGCAGCGCTGCCCTCGGTGACGATCCCCAAGAAGGGCGTGAAACCGATCCGCAGGCTCACCGCGCTGGCCACGGCGCTGTCCAAGGACCACCTGGTCGAAGAGGCCGTGGAGAAGGCGCACAAGCACCTCCACGCCGTCCTGGACGGGCGGGCCGTGCAGCACAAGGAGAAGGTCGCCCAGGCCCGGGAGGACGTGCTCACCATGACCGGTGAGGAGGCCCGGGGCCGGATCGGCGGCGGGTTCTCCTACAAGTCGTTCGAGGAGTCGGCGGACCCTCGGGCCATCGAGGATTCCTACCGGGCCGCTGCGCGCGTCCTGAGCCCCGCGCTGTGCTCGTCCTACGTCGACCACCTGGTCGGCCCGGACGGCGACGATGACGACCTCCTGGAGGCCAACATCACCGTCGCCTCGCTCGGGCGCGTGCCCGAGATCGCAGAGGCCGTGGAGGAAGAGGCCGACGCGCTGGCGAGGACCTGGCTCAACCAAACCCGCGTCGCCCGAAAGGGACTCTCAGATGAGCGGCAGGCGGAGTACGACCGTCTGGAGGGCATGTCCACCCACCCTGAACGCATCTCCCTGACCGTTCCCAAGGCTGCTCAGGCCGAGACCATGGTGCGCGAGAAAGACGGGACCGAGAGCCCGCTGGAGACCCGGCTCATGCACCTCATGGCAGCCGAGGACGGCTCCTACCCGATCACGCTCAACGAGTGGGAGCGCAAGGTCCTCGACTCAGAGGCCAAGCAGCCCGGCTTCAAGGGCTGGTACCGCAACCCCGCCCGGGCCACCAAGGAGTCGCTCGCCATCGCCTACCGCGAGGATTCCGGGTACTGGAAGGCCGTCCGGCCCGACTTCATCTTCTTCGGCACCGACCACACCGGCCAGGTCGTCGCGGACCTCGTGGACCCCCACGGCCACCACCTCTCCGACGCCCTGCCCAAGTTGCGAGGGCTGGCGGCGTTCGCGGAGAAGTACCAGGGCGAGTTCCGCCGCATCGAGTCCGTGGCCGAGACCGGAGGCACCATGAAGGTCCTCGACCTGACCAAGCACCACGTCCGGCAGGCCATCAGGGATGCCAAGACGGCCAAGGGGCTCTACGAGTCCGGCGTGGCGAGCGACTACTGAGGGCATGATGTGAGAGTCGAGTCGATCCACCTCCGCAACTTCCGTAGGTTCAGTGACCTGAGCATCGTTGGCTTGCCAGAGTCAGCGCGGCTCATCGTCCTTGCTGGCCCGAACGGCGTGGGCAAGTCCTCGTTCTTTGACGGGCTTCAAACTTGGTATCGCCTTGCTGCCTGGAGCCGTGCTGAGGGCAGCCCAACCTACGCTGCCAAGGTGGGGGTGGCGGACCCATCTGAGTGGTACCAACGGGTCACGGTGAATCTCCACGGCGGTGCCCGAGAGCAGGCACTCCTCCAAGAATCGTCCCTCTACTTCCGGACGGCATACCGTCACGAGGCCGACTTCAGCATCCAGCACCTGTCCCAACCGCCGCGCCCGAACGAGAACGGAGGACCCGCACGGAGGGCTGTGGACGAGGATAGGTCTGTCTCAGAGAACTACCAGCGACTGCTGTGGGCGACCTTCTCTGCCGTCTACGACGATGTGACTCCGGATAGAACTACCAAGGCAGAGATCAGAGACCGCGTTACCGGAAGGCTCCGTGAGGCCGTCCTGCGAGTGCTGCCCGATCTGACGTTGACACGGGTGGGAGCACTGGGAGCAGGGCACTCCTTCGAGTTCACCAAGGGAATCGCGACCGGGTTTCCGTACCTCAACCTCTCGGCGGGCGAGAAGGCCATCTTCGACCTCCTTCTGGACGCGGTTGTGAAGGCGGACTACTACACGGACTCGATCTGGTGCATTGACGAGCCCGAACTTCATGTCGGCACAAGGGCGCAGGGCCGTCTGCTGCGCGAGTTGATGAGCGTGCTTCCCGAACAGTCTCAACTCTTCCTCGCTTCACACAGCCTCGGGCTCATGAGCGAGGCTGTGAAGATGGCCCGGGAGACCCCTGGTGAAGTTATCTTCTTGGACTTCGAAGGCCACGACTTTGATGCGCCCGTCACGCTCCAGCCGGTCAAGCCAGATCGACAGTTCTGGAAGCGGATGCTGGCCGTAGCACTGGACGACA
Source organism: Dermacoccus sp. PE3 (assembly GCF_001021715.1). Classification (NCBI taxonomy): domain Bacteria; kingdom Bacillati; phylum Actinomycetota; class Actinomycetes; order Micrococcales; family Dermacoccaceae; genus Dermacoccus; species Dermacoccus sp. PE3. Next base: position 517,060 of record NZ_LDCM01000002.1, on the reverse strand, counting down.
TGGCCACTCTCGTCGCGCCCGCGACAGTCGTGATGTGCGAGGGCAGTTCTGATGGCTTCGACGCGCGGTGCTACCGGACCATCTTTACGTCTGAGTTCCCCGACGTTGACTTCATCTCGGTTGGCAACAGCGATGATGCCCAGAGCGACAAGATCGGTCTCACCTCCGCCTTGCAGACACTAACCCAGGGAACGAAGGTCATCAGGCTTCGAGATCGCGATTTGGCGAGTGACGAAGAGGTGGAGCGTTGGCGCGCTGCCGGGACCTCGGTGCTCACGCGACGACACATTGAGGCGTACCTCTTCGACCCCGAGGTGTTAGACGCCTTCTGTGACAGCATCGGACGCAGCGACGCCAAGCGAGATGTTCGAGACATCTACCACTCGCAGATGGCAGCACTCTCGGGACGAGGCAAGGATGCGGATGACGTGAAGTCCGCCTCTGGCCCGATGTTCGTTGAGATTCGAAAGGCCCTGTCGCTCGGTCGCCCCGGGACTACAGCGCGCTCGTTCGCGGAGGACAAACTTGCCTCTCTGGTCCGACCCGACATGGCCATCTACCAGGAGTTGCGTCGAGACATCTTCGAGACGTGAGTCCCCGGTTTAAGGTCCTGGGTTCTCAGGCCCTGGGCACCTGGCAGAATGACCTCTCCAGCGCCTCCCTGAACTCGATCCCCGGCAACTCCCGCCACGTGTACCGCTGCCACCGCGAGGGGTGACGAGGAGCCCCGCCGACCCACCAGGTCGGCAGGGCGCGATCCTCGATCTTCTCGTCAAGCCACCTCACTTGATCCCGGTGATGAGTCCGTGCCTCACCACTCGGCTCCTGCGCGCCGTAGGCAAGCAGCACCCCATCGCAGTCATCGAGCCCCGAGACAAGATGTGGTCGGGCGTCGAGCCACCCTTCGCGGGTCCGCCCGAGGTCAGCGATGCCGCCGCTGCGATAGGTCGGCAGGACGAAGAGGTTGGCAATGGTGGCTGTCTCGAAGCCGAGGATCGTCGCCGCCTGGTGCACGCGGGCAACGGTGCGCTGCCCGCTGGTCTGGGAGGGCGGGTTGCTTCCCACCCCCAGCAGGGTGCCGCGCTCAGTCACCCGGCAAGCCTACGCGAGAGTCTGCGTGCCCCAAACGAGGAACTACACCGTTGTCATTAGCAGCAACTAGACTTCTTCCCAAGAGCACCGAAGCCACGAACTCTCCGGGGTGGAGCGCTCAGGGCCTGGTGTCTAGTTGGCGAACTAGGACTCCGACTCTAGTCGCTCCATGCGCAGTGCTCGCAAATGGGCCACGGCCCAGAACGGAGGCGAGCCGCATGGCACGCACCGCGAGTAGGAGCGCCCGCACAGGGCGTTTTGTGAAGGCTTCGACCGCGCGTCGGAGTCCCCGGACGACCACGACCGAACGGATCGGTCGGGGCACGTCCAACAAGACGACCGTCCACCGCTCCACCATCACCGGGCGGTTCGTCAAGGAGTCCACGGCCCAGCGCCACCCGAGCACGACGATCAGTCAGCGGGTGTGAGCCATGGCCAACTTCAAGATGAGTCCCGGCTGGGAGAAGGAACTGGAGAAGGCCGTCCGGCCCGCCTTGAAGGACATCGCGTCTGACTACCAGAAGATGTTCGACTCCCTCCTCCGTCGCTACAAGGGTCGGCCCGTCTACGAGATCAAGCCTGTGCTGCGGCGAGAGTGGTCTCGGGTCGGGGGGTCGATCTCCGATCCCGAGTTGACCGAGTACGCGACGCACATCAGCGAGGGCACTCGCATCCAGATGCGGGTCAAGTAGGTCAGGTGGGGTGCAGCGGCGAGGGGAAGCGTCCGCTGCACCCCTTCCTCCTCTGGTGGCAATCCAGGAGTGTCGGACCCGCCTGCTAGATACATTCGTGATCCCGGTGAGATCGGGGACCACGAGAAGGGAGCCATCATGGCCAAGTCAGTCTTCTACTCATTCCACTACGACAACGATTGGTGGCGTGTGAACACCATCAAGTCGATGGGCGTCATCGAGGGCCAACCGGTCCTCGACTCCCAGGACTGGGAGAGCGTCAAGCGACAGGGCGAGGATGCCATCTGGCGATGGATCAAGAAGCAGATGGCGGGCAAGGACGCCGTGGTCGTTCTCGTGGGCTCCGGTACCGCGAACAGGCCATGGGTTCGAAAGGAAATCGCCTACGCCTGGGACAACTACGTCCCGCTATGCGGCGTGCGCATCCACGGACTGAAGGACCAGAACCAGCGCACGGCGAGCGCAGGACCCGACCCCTTCGCACAGGTGTGGTTGCAGGGCGGAGGAACCATCGCCGACTTCATCCAGCCGTACAACCCAAGCGGCTGGGACAGCAAGTCCGTATATGCGGACATCAAGGCTGCCCTTCCGAAACTGGTTCAGAATGCCTACGTACGAGCCTGACTGCCCATTCTGCGAGATCGTCCAGCGGGATGACCCAGACGCCCGCGAGGTCTACCGGGACGAGCACGTCGTCGCCTTCTTCCCGACCGAGCCCGCCGTTCTCGGCCACACCATGGTCGTGCCACGAAAGCACGTTCCGGACATCTGGTCACTCTCCGAGGAGACGGCGGCTCATCTCGCCCGCGCAACAGTTCGGCTCGCCGGGGCGATCCGCGAGGCGCTCCTCCCCGAGGGGCTCAACGTCATCCAGTCCAGCGGAGAGGCGGCGACCCAGACCGTGTTTCACCTCCACGTGCACCTCGTGCCTCGCTGGGACGGCGATGCGATGGGACCGATCTGGCCGGAGGATACGGACTACAGCGAGGCAGAAAAGGACCATGCGCTTGGGGCCGTGCGTGAGGCGTGCAGAAGACTCCGCGAAGATGTGTGAACCCAAGCCGCCGCAGCGTGACCCTGAGGACACTCGCAAGCACCTCGACTTCATCCAAGCCATCGTCACCCGCATGTCCGCCGCGTCTTCCACGGCCAAGGCGTGGCTCTTGCCGGTGGTGACTGCTGCTTACGGCTATGCGCTGACGCAGAACGCCGAATCGGTGGCCTTGCTGGGGGTCGGAGCGACGCTGCTGTTCGCCTATCTGGACGCCAACTACCTCAGGCAGGAGAAGCGCTATCGCTGCCTGTATAGGGCAGTTGCCGAGGGAGACCCCGATATTCAGGCGTTCACTCTCAGCACCAAGGCGTTGCCAGCCAGGTTCACCCGTGACGAGACAGGGGGCTGGAAGGATGCGCCCGAGTGGTTGGAAAGGTTGCTGCCCGGACCGTCCGTATGGAGGTCTTGGTCAATCGCCCCCGTCTATCTCACCCTGGTCCTCCTGGGTGTGGGCATCGTGGCGAGAGTGGCCGGGGCGTCTCCATGAAAGGGTCACACGATGGATGACACTTTCTGGGGCCTGTCGGCCACGGGCTGGACTGCCTACTACACCCTGCTGACCGCTGGACTCCTTCTGGTCGCCATCGCCGCTGCCTTGTACGCCCGGAACCAGGTGCAGATCGCCCGGGCCGCCCAGCGAGAAGCAACTCGCCCGTACATCATCGTGACTGCGGAACCGTCGCCAATCGGCTGGCGGGTCATGGACCTGGTAATGCGAAACATCGGGCAACGCCCTGCGTACAACGTCAAGGTCAGTTTGACCCCAGAGCCTGTCCGGGCCAACGAAACGCCCGGAGCCCCCATCAGCGAAGTGCGGTGGTTAAGAGAACCCGTTCCGATGCTTGCTCCAGGTCAGGAGTTGCGCACGTTCTACGACGCCATGGACGAACGCCTGAACTCAGGGAGGTCGGACCTGCCGACCAGTCACGATTACTCGGTTGAGTACGACGAAGGCACCGTCGCCTCGAAGAAGGGCAAGCCTGATCACCGGGACTCAGGAGTAGTGGACCTCAACGCGATGGCGGGGGCCATGCAGCCCGACGTGTACAACATCCACCATGTCGCTTCCGCGCTTCGTGACATCAAGAAGGAAGTCGCCAAGATGAATAGGTCCGGGACCTACATCCAACGGCTCGGAAACACCGCGGGCCGTCCTGCTTGCGAGGTTCGTGACATCCTCGACCAGCGCGGGCCCAGGACAAAGCCTCGTTCAACAGTGCCGGAACCTTTGCCTGCGGAGCGGTCCGCGCTGCGTCGGCTTTATGACCGCTTCACGGGCCGGTGAGAACCTCCTCGAACACGTGTGTGTCTACGCTCGATAGCACCCCGTAGCGCAAGCACGCCTCAGGAGGGACCGTCATGACGCAGCAGCACCCCAAGGACCCCCTCCAGGCCGACTTGGAGGCGCTTGCTGAGGTCTTCGAGGCCAAGGACCGAGAAGACCGCCGTGCCGAGGCTCAGCGTCGCCGTGAGGGTCTCCCCGAGCCGAAGCGGGACATCCGGACGTTCGACGGCTTCGCCAGCGGTGGAGCGGCTCCTCGCGCCTGAGCGCCTGCTCTTGAGCCGCTACCTCTGCGCGACCCACGCCTCTTCCAACAGCACGCTCACGACGGCGTACTCAACGCGGTCACGGTCGAGGTCGGGCACGAGGTGGGTGATGCTGTCCGTGGCGCGCTCGGCTACCTCGAAGACTGCGGTGATCAGGGCCTGCTGATTGGTCGCTCTCATGCGCCTGGGATTTAGCCAGGTGGACCGACATTCGACAGGAGTTCGTAGTCGGTCGGGCTGGTGCTCGGCGTACTGCGGGTGCTGGACTAGCGGTAGCGGCCCGTCACGTGGGGGTTCGATGCGCTACGGAAGTCTCATCTAGAGTGCGAGAGAAGCAATGCGACTTGCGCAGTCATTCTGAGATAACCCCCAGTTACGTGTCTCATGTCAACTGTGGAAGGTCAACCAGCTGCACCGCCACACCCACACATGAGCGTGAGGCGCGCGTCAGAACGCGCGCCTCACGCTCATGCTGTTGATCTCGGGCCGTCTGACCGCGGCCGCGATCGCCGGTCTCCCACTGCGCCTCATCACGCTCGTCGATTAGGGCAAGCGTGACGAGCAGCTGGCTTCGCAGATGCTGTCGGGCGCGCTCGCCCAGCTCGATGCCGTGCGGGACGAGGTGGGCGGCGACGTCGACGTCACGACCGAGGTCGGCGGTGGCGGCAACCTGCGCAAGGCGGTCGCAGCCATCGACTGGAACCCGCACAGCGTGCTCCTCGTCGGCTCGTCACGCCTGGCGCAGGGCCGCCAGACGTTCCTCGGGACGACGGCCACGAGGATGCTCGAGCACCTGCCGGTTCCGATGATCGTCGTGCCCCGGCCGAACTAGGCAACGCCGACGGGTGGGCGCCCCTCACGACCGATTCCCGCGGTGGTGAGGGGCGCTCACGTGTTCTATTGCGCATGCGGGCGCGAACATAGCTGAGGCACAGGAACGAGCCAGGTACGCCATGGCTACCCCCGGTTGCCTGGTCACCATCACCCCAGGCACGTTCCGAGGAGCACCCCATGCGCACCACCACGATCGTCGGCATCACCGCACTCACCACGGCAGCGCTTGCCGCCCCGGCCGCCGTCGTGGCGCGCGACAACCCCGGTGATCTCCTGCCGGTGACGCGCATCGCGGGCTCGTCGGGAACCAGCTTCCTTCCCGACAGCTCCAGCGCTGGCAACGGCTGGAACGGCGACGACGGAGCGTCCGGTACGAGCGCCAGCTCGACGAGCGGCACGTCCACGACCGCTACCGAGGCCCAGCAGCGAGGCGTCGTCATGATCGACACCGTGACGACGAACGGCGAAGGCGCCGGCAGCGGCATGGTGCTGCGCTCTGACGGGACCGTCCTGACGAACTACCACGTCGTGGAGGGCTCCACCCAGATCCGCGTCACGGTGCCCGGCGGGCAGAAGTACACAGCCGAGGTGGTCGGACATGACGCGTCACACGACATCGCCGTGCTCAAGCTCAAGGGCGCAAGCAACCTGGCCACCGTCCGACTCGACACCGACGGCGTGAAGGTCTCCGAGAAGGTACTCGCCGTCGGCCAGGGCGGTGGCGAGGGCGTGCTGTACGCCGCGAGCGGACTCGTCACCGCCACCGACCGCTCGATCACGGCGAGCGATTCGACGGCGCTCGACTCCTCCGAGGAACTGACCGACCTCATCCAGACGAGCGCACCCATCGTCGGCGGCTATTCGGGTGGCCCGCTCTTCGACGCGGACGGCGAAGTCATTGGCATCGACACCGCCGCTGCCTCCAGCAACTCCCTCACCGCCTACGGCAACGGAAGCTCACGCAGCGCCGAGGGCTATGCCATCCCGATCACGCAGGCGAAGTCGCTGGCCGACACCATCCTGGCCGGAACGAAGACGGCGACGAACCACATCGGCACCCGAGCCGCTCTGGGTATCGCCGTCGTGCCGAGCAGCTCGAGCCGCGGCGGGATGGCGCCCTATGGCGGGTCGAGCGGGGTCACGGTTCAGAACGTCCAAAGTGGGTCGGCCATGGCATCCACGGGCCTGGCGGCCGGCGACGTCATCACAGCCTTGGACGGTACGACCATCTCCGACACCGGCGATCTGGCCGATGTCATGGACGGCCACTACCCCGGCGACTCCATGAAGGTGACGTGGACCGACACCTCCGGCGCGACCCGCACGGCAACCGTCACGTTGCAGAAGGCGACGACGAACTGAGGGCCCGGGAGAAGCAGGCGGGCCGTTTCGACGGTGACCCCGCGCTCAGCAGCGAGGCATGGGAACCCCCGTCGATCCAGTACCGTTGTGCCATCGACCGTTCCCCCACCGTGAGGCATTCTCGATCATCATGGGCCCAGCCCTTTCCCTTCTCGCCGGCATCGTGATCGTTCTGATCATCACCGCGTTCACCGGCTGGTTCGTCGCCCAGGAATTCGCCTTCATGGCCGTCGACCGTTCCCGCACCGCAGCACGAGCCAAGGGCGGCGACGACAAAGCCGCCAAGACGCTCCAGGTCACCCGCAGCACCTCGTTCATGTTGAGCGGCGCTCAGCTCGGCATCACCGTCACCGGTCTTGTCGTCGGTTACGTCGCCGAACCGCTCATCGGTGGCGCGATCCGCGACATGGGTTCGGCAGCCGGCATCTCGAAGGCGTTCGCCGCCGTCGTCGGTGCCGTCGTCGCGCTCCTGTTGTCGACCATCATCCAGATGGTGCTCGGCGAGTTGTTCCCCAAGAACTACGCCATCGCACGCCCGGAGCAGGTCTCCGACCGCCTCGCCGGTTCGACGCTCGCGTATCTGCGCGTCTTCAAGCCGCTCATCTGGCTCTTCGACCGCGCGTCCGAGGCTCTGCTCAAGCTCCTGCGCATCGAGCCCGTGCACGACGTCGAGCACTCGGCGACCCTGCGCGACCTCAAGCACATCGTCGGCGAGTCCCGCGGCTCCGAGCTGCCCGAGGAACTGTCCGACATGATCGACCGCGCCCTCGAGTTCCCCCAGCGCCCCGCCGGTCACGCAATGATCCCGCGTGCCCGCGTCGACGTCGTCCAGGCCGACACCCCCGTCCGCGAGATCCGACAGCTCATGGAGGGCGGCCACACGCGCTACCCCGTGCTCGACAACGACGACGTCGTCGGAGTCGTCGAACTCCTCGACGTGCTCACGCTCCCGTCGGATGACGAGCGCGAGGTCAGCGAGATCATGCGACCCGCGTTCCTCATCTCATCGTTCACCGTGCTCCCCGAGGCGCTCGCGGCCATGCGAGCCGAGCGCCGCACCCTCGCCATCGTCGTCGACGAGTTCGGTGGCTTCGCCGGCGTGCTGTCGACCGAGGACCTCGCCGAGGAGATCGTCGGCGAGATCGAGGACGAGCACGACCCCGACGACCTCACGGCCATCGTCGAGGACGAGACCGGTGACGACGACGCGTGGATCTGCCCCGGCGGCACGCCCACCGACGAGGTCGAGCGTTCGCTCGACATCCTCATGCCGCCCGGCGACTTCGAAACCGTCGGCGGCGTGGCCATGGCCTACAACGGCGGCTTCGTCGAGGACGGCGTCACCGTCGAGGTTCCGCTGCCCGTCGACCCGGGCGAGTACGCCTCCGACGACGCGCCGCCTGAGCGTTTCCTCGTCATCCAGGTCATCGACACCGAGAACCGCGTGCCGCACACGGTGCGCCTCACCCTCGAAGCACGCCACGAGACGGAAGGTGACGACGCATGAGCACCACCGCCCTCATCCTCATCAGCGTCGCGATCGTGGCGCTCAGCGCCTTCTTCGTGGCCGTCGAGTTCTCGCTCATCGCAGCGAAGCGCCACCGCTTCGAAGAACTCGCCGCCACCTCCCGCAGCGCCCGCGCCGCTCTACGCAGTTCGGGTGACCTGACGCTGTTGCTCGCCGGCTCCCAGCTCGGCATCACCCTGTGCACCCTGGCACTCGGTGCCCTGTCGAAGCCGGCCGTGCACCACGCACTGACGCCGCTCCTCGCTGACCTCGGCCTGCCCAGCACTGTGGCCGACGTCCTCGCGTTCGTGCTTGCCCTGTTCATCGTGACGTTCATCCACCTCGTCGTCGGCGAAATGATGCCGAAGTCATGGGCCATTGCTCACCCGGAGCGTTCCGCGATGCTCCTCGCGCTGCCCATGCGCGGCTTCATGCTCTTCACGCGTCCGCTGCTCGTCGTCCTCAACGGCGCCGCCAACTGGCTTCTGCGCCGCATGGGCGTCGAGCCGGCCGACGAGGTCGCCGCGGCCCAGGACCCGGAGGGCCTGGAGCAGCTCGTCGAGCACTCGACGGAGACCGGCACGCTCGACCCGGTCTCGAGCAGCCACATCCGGGGTGCTCTGTCGCTGCGGGAGATGACGCTCTCCGATCTCGTACGACCCGACCACGCCATTACCGCCGTCTCGAAGGACGCCACCGCGGCGGACGTCTGGCACACCGCCCAGAAGGCGGGACACCTGCGTGTCCTCATCGGTTCGAACGGCCACTACGAAGGTGCGGTTCACGTCCGAGACACCGTCTCGCGCGAACCGTCTGCACCGATCGCCGACCTCGTCCACCCCACGGCAACGTTCGACGAGAGCACGCCGGTGACGAAGGCGATGCATGCAATGCGCGAAGGCCGCCAGCACCTCGCCCAAGTCACCCGCGAAGGCTCCTTCGTGGGCGTCGTCACGCTCTCCGACACCCTGCGCGGTCTGTTCCCCGCGGAGGTGGGCACCCGCGCTGAGCCTGCGACCAGCGACGTACCGTTGGACGCATGAACGCCTCCCCTCGCGCTGTCGACCTCACGATCACCGGCCACGTCCAAGGCGTCTCGTTCCGCGCCTACACGGCCGACCGAGCCCGCGAACTGGGCCTCGTCGGCTGGGTGGAGAACCTCGACGACGGCTCGGTGCACGTGCGTGCCCAAGGTGATCCCGACGCCGTCGAGAGCCTCGTCGACTGGTGCCACGACGGTCCGTCCGCGGCACGTGTCGACGACGTCGAGGTGCGCGATGTGGCGCCCGAGTCCGTCGACGACTTCTCCGTGCGGCGCTGATCGCCCCCTCGATGGAGTGCGTCTACTTCGACCGGCATCTGTGCCGCTCGTGCACCCTGCTCGAAACTCACTACGCGGAGCAGCTTCGCAATAAGCAGGCTCGGGTCGCCGAAACGCTGGCCACGCGGATCCCCGACGGTGTCTGGCTGCCCGCGCGGGCGTCGGCCGAGACGCGGTTCCGGTCCAAGGCGAAGCTCGCCGTCGGCGGCACCCTGCAAGCGCCGACACTCGGCATCACGGACGCAGATGGAACCGGGGTCGACCTGCGTGAGTGCGGTATCCAGGACGCAGCCATTTGGGACGTCGTGCCCGACCTTGCAGGCTTCGTCACGTATGCCCGGCTGCGGCCGTACGACGTCGCAGAGCGCGAGGGTGACCTCAAGTTCGTTCTCGTCACCGCGAACACCGACGGCGAACTCATGGTGCGCTTCGTCCTGCGCAGCGAGGACGACGTAGCGCGTCTACGCGAGGCGTTGCCCGCTCTCCTCGAGCGCCTCCCCCAGGTGCGCGTCGTCTCGGCGAACATCCATCCCGAGCACAAGGCCGTGGTCGAGGGCGACCTCGAGATCCCACTGACGCCGGAGCAGACCCTGCGTCTGCCGGTGGGCGACGTCACGCTGCACCTGCGTCATCGCAGCTTCCTCCAGACGAACACCGACGTCGCCGGCGACCTGTACCGACAGGCCGCCGCCTGGGCCGACGCGGTGCACGCGCGCAACGTCCTCGACCTGTACTGCGGGGTCGGCGGGTTCGCACTCCACCTCGCCGGCGAGCACCGGAGGGTGCACGGCGTCGAGATCGAACCCACCGCGGTGGAGAGCGCGCGCCTGGCTGCGTCGGAGCGAAGCACCGCAGGGGATGTCACGTTCGAGGTCGGTGATGCGAGCGTGCTCGACGTGCCTGCGGAAGACTCCGCCGACCTCGTCGTCGTCAACCCACCACGACGGGGTATCGGCGAGCACCTGGCTCGTACGCTCGACGGCAGCGGCGCGCACACCGTCATCTATTCGAGCTGCAACCCGACGACGCTCGCGGCCGATCTGGAACACCTCGCCTCCTTCGATGTCACCGCCGCGCGCCTGTTCGACATGTTCCCGCACACCCACCACGCCGAGGTGGCCGTGCTCCTGCGCCGTCGCCTCTGAATGCGGTCGACCGCATAACCATTCGGACACAAAGCTCCTGCGCCCCGAACCGCTGCGCCGATTCAGGGATCGCCAAGAATAGATTGAGGGGTCTTTCACCCACGTCACACCTGGGAGCCCTGAGTGCCCGAGAACTTGCCCGCTGACGCCCGCGACGCGTCAGAACCCTCCGCGCCTTCGACCTCGACGCCGAAGAAGGATCGCAGCCACTGGCTGTACATCGCCGTCATCATCGCCGTGATCGGCGGCATCATCTTTGGTCTCGTCGCTCCCGACGCGGCCAAGGAGTGGAAGCCTGTCGGCGAGATGTTCGTCGATCTCATCAAGATGATGATTTCGCCGGTCATCTTCTGCACCATCGTCCTGGGTATCGGCTCGGTGCGGAAGGCTGCCACCGTCGGTAAGGCCGGCGGTCTGGCCCTCGCTTACTTCCTCACGATGTCGACCTTCGCACTGGCCATCGGCCTCGTCGTCGGCAACATCATCCAGCCGGGACACGGGCTCAAGATCACCCCCGGTTCGGCTGACAAGTACGTCGAAAAGGCGTCGGAGTCCGACCACGGCCTCCTCGGGTTCATCGCCGACATCATCCCAACAACTCTGTTCTCCCCTCTCACCGGCGACAGCGTCCTGCAGACCCTGTTCGTCGCCCTGCTCGTCGGCTTCGCCATCCAGAAGATGGGCGCCGACGCCGAGCCGGTGCTGCGCGGTATCACCTACCTGCAGAAGATCGTCTTCCGCGTGCTGACGATGGTTCTGTGGCTCGCCCCGATCGGTGCATTCGGCGCCATGGCTGCGGTCGTCGGAGAATCCGGAGCCAAGGCCGTCGGTGAAATGCTCAAGCTGATGTTCGGGTTCTACGTCACCTGTGCTCTCTTCATCTTCGTCATCCTCGGCGCACTGCTGTGGCTCGTCGCTCGCGTCAACATCTTCAAGCTGCTCAAGTACCTCGCCCGCGAGTTCCTCCTCATCGTCGCGACGTCGTCGTCCGAGTCGGCCCTGCCGAACCTCATGGCGAAGATGGAGCACGCCGGCGTCGACCGCTCCACGGTGGGCATCGTCGTACCGACCGGCTACTCGTTCAACCTCGACGGCACGGCCATCTACCTCACGATGGCGTCACTCTTCATTGCCGACGCCATGAACATGCCGATGTCGATGGGTGAGCAGATCGGTCTGCTCCTGTTCATGATCGTGGCGTCCAAGGGGGCCGCAGGTGTTACCGGTGCGGGCCTCGCGACCCTTGCCGGCGGCCTGCACGCGCACAAGCCCGAACTCGTTGACGGCGTCGGCGTCATCGTCGGTATCGACCGCTTCATGTCCGAGGCTCGCGCGCTGACGAACTTCGCGGGCAACTCCGTCGCCACGGTTCTCGTCGGCACGTGGACCAAGTCCATCGACCGCGAGCGCCTCAACATCGTCCTGGACGGCAAGGAGCCGTTCGACTACTCGACGATGGAGGATCACGGCAGCGAGGCTTCAGCGCGTCACTGATCGGTTCTCCCCGGTTTCGATGCGATCCCGTCACCCGCGAAGGGTGGCGGGATCGCATCGTTATGGAACCTATATGCGCACCGCGGGTGTCGACGACGTGGGCCACGCCACACCGCCCGTAGGGTCGCGGGATACCCCTACTCCGACGACGTCCGAAAGGCGGCCACGTGTCGAGCCCAGTCGCACCACAGAACGAGGAGGTGGCGGGCGAACAGCTCTCCCGCGGCCTCAGCAATCGCCACATCCAACTGATCGCCATCGGCGGAACGATCGGCACCGGCCTCTTCATGGGCTCCGGCCGCACGATCAGTGCCGCCGGCCCGTCGGTCATCCTCGTCTACGGGATCATCGGCTTCTTCCTGTACTTCGTCCTGCGCGCCATGGGCGAACTGTTGCTGAGCAACCTCGAGTACAAGTCGTTCGCGGACTTCGCCGGTGACATCCTCGGCCCGTGGGCCGCGTACTTCACGGGGTGGACGTACTGGTTCTGCTGGATCGCCACCGCGATCGCCGATGTCGTCGCCATCGCAAGTTACGTCGCGTTCTGGTGGCCTGATCTCCCCCTGTGGATTCCCGGCCTGGCGCTTATCTTCCTTCTCCTGGCGCTGAACCTGCCCTCGGTGAAGTCCTTCGGTGAGCTCGAGTTCTGGTTCGCCCTCATCAAGATCGTCGCCATCGTGGCGCTCATCATCATCGGCCTGTACATGGTGTTCACCGGCTTCTCCTCCGGCGGTTCCAAGGCCGCGTTCTCGAACCTGTGGGACCACGGCGGCTTCTTCCCCAAGGGCTTCATGGGCTTCGCGGCCGGCTTCCAGATCGCCGTGTTCGCGTTCGTCGGTGTCGAGCTCGTCGGCACGGCAGCCGCCGAGACGAAGGACCCGCACCGCAACCTCCCCCGCGCGGTGAACTCGGTGCCGATCCGCATGCTGCTGTTCTACATCGGCGCCCTCTTCGTGCTGATGTCGGTTCGTCCCTGGACGGAGTTCAAGGCGGGCGAGTCGCCCTTCGTCAAGATGTTCGCGCTCGCCGGTCTCGCGGCAGCCGCGGGTGTCGTCAACTTCGTCGTCCTCACCTCGGCGGCGTCCTCGGCCAACTCGGGCATCTACTCGACGTCGCGCATGATCTACGGCCTCAGCCGTCAGGGGGACGCACCCCGGGCGTTCTCGAGCCTGTCACGCAACAAGGTTCCGGTCGCGGCGCTCCTGTTCAGCTGTGTGTTCCTGCTCATCGGCATTCCGCTGCTCTACGCCGGTGGCGGTGTTGCCGAGGCCTTCGACATGATCACCACCGTGTCGGCGATCTGCTTCATGTTCGTCTGGACGATCATCCTGCTCAGCTACATCACCTACCGCCGCCGTCGTCCTCACCTGCACAAGAAGAGCACCTTCAAGATGCCCGGCGGCATCGGCATGTGTGTGGCCACGATGGTGTTCTTCGTCTTCGTCCTGTGGACCCTGACGACGCAGGAGAGCACCCTCACGGCGCTGCTGTGGACGCCCCTGTGGTTCGTCCTCATCGGGATCGGTTACCTCTTCGTGCGCAACACGCCGGAACACCGCGTCCTGCGTGGCCAACACGCCGACAAGGTCGTGGCCGAGAAGCGGGCAGCAGCAGCACACCGCTGACCTCTTTCTGCTCGGACCGACGACGGCCGTCCGCTCACTTCGGTGGCGGGCGGTCGTCGTCGTATCGCGAGCGCTGAATCGCCGTCCTCTGTCCACAGGTGTGACGGCCGTTCGGGGCTGTGGACGGCCCCCGGCACGCTCGGTGCGTTTCGGCGCACGCTGAAGGCATGACGATCAATCCAGCCCACGCCCCCATCACCTCCCGATCGACGCTCACGGCGTTCTGGCAGAACGTGCTCGGTGCCAGCCGGCCACAGGGGCGCAGCCTCTGGCTCGCCTTCCACGACGAGAACGGCCGCGTCCACAAGGCACTCACCCAGATCGACGGCCTCGCCCTACGTCCCGACGCGGACGCCGTCGCCAACCTCGCGCTCGTCGTCAGTTCGATCGCTGAGGAGTCGCCGGACATCACCGGAGCGCTCGTCCTGCTCGAACGCGGCGGAACGAGCGGAGCCTCCCCGTTCGAGGAATCGTGGGCGGACGCCCTCACCGTCGCCCTGGAGGGGTACCTGCGGTGGCCGGTCATGGTCGCGGCACCCGGCAAGCTGGCGGAGGTGCCGCTCTGGACGAGCGCGGCGTGATTCCTGCTTCCCCGTGATCCTGTCGGCACGAACGCCAGGCGTGTCCACGGCGTGAAACGATGGCCTCATGAAATTCTCAGAGAACGTCGCCGACCTTGTGGGCAACACCCCGCTCGTCAAGCTCGGCCCGGTAGCACGTGAGGCGGGCGTCGAATGCACCGTCCTCGCGAAGGTCGAGTACTTCAACCCCGGAGGCTCGGTCAAGGACCGCATCGCCCTCAAGATGATCGAGGCCGCAGAGGCCTCGGGCGAGCTCAAGCCCGGTGGCACCATCGTCGAGCCGACGTCCGGCAACACCGGTGTCGGCCTCGCGCTCGTCGCTCAGCGCAAGGGCTACCGCTGCATCTTCGTCTGCCCCGACAAGGTGGCCAAGGACAAGATGGACGTTCTGCGTGCGTACGGCGCCGAGGTGGTCGTGACGCCCACGTCGGTGGCTCCCGATCACCCGGATTCGTACTACTCGGTCTCCGACCGCATCGTCGCGGAGACGCCGGGCGCGTGGAAGCCGAACCAGTTCTTCAACGAGTTCGGCCCGCAGTCGCACTACGAGAGCACGGGCCCGGAGATCTGGCGTGACACCGAGGGCAAGGTGACGCACTTCGTCGCCGGCGCGGGTACCGGCGGCACGATCACCGGCACGGGTCGCTACCTCAAGGAGATCAGCGCCGACCGTCCGGAGAGCGAAGGCGGGCGCGTCCGCATCATCGGTGCCGACCCCGAGGGATCGATTTACTCGGGCGGCAGCGGACGCCCGTACCTCGTCGAAGGTGTCGGCGAGGACATGTGGCCGGGCGCGTACGACCCGTCTGTTCCCGACGACGTCATCGCCATCAACGACCAGGACGCCTTCACGATGACGCGAGCTCTCGCCGAGAAGGAAGGTCTTCTCGTCGGTGGCTCGAGCGGCATGGCCGTCGTCGGTGCTCTGCGTGTGGCGAAGGACCTGCCGGCCGACGCCGTCGTCGTCGTCCTGCTGCCCGACTCGGGCCGCGGCTACATGTCGAAGATCTTCAGCGACGAGTGGATGAACTCCTACGGCTTCGTCACCGGCGGCGACGAGAAGACCGTGGGCGAGGTGCTGCGCCAGAAGTCGGGAGACCTCCCCGACCTTGTGCACACGCACCCCACGGAGACGATCCGCGACGCGATCGACATCATGCGCGAGTACGGCGTGAGCCAGCTGCCCGTCGTGGCTGCCGAGCCGCCGCTCATGCTCGGCGAGGTCCGCGGCGCCGTCAGCGAGCGCACGCTCATGGATCTGCTTTTCGCCGGAAAGGCGCAGTTGGCCGACTCCGTGGTCGATCACCTCAGCGAAGGTCTGCCCCTCGTGGGCCGGGGCGAACCGCTCTCGGCCGCCCGTGAGGCGCTGCAGGAGGAGGACGCTCTCCTCGTCGTCGAAGGTGGCCGTCCCGTCGGCGTCCTGACGCGCTTCGACCTGCTCGAGGCCCTCGCCAAGTAGGTCCCCGAGATGTGACGAAGGCCCCGCAGCCGACGCTGCGGGGCCTTCGTCATGTCCCGGTTGCTTCAGGCGCGCACGCGTTCCGCACCGGCATACACGTTGAAGTGGTCGCGGCGCATCATGCCGACGAGCACGAGCCCGTACTCCTCGCAGAGATCGACGGCCATCGACGACGGCGCCGACACCGCGACGATGCCGCTCACGCCCGCGGCGACGGACTTCTGCACGATCTCGAAGGACACACGTCCCGACACGACGAGCAGACGGTCGCGCGCAGGGAGCAGCCCGTCCATAAGGGCTCGGCCGAGCACCTTGTCGACGGCGTTGTGACGGCCGACGTCCTCGCGCACGACGTCGATCCGCCCGTCATAGGTGGCGAGCCCGGCGGCGTGGAGACCTCCCGTGCGTTCGAACGCCCTTTGCTGTTCGCGGAGGGTGTCGGGCAGGTCGCGTGCGACGTCGACGTCGAGCACCTGAGCAGAGCGCGGCCCGACGGCGCCGAGCGTCAATTGGTCGGCACTACAGACGCCGCAGGCCGCGCCGGTGACGAAGGATCGGGGGCGCGGTGGTGTCGTGTGCGGCGCGAGCGCGATCTCGATGACATCGACGTCGTTCTTCCAGCACCCGCGCAGCTGCGTGACGTCGGCCGGAGCTTCGACGCCGGATTCGACGAGAAGCCAGCCGGCGGCAAGTTCCGTGTCGTGCCCCGGGGTTCGCATGAGCACGGCGAGTGTCGTGTCACCGAGGTGGAGTTCGAGGGGCGCCTCGACGACGAGGTCGTCGGCGCGTCCGGTCATGCCACCGGCGTTGACGCGGTGGACGCGGCGACGGGCTGTCATCTGCGACACCCGGGAAGCGTACAGTCGCGAACATGGCTGACGCGAGAACCCATGTGAAGGAACGCACTTCGGTGCCTGAGGGCTTTTTCGAAACGGAGGCCGCCGGGTTGCGGTGGCTCGGTGAGGCAACGGCGAGTGGCGGAGCGGACGTCGTCGAGGTGCTCCACGTCGATTCGCGCTCGCTCACCTTGGCTCATGTCGAGTCGGCCTCCCCAAACGCCGAAGCGGCTCACGCCTTCGGCAAGGCGCTCGCCGCGACGCACGCCGCCGGAGCCCCCGGCTTCGGCGCCCTTCCGCCGGGCGCGGGTCACTACTATTTCGGTCCGCTCGATCAGCCGATCTCGCTACCCACGGACGTGTACGACGACTTCGGCACCTTCTACTCACGTGCCCGCCTGCACCCCCTGGCGGAGCGCGTCGACCTTCCGGGGCGGGAAACTCGCCTCCTCGACGACCTCTGCAGGGCACTGGAGAACGGCGCAGCCGAGTTCGGCCGTTCCCCCGTCACGCCGGCACGGGTGCACGGCGACCTGTGGAGCGGCAACGTCATGTGGTCCCCGAACGGCGTGGTACTCATCGACCCGGCAGCGTGCGGCCACCACCCGTTGGCGGACCTCGCGATGCTCATGATGTTCGGCGCTCCGCACGTCGAGGAGATCGTCGAGGGGTATGACGCAGCCCGCCCGCTACGCTCCGGTTGGCGCGAGGAGATACCGCTTCATCAGTTGTTCGGTTATCTCGTGCACCTCGACCTCTTCGGCAGCAGCTACCTCTCCCCCACGATTGATGCGCTTCGAGCAAGTGCCGAACTCTGCGGCGTTTGAGACGCAACCAATGTGACTTCGCTCACGTCGTAGTGTTGGCATATCAACCACGGGGCAGGGGAACATCTGTGCGAGCACGACGCCTCCACTCACACGCCAGGATCGGGCCACGGCACGACGCGACGAACGTTACTCACTGGCGCCCTCGCCCCGCCGCTCGTGGCGGGTGTCTCCGCCGGATCGGCCACGGCAGCCACCACGGTGACGCGCTGGGTGAAGCCGCCGTACACCGACGCCTACCCGCGATGCAGGTCAAGAACGCCGTGGGCGTCTCGGTGAGGCGGTGCCGGTCACTGGCTACTTCGTCAACACGACGTGGTTCAAGATCACCACCGGCAAGATGGCGGGTACGTACGTCTCCGGTTCGGGGCTGACCACGACGAACCCGGACACCCAGACCTTCGCCTACCCCTCACCCGACCCGTTCTCGCTCCCCCCGGTTGGCTCCCGACTCACGCGTTACGTCATCAGCCGCGACTTCTATGTCAGCACCCGCGCGTCCGCGTCCTTCTCCGCCGCGTGCAGAACATCGATCGCGCCCCGCACGAAGGTCACCGGCAAGCTCGTCTCGAGCGACTGGGTGAGGCTGGACGACGGCCGCTACATCACGACCGCGCTGCTCGCCACCACACCGGTCGTCCGTGCCTTCAACGGCCGCGTGCCGAGCGGAAGGCTGCGCGCGTTGCCCGCCTACCTAGGAGCACCGTCGGCCGCCGCATCGTCCCTCGAGCGCGTTGCGGCCACGCAGTTCATCCGGATGGGCACGGTGTTCGCGAAGGTCTTCGGCTACCACATCACCGTCGAAGAGGGCTACCGCTCGCTGTACTGGCAGAAGCACTGGTACGCCCAGTACGGCGCGCCTCGCGCTGTCTATCGGGGTACGTCGAACCACGGCATGGGGCTGGCCGTCGACATCCGAAGCGGTGCCGGATCGCCCTTCACCTTCGGTACAGCTGCCGACAAGTGGCTGACCGCGAACGGCGCAGGTTTCGGCTTCCACCGCTCGTGGTGGCTCGACCAGGGCCGCCCGAACGCCGAGTTCTGGTACTACAACTTCATCGGCTGACAGAGACGGCGAACCTCAGGCGAGGTTCGCCGTCCACCACTGCGCGAGGTCGCGGGCCGAGGTGTCGACGGCCGTCGCCCAGTCGAGCGCCGATTCGTCGGCGTCGTCGGAGACGTGCTTGACCACGCGCACCGGCACCCCAAAGCTCTGGCACGCCATGACGACCGCGTACCCCTCCATGTCGACGAGCGACGCGCGCTCGGCGAGCACGTCACGCACCGCAGGGTCGCTGACGAACAGGTCACCGGTGGCGAGAACGAGCTCAGGGTCGCCGAAACCCGTCGTCAGTCGCTCACGCGGGTCGTAGCCGAGCGCACGGATGGCGTCGGCACTCATGTCGTGATTCAGCACGACGCCTGGCTCGAAGGCGCCGCGAAGACCGGGCCGGAGCGCCCCGCAGCTGCCGAGGTTGACCACGGTGAGCCTCTCGCGACCGGCTTCCCCGCGCTCCGCAAGAGCACGCGTCGTGGCAATCGCCGCCGCCGTCTTCCCGAGCCCGGTGATGACGACCTCGACATCGTCGGGCAGATAGCGCGTCTCGCTGCGCGCCGCAGCAATGACGAGGAAACGCTCGCTCATGCCTCGAAGCGCTCCGTGTCACCGGAACCCACACGAACGACCTCCGGGTAACCCTCGGTGAAGTCGACCACCGTCGTCGGACGAGGCTCCACCGACTCCGCGTCGATGACGATGTCGACGAGGTGATCGAGTTCCTCCTTCACCGCCCAGCCGTACGTGAACGGCTCTTCCTGATCGGGCAGGATGAGCGACGTCGACAGCAACGGCTCCCCCAACGCCTCGACGATGGCACGCGCCACCGGGTGAGTGTCGAGACGCACGCCGACGGTCTTCTTCTTGGGGTGGACAAGCTTGCGCGGCACCTCGCCCGTCGCCGGCAGGATGAACGTGTACGGCCCGGGCGTTGCCGCCTTCACCGCGCGGAACGCTGCGTTGCTCAACTGCACGAGCTGCCCCATCTCCGCGAAGTCACGGCACACGAGAGTGAAGTCGTGCTTCGCGTCGAGCTTGCGGATCCGAATTATCCGCTCCTTCGCTTCGGCATTGCCGAGCGTGGCACCGAGCGCGTAACCCGACGACGTCGGGTAGGCGATGAGCGCGCCGTCACGCAACGCGTCCACGACCTGCGCGATGAGACGCGGCTGCGGGTTCTCGGGGTGGATGTCGAGGAAAGTTGCCATGCCTCACGCTACGCCGCGCTGCTGCTCCCCGTCGATGCGTGGATCCTGGTCGAAACCCCGCCGGCGGGTGTGCAGAACGTACGCCGCCATGATCAGGGGCCACTGCTCGTACGCCGCGCGGAACGCCGCGTTCGCCTCGCGCCATCCGTCGTGCTCGAAGTGCACCCGACTCCCCCAGTCGTTCTCCGAGAAGCGCACGGACACGTGGCTCGGCGCATCCTGTTCGCCCTGCCACCAGCACCACCACGTGACCTGCTCGCCGGGTTGGAGCACCTTGATTCGTCCCCACACGTCCACCCCGCCATCGGACGACGTCCACGTGACATCGGCGCCTGCGACACCGCCCAGTGAGGCGCTTTCGAACGCCAGGGGGTCACGGCTGAACTCACGCGGCCACCATCGGGAGAACTCGTCGACGAAGAGAGCAAAGGCGAGCGACTGCGTCACCGGGACGTCGTACGTCAGCCGGATGGGATCCACGAAACGTCGCCCCCTTCTCACTCAACGGTCGCTCCATCTGACCACAGCGGCTCCGTGTGTCGGGGGTTTGGGCGCAGCCGTTCGTCGTCAGGATTCGACCTGCATCCGAACGTCGGTCGGAAGGAGCACAGTACGGCTCACGGTGCACAGGCGTTCGTGCGAGAGCTCGACCGTCTCCGGGTACACCTTGCGCGCAGCGTCGCCCGCTTCACCCTCCGGGAAACGCACGGTGAAGGTGACGTCGATCGGACCCATGTGGTTGCCCTGCTCGTCACGCAGCTTGTCGCCCTCGGCGACGACGTCGAACTGCTCGGGCTCGCTGCGGCGCGAGGTGAAGATGTCGACGTCGATCGCGCTGCACCCGGCGATGGCCGTGAGCAGGAGCTCGACGGGCGTGAACTGCTCATCCTCGCCCGAACCGAAGTCGAGCGTGCCGCCGCGCGCGTTCGTCGCGGTGAAGCGACCGGCGCTCGTACGGGTGAGGGAAACACTGCGGTGGGCATCGGTAGAAGTCATGGGGCCATGGTGCCACTAAGCTCTTCGGGTGCCCCTCGTCACCGCTCCTCAAGGTCCCCCGCCCGGCAAGGGCCAGCTCGTCCTCGTCCGTCACGGCGAAACCGAATGGTCGCGCGACGGGCGCCACACCGGCACCACCGATCTCCCACTGCTTCCGGCCGGCGAAGCCGTTGCGCGCGCGGCGGGGCAGGCGCTCGCCGGTCGTCACTTCGTCGCCGAGTTCGTCTCACCGCTGACCCGGGCGCTGCGCACCGCCGAACTCATCGGCCTGAAGAACCTCGAGATCGACGAGGACCTGCGCGAGTGGGATTACGGCGGCTACGAAGGCAAGTCCACGCCGCAGATCCGTGACGAGGTCGGCTACGACTGGGAGATCTTCAGCCACGGCGTCGTGCCGGGTGAGACCCCGGGTGAGACGGTCGAGGACGTCGCGGCCCGCGCCTCGCACGTCCTGAACCGCGTCATGCCGTTGCTGGAGAGGGGCGATGTCATCCTCGTGGCCCACGGCCACCTCCTGCGCATCCTCGCAGCCGTCTACCTTCGGCAGGAGCCCCGCTTCGCCGCCCAGCTCATGCTCGACGCCGGCGCGGTATGCGCCCTCGATCACCACCACGACGTGCCCGGGATCCTCAGCTGGAACACGACGCACCTGCCGTCGGCATGACCTGCGGGATCGGGTTGTCGGTGGTCGCTCCTAGGGTGTGAGCCATGCGCATCCTCCACACCTCCGACTGGCATCTCGGCCGGTCCTTCCACGGTGAAGGCCTCGGCGATGCGCACGCGCGCTACCTCGACCACCTCGTCGAACTGACCCGCGAGGAGAAGGTCGACGCCGTCGTCGTTTCCGGTGACATCTACGACCGGGCACTGCCGAACCCGCGCACCGTCGAACTGCTCGACGACGCCCTCGTGCGACTGCTCGACACCGGGAGCCGCGTCGTGGTGACCTCCGGCAACCACGACTCGGCCACGCGCCTCGGGTTCGGATCCCGCGTCATGGAGCACTCTGGGCTCCACATCCGCGCCGCCTACGAAGGCATCGCGCGCCCCATCGCGATACCGCGGTTGGGCAGCCAGGACACGGCAGGACATGTGGTGGCGCTTCCCTACCTCGAGCCGTCCGTTGCGGCCGGGGCGTTCGACACAGAGTCGACGCACCGGGCCGTGCTCACCGAGGCGGTGACGCGCGGTCGCACCGCGCTACCTGACGACGGGCTGCCGGTCGTCGGCATGGCACACGCCTTCTTCGCAGGCGCCACGACGAGTGAGTCCGAACGCGACATCTGCGTCGGCGGTCTCGGCGTCGCGCCCCGCTCCGTCGTCGACGCCTTCGACTACGCGGCACTCGGGCACCTCCACGGCGCGCAAACCCTCAGCGAGTCGGTGCGCTACAGCGGCAGTCCGGTCGCCATGTCGTTCAGCGAAGCGGCCCACACCAAGGGCACGTGGCTCGTCGACGTCGCCCGCGGCAGTGTATCCGCCGAGTTCATCGAGGCACCGATCCACCGTTCGCTCGCCATCCTGCGCGGCGAACTCGACAACCTTCTCGCCGATCCCAAGCTCGAACACGCCGAATCGGCCTGGTGCCAGGTCACGCTCACCGACGAGATCCGGCCCGCAGCGGCCATGGAGCGCGTGCGAGCGCGTTTCCCCCACACCCTGCGCCTGATCTTCGACACGCCTCGCACCGAGGCCCAGCCGATCACCTACGCCGAGCGACTCAAGGGCCGTGACGACGTGGAGCTGTGCTGCGACTTCCTCGCCCACGTGCGTGGCGGGCGCGGCCCCAACGCCACCGAGCGCACCGCTATCGGCAAGGCCGTCAGCGCGGCTCTGCGACGCGGTGACGAACCGATGGCAGACGACGGCTCGATGTTCTCCCTCGAGGATCTGCGATGAGACTTCACACCCTGCGCCTGGAGGCGTTCGGGCCCTTCCCTGACCGTGTGGACGTCGACTTCGATGAACTCGACCAGGGCATCCTGCTCGTCAACGGCCCCACCGGCTCGGGCAAGAGCTCGCTCCTCGATGCCGTCGCGTTCGCGCTGTTCGGCGACGTCCCGGGCAGTCGACGCAGCCTGCGCAACGCCCTGCGGAGCCACCACGCCGCGCCAGAGACGGCGCCCTGGGTCGAGCTCGAATTCAGCGTCGGCCCCGAGCGCTGGCGCGTACGCCGGGCACCCGCGTGGGACGCACCGAAGCGCCGCGGTTCGGGAACCACCACGCGCCCCGCATCGGTGAGGCTCGAGCGGCGGCGGGAGGGCCAATGGCACCTCGTCTCGTCCCGTATCGACGAGGCGGCCGACATGGTCACCGACACGCTGGGCATGGGTCTCGAGCAGTTCGCCCAGGTCGTCCTGCTCCCCCAGGGCGAGTTCGCCCAGTTCCTGCGCGCCAAGCCCGAAGACCGCCGGGCCCTGCTCGAGCGGCTCTTCGACGTCGCCCGCTTCGAGGCCGTGGAGCGATGGTTCGCTGAGACGAAGAACGAACGCCTCCGTGCGAGTGAGGCCTCGCTCGAACACATCCGGGGTCACATGACGGTCGTCACCGACACGCTCACGCGTCTTGACGACGACGAGTTGCCACCGGCCGTCTGGTCCGACGAGAGCGTTGCCGACCTTCCCGAGGTGTTGCGGACCCTCCTCGCCGCCCTGCGCGGGCGCCGTGACGACGCGGGCACGCGGGCGGCCGAGGCCGCGGCCGCAGCCAAGCAGGCCGAACGCGCCGTCGAACGCGCCGGCGCGTTGCTGGCCCTGCGTGAGGCCCACGAGCGGGCGCGCACCGACCTCGACGCCTGGCCGGCCGAAACCGTCACCCAGATGAAGAATGACGCGGACGCCGCCGATCACGTGGCGGGCGTTCTTCGCCTCGCGCAACGCAGTGGACGCGCCGACAAACAACTCGAGCAGGCACGTGCCCGGCGCATCGAGACCGCCGGATCACTCGCGGAGATCACCGGGCTCGAGGCGACTGGCGAACGTCACGATGCCGACGCCGTTCTCCCGGCCGAGGCGCTGAAGGCTCGGTCACAAGCGCTTCATGCGCTGCAGTTGCACCTGCCGCGAGCCCTGCGTGCCCTCGACGACGTCGCCGCCGCTCGGCGCCATGCGTCAGCGGCCGAGCAGAAGGCCGTCGCCACGAGGGAGACGGTGGGGATGGCGAAGGCGGAGGGCGAACGTGCCGACGAAGCTGTCGTCGTCGCGGAGGAGGCGCTCAGCTCGCTGCCTGACGTGCGAAGCTCCCTCAACGCCGTTCACGCTGCGCGTCGGATTCTTCAGGAAGTCCCTGCACACAGCAGGGCCGTGACCACAGCAACCGAAGCGCGCGACGCAGCAGTGGCCACCTTCACCGACCGTGAGCACGACGCGGTGGCCCTGCGTCTGGCGCGGCTGGCCGGTATCTCCGCCGAGATCGCCACCGATCTCACGCCCGGCAACCCGTGCCCCGTGTGTGGCTCGTGCGAACACCCGAACCCTGCGACTGCGTCACCGCAGGCACCCGGCCCGCAGGCGATCGAGGCGGCGGAACGGGCTGCCCGGGATGCTGACGAGAAGCGTCGCCGTGCCGAAGCCACACTCGCCGGCGCCGAGCAGGCCTGGGCGAGCCACCTCGCGCACCTGCAAGCCCGCCTCGACGACGTCGTGGCCGCTGTGCCGGACGGGGAGACATCCCCTGCGGGGAGGGATGACACAGCCGGAGCCCTCGTCGCCGCCGATCTCGTCGATGACGACAGCGCGCTGCGTCAGACCGAGCGCGACCTGAACGAGCGGGCCCAGCGTCGGGAAGAAGCGGCCGTGACGCTGGAGAAGGCCCGATCGGGGCAGACGCGAGCCCACCGAGGCATAGCAACCGCGGAGAAGGACGCTGCCGCCGCCGTTGCACGCCGCGATGGCGCGAAAGAAGCACTGGCGGCTGCCCTCCAGCACCTCGCGGAAGCCGAGTCGTCCACCCTGCAGTTCGTTTCGGACTACACCGACTCCAACAACTCCCCCGTGCTGCGCGGCACCACGCTGCCCGAAGGTGCCACCGACGGCACGAGCGTGGTTGCCACGGCCACCGGCGACGATGACGCTGCGCAGAACCTCGCGGACGAGGAGCACGAGGAGGCCGTGCGCACCCGCGTCCAGCAGCTCGCTCGGTCGGTCGACGACGCGCGTCGACAGCTGACTGCGATCGACCGCGCGCGTGACGCCTTCGCCCGCGCGGACGCGACCTTCCGTACCGCAGCCACGCAGAGCGAGAGCGCCCACGCCGAACTGTCCGACGAACTCGTCGCCAAGGGTTACGACGACGTCGAGGCGGCCTTCGCCGTCGCCCTCGACGAGGACGAGCTGACGAGTCTGCGCGCCACGTGGCAACACGCCATCGAGGTCCGCGCTGCCGCGGGCGCCACCTTGGCCGACGACACCGTGGTGTCTGCGGCGCACTCCCCCGCTCCCGATCCCGCGCGGCTGCGGCGGAGGGCCGACATCTACGCACGCCGCGCGAACGAATCCTCCACCGAGGCGTCCCGATGGGCGCGGGCCTACGAGATCCTCGACTCGATGCGTGACCGCATCGCCGACGCCGTGCGCGAGCACCTCCCTGTCGCTCAGGCAGCCCGGGAGATGAGCGACCTCGCGAGCACGTTCTCCGGTATCGGCGAGAACACTCACCGCATGAGGCTCACGAGCTACGTGCTCGCCGCCCATCTCGAGACCGTCACGGCGATGGCGAACGAGCGCCTGCACCACATGACCGACGGGCGCTACCAGCTGAAGTACACCGACGAGCGGGCCAAGGGCACCGCCCGCAGCGGACTCGGTCTGGTCGTTGTCGATGCCTGGACCGGCCGCAGCCGCGACACCGCCACGCTCTCCGGCGGCGAGGCCTTCATGGCCTCCCTCGCCCTCGCGCTCGGGCTCGGTGACGCCGTGCGTGCCGACTCCGGCGGCATGGAACTGCACACCCTCTTCGTCGACGAAGGGTTCGGCTCGCTCGACCAGGACACGCTCGAGCAGGTGATGGAGGTACTGGACGGGCTGCGCGAAGGTGGGCGTCTCGTCGGCGTCGTCAGCCACGTCACCGAATTGCGCGCCCGAATCCCCTCTCAGATCGAAGTTCGCAAGACCTCCGAGGGTTCCACGGTTCACCCGATCGTGTCCGGATTCGACGTGTCAGGCGCGGTCTGAGCGCCGCCCTGTGAAACGCTGGGCGCATGCGTGCGATCCGTCAGTCCAAGAAGCTTCAGAACGTGCGTTACGACGTGCGCGGTCCGATCCTCGAAGAGGCCCAGCGCCTCGAGGCCGAGGGCCACAAGATCCTCAAGCTGAACATCGGCAACACCGCCCCGTTCGGCTTCGAGGCACCTGAGGCAATCCTGGCCGACATGAAGCACCACCTGCACCACGCGCAGGGCTACAGCGACAGCCGCGGCATCTACTCGGCGCGCACCGCCGTCGCGCAGTACTACCAGAGCCGCGGCCTGCGCGAGACGCTCGTCGATGACGTCTTCATCGGCAACGGCGTCTCGGAGCTCATCAGCATGGTGCTGCAGGCCTTCGTCGACGACGGTAACGAGATCCTCGTTCCCGCCCCCGACTACCCCCTGTGGACGGGTGCCGTGACGCTCACCGGCGGCAAGGCCGTGCACTACCTGTGCGACGAGGAGAACGGGTGGAACCCGGACCTTGCGGACATCGAGAGCAAGATCACCGAGAACACGCACGCCATCGTCATCATCAACCCGAACAACCCCACGGGCGCCGTGTACTCCGAGGACGTCGTCAAGGGCCTCGTCGACATCGCACGCCGCCACAACCTCGTCGTCATGGCCGACGAGATCTACGAGAAGATCCTCTTCGAGGACGCGGTGCACCACCACGCCGCCACCTACGCAGGTGACGACGTGCTGTGCCTGACCTTCAGCGGCCTGTCCAAGGCCTACCGGGTGTGCGGTTACCGTGCCGGCTGGGTCATGATCTCCGGCCCCAAGCACCTCGCGGCCGATTTCCTCGAGGGGCTCACCCTCCTCGCCAACATGCGCATGTGCGCCAACGTCCCTGCCCAGCACGCCATCCAGACTGCCCTCGGCGGCTACCAGTCGATCCAGGAGCTCATCGGTCCGGAAGGTCGCTTCTACGAGCAGTCGATGCTGGCGTGGCGCATGCTCAACGACATCCCGGGTGTCAGCTGCGTCAAACCGATGGGCTCGCTCTACACGTTCCCGAAGCTCGACCCAGAGGTCTACCCCATCGAGAACGACCAGGACTTCGTCATCGACCTGTTGCGCGCGAAGAAGATCCTCGTGACGCACGGAACCGGGTTCAACTGGGTCAAGCCAGACCACTTCCGGCTCGTCACGCTGCCCGACGTCGACATGCTCGAAGAGGCCATCGGACGTATCGGGGACTTCCTCGAGGATTACCGCTCCTGATGCCCTGGTGCGGGTCGAACCTCGGCCCCTGAGCATGAACGAAGCCCCATCGCTTTCTCGGCAATGGGGCTTCGTTCGTTCTCCGTCACACGGTGAGGATCAGTCCTCGAACGCCTCGGGCGGCGGGCACGAGCACACGAGGTTACGGTCGCCGTACGCACCGTCGATGCGACGAACCGGCGCCCAGTACTTCGCGCGCGGGTCGGTGCTGCCCGGGTAGACGGCCTCGCGACGTTCGTAGGGGTGGTCCCATTCGCTCGTCAGGGACAGCGCGGTGTGCGGTGCGTGACGCAGGGCCGAGTCCTCGGCCGCGACCTTGCCGTCGATGACGTCCTGGATCTCGGCGCGGATGGCGAGCATCGCCTCGACGAAGCGGTCGAGTTCCTCGAGCGACTCCGACTCCGTCGGCTCGACCATGAGTGTGCCCGCGACGGGGAAGCTCATCGTCGGGGCGTGGAAGCCGTAGTCGATGAGGCGCTTCGCGACGTCGTCGACCGTGACGCCGGATTCCTTCGTCAGGGCGCGCAGGTCGAGAATGCACTCGTGCGCGACGAGACCGTCGGTGCCCGCGTAGAGCACCGGGTAGGCCTCACGCAGACGTGCGGCGACGTAGTTGGCGTTGACGACGGCGAACTGCGTCGCGCGCGTCAGACCCGCGCCACCCATGAGGCGAACGTATGCCCACGAGATCGGCAGGATGCTCGCCGAACCGAACGGCGCCGCTGAGATCGGACCGACGCCGGTGGCCGGGCCAGCCTCCGCGAACAGCGGGTGGTTCGGCAGGTGCGGTGCGAGGTGCTCGCGCACTGCGACCGGGCCGACGCCGGGGCCACCGCCGCCGTGCGGGATGCAGAACGTCTTGTGCAGGTTGAGGTGCGAGACGTCGCCGCCGAACTTGCCCGGCTGGGCGAGGCCGACCATCGCGTTGAGGTTGGCGCCGTCGACGTAGACCTGGCCGCCGGCCTCGTGCACGAGCGAGCAGATCTCGCTGATCGTGTCCTCGAAGACCCCGTGCGTCGAGGGGTACGTCACCATGATCGCGGCGAGGTTCTCGCCGTGCTCCTTGAGCTTGCCCTTGAAGTCCTCGAGGTCGACCTCACCGGAAGCCGCCGTCTTGACGACGACCACCTTGAGGCCGGCCATGACGGCGGACGCCGCGTTGGTGCCGTGCGCCGAGGCGGGGATGAGGCAGATGTTGCGGTGTCCCTCGCCGTTGGCCTGGTGGTAGGCGTGGATGGCGAGAAGGCCGGCGAGCTCACCCTGGGAGCCGGCGTTCGGCTGCAGCGAGATGTCGTCGTAGCCGGTGATGTCGCACAGCCACTGCTCAAGGTCGGTGATGAGCTCGCGGATGCCCTCGTTCTGGTTCGCCGGAGCGAACGGGTGAAGGTTTGCGAACTCGGGCCACGTGATGGATTCCATCTCCGTCGTGGCGTTGAGCTTCATCGTGCACGAGCCGAGCGGAATCATGCCGCGGTCGAGCGCGTAGTCGCGATCGGCCAGACGACGCAGGTAACGCAGCATGGCCGTCTCGCTGTGGTGGCTGTTGAAGACGGGGTGGGTGAGGTACTCGTCCTCACGCACGAGCGCCTTCGGCAGAGCCGACGCCTCGCCCGCCTCGCGGGTGCGGAAGCCCCACGCGGCGCCGAGGGCGTCGATCTCGCCCTGCGTCGTCGTCTCGTCGAGGCTGATCAGGACGGTGTCCTCGTCGGCCTTCCAGACGTTGACCTCGTGCTCGAGCGCAGAGTCGACGAGCGCCTGCGCGCGTCCCTCGCTGCGGACTGCGAGCGTGTCGAAGAAGGTGTCGTGGACGACCTCCAGGCCGGCCTTCGGCAGCGCAGCGGCGACGACACGCGCCTTCGCGTGAACGTCCTCGGCGATCTTCGCGAGCCCCTGCGGGCCGTGATAGACGGCGTACATCGACACCATGACGGCGAGCAGCACCTGCGCGGTGCAGATGTTCGACGTCGCCTTCTCACGGCGGATGTGCTGCTCACGCGTCTGCAACGCGAGGCGGTAGGCCTGGTGGCCGTCGGCGTCGAGCGAGACACCGACGAGGCGCCCCGGCATGTTGCGCTCGAGACCGGCGCGCACCGACATGTAACCGGCGTGCGGGCCGCCGAAGCCCATCGGAACACCGAAACGCTGCGAGGTACCCACTGCGACGTCCGCACCCCACGAGCCGGGCGACGCGATGAGCGTCAGGGCGAGCAGGTCAGCGGCAGCCGTGACGAGCGCACCGTGCTCGTGGGCGGCCTCGGTGAGCGCCTTCCAGTCGACGATCTGACCGTCGGCGCTCGGGTACTGCACGATGACACCGAAGACGGACTTGCCACCCGCAGCTTCGACGAGCGCGTCCGCGTCCTTGACGTCGCGCAGGTCGGCGACGACGACCTCGATGCCGAGCGGCGTGGCACGCGTCTGCGTCACGGCGATGCTCTGCGGCATGACCTGCTCGTCGACGACGAGCACGGCGTCCTTGGCCGACTTGCTCGCACGGCGCATGAGCGTCATGGCCTCGGCGACGGCGGTGGCCTCGTCGAGCAGCGACGAACCGGCGGTCGTGAGACCCGTGAGGTCGGTGACGACGGTCTGGAAGTTGAGCAGCGCCTCGAGGCGACCCTGGGAGATCTCCGGCTGGTAGGGCGTGTAGGCCGTGTACCAGGCCGGGTTCTCGAGAATGTTGCGGCGAATGACGCCCGGCGTGTGCGTGCCGTAGTAGCCGAGGCCGATCATCGACGTCAGGACGCGGTTGCGGGAAGCCTTCTCACGCAACTCGGCGAGCACCTCGGCCTCTGAACCGGCGGCCTCGAGGGCGAGCGGCTCCTTCTGGGCGATGGCTTGAGGAACGGCGCGGGCCACGAGGTCGGCGACGTCGCTCGCGCCGATCGTGGAGAGCATGTGCTCGAGGTCGGAGTCGCCCGGGCCGATGTGGCGGGCGACGAAGGGGGCGAACGAATCGCTTGTCATGGGTGACTCCCTGACGCGTGTCGGTGGGCGACGGCCGACGGTCTGGTCGGCTGCTCCCCCTCTGTCACGCACGACGGCGCTTCAGAGTTGCTTCACCCGATGGTCCACTTCGCCTGAGAGGTTGCGGGGAGGCTTGCCCCTTCGGCGCCCCGGCTCGCGGCCGGAGTCTCTCCCACCGGATTCGACAGCGAGCACAACAGTACCCGACACCGCCGTTGCGGTGTCGGGTACGAGAAGGCTGGTGGAAGCGGTTCAGCCGGCGCGCTTCGCGGCGCGGCGCTTGCGCAGTTCGTCGCCCGGGTGCACGGCGATCTCGGTGGCGTCGGGACGCTCACCGGGGAGTTCTGCAAGGGTGCCTTCGACCTCGGCCCAGACGCTTCCGAGTGCGATACCGAACACGCCCTGGCCGCCGCGCAGAAGGTCGATGACCTGGTCGTCGCTCGTGCACTCGTAGACCGACGCCCCGTCGGACATGAGCGTGATGCCCGCGAGCTCCTTGACGCCGTGGTCGCGCAGCGCGGCCACCGCGACGCGGATCTGCTGGAGCGAGACACCGGCGTCGAGCAGGCGCTTGATGACCTTGAGGACGAGGACGTCGCGGAAGGAGTACAGGCGCTGGTGGCCGGAACCGCTGACGTTGCGCACCGACGGTTCGAGCAGGCCGGTGCGGGCCCAGTAGTCGAGCTGGCGGTATGTCACACCGGCAGCGCGGCAGGCAGCCGGGCCGCGATAGCCGAGCATCGCGTCGTCGATCTCGACCTCGCGCGTGACATCGGCGTCGATCGGCGCGGGAGCCTCGGAGTGAGACTCGGGCGCTTTGCCGGTGGAAACCACGGCGACCTCCTGGAAGAAACAAGGCGTGAGCACGTTGACCCGCGCCCTCTTGACTCCTCAAAGGTAGAGCCGATTCAGGGTCCGATCAATGACAGCGCGCACGACACGCCGAATAAAATTCCCGAAATTTCGCGGATCACGACTCGATCACAAACACTAAAGATACACTTAACGCTTAGTTCTTTCGAATCATTCGGGGGTCAACCAACACTTCACTCTTCGGGTTCTTCAAAGTCCTCTGCGCTGACGTGGTCAAGGAATTCGCGGAACTTCTCGACCTCTTCCTCCTGCTCGTCGGCGACCTGAACGCCCACTTCGTCCACGATGGCGTCCGCGACGAAGATGTCCACAGAAGCGCGCATCGCGAGAGCGACGGCGTCGCTGGCGCGGGAATCGACGCGCCCACCGTCGTCGAAGACGAGGCTTGCTTCGTAGACGTCGTCGCGTAGCGCCGTGATCTCGACACGTTCCAGCGAACGGCCCGCCGCGCCCGCAACGTCGAGGACGAGATCGTGCGTGAGGGGCCGCGGGGAATCAACACCCTCGGCGAACAACGCGATCATCGAGGCCTCGGGCGAGCCGATCCAGATGGGTACGTGCGTCACTCCACCTTCGATACGCAGAAGGAGGACGGGGCTGGTCGTCGGCAACTCGACTCGGATGCCGGAAACTTCGGCGCGCTTCACATGTCCACGCTACCGCGCAGCCGCGACCGGGAGCGACCTGCGGAACACGTCGGGTGCCACCGACCGGCGACACCTGCAACGTCAGTGACGCAGGCCGGCCTTCACGAGGGCCACGTGCAACGCGAGGCAGCGCTGAGCGATGACGGCGCGCTGCGACTCGTCACGCAGTGGAACCTGCTCGACAAGACCGATCTCGCGGTCTGCCGCCAGGCGGAAAGGACGCAGATGACGGCCCTGAACACCGAACTCGGCGAGTGCGGCCGCAGCCGTCGCCACGGCGAGAGCCTCACCGTCGAAGTGCCCGTCCGCGCCGGGGCGCACGAGACCGAACGTTTCGAGCTCGGCGATGAGGGCGTCCGTGCCGCCGGCCCCACGAGCAAGTTCTTCGCGGGTGAGCGAGAGTGTCTCGTTCGCATCCGCGGCGAGCGTCTCGACATCAGGCACGTCGGGGTCGGCCGTCGGCGTCGGAACGCTGGGAACGGCGCTGACGAAGTCGGCGTCCTGCGGGGTGAGGCCACGGTCGTAGGCGTCGAGCGCCTCACGGATGACCTTAAGGGGCCAGAAGCGATCGCGCTGGGCCCGCAGGACGAAGCGCAGACGCTCGACGTCCTCGTCGCTGTAGCGGCGATACCCGGAGTCGGAGCGTTTCGGGGAGACCAGACCTTGGGCGTCGAGGAAACGAACCTTCGAGACCGACAGGTCGGGGAACTCCTCGCGCAGGGTCTTGAGAACCGCGCTGATCGTCAGGCCGTGCTGTGCCATGGAGCGGAAGCGCCTCAGCTCTGCTCGGGTGCGGAGTGTGCGGCGGCGTAGTACGTGAGTCGGTACTTGCCGATCATCACCTCGGCGCCGGTGACGAGCGGCAGATTGTCGACGAGCTTGCGGTCGACGTAGGTGCCGTTGAGCGATCCGATGTCCTGCACGCTGTAGCCGTTGCCGGAGCGAACGAAGATGGCGTGACGGCGCGAGACCGTGATGTCGTCGAGGAAGATGTCGCTCTTCGGATGACGCCCAGCGCTGACCTCGTCTGCGTCGAGCAGGAATCGCGCACCGGAGTTGGGTCCGCTCAGCGCGATGAGCAGCGCGGTGTTCGGGCGCAGCGCCTCGACCATCGCCTGGTCGGCCGGCGAGAGCACACGGGGTGCCTCGTGCGACAGCTCACGCGGCTCCCAACCAGCTTCGCCGGGCACGCCGATCGTCGTGGCATCACCGGAATAGCCGTTGTACTCGTCAGCCATGGTGTACCCCATCCCCTGCGCCTTGCGGCGCCGTGTCGTGAGCGGCTCGTCCGCACGGGGCGAGCCGTTCGATGTGGTGGTCAGACTACCGTCACCCGACGGAACCGAGGAACCGCCGGGTGACGAGAAGACTTACAGGACGTGTCAGTCGAGCGAGCCGGTGTAGGCGTCGGCGTCCATGAGGCCGTCGATCGCAGAGGCATCGCTGGGGCGGATCTCGAACATCCAGCCGGAGCCGTACGGGTCGGAGTTGACCGTGCCGGGCTCGGCGTCGAGCGTGTCGTTGACGGCGACGACCTCACCGTCGAGCGGCGAGTACAGGTCGCTGACGGACTTCGTCGACTCGACCTCGCCGCAGGATTCGCCCGCCGTGACGGAGTCACCGACGGACGGGAGGCTGACGTACACGACGTCGCCGAGGGCGTCCTGGGCGTACGCCGTGATGCCGACGCGAACGACGCCCTCGCCCTTGTCTGCGACCCACTCGTGGTCTTCGGTGTAACGAAGGTCGGCCGGGTACTGCAACTCGCTCATGGTTCTCCTCGAGTCGGTCGGTGAGCAGGCGTCTGGTCAGTCTCTTCGGTGCAGCGAGGTGATCTGCATCGAGGTTTCCTCGGAGACCTTAACGCGAGCGCCTGCTTGTGTCAGCGTATCGGTCACACCGCCCGGAATGGCCATCGCGGTGCTCATGGTGTGCGGATCGCCGATGGCGCTGATCGTGAACTTCTCCGGCAGGCTTCGGCCTTCGACGCTCGGGCGGCCGTCCACGTCGGTGAACCAGGACGACGCGACGATGCGGTTGCCACCGACATCGATGGACTCGGCGCCGGCGTCGCGTAGCTCCTGGACGGCGTCGAGGATGTTGGCCGCTGTGACGTCGCCGCCGGCGGAATCGACCTCGATGATGATGCCGGGGCCCTTCACCTGCACCGTTCCGTTGAGGATGGCGAGTTGGTCGAGACGCTTCTGCGCGTCGGCCACGGCTGCCCGGTCTCCGCCGCGAGCGAGCTGTTCCTTGCTCGTCGTGAGGTCGTCGAATTCCTTCTCCAGGCGCGCGGACTGGTCGTTGACGTTGCCCAGGAGCGCCACGAGGTCGGCCTGCGAGAGGTTGTCGAGGCCGGACTTCTCGTTCTGCTGCACCTGCGTCATGACAGCGAAGCCGAGGCCCAGGGCGAGCACCGCCGCCGTCAGACCGCCCGCGAGGGAACGCGGACCTCCGAAGGCGTAGCGTCGCCAGGGTTGGGCGGGAGCCTCGTGCCCGTCATCGGGCGTCGCGTCGGACTGCTCAGCCGAGGTCGCGATCGACGGGGAGGTCTCGGCGCCTTCCTCAGGAACGTGCTTCTCCCCCGGCAACGCCGCGTCCTCGGCCGGCTCCGACGACGCCTCAGCGGGGTCGATT
Organism: Dermacoccus sp. PE3; assembly: GCF_001021715.1. Classification (NCBI taxonomy): domain Bacteria; kingdom Bacillati; phylum Actinomycetota; class Actinomycetes; order Micrococcales; family Dermacoccaceae; genus Dermacoccus; species Dermacoccus sp. PE3. The sequence goes on along the minus strand of NZ_LDCM01000002.1, from coordinate 482,883 downwards.
TCGGTCGGTGCGTCGAGGTCTGGCGCCTCGGGCGTCTTCTTCTGCTTCTTGCTCATGCCTTGAACACGTGTCGGCGGATCGAAGCGACGTTGGTGAAGATGCGCAGGCCGAGCACGACCACGACGCCGGTGGACAGCTGGTTACCGACACCCAGTTGGTCGCCGAGGAACACGATGAACGCGGCGACGACGACGTTCGACAGGAACGAGACGACGAAAACCTTGTCGTCGAACAATCCGTCGAGGGCTGCACGGATACCGCCGAACAGCGCATCGAGCGCGGCGATGACGGCGATCGGCAGGTACGGCTGCATCCACAACGGAACGTCGGGGTGCAGCCACAGGCCGAGCACGAGGCCGATCACGAGGCCGATGGCGGGAATCACGTCAGCTCCTAACGAGGGGAAGGGCGAAGTCAGCGCACCGGCTGAGCGTGGGCGATACGGATGGTTCCTTGCGCAGGCACCGTGACGTTGCCACGGGAGGTGGAGATGGTGAAATCCGACTTCCGCAGCGACGTGAGGTAGTCCCCCGAGAACCCGCTCTCGAACTTGTTCTGCATGTCGCTCGGACCGATCGCGGTGACGGTGTACGGCGTCGCGAGCGGACGGTAGTTGACGAGGATGGCCGAGCCGGCGAAGCGCACCGCGCTGAGTGATGTGATGCGCTGACCGTTGACGCTGACGGCGGTCGCCCCCGAGGACCACAGACCGTTGATGACGTGCTGCAGATCGCTCGAGGTGAGAGCGTTCTCGTCCTCACCGGTGCGCGGATCGCTGTCGGCTGCGTCGGGCTCGGCGTCCTCGGGGTTCTCGATGACGACGGTGAGCCCGGGCCCGCTGACGGCGGCCGCTCCAGCGGTGCGCTCACCGGCCGTGAGGTCGGCGCTCAGGTTCGAGCGCTCCTGGCGGGTCAACGCTGACGAACGGTTCGAGTCCAGTTCCGTGCGTAGTGCCTCCACCTCGGCGGCGGAGTCGTCGTTCGCCTTCTGTTTCGCCTCGACCTGTTCCACGAGTTGCGCGTGACGATCGGCTTGCACCGAATCCGGCACTCGCAGGGCATGGGCCGCCGCGCCGAGAAGGAAGCCGAGGGCGATGACCATCACGACGAGCAGCGGCGAACGGCCCGGACGACGAACCAGCCCCTCACCCATTGCCTCGCGCTTGCGGGCCACGTCTTCGTAGAGGGGGTCGATCGGCCGCTTCATGGCGTCGAAGATGAGCGCCATGCTCGCGGCCGGGTCCTGGACACGTACCTCGCGCGTCGTTCCCGGCGAGCGCGGCTTGCGTCGGATGAGTCGGTGCGGTGCCATCACACCGCCCGCGCGCGAACGGCCTTCAGCATCTCGCGCACCTGGACGGCGTACAGCAGGCCGGCGAGCCAGTACAGGCACACGCCCCACAGGACGAAGGCCCAGGCGGCCGGGCGCGCCAGGTCACCGGCAGCGCCCTCGATCTCGGCGAGCAGGAGAAGGGGGAAGGCGTACAGAAGGTTGAAGGTGGCCGCCTTGCCGATGAAGTGCACCGGCGGCAGCGGCAGGTTGTGCCGGCGGACGGTGGGCGCCATCGTGAGGATGAAGACTTCGCGCAGAACCAGGGCGAGCACCACCCACATCGGCAGGATTCCACGCATCGCGAGGCAGACGATCGTCGCGACGATGTAGAGCCGGTCAGCCATCGGGTCGAGGATGGCTCCGAGACGCGACTGCATGTCGAACTTGCGGGCGATCTTGCCATCGAGGTAATCGGTGAACCCCGCCACCATGAGGACGACGAGGGCCGTCTTGTCCCACTCCGAAAGGATCAGCCAGACGAACGCCGGAACACCGACGAGCCGCAGGAAGGACAGCACGTTCGGCACCGTCCAGATGCGGCTCGAAAGCTCCGGTTCAGCGGTCGTCACAGGCCAAGACTAGGCGATGGCCCCGCGCGGCGCGCACCTACCGTCGAGCCCGCGGCCCCTAACATGGAGCCGTACTGCACCGACCCCGAGGAGCTCATGTCCGCCGCACGCAACACCCTGTTCACCGCGCTCGCCTGCCTGAGCGTGGCCGCCGCCTCCCTGACGGCGCCGGCGTCCGCGCAATCACCCGCTGAGGCTTCTGCCCCCGCGAGCGCCGCGACGACGACCGCCACCGGCCTGCGGGCCGCGTCGAACGCCCTGTACGAGAACTGGGCCGGCTACCAGGTTGCGGCGAAGAACCCGACGCAGGCCCGGGGTTCGTGGACGGTACCGAAGGCGTCGTGGCCCGGACGTGACGGCTACTCGAACATGTGGGTGGGCCTCGGCGGCGGAAACCGTGCACAGGGCCAGCTCATTCAGGCCGGAACGGAGCACGACTCGAAGTGTGTCGCCCTCAGGGCGGGCAAGTGCTCGAAGTGGAAGAACGACTACTACCTGTGGGTCGAGACGTTCCCTCAGCGCTCGCAGGAACGCATCACGAATCTGCCCGTCTCTCCCGGTGACCCTGTCCGGGTCGCGGTGCGCTGGTCGGCGCGGGACAGCCGTGCCTACTTCACGCTGTGCAACGAGCGCCTCCAGCGCTGTGTCGTGGCCTCCCGCGCCACGAGCACGCCGAAGGGCGTTGCCGAGTTCGTGCTCGAACGCCCGAGCCGCGCCGACGGACGCCCGCTCGCCCTCGCGAACACGGGCACGGTCTCGTTCCGTCAGCTCAGCGTCACCGATGCCTCGGGCACGCGGGTGCCGAAGAAGATGGCCAACACGCGCATCTCGATGTTCAACGGCAACCTGCTCGCATCGCCGGGCGCGTGGTCGGCGAGCGGCAACGGCTTCCCGGTGACGTTCAAGCGCGCGGCCTGACGCTGCCGGTTCAGCCCGCCTGGGGTTCGATCCGGCGGATGGTGTCGTCGCCGTCGTCCGCGCGGACCGCCGAGGGCTTGAGCAGTTGCTGGAGCCGCAGCGGGAACTTCATGGCGACGAGCAGGATGACGATGCCCGTGAACGACGCGGAGAGCACGATGATCGCTCGACCGAGCGACATCGTCTCCGCGAGCGCGGCTCCGACGACGGGCGACACGGCTCCACCGAGCGCGCCGACGTTGTAGGTGAAGCCGAGCGCTGCAGCGCGCTTCTCGATGGAGAACCAGCTCACCATCCACTTGGGCACGAGGCCGCCGACGCCGGCGCCGAAGCACTGCTGGACGAACAGCAGGAACCCGATGAGGAGCGCGTGGTCCGAGGTCAGCGTGAAGATCGGCCACAGCAAGGGTAGGGAAATGAGCAGGCTGCCCCAGTAGGCACGGGTGGTGCCGAAACGGTCTCCGGTGAAACCGGCCAGGATCGCACCGAAAGCCGTACCGAATCCGCTCCAGAAGAGGATGTCGCTGACTTCTCCGGGCGAGAGACCGAGGTCGGTCTTGAGGTAGGTCGGCAGCAGGGCCGTGACGGGCCAGGCGAAGAAGAACACGGTGAAGACCACGACCGTCACGGCAACGGCGGTGGGCCAGCGCAGAGGCTCGAACTGCACGAGGAACCAGACGAAGACTGCCGTGATGAAGACGGACATTGGGGTGATGATCGCTGCGCCGTGGACGTAACCGCCGAAGATGGCGAGGAGAATCGCGAACGTCGCCAGGGTGAGGAGGACGTTGAGAATGCGGTGCGGGCCGCGGTACAGCGTCGTGAACATGTCGGGCGTTGCGTCCACCCGACCGGAGTCCTTCGCCCGACGGAAGTCCTCCGGTTCGGGCAGACCACGGCGCAGCCAGAGGGCGAGCACGATCGGCACGAGACCGATGGCGAACAGCGCTCGCCAGCCCCACGCGGGCACGACGAAGCGGTAGACCTGAGCGACCAGCACTCCACCGATGGAAAAGCCGCTGATGAGGAAGGCGCTGGCCTTGTTACGCAGGTGCTGCGGCCACGACTCGATGACGTAGGTGGCGCTCGCGGAATACTCCCCCGCCATGCCGAAGCCGATGAGAAGGCGTGCGGCGAACATCATGACGTAGCCGGTGGAGACGGCACACAACAGTGAACCGAGGGAGAACGTGACGATGGCGAGCACCATGGCGTCACGGCGTCCGAGGGTGTCGGCGATGGCGCCGAGCACGAGACCTCCGAACCAGCGGGAGACGAACGCCGCGCTGATGAGGGTGGCGGCCTGGACGCCGTTGAGGTCGAAGTCGTCGGCCACCTCGGTGAGGACGAGCGTGATGATGACGAAGTCGAAACCGTCGAGCAGGTACCCGAGCCACGCGGCCCAGAAGGACTTCCACTGCGTCGGGCTGACCTCGCGATACCAGGGCACGATGGCCGCGTTCATGTGTGCCTCCTCACCCGGTTCTGCTGCTCAACCTTCTCCGGCACCTTATAGAGATTCGATGCGCCGCAGGCTGAATTCGCTCTGGGCACGGTGCCGGCCGAGCGTTAGGCTCGAAGCATGAACGGCATCGAGGTACTCAAGGATCTGGCGGGACGAGCCGCGGAGGTGGCGGGTTCCCTGCGGGACGTTCCGGCCGAGCGACTCAACGCTCACCCGGGGCACGACAACTCGATCGCGTGGCTGTTGTGGCATGCAGCTCGAGAGATCGACGTGCAGGTCGCGCAGCTCTCGGGCGAACAACAGGAGTGGACGCGAGGGGGCTGGGCGGAGAAACTCGGAGTCGATCGCGGTGAGGACGCGATGGGGTACGGCGACTCCCCCGAGCAGACGCGAGCCCTCGTGGTGAACGACGCGAACGCCCTGGTCGATCACCTCGAGGCCGTGACGGCGGCGCACGTGGCCTACCTCGACACCCTGACGGACGCGGACCTCGACGACGTCGTCGACGAGAACTGGGATCCGCCGGTCACCCGCGGCGCCCGCCTGGTGAGCGTCAGCGAGGACGCGCTGCAGCACGTCGGCCAGGCGAGCTACCTTGCAGGCATGAAGGATTCCGCCTTCCAGTGAGCCGCCTTTCGACGCGACGCCCGGTCGTCAGCGCACGGATCGTCGAAACATGACCATCAGCAGCCAGGACAGCGACGACTACTTCGGTCGCTACGCGGCGGCGCTCACGAATTTCGACGCCGGGGCCTCAGCGGACCTGTGGGCGACACCGGGCACGATCGTGGACGATCGGTTCTCCGGCGTCCTCGACTCCCGGGACGCGATGGTGTCAGGGTCGAGCAGTCCTATCCGGTCTACAAACAGCTCGGTCTCGCATCGCTGGGGTACGAGATCGTCGACGAGCGCCCTTTCAGTGACCTCCTCGTCCTCGTCGCTGTCCGCTGGACGTTCCTCGACGCGAACGGGGACACCCTCACGGACAGCAACCCCTCCTACCTCCTGCGTCGCGAGGATTCCGGTCTGCGGGCGACCGTGTGCATCCAGACCGACGACATGGAGAAGCTGCAGGCGCTCGCCGAAAGCCGCGGCGTGGATCTCGCGTCCCGCAGCGAGCAACTCTCACCGCGTCCTGCGAAACGAGCACGAAAAAGCGGGAGGGATCGCACGATGCGATCCCTCCCGCTGGTCTGTCGGGCTGACAGGATTTGAACCTGCGACCCCTTGACCCCCAGGCGTCAGGATGGCTTCGCCGAGGCTGAGATCCGCGTGATTCCGGGGTTCGGATCATGCAGAGCACGTCACGAGATGCTTGGTTTGCATGATTCTGGTCCCCTTCTGGTCCCCCGCAGTCCCTACTGCTGGGACCCTGAGGTCACCGAGCAAGGCTGCATCGGCAGGGCAGGTCCAGCCGCTGCTCGAATGCTGAACCGTTTAGGGACCGTGCCAGCGGCATGTGCGATAATCACACACATGGACACGGCATCGCTCGGACGACGGGTTGCACAAGCTCGCGAGGACGCAGGAATGACTCAGGATGGGCTGGGCCGGGCCGTCGAGTTGGACCGCTCAGCGATCTCCCGTCTTGAGAAGGGCGATCGGAAACTGAACGTCCCCGAGCTAGTGCAGATCGCTGCAGTCCTCGGCCGCCCTCTTTCCTACTTCGTCGCGGAGCCAGTTCCCGCAGTTGTCAGCCGCCGAAGCGACACCACACATGCCCATGCGACCACGCGGCAGCTAGACGTGGAGCTTGAGCAGTTTTCTTCAGACGTTCGAGGTCTCGTGGGACGCGGTCTGTTGCCGGCGCCAGAGAGGGTCGTCCGCCGCGCTCCCCGGGACCATGCCGAGGCAGAGAGCACTGCCGCCTCGATTCGGGCACAAGCGTCGCTTGGCTCCGGGCCGATCGCCGATCTCGGCCAAACTTGCGAAGCCTTGGGTATGTATACGTTCTCGGCGTCCCTCGGGGAGCAAGGTGCCGACGGGGGCTGTGTCGAAGTCGAAGGCGATGCGGGCACAGTGGGTGCCACCGTACTAAATGGCGATGTGCCAGCTGGACGACGACGCATGACGCTGGCACACGAACTCGGACACTGGCTCTTCGGCGATGCATACGACTCAGAGGCGTCGATCAGTAGCGAACGCATGATCAACTCCTTTGCGATTCACTTTCTTGCTCCCCGAGCGGGCGTAATGCGCGTCTGGGACGAACATCACTCATGGGCGCCTCGTGATCGAGCGTTAGCGGTCGGGGCCATGTTCCGACTGAGTTGGTCAGCGACCATCAGTCAGCTACGAAACCTTGAGTTGATTGCTTATGGACAGCATCGTTCCCTCAGCGAGAACGAGCCAAGCTATGGAGACTATCTCAGGCTGGGCCTTACCTGGATTGATGAGTTCAGCGCTCCATATCTATCCCCATCGTTCACAACTGCGATACTCAACCAATACGCAGCTGGACGACTCACGAGTGCGCGCTCTCTAGAACTATTGCGCGGGACGCTTGCGGCAGATCAACTTCCTAAACGCAATGTCTCAATGGAGGATCTCCATCGGTCATTCGTAGGTCACGATGACTGATCATCCCCAGTGGGTGATCGACACCAGCGCATACACTCACCTATGCCGGGCTGGCCACAGCGATCTTCTCGAAGAGCTCGCGCCTGGCGGTGTCATCCTCGTCCCAACTGATGTAAACACGGAAATCGAGAACGGTCGCACGGGCTATTCAGACATTCACGCAGTCGCCGCTGTCGCCTGGGCCGAGTTGGCCGTGCTCACCGAAGACGAAGAATGGACAAAGCTCCTGGTAAAGGCCGATCTCGGCGGCGGGCCGTACGAGCACCTCGGCGAGTGCGCAGTCATAGCTTGCGCGCAACACCGTAGCCTCATTGCGGTCCTGGATGAGCGCGAGGCCGTCGCACAAGCCGACGCTCGCGAGGTCCAAAGTATCGACACTCTTTGGATCGTCGTCGAAGCGTACAAGACCGTCCTCGGCCGCGACCGGAGTCTCGTCTCAAAGATTGTTGACGATTTGCTCGCCACAGGAATGTACCTACCGATCGAATCCGGTGAAAGCCTGTTCACCTGGGCGTACGAGCAAGAACTACTTCCGTAGATAGCCACGGAGGAAGAGCGTAGGTTCCCCGCTCTTGCGCGCCGCGGCCGAGGATGCGATTGAGGACTCTCACTGGCTACCGCCTATGTCCGGACAAGGCGGTGGATGAACTTGACCGCCTTCTCGACGCGCTCCTTGAGCACGACGAGCTCAGTCATCGCGAAGCGGCCCGGCGCGCCGTGAGTTCCATGGTTGAAGTCGTCAAACAGGGCAATGACGCCGTCGATGTCAGCGTCAACGAACTCGACCATCTCGGTGAGCGCGTTTCCGCTGCGGTCGAGGCAGTAGTGGATCTTCGCTCGGCGCGAGACGCCGCCGTTCGGCGTCTTGACGTAGTTTGTGTCTGCGGCGATCACCGCAGCATCGGGCGCCTCAGCATCCAGGATCGAGGTAAGCATCTCACGAGCGCTGGTGCAGAAGTGCCGAGCCGCGTCAGCGTTGCTCGGGTTCAGCGAGAATAGGGCACCACGCCAACGACCCTGCAACTCCGGATTGATGTCCGGAAGCTCACTGGTGAGTGTGGTCGCCTGGAGTTCAGCGGACGCTTCGTCTTCGTCCGAGAGCAGACGATTCAGACTCGCGACGCTGTCGGCAGCCTCGGCCTCGGCAAGGTCGAGTGCTGCTGCTCCTGATCAGCGTCGGCGTCTACGGGTTTGTCACCGGCCCACAACAGCCCACCGATCGCGTGTCTGGTCCGGCTCCGAGCCTCAGCGCTCCGGGAGAGTCCGAGCCCAGCAGTCAGCGGCCGCCGCGGGTGCTTCCCTCGCACGACCCGGATGAGTTCGCCCGCAACGTCGCGACGGTGCTGTTCTCCTGGGATACCGGCTCCGCGCTGATGCCGCTGGACTATACCGCGGCGATCCTGGAGGTCGGGGACCCGTCCGGTCACGAGCAGGCCGGCCTCGTCTCCGACATCGGCGGCTACCTGCCCACGCGTGAGGCGTGGATCGAGCTGCGCAAGTACGCCACCATCCAGCACCTCACGATCGACAACTCTTTCGTGCCGGAGGCGTGGGATCAGGCGGTCGAGCAGGCGCAGCCCGGCCAGCTTCCGTCCGGTGCCACCGCGGTCACGATCGAGGGCACTCGTCACCGCGAGGGTGTCTGGAACGGCGAGCCGGTGACTTCGGAGCACTCGGTGGGCTTCACTGTGTTCCTGGCCTGCCCTCCGCCAGCACCGCAGTTCCGCGCCGGCCTGTGTCATGTGCTGCGCCTCTCGCAGCTCGACAACCCTCTCCGATAGCCCGGAGGGATCGTCGTGGTCAAGAAGCTCCTCATTCTCGGGCTCGCGTTCGTGCTGTTCGGACCGGCCAGCATCCTGCTAGCCATCGGCGTCCTGATGAACCCAGCTGCCGCGAACTGCGCCGTCCCCGGAGGCAGCATCACGGTCGGGAACGTCCCGGACTCGCTCACGGTCACGACCGCCGACGGCACGACGTTCACGCTGAACAAGACCCAGCTCACGCACGCGGCCACGATCATCGCCATCGGCGGCGGGATCGAGGGCGTCGGCCGGCCCGGAGTCAAGATCGCACTGATGGCCGCGCTCACCGAGAGCACCCTGCGGATGCTGGCAAACACCGGCGCCTATCCCGAGAGCGCTTCGTACCCTAACGACGGCAACGGGTCAGATCACGACAGCCTGGGGCTGTTCCAGATGCGGCCGCAGTCGGGCTGGGGCACCGTCGCGGAGCTGATGGACCCGCAGTACCAGGCGCGGGCATTCTTCGGCGGGCCGGACGGACCGAACTTCCCCTCGCCGCGCGGGTTGCTTGACATACCGGGCTGGGAGCAGATGGACCCCGGCGAGGCTGCCCAAGCCGTTGAAATATCCGCCTATCCTGACCGCTACCGCAACTATGAGCCGGTCGCAGAAGCCGTCCTCGACGCCCTCACCGGCGGCGCCGGCGAGGGCGGACCGGCGAACGTCGTAGTCGCTGCGGGGCCAGTAGCTCAGTCCGCTCGCGTGGTGTTCCCGCTCCCCGACGGGACGTGGGTGCTCACGAGCGAGTTCGGGCCACGCATCCACCCGATCACCGGCGAGCCCTCATTCCACACCGGCACCGACTTCGCCGCACCGGACGGCACGCCGATCCTGGCAGCGGCAGACGGCACCGTGACCGTGGCCGAGTTCAGCGGCGGGTACGGCGGCCTGATCGTCATCGAGCACCAGATCGACGGCGCAACCGTGGCGACCGCCTACGCCCATATGTGGGAGCACGGCATCCACGCCTCACCCGGCGACCGAGTAGTCGCAGGCCAGCACATCGGCGACGTCGGCAGCTCAGGCAACTCCACCGGACCGCATCTGCACTTCGAGGTCAGGCCGGGCGGCACCAACGGCGACGCAGTTGACGCGGCGAAGTGGCTCAACGACCACAACGCCGCAGACCTGCCCGAAGCCAGCTTGGGCAGCCCGGACGGATGCGACGCGACCGGCGGCACGCCGGGCGATCCCGCCCCGCTGGGCGGCGACCCCAATCAGATGGTCGATGACCCCACCAGCGACGGGCGGATCACCGCGCGGATGGCACACGTCATGGCCCAGGCCCGTGCCGCGTTCCCCGACACCTCCTGGGCCTGTTACTCACCTCGGCCCGGCACGAGGTCGGAGCATCCGCTGGGCAGGGCGTGCGACATCACCTTCGTAAACCGGATCGGTACGCGTCCGACGCCCGCGCAACTCGAGAACGGATGGCGGCTCGCGAGCTGGATCAAGAACCACGCCGAGTCCTTCGGCATCAAGTACCTCATCTGGCAGGGCACGATCTGGTCCCTCGCCCGCGACGCCGAAGGCTGGCGACCCTACAACGGCGGCGGGATGCACGACCCCAACAACGTGACCGGCGGCCACTACGACCACTTGCACATCACGGTCACAGCGTGAGGCCTACGGTCTCCACAAGACGCCGTTGACGTTCCCCGCTTTCATGACTGACGTAGCTGCTGCTTCGCGACTGTTCGAGCGATGGCGCGGTGTTATGCGTGAGCGCTCCTATGCGGAGCGTGGTCGTGGATCAGGCGTGCAGTGATCTCGCGTGCTCGTGTGACGAGTCGGGTGTCGTCGTCGATCCCGTGGTGTGTGATCGCACCCTCGAGTAGCAGGTAGATCTCCTCGGCGATTGCTATCGCTTCCTCGCGCGACCCGGTCTCGGTCGTCAGCAGCTCGGCCAGTCGGTCGAGTACGGCTCTCTTGTGGGCACGGACCACCCGGCGGGCAGGGTGATTGGCAGACAGTTCCGCGGCGGCATTGATGAAGGCGCATCCGCGGTCGGACGCCTCCGCGTCCTCGAAGTAGGAATCGAAGAACGCGAGAACCGCAGACTCCGGCTGCTGCTCCACACGACGCTCCATCCGCTCCCACCAGCGGTGATGCCGGAGCTGGAGGTAGACAGCGATGAGCTGGTCCTTGGATCCGAATCGGTCGTACAGGGTGCGCTTGGTGACGCCGGACTTCGCCGCGATCGTGTCGACGCCGACGGCATGGATTCCATACCGGTAGAACAACTCGGAAGCCGCGTCCACGATGCGCCGTGCGCCCGCAGTCAGCGGCGGTGGGCTCAGCGCTTCTGAGGGGATGTCCTCGGCCTTCATGGGAACTCCTGACGACATTGACTTCACACATCAGTATACGTACGGTGAATAGAGGTTCACAGATCTGTGAGATGGGAGAATCGATGCCCCAGCAGGATGCGCAGGCACAACAGAACGAGACCAACCCGCTCAGTCAAGGCCGGACGTTGCAGCTGACGTGCGCGGGCCTGGCCTTGATCGCGGTCTGCTACGGACTGGCTCGCTTCGCTTATGGACTGTTTGTGCCGGCCTTCCGTGCGGAGTTCGACCTGGGTGCGGGCGCGGCCGGGGCGATCGGCTCCGGCTCCTACGTCATCTACTGTCTCGCGATCGTCGTCGCCACGGTCCTCACTCCGCGGTTCGGCGGACGTGCGGTCGCCGCTGCAGCCGGGGTCATCGCCACCGTCGGGGTGCTTGTCGTCGCCGCGGCGCCCAATGCCGGAGTTCTCATGATCGGTGTGCTCATCGCCGGATAGAGCACCGGCATCGCCTCGCCGCCCCTGGCCCACGTTGTCGCTCACACCGTGCGGGCGCAGATCCGTGACCGCACGCAAACGGTGATCAACGCCGGTACCGGCGTCGGCGTCGCCATTGTCGGCCCGATCGCGCTCATCACCCATGAACACTGGCGAACCGCGTGGATCGTGTTCGCTGTCATCTGCGCCCTGGTCACCATCTGGGCTGCCTGTGCGGTGCCATCCGGACCGACGAACCGCTTCCGCACGGGCCGCCCCGACGCTGTGTTCCCCCGCCCGCTACTGCCGCCCGGCAGCGGCCGGCTGGTCACCGCGGCCGCGCTGATGGGAGCAGGCAGCTCCGCCATATGGACGTTCGGTCGCGATGTGCTCATCACCGCCGGCGGAATGAGTGAGTCCGCCTCGTCCATCGCGTGGATCGTCCTTGGGGTTTTCGTAGTACTCGGCGCGGCAGCCGGAGACCTCAGCCGCCTCGGCATCAGAGCAAGCTGGACCGCGACGATGCTCATCATGGCGACAGCAACAGCTCTGCTCGCCGCATATCCCGGCATCCCGGCAGTCGCGTGGCCAGCCTCGGCAGCCTTCGGAGCCGCCTACATCGCCTTGACCGGACTACTTCTGATCTGGGGAACCAAGGTCTACCACCAAGCCCCCGCAGCCGGAGTCGGATCCGCGTTCCTCATCATCGCGCTCGGCCAGGCCGCCGGCGCCCCGGTCATCGGAATCCTCTCCGAGAACACCGAGCCACTCATCGCCTTCATGGCAGCGGCCGCGATCGCCGCACTCGGCGCACTCATCCGGCCAGCCGCGCCCGGGACCTGACCTGGCCCATGCGCGCCCGGTAAGTCGCTCACACTGCGTTGTCGGCCCGCTCTGCCACCGAAGCCCGACTCATCGCGTGAGGGCGGCACGTCTTGTGCTGAACCGCACGGCACACCTGAGGGACATGAACAGTCGGCTCACACCGGTGGTCGAGCGCCAACATCAGACTCCATCCGTGGGCGCATGATGGACGTTTTCCCTGACTTCGACGGACTCGGCGGCATCGGTGATCTGAAACAGGTCATCGGTGCCCTGCTGACGATCGTGCTGATCGTCGCGGTGCTCATGGTCATCGTCTCGGTGATCTGCTGGGCGCTAGGCGCCTCCCACGGCAATCACTCTCTTGCCTCCAAGGGCAGTGTCGGGGTGCTGGTGGGCGCCGGTGCCGCCGCGCTCCCCGGCGCAGGGGTCGCGTGGGTGAACTGGCTCATCGCCCTCGGCAACCAGCTCTGACTCTCGCCGAGTGAAGGCCCGCCCGCCGGTGGGCCTTTCTCATGCCCTGACGCGCCGGCCGGGTGTCCAGTCGCTCTACGGCCCACCTCGCCGCCACAAGCCATCCGCCCAGCGAGGGAGTAACCGCCGTGATTGACATTGACCCCAACAGTTCCGGCCTGCCCGGCATTGAACAGCTCCGCACCATCGTCGGTGCCGTGATGACGGTCGGCCTCATCCTCTCCGTACTGGCCCTAATCGTGTCGGCGATCGTGTGGGCCTACGGTGCCAACAGTTCAAATCCGCACCTCGCGAGCAGGGGCAAGCTGGGCGTCCTCATCTCCTGCGGTGCCGCGGTGATCTGCGGCGCGGCGGTGACGCTCGTGAACTTCTTCTGGAACGTCGGCCAGGCCGTATAGGGCTGCCGGTCACAGCGGGAGATTCGTGATGGGTATCTGCGATGTTCCCGTGATTTCGACCGTCTGCAACGTGGCCGGCGAGGCCGCCGCGACGGTCGTGGCGGCCCCGTTCGACTGGCTCGCCCAGGCGATGGGCGGCGCGGCCGGCTGGCTGATCGAGGCGATGTGGGCTGTGTTCGACACGACCACGCTGGTCGATGTCCAAACGGACGGGTTCACCAGCGTCTACAACCTGATCTTCGGCATCGGGGTCTTCCTCGACCTCATCTTCTTCTGCCTGCAACTCATCACCGGGCTGATCCGCCGAGACCCGACCGCGCTGTCCCGCGCCGCGCTCGGCGCGGCAAAATCGGTGCTCGGTGCGTTCGTCGTCATCACGCTCACCGCGCTCGCGCTAGAAATCGTGGACCAGCTCTGCATTGGCATCATCCAGGCGTCCGGTGAGACCACCGGCAAGATGGGCGACAAGATCATCCTGCTCGCCGCCGGCCTGAGCGGCATCAACATCGCCGCGCCCGGCGTCGGCGCGATCGTCACAATCTTCCTGGCTGGGCTGATGATCGCCGCCGTCGCGATCGTCTGGTTCAGCCTGCTGATCCGCAAGGCGCTGCTGCTGGTCGGCGTGGTGCTGGCACCAATCGCGTTCGCCGGCGCGTCCTGGGACGCCACGAAAGGGTGGATCGGGAAATGGGCGGCGTTCGTGATCGCGCTCATCGTGTCCAAGCTCGTCCTCGTCGTCATCTTCCTGCTGGCAATCACGCAGATCGCGACCCCGATCGAGGTGGACATCGCCGCAGTCACCGAGCCGATCGCCGGCATCGTCCTCCTGGGCATCGCGGCCTTCGCTCCGTACATGGTCTACCGCTTCGTGTCGTTCATCGGGTTCGACCGATACCAGCAGATGGGCACCGAGCAGGAGGCCAAGAACGCGCTCAACCGGCCGATTCCGATCCCGTCAAAGCCGCAGGGCGGCGGCGACCCCAAGAAGGTACTTGATGACCCGAAGGACGGCGGTTCCGGCGGGTCGGGAGCAGCACCCCCGCCCAAGGCTCCCGCGGCGGCCGCAGGCGGCGGTGCTAGTGCCGGGGGGCAGGCGCAGGTACCGGGGGCGTCGCCGGGGCGGGAGCAAGTGCTGCCGCGGGACCGGCCGCAGCGGTCGTCGTCGGAGCACAGGTCGCCAAGGGCGCTGCTGAGGCCGGGCCGAAGGCTGGCCAGGCCATCGCGGGCCAAGCGGAGACCGCCGCGAGCGGCGCCGAGGGCCAGGGCGGTGGTGACACCGCACCCTCGAAGACGCCCCCGCCGCCCTCCGCACCGCAGCCGCGGACCCCTGCACCTCCCAAGTCTGACCCACCGCAGAATGGCAAGGAGTGACCGGCCATGCCGACGGAACAGAATGTGCCCGGTAGCGAGCTGACGCCGATGAAGTTCAGCCGCCTCGCTCGCCGGGGTGTGCTGCTGGGGCTCTCGGTCGCGCAGCTCATCACCCTCGGCATTGGCGGGCTGACGCTGCTGCCCGCGTTCTACGGCGGCGCCGGGATGCTGCTGGCCTACACCGCCCCGGTGTGGCTGCTCGCGGCGGTCCTGACCTGGGTGCCCATCGCCGGGAGGCCGATGGTCGAATGGCTCCCGGTCGCGCTCTGGTGGCTGTGGCGCACGACCGGCGGGCAACTGCTCTACCGGCGAAGGGTCGTCAAGCCACGACCGGCCGGGAACCTGGCATTGCCCGGCGACATGGCCCGGCTCAGGGAGCACCTGGACCCTGAGACCGGCGCGTGCATGATCCACGACTCCCACCAGAGCACTCTCACGGTGATCTGTGAGGTCACGCATCCAGCGTTCGTGCTGCTCGACCCCGGCGAGCAGGAGCGCCGGGTCACCTCATGGGGGCGTGTGCTCGCCACGGTGTGCCGCTCGGGTCGGATCGCGACCCTGCAAGTGCTCGAACGCACCCTGCCCGACTCCGGCAGCGGACTGGCCGAGTGGTGGGCCGAGCACGGCACCACCGACGACACCTGGGCCTCCCAGACCTACGCCGAACTGCTCGAACGCGCCGGCCCCGCCGGGGAACGACACGCCACTACGATCAGCCTCTCCCTTGGCATGAAGGCGGCCGCCCGGCAGATCAGAACCGCCGGCGGCGGCATCTGTGGCGCCGCCGCGGTGCTCCGGCAGGAGATGGCGACACTCACCGCGGCGCTGCGCTCAGCGGACCTGACCCCGTCCGGCTGGCTCGGCCCCGGCCAGGTCGCGGTGATCCTGCGCTCGGCCTACGACCCGGCCGTCGCCGCAACGCTGGAACGCCACGGACGGCTCGGACAGGAGCTCGCCGCCGCCGGCCCGGTCGCGGTCACCGAGACCTGGGGCAACCTGCGGACCGACTCCGCCTGGCACGCCGTCCTCTGGGTATCGGAATGGCCCCGGTCGATGGTCTATCCGGGCTTTCTCGCACCGGTGCTGCTGTCTACCGGCATCCAACGCTCGGTGTCACTGATCTACACCCCGATGCGCTCCGATCAAGCTGCCCGCGACATCCGCAAGAAGAAGGTCGAACACATCTCGGACGCCGCCCAGCGCGCTCGGATGGGGCAGATCGAGGACGCCGCGCAGACCGCCGAATACCAGGACGTGCTCCAACAAGAAGCCGACCTGACCGCCGGGCACGGAGTGCTGCGCGTCTCGGGCCTGGTCAGCGTCTCCGCGCCCACGCTCGACGAGCTGGAAGCGGCGACCGCGGCGATCGAACAAGCCGCGATCCAGGCGTCCTGCGAAACCCGGAGGCTCGTCGGCCAGCAGGCGGCCGCGTTCACGGCGGCGGCGCTGCCGCTGTGCCGGATTGTGTGACGGAGCTACCCGACGTGAAAGTCGCGCTCCTTGTCCTCGTCGTCCTCAATCCATCGGATACGGAGTAGGGCACCGTCAGAACCACCAGCGGCATACTGCACTGGCAGGCGTCTGCGCTGGCCTTTGTGGATCGTCGTGGGTTCCTTCGGTCCCATCAAGATCATGTAGCCATCGTGAATGGCCTCGAAAGTTACGTTCTCGGCGTCGGCTGAGCCTGTGTTCGAGACGTCAAGCCAACGCTTCGTCGTATAGCGCGGAGCGCCCTTCGAGTTCATCCCCGAAACCTCGCGCTCTTGATGCGGCTGCACCAAGAAATCCACTCCGCTCGGCGTCGACGGCAAGGCCGGTGTCGAATCCAGTTTCAGGGCCACGATGTCATGTTCGATGGCTTTCCAGACCTCATGATTGAGCTGCTCGGGGTTGTTGAACTCACCCAGAAGACCACGATCTTGCATGTCCTTCTTGAACGCACGGAGAGCGTCGAGCTGCGCAGTATCGATGTCGTTCGGCAGAGAGCCTGTCGAGAAATACAGATGGACCGGCTTGCCCAGCTCCAGCGCCCGATCGATCTCCTCAGCCGTTCCCGAGATGGCGTCAGGCGTTGGGGAGCCGAGTCGTCCGCCGAACAGCGCGAACACGATGTCGGAGTCATCGACACCCTGCGCGTTGATGAGCTTCTGCGGGTGAGCGCCCATCACGGGAACGGCTGAGGTCTCCCAGCGCCAAGGCTGGAGGATCACTCGCTTGTTTTTGGCGTTCGCGTCGTTCCAGCCATGCACGGCGTTCTCCACCGCATCGCGCGCCTCGGGCACATCTGATGGAGAGGCGATCATCACGCGCAGCACAGTGGCGACATACGGCATAGATACAAGCCTAGGGCTTGTCGCTGACAACGACACCGCGTCGCGTACCTCGCGGGCATCAACGCAGTAGCAGAGGGAGGCCCGTGATGCCCACGTTCACCGATCCGGCCCGTGATGCCGGCGAAGCTTACGAGGCGTTGCGCGGGCTCGCGCACGCCACCCGCACCTTCGAGAGCCCGGCCGACACGTACGCTGTGATCGGAGACCTGCTGGGCGGGTTGCGATCGTTGCGGCAGGTGCTCGACCAGCTCGCCGCCGCACACCTGAACCACCAGCATCACGTCACGGACGAGTGCCGCGAGTACAGCGGCGGCGCAGCCGAGGCGCTGGCCGCGGCCGACAAGTTGCACCAGGCCGGCACGCTCATCGACCAGGCCGACGACCGCCTCAGCGCGGCCATGACCCACTCGGGCCGGATCGTGTGGAACCCGCAGGATCGCCTCGTGGAGCGATGGGCCGGCATCGTTTTTCTCCAAGGCGAGGACGCCGACCGGGTGCTCGACCTCATCGACGCCAAAGGGGTGAAAGCGTGCATCGACCACCTGTCGCAGTGGGACTACGGCGCCGAGACGACCGACGCGGCGATGGTCAACGGCGATGTCCACGACTCCGCACCTGTCTACGCAGGTGACCGGCAAGCCGAGACCGGCGACTACGCGATGACCTACAACCCGCACGCCGGGCACGTCTCCCTCTACCGGCGGCACATGATCCGCGCCGAAGACGCCATCGACCCGCCCGCCGAATCGCACGTCCCGGCGCCACGCTCGACACCCACACGCGAGAGCGCGACGCGGCGTAGCGCGGTGCGTGAGGGCGGCTGGTTCGAGCATCCCGGCGTCGCCGCGGTCAAGCAGGCTCGCGGGCTCTCGCTGTAGGTCTCTGCGCCGCCGAGGTCGCGGACGAGCACCTAGCGGCATGAACACGACAGAACCCGCCCCGTCCAAGACTTCGCAAGCAGGCACGCTCATCTTGACGGTTTGGCCCGACTCCCCGGTGGGTGAGCACCAGAGGCACGCCTACCGAATCGAGAACACCACGACCGGGCAAGTGCTCGGAGGCCGGGACCTGTTCACCGGAGCCGGTGCCCAGGTCGCCCCGGAGCGGCTGATGCGAGACCTCGCCACGTTCCTCAGCACGGCGGGCGATGCCCGCCAGTACGCCATGGACAACCCCGGCAGCATTCCCAAGCACGAGCGTCTGTTCCCCGAGTGGATCGCCGAGGCCGCACGTCAGAACGCCGACGCGCTGACCCTGCTGGCCGAGGGCGAACAGCTCGCCAACCAGCGGCGGCCGCGAGCGCAGACAACGCCGCATCAGAACTGGTTCGAGCGTTCCGAGCACGGCGCGGCGCGCCCGACGCAGGGGCCGTCACTGTGAGCCGGGACGAGAAGCTGCACACCGCCGTCCTCGTCGCTCCCGCCTCGGAACGGCGCCGGCTACGGAAGGCACGGAATGAGGCCGCTGCGCGCCTGATCGCCGAGCAGCGCCGGGTGGAGAAGGAAGCGTCGCATGCGAAGGCTGAGGCCGAGCGTGCCGAGCGTCGCGCCACGATCTACCTGCCGTCTGCGGGTGAGACGGGTCCGGCGATGCTCCGCTCGCCGGGCCGGTTCCGGTTGCCCCGGCATCAGGACACCAGCGCGGTGCTTGCCGGGCAGTATCCCCTTCTCGCCGAAGCCGGGCTGGGGTCGGCCGGAATGTTCATCGGCCAGGACCTCTACTCGGGCTCGTCGTTCGTCTATGACCCGTGGGTGCTCTATCAGCGGGGCATCATCACCGCCCCGAACCTCATCCTCGCCGGCATTGTCGGCTCCGGGAAGTCCTCGCTCGCCAAGAGCCTCTACACCCGCAGCCTTCCCTTCGGATACAGGGTCTACGTCCCAGGCGACCCGAAAGGCGAGCACTCGGGCGTCGCCGAGGCAGTCGGCGGGAAAGCGATCATCCTCGGGCACGGGATGGGCAACAGGCTCAACCCACCCGATGAGGGCTACCGGCCCGGCGGCCTGTCCGACCAGGAGTGGGCCACCACCCTCGCCGCGCGACGCCGCGATCTACTCGGAGCCTTGACGGAGACGGTGCTGGATCGGCGGCTGGCGCCATTGGAGCACACCGCGATCGACACCGCCCTGGCCGGGACGGTGCGCGATGCGGACGTGCCGATCCTGCCGATGGTCGTCGAGCGGCTGCTGCGCCCCGATCCTGCCGACGACCCGGACGGCCGGCTCACCGAGGACGGCCGCCAGGTCGGCCACGCGCTGCACCGCCTGGTAGCCGGGGATCTGGCCGGTCTGTTCGACGGGCCGAGCACCGTCAGGTTCGATCCGTCGTTGCCGATGGTCAGTCTCGACCTGTCGCGCGTCACGGAGAACAGCACGCTGATTTCGGTGTTCATGACCTGCTCGTCGGCATGGATGGAAGCCGCTCTGCTCGATCCCTACGGGGCCGCAGGTGGGTCGTCTACGACGAGGCATGGAGGCTGATGTCCCATCCGGCGCTCTTGCGCAGGATGGATGCGCACTGGCGGCTGGCGAGGCACTACGGGCTGGCGAATCTGCTCGTGTTCCACAAGCTGACCGACTTGGAGAACGTCGGCGACGCAGGGTCGGCGAACCGGGCTCTGGCGAACAGCCTGCTGGCAAATGCGGAGACGAGGATCGTCTATAGGCAGGAGACCGATCAGCTCGGCCCTACCGCCGTCGCGCTCGGGCTGACCGGCACCGAACAGCGCCTGCTGCCCGGACTCGGCACCGGGCAAGGGCTCTGGCGGATCAAGGACCGGGCCTTCGTGGTGCAGCATCAACTCCACCCCGCCGAGCTGGCCGCGTTCGACACCACCGCCCGCATGACCGGCGGAAACCCGTAAGTTCACGAATCCTGACCGGAACCGCGCGGCCCATTCGCGTAGTCGGGCTCCGGCTCACCTCGCGGCATGAGGAAACCCGAGCCTGAGCCCGTTCCGGTCGCCATCCCGTTCGTCGTGCTCGATGTGCACGAGGACGGCACCGTGACCGTCACCGTCGACGGGAAACGGCTGGACCCCGACCCTTTCGCGCCGCCGTGGCGACGATCCTCGTTCGGGCAGATCATCGACCACGCCACGAACGACCGGACGACACCGGCGAGGGTAGAGGTTCGCGAAGCGGACGGCACGACCTTCACCGACATCATCGCTCCCCGCCGTCGCCGAGCAACCCAGCCGAAGCCCGAGGCCGAGAATCCAGCACCGCTTCCGGTGTTTCTCACTGTCGAGGGCGATGGCTTCGTGCCGGGTGAGGATGTGGCCGTCGCCGCCATCACCGGGCACACTGACGCCGCCGGGACCGGCGCCGCTCGCGCCCTCATCGACGCCGCACAGCTCAGCGCGGACACCTCGGGCGGCGTCGTGGAGGTGCTGCTGCTCGGACGCGTCTGCGGCAGGGTCGTCGTCCAACGGGTGGCGCCGTGAACGGTCAGGGGCGGCAGACCGGCTCCTTTGAAGACGAGCTGACCAACGCGGCCATTATCGGGCTGATGATGCTGTTCGGCATCGCACTTATGCTCCGTGGCGCCGGATCGGTCGCGGCATGGATCACGGGCACGAGCCAGCCGACCGGCGGGCCCGCCTCCGGGATCGGGGTGCTGTTCGACCCCGGAGACCCCGCGGCAGCCCTCGGCGCGCCCGGTCTGAGCCCGGTCGTCTACTGGATCGTCGCGAGCCTGCCGCTCGCCAGCCTCGTCACCGGCGGGCTCTGGCCCTGGACGCGGCTGCGCTTGCACACCCACCAGGTCGAGCAGGACCCGCGTCGGATAGCCGGCATCGCTACTCGCTCGTAGGTCAACACTGCCGCGTCTGAGAAGGCGCTGCTGCGCCGGGCGGGAGCCTCCGGCCCGGTCCGGACAGCCCGCGTCCGCAGGACGTGGGCTACCGGCTGGGTGTCTCCAAGGGCGCGGGCGTGTGGGCGAGTGTGGAGGACTCGATCATGGTCATCGGACCGCCCCGAAGCGGCAAAGGCCTGCATCTGGTGATCCCCGCGATCCTCGACGCTCCCGGTGCAGTCGTGGCCACGAGCACCCGGCCGGACAACCTGACCGCGACGATGCTCGCCCGGTGTCGGATCGGGCCAGTCGCGATCTTCGACCCCCAACACTTGGCGGAGGGTCTGCCTGCGGGGATGCGGTGGTCACCGATCCGGGGCTGTGAGTCCCCGCAGACGGCGATGATCCGCGCTACCGGGCTCGCCGCCGGCACCGGGCTGTCCGCCGGCGGAGTCGATGGTGGCGGATTCTGGGAGGGCAAGACACGGGCCGCCCTGCAATCGCTGCTGCACGCAGCGGCGATCGGCAACCGGCCGCCGGCCGAGCTGTTCCGGTGGACCCTCGACCCGACCGCGGCCGCCAATGCGGTGGCGATCTTGACCAGTTCTCCGCTGGCGGCGACGGGGTGGGCGGAGTCGTTGGAGGCGATGATCGACTCCGACCCGCGCACCCGGGACTCCATCTGGCAGGGCGTCTCCCTGGCGCTTGGCTCGCTGGCCGACCCGCGGGTGCTTGATGCCGTCTCGCCCGGCCCCGGCGAGGGCTTCGAGCCCGAGCAGTTCATCCAGAACAAGGGCACCCTGTTCTTGCTGGCTACTGGTTCAGGGGCCGGCGCATCCGCTGCGCTGGTGGCCGCGCTCGTGGAAGACCTCATCGAGACCGCCCGCCGGCTCGCCGCACGCTCGCCCGGCGCCAGGCTCGATCCGCCCTTGCTGCTGGCACTGGACGAGATAGCCAACCTGTCGACACTGCCATCGCTTCCGACACTGATGGCGGAAGGGGGCGGGTCGGGCATCACGACGATGCCGGTGCTGCAGAGCCTCGCCCAAGCCAGGGACAAGTGGAACGAGCACCAGGCGGGCGCGATCTGGGACGCCTCGATCGTCAAGGTGATCCTCGGCGGCGCATCCAACAGCCGCGACTTGCAGGACCTGTCCGCGCTCGTCGGGGAACGCGACGAGTACACCGACTCCGTGACCCTGGGCGATCACGGCACCCGCTCCATCCAGAGGTCCGTCCGGCGGGTGCCGATCTTCCCGCCCGACCGTATCCGCCGGCTCCCGTTCGTAACCGGGATCGTGCTGCTGCGCTCCGCACCACCGATCGTCACCGACCTGCACCCGTGGCCCAAGCGCCCTGACGCCGCCCAGCTCACCGCCGACCGCGCCGAGATTGAGGCTCTGCTGCGCCGCACTGACTGAGCACGCGCCAGTCGCCTCGTGGCTCACCTCGCTGCCATAGCGAGCCGCGATGACCGCTCGCGTTAGCAGACAGGAGCACAGCATGTCCGACGCCACCGATGACGTGACCGCGAGTAACGTTCCCGACCCGGACCCGGACGAGACGGATGATGGCTATGACGACCCGCTGATCGCCGAGCCCCCGCACCCGATCAACTGGAATCTGCTGAACGCCGACGACGCCGAGGTCGAGTGGCTGGAGCTCAACGCATGGGTCAACTGGCTCCTCCACACCTACGGGCTTCCCGCCTCTGTCATCCCGCCGGCCTGGTACACGCACCCCGAGGTGCTGTGGGAACTGTCCGCTCTACATCTGCACTGGCTCTGCGCCTACGACCCCGACCAGAACGGGTCCGCCCCGCTCGGCTGGCACCGCGACTTCGCTGACGCTCGCCAGCGGCTCCGCGAATGGGCTGCCGCGTCGGGCACGAAGCTCGATCACGACCGGCCGACCAGGCAGACCGCCTGGCCTGGTGAGGAACCCGCAGAGCCGATCGAGGACGTGCCGATCATCGACCGCGACGCCGAGTTCGTGGAGTTCGTCATGGCCGACGTCGCCGCCCGACGCGAGGGCGAGGAAGCGTTCTACCGCGACCTCGACCCCGACACCGGAGAAATGTCATGAGCGACAACGGACCACTCGTGGTGTCACCCCTGATGCACAGCCGTGAGGTCGCGGCGTACCTGAAGGTCTCGGAGTCCACGCTGTCACGGTGGCGCTCGGCCGGGACCGGACCGCCGTTCCTGCGCCTCGGCGGGATCGCCCGGTACCGGCTCGATGCGGTGGACCGCTGGCTCGCCGAGCTCGAACACGACCATGCCGCGGAGAGCTGAGCCCCAGCCGACCGCTGCGCCTAAGCATGTGCCGCCGATCGGGGTGAAGCTGTCCACGGACATGGAGCGTCGTTCCTACGGCATCCGCGCCCGAGCCCGGTGGACCGATGCGACCACCAAACGGCGTATCACCCGGTCGGAGATCGTGCCCGACGAGGCCGCAGCGCACGCCTTCTTCGACCAGCTCCGCAACTCATCGACCAAGGGCATGGACGTGTCGATGACCCTCTTGGAGTTCGTCACCTCAATTGGCGACCGGTGGGCGCGGGGCCTGGACCCGACCTCAACAGGCGAGACCTACGGGTACGGGCTGAAACTGCGGGTGCTGCCCGCGCTCGGGCATCTGCCCGTCACCCAGATCACGGCCGGGATCATCGACCGCACCATCGACGAGTGGGAGAAGCGGCACGGCGCGTCGACCATCAAGAACACCATCGCGCCGCTCGTCCGCGTGCTCGATGAAGCGGTCCGGGACGGGCTGATCCAGATCAACCCCGCGAAGAACCGCGCCAAGCGGAGCCTGAACCGCAACGCCTTCCGCGGCCAGTCCGCCGAACAATCCTCCCCGCGGGCGCACGCGATCCCAGACATGAAGACCCTCAACCGGCTCGCAAAGGCCTGCGGCAAGTTCCACCAGTCCTACAAGCGACTTCGTGATGCTCGCCGCGCTACTGGCCGCGCGATCCTCGGAAGTGTCCGGGTTGCAGGTCGGAGACGTGGACTTCGCCAAGAACCTCGTTGTGATCCGCAGGCAGGTCTTCCCCGGCAAGGGCGGCCTGGTCACCAAGCCGACCAAGAGTCGAAAAGAACGCCGGGTGCCGATCCTCGAACCGCTCCGCCCCGTCCTGGAACGCCTCACCGAAGGCAAGGAACCCGAAGACCAACTCCTCGTCGGCCCGAAGGGCGGCTACCTCACCACCGCGACCGTCCGCGGCGCCACCAACTGGGACAGCATCGTCGCGAAGCTCGGCCTGCCCGACCTCACCCGGCACGGCCTGCGCCACACCGGAGCAACCTGGATGGCCGACGCCGGCGTCCCACTGCACGTACTGCAAGACATCCTCGGCCACGCGTCGATGGAAACTACCCGCGGCTACCTCCACCCCGACGACCGGCATCTCGCCTCAGCAGCCGAGCAGGCCAACGCCTTCCTCTCCGCCGCCGGACAGCGCAAGCAGGCACGGCGCAGCGGCCCCTCGGCCAGGGGCCTGTGATGTGCGCCCGCGTCCGCGCGAGCAGCCTCGCAGTCGTTCTGGTCCCCTTTTGGTCCCCTTCTCCACAGGGGAGCGGGTCGAGGCGGTCTCGCTGTCCACAGGCGCCCGCCCGGCGCGACACCGAGGGGACCAGAGGGGGACCACCGAAAACCACCCTCGGACATGAAGAAGCCCCGGTGAGAAACCTACTCTCACCAGGGCTTTTACGTCGGGCTGACAGGATTTGAACCTGCGACCCCCTGACCCCCAGTCAGGTGCGCTACCAAGCTGCGCCACAGCCCGTGGCATGGATTTTCAGTTGTTCGGGCCGACTAGAGCGGGGTAAACCCCTTAACCCCCAGTCAAGTGCGCTACCAAACTGCGCCACAGCCCGTTGCGCCCGAGGGCGCAAGCCCCGAAGGGCGAAATGAACCTTACCCCACGGTGGCGGGCGCCTCACAATCGGGTGACGCGCGCCCCACTCGCAGGGGTCAGCGAGGCTCAGAAGTCGAAGATGTCCCCCGCGATGTCGCCGATGGCGTCACCGACGGAACCGAATACGTCGCCGAGGCCGCCGGCCATGTCGCCGAGGTCGAACAGGCCCGCACCGTCGCCGAGCAGATCAGCCAGTCCGCCGATGGCCTCGATGCCGAGATACGCAATGTCGTCACCGAAGAACAGCCAGAAGAAGGGGTCGGATGCCAGGCCGCCCATGATGTTGCCGTAGCCCTCGAGTTGGGCCGCCTTGGCGACGTCGCCGATGACCGACGCCCAGCGCTCTGTCAGCCCGAAGATCATGGCGTACGGCAGGTAGCGGCTGAACAACCCTGCTGCCTCTTCGTACTTGATCTGACTGGCCTCCGCCGTCGCGATGTACTTGCGGAAACCGAGCGTCTGGATGCGAACAGCCGTGCCGTCGGCCGTGCGCGGCGAACGGCCCGCGAGGCCGAGGAAACCCTTGCTGCGCGGGTCACGCTCGTACCAGCCGCGCTCCATCGTCTCGCGGTACAGCGAGTCCGTGATGTGCCGCAGTGGCCCCCGCAGCTGGCGCTTCATCTGCTCCAACCCGACGTACTTCACGCCGGGCGGGAAAAGCGCGTTGAGGAAGTCGGCCTCCACCTGCGTGATGATGTCGTCGCGCGGGAACTCGTTCTGCACGAACAACCACGAGTCATCCTGCTTGTCGATGCGAAACCACCCGCGAAGGGACAGATCGATCATCATGGCCCCGATGTCACGCGGGTCCACCTTGCCGTCGACCACGGTGCCCGCGAGAGCCGCGCTGACGCCCTTGGGCGGCGCGAACTGCACGGCTGCCTCGCCGGCCCACTCCTTGCGCCCCTTGACGCGACGGACCTCCCCCGTGCCGTCAGCCGGAGTGAGACCGGGCGTGACGCCGACGTACTCGTAATCGTGGTTCCAACCGAACATCGATGACCTTTCGTTCGCGGGGCGCTCACAGCCTAGCCACCGCGCCGAGCCTCTGGCAGACCGGCTCAGCGATCTCCGAAAAACTTCGCGCCGTAGTTTCGCGCCACGGCGAGCACATACAAGATCGTCAAGCGAGAAACCGCCCGATGACGCAGCAGCCATGCCGACCAGCATCGGGTTGCGGTGCATCTCGGCGAGCATCTGCCCAGCCGCGGACGTCGGACGTCCCGTCTGGGCGGTGTCGAGTTCCTTGGACCACGCACCGACGAGTTCGAACGCCACCGCCTAGGCGAGGTAGCCGCCCACGAAGCCCTCGCTCTGATCGTTCGCGAGCTGCTTGCTTTCGACCTTCGCGAGGTAGTGCTCGAACGACGCCGCCTCCCGCTTGAGACGCTCGCCGTCGGAGCTCAGCCATGACCCCCGGCGCCCCAGCATCCCGCGGAACGCCGGATTGCGGGTTGCGACGCCGTGGGCCACCATCTCGTCGCCCAGCGCCGTCGCCACCCCCTCGACATGCCCCTGGAGGCGGTGCTTGAGCGACGACGGAGACACGTACTGACGCGGCACGGCGTCACCGGGCGTCTGCGTCAGGCCGGGCCGGAAGAGGGCATCCATGAGCAGTTCCTCAGCGCGGCTCGCGGTGTCGCCGCGGGGCGGCAGTTGCGTCGCAGAGACGAGTGCCCAGTCTTTACCCTCCTGCTCGATGGCGAACCAACCGCGCAGTGACAGGTCGATCAGCATGGCGCTCACCCCGCACGTGCCGAGCTTGCCGTCGAGCAGCGCTCCGACGTAGGGGGCACGAAGCCCCCGTGGCGGGTCGAAACGCACCACCTGCGCCTCCCGATGGACATCCGGCACACCCGAGGCCGTCTGGTTGGCGTCCTGCGACGGCTGGTCCTTGTGCGAGCGGCTGAACATGGCGACCCCGTTTGAGTGTGTGTGCTGGCTCGCCATAGGCGACGGCCGCCGTCTCGAACAGAGACGGCGGCCGGTCGTGGCCACAGCTGGATCAGCGCTGCTTGCGCTTCTCGCGCACGCGCACCGAGATCTCGATGGGCGTGCCGTCGAAACCGAACTCCTCGCGCAGGCGACGCTCGATGAAGCGGCGGTAGCCGGCCTCGATGAAGCCGCTCGCGAAGATGACGAAGCGCGGCGGACGCGTCGAGGCCTGCGTCGCGAACAGGATGCGCGGCTGCTTACCACCACGCACGGGGTGCGGGTGGGCTGCCACGACCTCGCCGAGGAACGCGTTGAGACGGCCCGTCGGGATGCGCTGGTCCCACGAGTCGAGAGCTACCTCGAGCGCCGGGACGAGACGGTCCGTGTGACGCCCCGTGGCGGCGGAGATGTTGACGCGCGGCGCCCACGGCACCTGCACGAGCTCGCGCTCGATCTCCTTCTCCAGGTAGTAGCGGCGCTCCTCGTCGAGCAGATCCCACTTGTTGTACGCGACGACGAGGGCGCGGCCTGCGTCGATGACCTGCTGGACGACACGGACGTCCTGCTCGGCGATGCTCTGCTCCGCGTCGATGAGGACGACGGCGACCTCCGCCTTCTCCAACGCCGTCTGCGTGCGCAGGGACGCGTAGAAGTCGGCGCCGCGGGTCTGGTGAACGCGTCGGCGGATACCGGCGGTGTCGACGAAGCGCCACGTCTTGTCACCGAGTTCGATGTATTCGTCGACCGGGTCACGCGTCGTGCCCGCGACGTTGTCGACAACGACACGCTCGGAGCCGGCGAGCTTGTTGAGCAGCGACGACTTGCCGACGTTCGGGCGCCCGAGCAGCGCGACGCGACGGGGGCCGCCGCGCGGGTAGGCGCCGGCGACGGCCGACTTGTCCGGAAGCTCGTTGATGATGGCGTCGAGGGCGTCACCCGTGCCGCGCCCGTGAAGGGCCGAGACCGGGTAGGGCTCGCCGAGACCGAGCGACCACAGCATCGCGGCGTCCGCCTCGGTGCGGTTGTCGTCGACCTTGTTGGCCACGAGCACGACCGGCTTCTTCGAGCGGCGCAGCAGCTTGACGACGGCCTCGTCGGTGTCGGTGGCACCGACGGTGGCGTCGACGACGAACATCACGGCGTCGGCGAGTTCGACAGCCACCTCGGCCTGCTCGGCGACACGCAGGTGAATGCCCGTGGCGTCGACCTCCCAGCCGCCGGTGTCGACGAGCGTGAAGCGGCGCCCGACCCACTCGGCGTCATAGGCCACACGGTCACGCGTCACACCCGGAACGTCCTCGACGACGGCCTCACGGCGGCCGAGGATGCGGTTGACGAGAGTCGACTTGCCGACGTTGGGGCGTCCGACGACGGCAACAACAGGGCGCAGGTCGGCCTCACTGAAGCCCTCGTCGTCACCGCCCTCGCCGCTGAGGAGGGCGCGGTCCTCGTCGCTGAGGTCGAAGTCCTCGAGCCCGACCCGGAGGGCCTGCTCGACGGACTCGTCGCCTGGGAAGTTCTGCTCGTCGCTCACGCGTCATACCTTCGAATGTCGGAAAGTTCTGCGCGGTTCGCTCGTCGATCGGAGTCTGATCCGTGTCGCGCCGCGCCATGACGCCGAACGGGCGTCAGACACCATTCTCGCGCACTTGGGCGAAAAGTCAGATTCGGGCAGCGCGCACGTGCTCCGCGAGGCGCATACGCAGCGCCTCGGTGGCCACGGCAACGCGCTCGCGACCGGTGACGGCAGCGACCTCGGGCACGCCTGCGAGGTCGAACGGTTCGCCGAACGTCACCGACAGGCGTGAACGCACGCGCGGCAACGCACCCTTCGAGCGACCCGCCGTTCCCGACAAGGCAACCGGAACGACGACCGCCTTCGTTCCCAGGGCAAGGAACGCGGCTCCCTGCTGGGCGCTCGCCACGTCGCCACTGCCGCGCGTTCCTTCGGGGAACACGCCGACGACCCCGCCTGCGCGCAGGACCTCCCGTGCGCTGGTGAGCGCCTCACGGTCGGCGCTGCGCTGCGTGATCGGGATCTGCCCGACGCCGCGCAGGAGCCAACCGACCGGCCCGACGAAGTACGCCCGCTTGACGAGGAAGTGCACCGGTCGCGGGGACGTGATGAACCCCAGCGGCCCGTCGATGAAGCCGACGTGGTTCGCGACGAGAATGACCGGCCCACGCGAAGGCACGTGCGCTTGACCCGTCACCCGTGCGCGGTACAGGGGCCGCAGCAGCCCGACGCCCAAACGTTGGCCTACTCGTACGCCTCGATCAGCGTCCACGGGACGCGGCAGCCGAGAGGCCAGCCGCTCGTCCAGGTGTTGCGCAGCGCTGCGCAGACGCTCAGGCGGTTGCACGCTCGACGAGGGTCAGCACAGCTTCGACGGACTGCTGGAACGTCAGTTCGCTCGTGTCGAGGGTGACGACACCGTCAGCGGCGGTCATGAACTGGGAAACGGTCGAGTCTGCCTTGTCGCGGTCGACGATCTGGGCGCGCGTTGCGGCGATCATCGACTCGTCGGCACCACCGTGCACCTCCTTGGAGCGACGAGCCAGGCGGGCTTCCTCGCTCGCCACCATGAGGATTCGCACCTCCGCGTCCGGCGCGACGACCGTGGTGATGTCGCGGCCCTCGGCCACCACTCCCCCTTGGTCGGCGGCGATCTGCGCCATGAGCTCGCGCTGACGCTGCTGCAGCTTGGGGCGCACCGCGAGGTTCGTCGCGACCTTGGAGACCACCTCGGCGATGCGCGTGGTGCGGATGTCGGAATCGATGGGGTTTCCGCCCATGGAGATGCTGGGAGCCTTCGGATCGGTGCCCATCTCGAGTGGCATCGCGGCGACGGCGTCGGCGACGGCCTCGGTGTCGTCGAGGTCGATGCCCGCGTCGAGGCAGTACCACGTGAGGGCCCGGTACATGGCGCCCGTGTCGAGATAACCGATGCCCAGGTGCGCTGCGACCTTCTTGCTCACGCTCGACTTGCCGGAGCCCGAGGGCCCATCGATGGCGACCCGGAAACCGCTGCTCGTACTCGTCATGCGGGGATTCTAGTGCGTCTCGAGCACATGAACCGACCAGCCCTTGGCCGCCAGGGCCTCGCGCAGCACCTCGGCCCGGACCGGCAGCACGTCGATCTCCAGCAGACCTGCGGCGACCGAGGCGTCGTGCTCGAGGCGCAGGTCCTCGACGCTGACGCCGCTCTCCCCGACGACGACGAAGAGTCTCCCGAGAGCACCCGGCTCGTCAGGGACGACGACGGCAACGGTCGCGTAGGTCGTCGGGGGCGTGCCGTGCTTGCCGGGAATGCGCGCCTGCCCGTCCTGGCCCGCCGCGATCGTGCCTGCGAGCACAGCACGGGGGCCCGGCCCGAGGCCGTCACCCGCCGCAGGCGAGTCGGGCTGCTCGACGGCACGCAATGCGTCGCGCACTGCGGTGAGTTCCTCGATGAAGCGGTCCACGACGGGGCGCACGGCGCGCGCGTTACCCGCGAGGATCTGCGTCCACAGGAGCGGGTCGCTCGCGGCGATGCGTGTGACGTCACGGACGCCCTGGCCGCTCAGCCCGACAGCGGGTTCCGAGAGCTCGCGCAGTTGCGCCGCGACGAGGCTGGCGGCCAGCTGCGGCACGTGTGAGACGGCCGCGACGGCGGTGTCGTGCTCCTCGGGCGCCATCGTCACGACGCGCGCGCCGACGGACTCCGCGAGCGAGATGACATCACGCACCCGCTCCGCCTCGGCACCGTCGGGGCACACGACCCAGGTGCGGCCCTCGAAGAGGTCGCTGCGCGCGGCGACGGCGCCGCTTCGCTCACGTCCCGCCATCGGGTGCCCAGGAACGTAACGGGCAGCGGCGTCGGCGCCGGCGA
This sequence comes from Dermacoccus sp. PE3, assembly GCF_001021715.1. Taxonomy (NCBI): domain Bacteria; kingdom Bacillati; phylum Actinomycetota; class Actinomycetes; order Micrococcales; family Dermacoccaceae; genus Dermacoccus; species Dermacoccus sp. PE3. The sequence continues at coordinate 452,531 of NZ_LDCM01000002.1, read as the reverse complement.
GCTCTCGCACCGCGACGACGACCGCGTTCTTCACGCTCGCGACGTCGGTGACCGTGGCTTCCGGCCAGCGTTCGAGTTCGGCCGTAATGACATCGGCCGTGACGTCCGGTGGGGCCGCGACCACGACGACATCGGGCGCTGCATCGTCATCCGACGCGAGACGACCGCCGCCCATGTCGGCGGCCAGAGCCGCGGAAACCGGCGAGGTGTCGGTCAGCGTGACGTCGACACCCCGCACCCGCAGCGCGAGCGCGATCGACGTACCGAGCAGCCCGGCGCCGACGACGCGTACACGCTGCGGAACGCTCACAGCCCGGCGGTCTTGTACAGCGCCGCGACCTCGCGCTTGTTGAGCGGGCGCATCTTGCCCGGGCGAAGGTCGCCGACCTTGACGGGGCCGACCTGCGGGCGGGCGAGGGCGATGACCGGGTGGCCGACGGCCTCGAGCATGCGACGCACGATGTGGTTGCGGCCCTCGTGGATGACGACCTCGACGAGCGCCATACCCGGCTGACTGTCGACGACCTTGAACGAGTCGACCTTGACCGGCCCGTCCTCCAGCTCGATGCCCTCGCGCAGGCGCTTGCCCAGGTCGCGCGGCACCGGGCCCTGGATCGTGGCGAGGTAGACCTTCTCGACGCCGTAGCGCGGGTGCTGCAGACGGTTGGCGAGGTCACCGTCGTTCGTCAGTAGGAGCAGGCCCTCGGTGTCCTGGTCGAGGCGTCCGACGTGGAAGAGGCGCTCGGTGCGTCCTTCGAGGTACTCCCCCACGGACGGGCGACCCATGTCGTCCTCCATCGTGGAGACGACGCCGGTGGGCTTGTTGAACGCGATGTAGACGAGCGTGTCGTCGAGCTGGATGCGCGCACCGTCGACGTGGATGACCGAGGTCTCGGGGTCGACACGCGTGCCGAGCTCGCTCACGATCTGACCGTCGACCTCGACGCGCCCTTCGGCGATGAGGTTCTCGCAGTGACGGCGCGAGCCGACGCCGGCCTGCGCGAGCACCTTCTGCAGGCGCGTTCCCTCGTCGACGTGCACGTCGCGCTGCGCAGCCTTCTTGGGCTGACGCTCGCGCGGCGGAGCGACCGGCTGGCCGTCCTTCGTCGTGCCGATGCCGAGCACGTCGGCCTCGTAGCGGCTGACCTTGCCGCCGGAGCCGCGGTTGACGCGGGTGCTGCGCTTGTCGCGCGCACCGGGGCGGGGCTTCTTGTTGTTCATCCGTGTCCTTGTTCCACTAGTTCGTCGATGATCGCAGCGTCCGGCAGGTAGGGCGCCAGCGGCGGGAGCTCGTCGAGCGAGCCGATGCCGAGACGCTGCAGGAAGTACGGGGTGGTGCCGTAGAGCGTGGCGCCGCCCTCGGCGTCGGAGCCGACCTCGGTGATGAGGCCGCGCGTGACGAGCGTGCGCGTGACGCCGTCGACGTTGACACCGCGGGTCGCGCCCACGCGCGAACGCGAGATCGGCTGGCGATACGCGATGACGGCGAGGGTCTCCAGGGCAGCCTGTGTGAGCTTCGCCTGCTGGTTGCCGAGAAGGAACTTCTCGACGGCGTCGGCGTAGACCGGGCGGGAGTACATCCGCCACGAGCCGTCGACCTCACGCAGGGTGAAGCCGCGCTGCTGGGCGCGGTACTCGACCTCCAGGCCTTCGAGGTTGGCGCGGATCTCGCTCTCGCCCACACCGAACGCGGACGCGAGATCGGGCACCGAGACGGGCTCGTCGACGACCATGAGAACGGCTTCCAACGTCGAGCGCAGACCGCCCGGAAGGTGGTGCACGACAAGGGGTTCGCCACCGTCGCGCGGTGCCGCCCGGTCGGGCTGCTCCTGCGGCATCTCAGTCATCTCCACCTCCGTTCACTCCTTCATTGTCCCAGGGCTCACCGTCGAACTCGTCCGAGACGACGATGCGCGCGTCGGGGGCCGCGCTCCAGCGCACGCTGAGCGGCTCGAGATGGGCCTCCTGCTCGAACGTCACGGCGGATTCCTTGAACAGTTCGAGCACCGCGAGGAAGCGCGCCACGACGACGAGCGTGTTGTCCGCGTCGGCGACGAGCTGCGCGAACGTCAGCTGCTCACTGCGTCGCAGTTTCGACGTGACGATCGTGGCCTGCTCGCGCACGCTCACCTGCACGGCGTGGAGGTGATCCACCGCCACAGTCGGAGGCACCTTCGGCGTCAGTGCCCGCGCCGCGACGACGGCGAGTTGCTCCGGCGTCGCCGTCATGACGAGTTCGGGCAGGAGCCCCGCGAAGCGCGCCTCGAGTCCGGCCTGACGCGCGACGAGGCGGCCGTGGGTCTGCATCCGCTCGTTGAGGAACGTCGCCATGTCCTTGAACGCCCGGTACTGCAGCAGCCGGGCGAAGAGCAGATCGCGGGCCTCGATGAGTTCGAAGTCGTCCTCGTCGGCGGTGAGGCTCGGCACGAGCCGCGCGGCCTTGATCTCGAGCAGGGTCGCTGCGACGAGGAGGAACTCGCTCGCCTCGGACAGATCCCACTCGTCGCTCGCGGCGCGCGCACGACGAATGTGCGCGACGAACTCGTCGGTGACCTGCGAGAGCGAGATCTCCGTGACGTCGAGACGGTGCTTTGAGATGAGGCCGAGCAGGAGGTCGAACGGGCCGTCGAAGACCTCACCGAGGTGGACGTGGAACGGCGTCGTCGCGGCCCGCCTCGTGAGAACTCCGCCGGGTGTCTCCTGCGTCTCCTGCGCCTCAGGTGCCGACGCGGTCGGCGCCTCGTCGCTCACCGGCGTCTCGGTCAGGGTGCGCCGCCGCGCGAGATGAGCTCACGCGCCAGCTGACGGTAGGACTCGGCCGCACCGTGGTTCGAGGCGTACTGCGTGATCGGCTCCGCGGCGAGCGTGGCGTCGGGGAACTTCACGGTGCGCGAGATGACGGTGTGGAAGACCTGGTCACCGAAGTGGTCGACGACCGAGCGCACGACGTCGCGGCTGTGGAGCGTGCGTCCGTCGTACATCGTGGCAAGGATGCCGTCGATCTCGAGACGCGGGTTGAGTCGATCCTGAACCTTCTCGATCGTCTCGACGAGCAGGGCCACTCCGCGCATCGCGAAGAACTCGGCCTCGAGCGGAATGACGACGCCGTGCGAGGCGGTGAGCGCATTGACGGTGAGCAGTCCGAGCGACGGCTGGCAGTCGATGAGGATGACGTCGTACTCGTCCTCGACGGCGCGCAGCACGCGAGCGAGAACCATCTCGCGGGCCACCTCACCGACGAGCTGCACCTCGGCGGCCGACAGGTCGATGTTGGCGGGCAGAACGTCGAGGCCCGCCATCCGGGTGTGCTGGATGACGTCGTGAATGTCGTGGTCCTTCTCGACGAGAAGGTTGTAGATCGTCACATCGAGATCGTGTGAGCGCACGCCGAGACCGACGGAGAGCGCACCCTGCGGGTCGAAGTCGACGAGCAGCACCTTGCGGCCGTACTCGGACAGCGCCGCGCCGAGGTTGATGGTCGACGTCGTCTTGCCGACGCCGCCCTTCTGGTTGCACATCGAGATGATGCGCGCCGGGCCGTGCGAGTCGAGCATCGGAGGCGTCGGGAAGCCGGGCAGGGGTCGACCGGTCGGTCCCCACTGCCCCGTCGCGTCGATTCCGGGCAAACGGTCAAGTTGACCTTGAGGATTCGCCGCCTTGGGCGTGCCGTCGGACGTCACTCGCAAGCCTCCAGTGATAGTTGAACGTTTGGCATCTCGCCAATCTCCTCAAGATTAGCGCGCGGCCTCGCGCCATGCCCAAACGAGCTGCGGATCAGCGGGCACGCGGGTGCGCCGCGGCGAACGTCTCGCGCAGCTGTTGCACCGAGACCATGGTGTAGATCTGCGTTGTCGTGACCGACGCATGCCCGAGCAGTTCCTGCACGACCCGGACGTCGGCGCCGCCCTCGAGCAGATGCGTGGCGAACGAGTGACGCAGGGTGTGCGGCGAGATCTCCCCCGTGAGCCCGGCGGTCTCGGCGCTGCGACGAATGACATCGAACACGCTCTGGCGCGTGAGGCGCGAACCGCGCTGGTTGATGAACACGGCCGGCGTTCCCTTGCCCTTCTGGGCGAAGCTCGGCCGCTCGCGGGTGAGGTACGCGGTGAGGGCGTCAGCCGCGTACGAGCCGAGCGGGACGATGCGTTCCTTACTGCCCTTGCCGAACAGGCGCACCGACTTCGTCGTGAGGTCCACGTCGTCGACGTCGAGGCCGACGAGTTCGCTGACGCGCGCGCCCACACCGTAGAGAACTTCGAGCAGGGCACGATCACGCAGACCGCCGGGGTGGCCCTCTCCCCCCGTGGCCTCGAGAAGCCGCTCGACGTCGCTGACGGGAATAGCCTTCGGCAGCTTGCGCGCCGGCGTGGGTGGTGCGACGTCGGCCGCCGCGTCGTCGCTGCCCGTCTCCAGCGACGTGAAGGTGTGGAAGCCGCGCACGGCCACGAGGGTGCGGGCAGCCGAACTCGCAGCAAGCGGCTTGTGCTCCGCGTCCCCCTCACGCAGGTGACGAAGGAAGGCCTCGACGTGCTTCTCCTCGATGCCCTCGGGCGAGTTCACACCGTCGGCGGCGAGGAAGGCGAGGTAACGGGCGACGTCCCGGCGATACGCGGCCAGTGTGTTCGCCGAGACGCCCCGCTCGACCTGGAGGTGGTGCAGCCACGCCGTCGCGGCGTCACGCAGCGCGGCGGGCGCCTCGTTCATGTCGCCTCGTTCGTTCCTCAGCCGGGCAGGTGCAGCGTCGGCTGCGCGTCCTCGGCCGGGAGCGTCCACGTGTGGCGATCGGCGTCGCTCTGGTCGCCGGAGCGCAGATCCTTCACCTGATCGGCGTTGGGAACGCCGTCGCTCTCGCCGCCGAGGAACCACACGAAGGGGATGCCGCGACGGTCGGCGAACTGGATCTGTTTGCCGAACTTGGCTGCCTTCGGCGAGACGAGCGTCGGGATGCCACGAGCGCGCAGTGCGGCCGCCACGCGCATGCTCTCGTCACGCGATGCCTCGTCCGTCACGGCGACGAGCACCGCGGTGGGCGTCGGGCGCGTGGCGGCGAGGCCGCGCTCACCGATGAGCTTCGCGAGCAGGCGTGAAACACCGATCGAGAGGCCCACACCCGGGTAGGTCTTCTTGCCGTCGCTGGCGAGCGCGTCGTAGCGGCCACCGGAGCAGATCGAGCCGTACACCTCGTCACCGACGAGCTGCGTTTCGTAGACCGTGCCGGTGTAGTAGTCGAGACCGCGCGCGATCTTGAGTTCCGCGACGAGCAGACCGGGCGCGTGCTCGGCCGCGGTGTCGATGACGGCCTTGAGCTGCGCCAGCCCCTCGTCGAGAATCTCGTGCTCGACGCCGAGAGCGCGCACCTTCTCGACGAAGCTGGAGTCGCTCGTCGAGATCGCGGCGAGGGCGAGCACCTTGTCGGCGTTCTCGTCGCTGACGCCTTCGGCGACGAGCAGTTCCTTGACCTTCGCCGGTCCGATCTTGTCGAGCTTGTCGACGATGCGCAGCGTGCCGGTGATGTCGTCGATGCCGAGGCCGCGGTAGAAGCCCTCGGGGATCTTGCGGTTGTTCACCTGGATGCGGAAGTCACCGATGGGCAGGCGCTTGAACACGTCGGCGATGACGAGCGGGAGCTCGACCTCGTAGTGGAAGGGCAACTCCCCCGCGTCGACGATGTCGATGTCGGCCTGAACGAACTCGCGGTAGCGCCCCGCCTGCGGGCGCTCGCCGCGCCAGACCGGCTGGATCTGGTAGCGGCGGAACGGGAACGTCAGCTTGCCGGAGTTCTCGAGCACGTACCGGGCGAAGGGCACCGTGAGGTCGAAGTGCAGGCCGAGTCCGGCCTCCTTCGCGTCGCTCTCGTCGGCAGCCAGGCGGGAGACGGCGTAGATCTCCTTGTCCGCGTCACCGCCCTTGCCGACCAGACGCTCGACGGGCTCCACGGCCCGCGTGTTGATCGGCTCGAAGCCGTGGAGCTCGAAGACCTCAGCGATGACGTCGAGCACCATCTGCTCGGCGTAACGCTGTGCGGGAAGCCATTCGAGGAAGCCGGAGATCGGCGTGACCTTGCTCATGAGGTGAGTCCTTGGAGATACGGGTTGGTGGCGCGCTCACGCGCGATCGTGGTAGCCGGGCCGTGCCCGGGAAGAACGAGGGAGGAATCGGGCAGCGGAAGCACCTTGTCGCGCAGGCTGCGCTGCATGGCTTCGGCGCTGCCGCCGATGAGGTCGGTGCGGCCGATCGAGCCGGCGAACAGGACGTCACCGGTGACGACGGTGCTCGTCACCGACGCCGCCGTGGCGTCGTCGAGCCCCTGGGGAACGTCGTCGATCGTGAACATGACCGAACCCTCCGTGTGCCCCGGTGCATGGGTGACGCCGAACGTCAGGCCGGCGAGCTCCAGTGGGGCGCCCTCGTGGATCGAGACGACCTTCTCGGGCTCCTGCCACGTGGCGGCCTTGCCGAACGACTGCTCGAGCATGCCGCGAAGCTGCGGGCCGAGCTGGGCGTACGGATCGACGAGGCGGTAGCGGTCGTCCTCGTGGATGTGCGCCGCGATCGTGCCGCCGCACACCGGCGTCACGGAGAAGGTGTGGTCGAGATGGCCGTGCGTGAGCAGTACCGCGGTCGGCTTGAGGTCGAGTTCGGCGAGCACGTGCTCGAGCTGGTCGGTGACGCCGATGCCCGGGTCGACGACCACACACTCGGAGCCGCGCTCACGCGCGACGACGTAGCAGTTCGTGCCCATCGCGGCAGCAGGGAAGGAAACGGTCAGCACCCGCCCAAGCCTACTGGCCGCGGCCACTCGGCTTTCGTGCGTACCTCAGTGCCGTGAAGTGTGTTGCCCGTCCGGGCGTGACATTGGCCGCATCCCACCTAGACTGATCGGGTTGCTGCCGGGGTGACGCATGACCGATTCCCCGGCTACGTCGAGAAAAAGGCATGAACGTGTCCGAGGACTCCACCACTCCCACCCCGACGCCCGGTTCCATCAAGCCGAGCGCAATGCCGAAGCCCACCGCGGTTCCGGCCGCCGCCGAAGCGTCCGGGATGCCCGCTGCCGCTCCTGCAGCGCCCATCGCCCCCGTTGCCGAGTCCACGTCCAACGCGGCGTCGTTCGGCCGTGTCGGCGAGGACGGCACGGTCTACGTCAAGACCCCAGACGGTGAGAAGGCTGTCGGTTCCTACCCCGGCAAGAGTGAGGACGAGGCGCTCGCCTACTTCGCGCGCAAGTACGACGAACTGCACGCCAGCGCAGCCCTGCTCCTGCAGCGCGTCACGCAGACTGACGTTTCGGCCCACGACGCCACCGAGTCGCTGAAGAACCTGCGCAAGCAGGTCGGCGAGGCGAACGTCGTCGGTGACCTGCCGGCGCTCGACGGCATCGTCGAGGACATCGCGACGGCGCTGCGCGTCAAGGCGCAGGTCGAGGGCGAGCAGCGCGCCGCCGCGAAAGCCGAGGCGCTCAAGCAGCGTGAGGCTCTCGTCGCCGAGGCCGAGCAGATCGCCGCGCAGGACCCGGAGAAGGTGCAGTGGAAGAAGTCCACCACCCGCATGCGTGAGCTCCTCGACGAGTGGAAGACCCACCAGAAGGGCGGCGCGCGCCTCGACCGTGACGTCGAGTCGACGCTCTGGCAGCGCTTCTCCGCGGCCCGCAACGGCTTCGACAAGACGCGACGCGCGCACTTCAGCAAGCTCGACGAACAGCACGGTGCGGCGAAGAAGGAGAAGGAGCGCCTCGTCGCCGAAGCCGAGAAGCTCCAGAACTCCACCGACTGGGGTTCGACGGCGTCCGCGTTCAAGCGCCTCATGGGTGATTGGCGTGCCGCCGGCCGCGCGTCGCGCGCCGACGACGACGCGCTGTGGCAGCGCTTCAAGGCCGCGCAGGACGCGTTCTTCGCGGCCAAGGACGAGGTCGTCGCCGAGGAGAACAAGGAGTTCGAGGCGAACGCCAAGGTCAAGGAGGAGCTGCTGGCCGAGGGTCAGAAGATCCTGCCGGTCAAGGAACTCGGCGCCGCCAAGGCGCAGCTGCGCGCGCTCCAGGAGAAGTGGGACGCCGCGGGCAAGGTGCCGCGCAAGGACATGGACCGGCTCGAGAAGGGCATGCGCCGCATCGAGAACGCCGTGCGTGACGCCGAGCAGGCGCAGTGGAAGAAGTCCGACCCCGAGGTGAGCGCCCGCGCCAACTCGATGGTCGCGCAGTTGGAGTCGGCCATCGCCGACCTGCAGGCCGACGTCGACGCCGCCGAGGCGTCGGGCAACTCCAACAAGGCCAACAAGCTGCGTCAGGAGCTGAACGCGAAGCAGTCCTGGCTCGACCAGGTGCGTTCCACCGCCAGCGAGCTCGACGGCTGAGAGGTTTGATCTGATGTTCGGATCCGGTCGGTTCACGACGGATTCGGCCGCCGAAGGGCTGGTCGCTTACCTGAGCACCAGCCCTTCGCCGTTCCACGCGGTCGAGTCCACGGTACGTCTGCTCGAGGAGGCGGGCTTCGTGCGTCTCGACGAGGTCGACGTGTGGCCCACGGCGCCAGGGCGCTACGTCACGACGCGGGGCGGTTCGCTCGTCGCGTGGTCGAGCGAGCAGGTGGGTGAAGGCGCCTTCACGAAGGCTTCGGCGGAGGCGGTGCCCGGCTTCCGCATCGTCGGTGCGCACACCGACTCCCCCAACCTGCGCATCAAGCCGCGCCCCGATCACGAGCGCGCCGGATGGCAGATGCTCGGTGTCGAGCCGTACGGCGGCCTGCTGCTCAACTCGTGGCTCGATCGCGACCTCGGTCTTTCGGGGCGCGTCTCCGTTCGCGAGGCCGACGGTTCGGTCGGCACGCGCCTGTTCCAGTGCGACGAGCCGCTGCTGCGCGTCTCCCAGCTCGCCATCCACCTCGACCGTTCCACGAATGACGGCCTGACGCTCAACAAGCAGGCTCACATGGAGCCGCACTGGGCGCTCTCTCAGGTGCCCACGTTCGGCGAGTGGCTCGCCGACCAGGTGGGCGTCGAGCCCCTCGACGTCCTCGCGTGGGACGCGATGACGCACGACACGCAGGCCCCGGCTCGCACGGGGCTGCACCACGAGTTCGTCGCCGGCGCCCGTATGGACAACCTGGCCACGAGCTTCGCAGCGACGACGGCGCTCCTCGACGCGGTGGAGAACCCGGCGGACGAGCCGGTCATCCCCCTCATCGTGCTGTTCGACCACGAGGAGATCGGCTCGATGTCGGAGCGGGGCGCGTTCTCGGCGTACCTGCCCACCGTTCTCGAGCGCATCGTCTCGGCCCTCGGCGGGTCACGCGACGCCCTGCACCGTTCCCTGGCGCGCACCGTCATCGCCTCGGGCGACATGGCGCACGCCACGCACCCGAACTACGCCGATCGTCACGAGCCGGCGCACCACATCGCGATGAACGGCGGCCCGGTGCTCAAGGTGAACACGAACCTGCGCTACGCGACGGACGCCGTCGGGGCGGCGCACTTCGCCGCCGCATGCCGTCAGGCGGGCGTGCCCATGCAGGAGTTCGTCGTGCGCTCGGACCTGCCGTGCGGCTCGACGGTCGGCCCGATGACGGCGGCCCTCTCCGGTGCGACAACGGTCGACTTCGGCGCCCCGACCCTCTCGATGCACTCGATTCGTGAACTCGTCGGCGCGGCCGACCAGGCGATGTACGCGGCCGCGCTCGCGGCCTTCCTCGCCCCACGAGGTGCGTGAGACGCGGGCTGCTGCTCGACTGACGAGGAAAGTGCAGGTTGTGCGTGATATTTCACGAACAACCTGCACTTTGTTCATCAGTCATCGAGCGGGCTTAATTCGGTTGCGTCGAATTGGCGCACCGGCATCAACTGGGACGATGTTTGAGCACCTCGCACTTCGTCCGCTCCAGGTCAGCGACGCAGCCGACATGTCCGAGGTGCTGCCGGATCCCGAGCTCTATCGGTTCACGGGCGGTCATCCCCCAACGACGGGCGAACTGGAACGCCGCTACGCGGTTCAAACCCGAGATGGCTCCCCCGCCGGCCTCGAGATCTGGATCAACGAACTCGTCTTCGCCCGGACTGACAGCGGCGAGCGGCCAGTGGGCTTCGTTCAGGCCACCATCCCTGTCGACACCGGGCCCACAGAGATCGCCTGGGTGATCGGAGTCCCCTGGCAGGGAAACGGTTACGGCCACCGCGCAGCCTCGCTCCTCATGGAGCAGCTTCGAGAACGAGGCATCACCGACGTGATCGCTCACATCCATCCCGACCACACGGCGTCACAGCGGATCGCGCAGCGGCTTGCGATGGAGCCGGCCGACATCACGATCGACGGCGAGACCCTGTGGAAGGGCACGACTCCCGAACCAACGCGAGGTTGACTGAAGCTCTCTGCGCGCCCAGGTCGAACGGGTCAGTTCTTCTGTGTCGCTACCCCGGTCTCGTCGGCACTGTCGCCCGGCTCCCCCGGCTGGTCCTTGGCCTTCGCTCCCGTGCCCGTCAGTCGGTAGACGTCGAAGACGCCGCTGACGCGCCGGACGGCACGCATGACGTGGTCGAGGTGGCTCGCATCGCCCATCTCGAACGTGAACTTGCTGACGGCGACGCGGTTGCTCGCCGTCGTGAGGGCCGCCGACAGGATGTTGACGTGCTGGTCGCTCAGGGCGCGTGTGATGTCCGAGAGCAGACCGTTGCGGTCGAGCGCCTCCACCTGCAACTGGACGAGGAAGACGCTCGCCTGTCCCGGCGCCCAGGCCACCTTGATGAGGCGCTCCGGTTGACGCTTGAGGTCGTCGATGTTCGTGCAGTCGCTGCGGTGTACCGACACGCCGCGACCCGTCGTCACGAAGCCGACGATGTCGTCGCCCGGCACAGGCATGCAGCAGCGCGCGAGCTTCACCCACACGTCGTCCGTGCCGACGACGGTGACGCCCGGGTCGGCCTTCATCCGCGGGCGGCCGGTGCGCGGCGTCGCCGCCTCCGCCATGTCCTCGGTGGTCGCCTCTTCCCCACCGAGCGCCGAGACGAGCGAGCGCACGACCGCCTCGGTGGAGATGTGCCCGTCACCGATCGCGGCGTAGAGCGCGTCGATGTCGGCGTGGTTGAGGCGCGTGGCGACGTCCGTCAGGCTGTCGTGCGACATGAGCCGCTGCAGCGGCAGACCCTGCTTGCGCAGCGTCTTCGCGAGGGCGTCCTTGCCCTTCTCGATGGCCTCCTCGCGGCGCTCCTTGCTGAACCACTGCTTGATCTTGCTCTTGGCTCGCGGCGACTTGACGAAGCCGAGCCAGTCGCGGCTCGGACCCGCGCCATCGGCCTTGGACGTGAGCACCTCGACGACGTCACCCGTGGCGAGTGTCGTCTCCAGCGTGGCGAGGCGTCCGTTGACCCGGGCACCGATGCAGTGGTGCCCCACCTCGGTGTGCACGGCGTACGCGAAGTCGACGGGCGTCGAACCCGCCGGCAGCGCGATGATGCCGCCCTTGGGCGTGAAGACGTACAGCTCGCGGCTGCCGACCTCGAAGCGCAGCGACTCGAGGAACTCCCCCGGATCCTCCGTGTCGCGCTGCCACTCGAGCAGCTGCCGCAACCAGGCCATGTCGTTCGTTCCGGCAGCCGTCGACGCCGCATGGCCGGCGTTCTCGACGCCACGCTTCGCGTCGTCCTTGTACTTCCAGTGCGCGGCGACACCGTACTCGGCGCGACGGTGCATGTCGTACGTACGGATCTGGATCTCCACCGGCTTGCCGCCGGGACCCACGACCGTCGTGTGCAACGACTGGTACATGTTGAACTTCGGCATCGCGATGTAGTCCTTGAACCGCCCCTGAATGGGCGTCCATCGCGTGTGCAGGGTGCCGAGCACTGCGTAACAGTCGCGTACCGACTCGACGAGCACGCGCACGGCGACAAGGTCGTAGATGTCCTCGAAGTCGCGCCCCCGCACGATCATCTTCTGGTACACGGAGTAGTAGTGCTTCGGGCGTCCGGTGACCTCACCCTTGATGCGCGCCGCGCGCAGATCGCTCGCGACCTGCTCCTTCACGGTGCGCAGGTAGGACTCGCGAGCCGGCGAACGATCCGCCACGAGACGCACGATCTCGTCGTAGATCTGTGGGTACAGCGTCGAGAACGACAGGTCCTCGAGCTCCCACTTGATCGTGTTCATCCCGAGGCGGTGAGCCAGCGGAGCGTAGATCTCGAGCGTCTCGGTGGCCTTGCGCTGGGCCGAGGCTTGCGAGACGTAGCGCCACGTGCGCGCGTTGTGGAGACGGTCGGCGAGCTTGATGACGAGCACCCGGATGTCCTGCGCCATCGCGACGACCATCTTGCGCACCGTTTCGGCCTGCGCAGCGTCGCCGTAGGTGACCTTGTCGAGCTTCGTCACGCCGTCGACGAGGCGGGCGATCTCGGGGCCGAAATCCTTCGTCAGCTGGTCGAGGGAGTAGTCCGTGTCCTCGACGGTGTCGTGCAGCAGCGCGGCGGCCAGCGTCGGCGGCGTCATGCCGAGTTCGGCAAGGATCGTCGCGACGGCGAGCGGGTGCGTGATGTACGGGTCGCCGCTCTTGCGCACCTGGTGACGGTGGCAGCGCTCCGCGACCTCGTACGCCCGCACGATTAGCGCGGTGTCGGCCTTGGGGTGGGTCTCGCGAACGGTGCGAAGCAGCGGTTCGAGAACGCGGTTGTTGCTCGGGCGCGGACCGCCGAAGCGCACCAGCCTCTGGCGCACTCGCGACGACGAACTCGAACCGGACTGCTCAACCATGGGCCGATAGTAGTGGCAAACGCCACTCAGCCGACGACGAGGCCCGTGTGAACGGGCCAACGCTCCAGGCGTGCTCGGCCGTCGAGGAAGGCCAGTTCGACCAGGACGTCGAACCCGACGACGCTTCCGCCGACCTTTTCGACGAGCTCGCACGACGCCACAGCCGTGCCACCGGTGGCGAGGACGTCGTCGATGACGAGCACTCGCGCGCCCGGCTTCACGGCGTCGGTGTGCATCTCGATGGTCGCCGAGCCGTACTCGAGGTCGTACGACTGCGCGACGACCTCACCGGGCAGCTTGCCCTTCTTGCGAATCGGGACGAATCCGACGCCCATGCGCTGGGCCAGCGGTGCCCCGATGACGAACCCACGCGCCTCGACGCCCGCGACGACGTCGACGCCGCCCTCGTGACGCTCCGCGAGGAGATCGAGCACCGAACCGAAAGCCGCGGCGTTCGCGAACAGCGGCGTGATGTCCTTGAACACCACGCCCGGCGTCGGGAAGTCAGCGACGTCCCGAGTGTGCCGAGCGACGAGGCCGGCCACCCGCTGCTGGTAGTCCGTCATCACTCGTCTCGCTGAGCAGCCGGGTGTGCACCACGACGACGCATCGTCGCCGAAGCGCCGCTCGCTGCACCGGAGGCAGCCCGGCTCGTCAGCACACCCGAGGAGTCGGCGCCGTGGCCGGCTTCCTCGTCACTGTCACCCGCGGCCCGCTTCTGGTAGGCCTTGGCGCGACGCGCCAGCTCCTGCACGCCCTTCTCACGGCGACGCAGGTCGGTGAGCGCCGGCGTCGCGATGAAGATCGAGGAGAACGTACCGACGGCCACACCGATGAACAGGGCGACCGCGATGTCGAGCAGCGTGCTCGGGCCGATGAAGAAGACACCGACGACGAGGATCGCCGCGATCGGCAGGAGGGCCACGACCGAGGTGTTGATCGAACGCACGAGCATCTGGTTGACGGCGTAGTTCGCGGCTTGGTCGAAGCTGCGGCGTCCCGTCGCGAAGGCCTCGGACGCGTTCTCGCGCACCTTGTCGAAGACGACGACGGTGTCGTAGATCGAGTAACCGAGGATCGTGAGGAAGCCGATCATCGTCGCCGGCGTCACCTCGAGACCCGTAAGGGCGTAGATACCGACGGTGAAGAACAGGTCGTGGATGAGGGCGATGAGCGCAGCAGCCGCCATCTTCCACGTGCGGAAGTACAGCGCGAGCACGACCGACACGAAGGCGAGGAAGACGAACAGGGCGACGATGGCCTTGTTCGTCACGCTTTCACCCCAGGAAGGGCCGATGAACGAGGTCTCGGCGCTCGTGGCCGGAACGTCGAACTCCTTGGCCAGGGCGTTCTTGACGGCCTCCGTGGTGGCCGGGGTGCCGTCGCCGAGCTTCTCGGCCTGCACGCGGACCGTGCCCTCACCGAGCTTCGAAACACGCAGGTTCGATTCGGTCTTCGTCACCGACGTGACGGCGTCGGCAGCACGCGTGTCGTAGCTGGCCGTGTTCGAGATACCGGGAACGCGGATCTCGGAGCCGCCGGTGAACTCGAGGCCGAAGTTGAGGCCACGACCGAACAGACCGGCTGCGGCGAGGACGAGCAGCACGGCGGTCAGGGCGTACCAGCGCTTGCGCTTGCCGATGAAGTCGAACTGACGACGACCCGTGTAGAGGTCGTTTCCGAACGTTGCGAAGCTGGCCATCAGGCGGTGCCCTCCTGAGCTGCGCGGCGACGGTCGGCCAGCGTCACGCGGCCGCGACCCGCGTACGTGGCGGTGCGCGCACCGAGACGCTCCGGGTCGAGACCCGAGGCCGGGTGGCCGTTACCGAAGAACTTCGTACGGGCGAGAAGTGCCACTACGGGGTGGGTGAACAGCATGACGACCAGGAGGTCGATGAGCGTCGTGAGGCCGAGCGTGAACGCGAAGGCCTTGACCGTGCTCTCCGACAGGACGTACAGCACGGCGGCCGCGAGGAAGTTCACCGCGTCCGAGATGATGATCGTGCGCTTGGCCCGGGCCCAACCGGTGTCGACCGCGGCTCGTAGTGGCCGTCCCGAGCGCACTTCGTCTCTCACGCGTTCGAAGTACACGATGAACGAGTCGGCGGTGATACCGATCGCGACGATGAGGCCCGTGACACCCGCCATGGACAGACGGAAGTTGTTGACCGAACCCAGCAGCGTCACGGCGAGGTAGGTCATGGCCGCTGCGACGAGCAGGGACGCGACCGTCACGAGGCCGAGCGCACGGTACTGGAAGAGCGAGTACAGGACGACGAGGCCGAGACCGATGGCGCCGGCGATGATGCCCTTCGTCAGCTGGTCGGAGCCGAGCTCCGGGCTCAGCTGATCGGACGTGAGTTCCTTGAACGACATCGGCAGCGCACCGAACTTGAGGGAGTCAGCGAGCAGCTTGCCGCTCTCGGCTGTGAACCCACCCGTGATCTGGGCCTGGCCCGACGTGAGCGGCTCACGGACGTTCGGGGCCGAGATCGACTGACCGTCGACCGTGATGGCGAAGCGGTTGCGCGGCTCCTGGAGGAGCGCCACTCGGCGCGTCACGTTGGCGAAGGCCGTCTTGCCCTCACCGTTGAGCTTGAGGTCGACGGCGATCTCGCCCGTCTGGTTGCCCTGCTGGTTCGTGGCCATACCGCTGCTCGCGTCCGTGAGATCGGCGCCCTTGACCTCGACCGGTCCGAGCAGCAGCTTCTCGTTGCCCTCCTTCGAACAGACGACAACCGGCTTGTTCGCCGGGATGCTCGCCGCGACCTCCTGGTAGGAGGGCGTGCAGGCATAGACCTGGAGCAGCTGGTTGTACGTCATGTTCGACGAGGCGATGCCGGCCTTGACCCAGGCGGCGTCGACCTTCTGCTCGCCCCACGCGGTGTCGCTGGCGTTCTCCGGGCCGGCCTGCTTGTAGGCCGAGGGCAGGACGTCCTTCGACGAGCTGGAACTCGACGGTGCAGGCGACGACGATCCGCCCGAGGAGCTCGCCGACGGGGAGGCCGACGCCGAAGCCGAGGGCGTCGCCTGGTTCGCGCCGGAGCTCTTGATGACCTCGGGCAGGCGGTAGGGCGACTGTCCCTGCTTCGAGCCCTGGGCCGTCGCGACGACGGCGCGGAAGTCGAGCTGCGAGGAGCGCGACAGGGAGTCGAGCACCTGACGGCTCGGGTTGCCCGGAATCGACACGACGATGTTGCGCGCACCGAGCGTCGTCACCTCGGCCTCGGCGGTGCCGGACGCGTCGACGCGGTTGCGGATGATGTCGACGGCCTGCTTGACCTGCGACTCGTTGACGGACGAACCGCCGGTGACGACAGGTTCGAGGACGACCTCACGGCCACCCTCGAGGTCGAGACCGAGCTTCGGCAGCCAGCTGTCCGTTGCCGCGATTCCGCCGATGAGAGCCAGGAACACGATGAGGAGGCCGGCGAGGCTCTTCTTCGGGCTGGACGGCGGAGTCTTCTTCGCCTTCACGCGGTTCGGGCGGTTCGAGTCGATGTTGTGCGGCGCGCCGGTCGGCGTGCTCATCGTGCGTCGCCCTCGGCGCCTGCGGCGTCGTCGCCTCGGTTCTCGTCCTGAACCCGACCGGAGACCGGGTCGACATTGGCCGGCAGCAGGGCGCGGCGGTCGAAGCGGATCACCGTGCCGGGCGCCACCTCGACCTCGCCCGTGGCGTCGTCGAGGCGACGCAGCGTGCCGTACATTCCACTCGTCGTGCAGACCTCGTCGCCCACGCTCAGCGCAGCCTGCGCCCTCTGGGTCGCCTGGGCTCGCTTGCGCTGGCTGAAGAACATCAGCGCAATGAGGAGGAAGGGCAGGAGCAGCAGGAGCATCGAGAAGCCGGAGCCTCCCGACTGCGATGCGGCAACCATGTTCGGCATGAAGGTCCTCACGTAGTTCTCGGGTCTGCCGGGGCCCGCATCCACGTCAGGTGCCGGACCACTGGCCGCACCACCCTACCCGGTGAAGCGCCCGTCCCCACCCTCGGCCGGGTCGAACAGCGCGCCGCCCAGGGACGATTCCGGTGGGGTGAGCCCGAGGTGACTCCACGCGAGGGGCGCCGCAGCGCGCCCTCGCGGCGTGCGGATCATGTAGCCCTCGCGCACGAGGTACGGCTCAGCCACGGTCTCGACGGTGTCGGGCTCCTCACCGACGGCGACGGCGAGTGTCGACAGGCCCACAGGCCCACCACCGAACCGGCGGCACAGGGCCTCGAGCACGGCACGGTCGAGCCTGTCGAGACCGCTCGCGTCGACATCGAAGAGGTCGAGCGCGGCTCGGGCCGACCCCAGGTCGACGACCTGACGGCCGTGCACCTGCGCGTAGTCACGGACGCGGCGCAGGAGTCGGTTCGCGATGCGCGGGGTACCGCGCGAGCGACCGGCGATCTCCTCGATGCCCTCGCGCGTCGCGGGCACGCCGAGCAGGTCGGCGTTGCGCGCGAGGATGGCAGCAAGATCGCTCGCCTTGTAGTAGTCGAGGTGGCCGGTGAAGCCGAAGCGGTCACGCAGCGGCGCGGGCAGCAGCCCCGCACGCGTGGTGGCGCCGACGACGGTGAACGGCGGCAGTTCGAGCGGGATGGCCGTCGCGCCCGGCCCCTTGCCGACGATGACGTCGACTCGGAAGTCTTCCATCGCGAGGTAGAGCATCTCCTCCGCCGGGCGGGCCATGCGGTGGATCTCGTCGAGGAAGAGCACCTCGCCCTCGGTGAGAGAGCTGAGGATGGCCGCCAGGTCACCCGCGTGCTGGATGGCTGGTCCGCTCGTGATGCGAATAGGGGCCTCGAGCTCGCTCGCCACGATCATGGCGAGCGTCGTCTTGCCGAGCCCGGGAGGGCCTGAGAGGAGGACGTGGTCCGGCGGAGCACCGCGTCGGCGCGCCGCCTCGAGCACGAGCCCGAGCTGATCACGCACCCGCTCCTGACCGGGGAAGTCGGCCAGCTTCTTCGGTCTCAGGGCCGCTTCGAGCTGCTGCTCGTCCTCGGAACCGTTCGGGTCGACGAGGCGCGGCGAGATGTCGGCGCTGTGGTCCTCGAAGTGTGCCGGACTCATCGGCCGAGCTCCCGTAGGGCCAGGCGCAACAGGACGGGCGTCGTGGCGCCGTCGGCCTCGGGCAGCTTGGCGACCTTGGCCACGGCGTCATCGGCCTGCTTGGCGCTCCAGCCGAGCCCCACGAGCGCCTCTGCCACCTGCGAGTCACCCGGTGTCGTCGCGGCAGGTACCTCGGGCGTGGCCTCTGTTTCGCCCGTACCGACGGGCACGACCTTGTCGCGCAGTTCGAGGACGATGCGCTCCGCGCCCTTCTTTCCGATGCCGGGCACCTTCGTCAGAGCCGTGACGTTGCCCGTGGCGATCGCCGACGACAGCTGCACCGGGTCGTGAACGGCCAGCATCGCGAGCGCGAGGCGCGGCCCCACCCCGCTGACGGTCTGCACCTGCTCGAACAGGGCGCGTTCGTCGTCACCGCCGAAGCCGAAGAGGGTGAGCGAGTCCTCACGCACTACCAGCGACGTCGCCAGGCGCATCGACTCCCCCGGGCGCGCCGAGGCGGCCGTCGTAGGCGTGGTGTGGACGAGCAGCCCGACTCCCCCGACCTCGAGGACGACGGTGTCGAGCGTCGCTGCTGCGACGGCGCCGGTGAGGCTGGAGATCATGGACGGGCTCCTCGGGTGGTGGCGTCGCGGGAGGCGGACGAGCGCAGCGGCTCACGATACTGCTTGGCCGCCGAACGGGATCGACGCGCCGCAGCAGCTTCTGCGGCACGGTACTGGGCTGCCGCCGGGGCGAGTGGACGCTCGCCGTCGGTGTTGGCCCGACGGGCGGCACCCGCACCACGCCAGTGGTGACAGATGGCAAGAGCCAGAGCGTCGGCGGCGTCAGCAGGCTTGGGGACGCTCTCGAGACCGAGGATGCGCGTCACCATGGCCGTCACCTGAGCCTTGTCGGCCCGCCCGTTGCCCGTGACAGCTGCCTTCACCTCGGACGGCGTGTGCAGACCGAGCGGCAACCCGCGCGACGCAGCAGCGAGCATCGGAACGGCGGAGGCCTGGGCGGTGCCCATGATGGTCGAGACGTCGTTTCGGGCGAACATGCGCTCGACGGCGACGGCGTCCGGCCTGGTGCGTTCGAAGACGGCCTCGAGTTCCACCTGCAACTCGTGAAGACGCTCGTGCAGTGGGGTGTCCGCACCGGTGCGGATCACGCCGACCGTGACGATCTGCAGGCGACCGCCGGGAGCGCCCTGAACCACTCCGACGCCGCAGCGCGTCAGACCGGGGTCAACGGCGAGCACACGCATGCGCAACGCTCCTTCCGCTGACGGGACCGCCCCGGCACCTGACCAACAAGATGACAAGACGATGAGTCGATGCGAACACCTGTTCGCACCCGATCACTCTACCGTCGCACACGCCGAAGGCGACCCGACCCGCCGAGGGTCGAGCCGCCTTCCGCTGGTGACGTGCTTGCCGATCAGTCCTCGGCGTCGAGTTCGGCGAGAACCTCGTCCGAGACCTGACCGTTGGCGAAGACGTTCTGCACGTCGTCGCTGTCCTCGAGTGCCTCGATGACACGGAACATCTTCTTCGCGCCGTCCTTGTCGAGGGGAACCTCCATCGACGGCATCCACGAGGCCTCGGCGGAGTCGTAGTCGATACCGGCCGACTGCAACGCCTCACGCACACCCACGAAGTCGCCCGCTTCGGAGACGATCTCGAAGGACTCACCGAGGTCGTTGACCTCCTCGGCACCGGCCTCGAGGACGATCTCAAGGACGCCGTCCTCCGTCGCGTCGTCCTTGTCTCCCTGGTCCTTGGGCACGATGACGACGCCCTTGCGGTTGAACAGGTAGGCGACCGAACCGGAGTCGGCCATCGAGCCGCCGTTCTTCTGCAGAGCGGTACGAACCTCGGCGACGGCGCGGTTCTTGTTGTCCGTCAGGCACTCGATGAGCACGGCGACGCCGCCAGGGGCATAACCCTCGTACATGAGGGCCTGGTACTCGGCTCCACCGGCCTCTGCGCCCGAACCGCGCTTGACGGCCCGGTCGATGTTGTCGTTAGGGACCGACGACTTCTTCGCCTTCTGGATGGCGTCGTACAGCGTCGGGTTACCGGCCGGGTCGCCACCACCGGAACGGGCCGCAACCTCGATGTTCTTGATGAGCTTGGCGAACAGCTTGCCGCGCTTGGCGTCGATCGCAGCCTTCTTGTGCTTCGTCGTCGCCCATTTGGAGTGGCCGCTCATGTCTCCCTCTCGCTGGTCCGTCGTGCCGTTCCTCTGGGGTTCTGTCGCGGTGCTCCTTCGCCGAAGGCCCGCGGGGCGGCTCACGACGACACGCGCGTCCACCCGTCAGATCTGTCGGCAGTCTAACGGGGTGCGCTCCTCGCCTCACATCTGCTCAGGTGAACCACAGTTGCCGCGACACGGCACTGCAGGTTCATACTTTCAGACGTGACATCTTCGAACGGGTCCGCGTCGGTCACTGCGGAAACTGACGAGCGGGCCGGCGGGCACCGGAAGAAGGGTGCCGGCGCGCTCGTGCTCGGCGCGCTCGGTGTCGTCTTCGGCGACATCGGCACGAGCCCCCTGTACTCCGTGCAGAGCGTGTTCAACGCCAGCCACAACGCCGTCATCGCCAACGAGGCAGACATCTACGGAACGATCTCCTGGATGTTCTGGTCGCTCACCATCATCGTGACGATCAAGTACGTGCTCTTCGTGCTCCGCGCCGACAACGACGGCGAGGGCGGCATCATGGCGCTCGCGGCGCTCGTGCGCCAGGGAGTGCCCAAGGGCGGCAAGCGCTGGAGCGTCGTCATGCTTCTCGGCGTCATCGGAGCATCGCTGTTCTTCGGCGACAGCGTGATCACCCCCGCCATCTCCGTCATGTCGGCCGTCGAAGGCCTCGAAGTCGTGCGGCCCGGACTCAACCGGTACGTCGTACCGATCGGCGCCGTCATCATCACGATCCTGTTCCTCGTGCAGCGCAAGGGCACCGAGGTCGTCGGCAAGTTCTTCGGCCCCATCATGATCCTGTGGTTCGTCACCATCGCCGCCCTCGGCATCGGCCAGATCGTGCGCGACCCGCACATCCTCAAGGCGTTCCTGCCGAACTACGCCACGCTGTTCGTCGTCGAGCATCCCTTCATCGCGTTCATCGCCGCGGGCTCGATCGTCCTGTGCGTCACCGGCGCCGAGGCCCTCTACGCCGACATGGGTCACTTCGGGCGCGCCCCCATCACCCGAGCCTGGTTCCTCCTCGTGTTCCCCTCGCTCGTCCTCAACTACATGGGCCAGGGCTCGCTCATCCTCACCAACCCGGACAAGATCGCGAACCCGTTCTTCCTCCTCGCCCCCGAATGGGCGAAGCTACCGCTCGTCATCCTCGCGACCATGGCCACCGTCATCGCCTCCCAGGCCGTCATCTCCGGCGCGTTCTCCGTGGCACGACAGGCCGAACGAACCGGTTACCTGCCCCGCATGACCGTGCGTCACACCGGCCAGGAGGAAGAGGGCCAGATCTACATCCCCGGGGTCAACTGGGTGCTCTTCATCGGCGTCATGCTTCTGCTCTTCGCCTTCCGCAGTTCCGAGAAACTCGCCGTCGCCTACGGCCTCGCCGTCACCGGCACATTCCTCATGACGACGACGCTGTTCCTCGTCTACGCCCACAGCACGCTCAAGTGGCGCACCTGGCGCATCGTCACCCTCGGCGTCGCGCTCTACCTCTTCGAAGGCATCTTCTTCCTCGCCAACGTCGCCAAACTGCTGCACGGCGGTTGGCTACCCGTCGTCATCGCACTCGGCATCGGCATGTCCATGCTCACCTGGCAGAAGGGGCGCGCCATCGTCGCCACCCGTCGCCAGAGCATCGAAGGTCCCCTCGCCACCTTCGTCGAAACAGCCCGCAGCGGCGACCTGTGCGAAGTGCCCGGCACCGCCGTGTTCCTCCACCCCGACAAGGACACGACGCCCCTCGCCCTGCGCGAGAACGCCAACTTCAACCACGTCATCCACGAGAACGTCTTCATCGTCAGCACCCTCAGCGCCAACGTGCCCCACATCGCCCCCGAAGACACCGTCACCCTCGACCAACTCGGCAACGACTACGACCGCATCACCCACCTCACCCTCAAGTACGGCTTCCAGGACGACCAAGACGTCCCCGCCGCACTGCGCATCGCCAAGGAACAAGGCGTCGACATCGACCCCGACACCGCCTACTACTTCGTCTCCGAAATCGGCCTCCTCGACACCGGCCGCCCCGGCATGAACAAACTGCGCAAACTGCTCTTCATCGCCATGACCCACAACGCCGCCGTCCCCGCCGACTACTTCCGCCTCCCCAAGGAGCGGACGGTGATGATGGGAGCGCAGATCCTTTTGTAGGGCGCTCGCGCCCTACAAAAGGATCTGCCTGTCTTTTCCCTTGCGCTGTCGCACCGAGCGCCGGTCCGAGCTTGCGAGGACCGACGCTCGGTGCGACAGCGCTTCGGGGGCGTCCGCTTCCAGCCGGGTTCGGTTCTTGAAGAGCGTTGTGGCTTGGGTGCTTGCCTGGCTTTTCAGGCGGCGATTTCTGGGTTGGGTTTTCGAGGAACGGGAGTGCTCAGCGCCAGGCGGATGTCGTCGTCAGGCCCTCGACGTGGTCGTCGAACTCCACCGGGCGCGGCAAGTGGGTGCGGCCCGCCAAGTGCAACGCCCGCACCACCGGCTTCGCACGCACCCGACGGACATCCGTCACCGCCTCGTTGTGGAACCGGTGCGCCAACTCCACCCGCTCACACGCGTCAGCCAACCGGCGCCGAACCTGCGTGCCCGCCGCCGACGCCGGAGCCCAGTCCTCGACCACCGCGCCGAGGGCCGCCGTCAGCTCCCCCTCGATGAGCGCCCGTTCCTCGGGCACGCCCACCTCCTGCACCTCCGCGGTGATCTGAGCGCCTTCAGACGCCTCGAGCGACGCACTCGCCGCCGACGCCAGGAGAAACGCACTCGCAGCATCGAGGTCGGCGCCGTTCGCCAGTTCCAAGGCCACCTCCGCGCGCCGCACCAACTGGGCGTCGAGCGCCGCGAGCGACCCCTCGACCCGTGCGTGCAAACGGTCGAGCCGGGCAGCCGTGTAGCTCAGGTACCACGCGATGGCGAGCGCTCCCGCGAGGAGCAACGCAACAACGGTCCACTCCTGCACGACTACAACCTCCTCGCGATGCGCAACGTCCGCTCACTCACCTCGTGCGAGCTCGCCACCGTCTCGTAGGCCGTGAGGATGTGGCGTGCGACGGTGCTCCAGTCGTAGATTCGGGCGCGCTCCGCGCCCCGACGCGCCAGGTCTGCGCGGCGGTGGGGGTCGTCGAGCAACGCCGTCACACGGCGTGCGAGGTCGCCCTCGTCGCCCGTGCGGAACAGGACGCCGCAGCGTCCACCGTCCAACACGCGCGCGAACGCCTCGAGGTCGCTGGCCACAACCGGCACCCCGGCACTCAATGCCTCCACGAGGATGATGCCGAAACTCTCACCGCCGGTGTTCGGCGCGACGTAGAGGTCGACCGAGCGGAACAGCGACGCCTTCTCCGCGTCGGAGATCATGCCGAGGAACTCGATGCGCTCACGCATCTGCTCGGGAACGGCCTTGATCACCTCGTCGCGCTCCCCCGGCCCGGCGACGAGCAGCCGCACACCCGGGTAGCTGCGGGCGATCTGCGGCAGAGCGCGCACGAGGACGTCGAGACCCTTGCGCGGTTCGTTCATCCGCCCGAGGAACGCGATCGTCGGGCGCTCGTCCGTGCCGCGCCACGCAGGGTTCTGGGGTGCCTGCGCAAATTGGTCGACGTACACACCGTTCGGGACGACGACCGCGTCACCACCGAGGTGACGCGCCACCGTCTCACGCGCTGCCTGCGACACCGCGATGCGGCCCGTGATCTTCTCCAGGCCAGGACGAAGCAGCGGGTGCGCGGCGTGCAGCGCGCGAGAACGCACGTTGGAGGTGTGGAACGTCGCCACGACGGGTCCGTCATACGCCCACAGGGCGAGCATCGACACGCTGGGGCTGACCGGCTCGTGCGCGTGCAGGACGTCGAACTGACCGCGCTCCAACCAGCGGTTGACGCGGGCAGCCGTCAGTGGGCCGAAGGCGAGGCGCGCCACGGAGCCGTTGTAGCGAATCGGCACGGCACGCCCGGCGCTGACGAAGTAGTCGGGCATGTGCGTCTCGTCGTCCGCGGGCGCGAGGACGCTCACGTCGTGGCCGGCGCCGATGAGGTACTCGGCGAGGTCGCGCACGTGCAGCTGCACGCCGCCGGGCACGTCGAACGAGTACGGGCTGACGAGACCGACGCGCATCGTGTCAGTTCCCTCGCGGCGCGCGGTTGCCGAGGTCGTCGACGAAGACGCGCTGCATCATGTGCCAGTCCTCGGTGCGCTCGACGATCGCCGTCGACAACGCATCGACGCACTGCTGCGTGGCCGCGAGGACGTCGGCGCGCATGTCCGGCGACGAACCGGCATCGACAGGGTCGTGGAAGCGGATCTCGATGCCTCGCATCGCGCGACCCCTCGGAGGGTCGTAGGCGATCGTGACGGGGTACAGGCGAGCACCCGTGCGTCGGGCCAGAATCGCGGGCCCGGCGGCGACCCGCGCGTCGTGTCCGGCGAGCTTCACGGTGACGCCACGCTGCGTGAGGTCACGGTCCGACAGCAGCGGCGCAAAGGCGCCCGGCACCCGCAGCGCCGCCTCGACCTGACCCATGACGTCGACGCCCTGCGTCAACGGGATAATCGTCATGCCGAGGCCCTCACGGAACTCGAGGAACGCGCGGAAGAGCTCGTCGGGTTCGAGACGTTCGGCAACGGTCGTGACGTGCGCGAGCTCGGTGGCGGACCATGCGCCGGCGAGATCCCAGTTACCGAGGTGGCCGAGGTAGAGGACGATCGACTCCCCCGCCGCAAGGTCCGCCCGCACCTGGTCGATGGCACCGGTGGTGCGCACGAGCGAGCGCAGATCGTCATGCGAGAGCGACTGGAGGCGGAACGCGTCGCACCAGTAACGGAAGTAGGAGCGCAGGCCCTCACGGGTGAGGTCGTCCAGGGCTGCGGCGTCGAGTTCCGGGCGGACCCGGGCGTAGTTCGAGCGCATCCGCTCGACGTCCTTGCCGCCGCGACGGTGAAGGACGTCCGCGATCTTCTCAAAGAGCGCGTACGCAGCCGGCTCGGGCAGGGCGCGCACGGCACGCCATCCGGCCTTGAAGGCGAGAACGGTGGCGGCGTCCTGCGCTCGCTTACGGGAGAGAGCGGGCCGAGCCATCACTTCGCGAGAGCCTTGCCGAGCGCCTGGCCACGCACCATGAGCATGCGCTGCAGCACGGTAATGAAGGAGGCGACTGCGAGCAGGGCGAGGACGATCGTCAGGACGATGTACGGCAGGTCGAACAGGCCCGTGAGGCCGGTGGTGACGAGAACCGCGACGAGACGGTCCGCGCGTTCGGCGATGCCGACGTTCGCCTCCATGCCGAGGCCTTCGGCGCGAGCCTTCGCGTACGAGACGACGGAACCGAGCACGAGGCAGGCGAGCGCGAGGCAGGCCATGAGGAAGTTGTCGCCCTGGCCGGCGAAGTAGAGCACGAGGCCACCGAAGATGGCGGCGTCACCGACGCGGTCGAGCGTGGAGTCGAGGTAGGCGCCCCACACCGACGAGCGACCCGACAGGCGGGCCATGTTGCCGTCGAGCATGTCGGAGAAGACGAAGGCCGTGATGAACAGCGTGCCGACGAGGAACTCGCCGCGCGGGTAGAACCACAGCGCGCCGAACGAGACACCGAGCGTGCCGACGATCGTGACGACGTCAGGGCTGATGCCGAGGCGCAGGAGCAGCTGCGCCAGGGGGCGGAAGATCGCGGAGAAGAAGGCGCGCGCGTACTTGTTCAGCATGGTGACTCAACTGTAGCGGTTCGATACGTCGAGCCGAGGTGCGCGCCGCGCCGGACGAGTCACATCTCACCCCGCGTTCACGAGCCGCACGCCCCGCGAGGTCGAGGCCGTCAGTCGGTTGGCCAGGACGCCGCGATGCGCTGACGGCTGTCCTCGAGAAGCACCGGGAGAGCCTTCGTCTGGCCGACGATCGGCATGAAGTTCATGTCGCCACCCCAGCGGGGCACGATGTGCTGATGCAGGTGCGCAGCCACGCCGGCGCCCGCGACATCGCCCTGGTTCATGCCGAGGTTGAATCCGGCCGGGTTCGACGCCGCCTTGAGCGCGCGAATGCCCTGCTTCGTCAGCTTCGTGAACTCCTCGGTCTCCGCGTCCGTGAGGTCGATGTAGTGCGGCACGTGACGGTAGGGGCACACGAGCAGGTGGCCCGGGTTGTACGGGAAGAGGTTCATCACGACGAAGCAGTGCTCACCGCGGTGCACGATGAGGCCCTCGGCGTCGTCCTTGCCCGGCGCCGCGCAGAACGGACAGCCGTCGCCGGCGTCCCTCGAGGGGCGGTCGGCCTCGATGTAGGCCATGCGGTGAGGCGTCCACAGTCGGCCGAACCCGTCGGGCTCCCCCGCGAAGTCGTGCTCGGACTCGGCGTGCTCGGGAGTGAAGTCCTCGTTCTGCGTGACCATGCGCCCCATCCTAGGGAAACCCGCGCGCCGGGTCAGACCGGAGCGATCTCGGCGAGTTTCTCCACGAGCCGCTCGTCGCTCGCAGCGCCCGCGTGGGCCAGGCCGCCCACGCGCTCTGCCACTTTCTGTGCGACGGCTGCGGCATCGCCTTCACCCACGACGGCGACGGCGCTCGCGAGTCCGCCGAGGCCGCTTGCGGCGTCCTCGAGGTCGAGCCAGTCGTCGTCGGTGAGTTCCGCTGTCACACCCGCCCACACGACGCCCGCGGCCATGACGCCACGTTCGGCCAGCGATCCGACGCTCTCGCGCGGCAGCGAGCCGTCCTCACCGAGGTAGAGCACGACGGCGTTCGCCGCCGGCTTCGACGGGCAGGCGATGCAGCGCTCGCGCTGGTCGAGGGCCCAGATGATGTCGCTCATCGCTGCTCCTTCGTGGCCGCGAACGGTGCGTCGCGGTGCATGTGTCGCTCCTCCGGGGCACCGAATCCGAGACGCTCGTACAACGGGCGCGCCTTCGGACGCGTGTTGAGCAGCATCCGCTCGACGCCGCGCGCGTCCGCCCAGGCGTCGACGGTGCGGAGCATGCGTTCGCCGAGTCCCGCGCCACGCTCGTCGGGCACGACGAAGACGAACGCGACGTACAACCACGGCTTGGCGCCGCGCGCGAGCGTCGGCATCCGGTGGACGAGGGCGCACTGCACGATGCCGACGACGGTGCCGTCGGAACGGGTGGCGATCCACGTGGGTACCTCGTCGAAGGCCGAGAGGAAGTCGTCCGCGTACTCGGTCACGAAACCGGCCCGATTCGGGTGCCCCTCCTCGAGGTCCGAGCGCAACCGAAGCGCTGCACAGGCGAAGGCGTCGTCACGCCTGGCCCGGGCGATGGTGATCGTCATGGCGCCAGTCAACCACGGCTTGACCCTTCGGCAAACGCCCCGCGCCGCACGGCAAACCACGATGTGAGACACGAGTCCCGCCCCTCGATACCGCCCGGGATATCCTCGGACCAGGTCACGAGCGCCAGCGTCAAACCCCGGTTTGCTGGCCGGCAACCCTCCCACCGCGGCGGGGTGCTCCGGGTGACGACCTGGCCCGGCGTCGGATACGCCCGGGCAAGCGCGGAAGCAGAGCTTCCGGCGCACCCCGCGTGCGAGGTTCGCGCACGGGTAGCGACCTTTCGAGGAGTTGTCATGAGCGCTCAGGACTGGGCTTTCGAGACCAAGCAGATCCACGCCGGCCAGGTGCCGGACGGGGACACCGGATCGCGCGCGCTGCCGATCTACCAGACGACCTCGTTCGTCTTCGACTCCGCCGAGACGGCGGCCAACCGCTTCGGCCTGTCCGACCTCGGCCCCATCTACACCCGCATCGGCAACCCGACGTCGCAGGCCGTCGAGGAGCGCATCGCGGCGCTCGAGGGTGGCGTCGGCGCCCTGCTGCTGGCCTCCGGCCAGGCCGCGACGACGTTCGCCATCCTCAACGTCGCGCAGGCAGGCGACCACGTCGTCGCGTCGGCCGCTCTCTACGGCGGTACGTACAACCTGCTCAAGTACACGCTCAAGCGTCTCGGTGTGGAGACCACCTTCGTCGAGGACATCGGTGACCTCGACGCGTGGAAGAACGCCATCCGACCGAACACCAAGCTCCTCTTCGGTGAGACGCTGAGCAACCCCGACCAGAAGGTCCTCGACGTCGCGGGTGTTGCCGCTGTCGCCCACGACGCCGGCCTGCCGCTGTTCGTCGACAACACCGTCGCGACGCCGTACCTGCTGCGCCCGATCGAGCACGGCGCGGACGTCGTCATCCACTCGGCGACGAAGTACCTCGGCGGCCACGGCACGTCGATCGCCGGCGTGCTCGTGGACGCCGGAACGTTCGACTACGCCAAGGAGCCGGAGAAGTTCCCGCAGTTCAACGAGCCGAGCGAGAGCTACCACGGCCTCGTCTTCGCCCGCGATCTCGGCGTCGGTTCGGCGCTCGGCGCGAACCTCGCATTCATTCTCAAGGCGCGCGTCGAACTGCTGCGCGACCTCGGCTCCGCCGTGTCGCCGTTCAACGCCTTCCTCATCGCCCAGGGCCTCGAGACGCTGTCGCTGCGCGTCGAGCGTCACGTGGAGAACGCTAAGAAGGTCGTCGCTTACCTGAGCGAGCACGCGCAGGTCGAAAAGGTCTTCTACGCCTCGAAGGACGACAGCCCGTACAAGGAGCTGGCCGACCGCTACCTGCCCACCGGTTCCGGTGCAGTGTTCTCCTTCGAGATCGCCGGCGGCATCGACGCGGGCAAGGCGTTCGTCGACGCCCTCGAGCTGCACTCGCACGTGGCCAACATCGGTGACGTCCGCTCGCTCGCCATCCACCCGGCGACGACGACGCACAGCCAGGGCAGTGACGACGACCGCCGCGGCGCCGGCGTCACGCCCGGCCTCGTGCGCCTGTCGGTCGGCATCGAGAACGCGAACGACATCATCGCCGACCTCGACAAGGGCTTCGCAGCCGCGAAGGCTGCCTCCGCCTGATCGCCCGCACCGCGGAGACTACGACGAAGCCGCCACCCCAAATCGGGGCGGCGGCTTCGTCGTATGTGGATCAGGCCTCGGCAGGTGCCTCGGCCGCCGTGGGCGACGTGTTGTTGCGCGAGGCGATGTACGCGGCGATCTCGGCCACGGCCTCGTCGACCGGCACGCCGTTCTTCTGCGAGCCGTCGCGGTAACGGAAGCTCACGGCTCCGTTGTCGCGGTCCTCCTCGCCGGCGATGAGGATGAACGGCGCTTTCGACTTCGAGGCGTTGCGGATCTTCTTCGGGAAGCGGTCGTCGCTCGTGTCGATCTCGACGCGTACGCCGGCCCGACGCAGCTTCTCACCCACCTCGCCGAGGTAGTCGTAGTACTCCTCCGCGACCGGAACCCCGAGCACCTGAACCGGTGCGAGCCACGCCGGGAACTGCCCCGCGTAGTGCTCGAGGAGCACACCAAGGAAGCGCTCGATCGAACCGAACTTCGCCGAGTGGATCATGACCGGCTGCTGACGCGTGCCGTCCTGAGCCTGGAACTCGAGGCCGAAGCGCTCGGGCATGTTGAAGTCGTACTGGATCGTCGACATCTGCCACGTACGGCCGATGGCGTCACGTGCCTGCACGGAGATCTTCGGGCCGTAGAAGGCTGCGCCGCCCGGGTCGGGCACGAGCTCGAGGCCCGAGGCGTTCGCGACGTCGGCGAGCACCTGCGTCGCGACCTCCCACTGCTCGTCGGTGCCGATGAACTTGTCCTTCTTGTCGCCGGCCTCGTCACGCGTCGACAGCTCGAGGTAGAAGTCGTTCAGCCCGAAGTCACGCAGCAGCCCGAGGATGAAGTCGAGCAGGTGCTTGATCTCGCCCGGCGCCTGCTCCGGCGTCACGTAGGAGTGGGAGTCGTCCTGGGTGATCATGCGCACGCGCGTGAGGCCCGAGAGAACGCCGGACTTCTCGTCGCGGTAGACCGTGCCGAACTCGAAGAAGCGCAGCGGCAGCTCGCGGTAGGAGCGTCCGCGCGAACGGAAGATCTCGTTGTGCATCGGGCAGTTCATCGCCTTGAGGCGGTACTTCTGCCCGTCGAGGTCCAGCGGCGGGAACATGCCGTCGGCGTAGTAGGGCAGGTGACCCGAGGTGTAGAAGAGGTCTTCCTTCGACACGTGCGGCGTGCCGACGTAGCTGAAGCCCTCTTCGATGTGGCGACGGCGGACGTAGTCCTCCATCTCGCGCTTGATGATGCCGCCCTTGGGGTGGAACACGGGCAGGCCGGGGCCGATGTTCTCGGGGAAGCTGAACAGATCCATCTCCGCGCCGAGCTTGCGGTGGTCGCGCTTCTCGGCCTCGGCGAGGCGCTCGAGGTAGGCCTTGAGCTCGTCCTTCGTGGGCCACGCGGTGCCGTAGACGCGCTGCAGCTGCGGGTTCTTCTCGCTGCCGCGCCAGTAGGCCGCAGCTGAACGCATCAGCTTGAACGCGTTGCCGAGCACCTTCGTCGACGGCACGTGCGGGCCGCGGCACAGATCGCCCCAGGCGACGCTGCCGTCACGACGCACGTTGTCGTAGATCGTCAGTTCGCCGCCGCCGACCTCGGCCTCGGCGCCCTCGGCAGCATCGGCCGCGTTGCCCTTGAGACCGATGAGCTCGCACTTGTACGGCTCGTCCTTGAGCTCCTCGAGGCCCTCGGCGTCGGTGATGACGCGACGACGGAAGGTCTGGCCCTCGTTGACGATCTTGAGCATCGCCTTCTCGAGCTTCTTGAGGTCGTCGGGGGTGAACGCCTCGGCGACGTCGAAGTCGTAGTAGAACCCGTCGGTGATGGGCGGACCGATGCCGAGCTTGGCGTCGGGGTTGGCCTGCTGCACGGCCTGGGCGAGCACGTGTGCGGCAGAGTGACGCAGCACGGCGAGGCCCTCGGGCTCCTGTGCCGTGACGGGCTCGACGACGGCGCTGGCCGGCACCTCGCGGTGCAGATCCCACAGGTCGCCGTCGACCCGCATGACGAGGACGGCCTTGTCGTCGCCGAACAGGTCCGTGCCCGTCGTCCCGGCCTCCACCTCGCGCTGGGCACCGGCGACGGTCAGGGTGATCTGTTCGGACACGGGAGGTCTCCTTGGAAGTCGGGATGGTGGCGCACCTGCGCCGACCCGATGCAAGGTTACCGGCTCCCCGAAGTGCCGGGCGAGCCGGTTTGCCGCGCGATCAGAGGCTGTTGACGATGACGGCGGCGAGGCCGCTCGCCACGAGGACCAGGACGACGAGGACCGCGACGAGGAACGTCGACATGCCACCGCCGCTCGGCGCGGGACGCGGCGCCGGTCTGGCGCTGGCGACACGTGCAGGGGACGCCTGATGCGCGCGCGGCGGGGCACTGGGTCGCGACGGCGCCGGTGCGGGGCGTCCGGAGCCGCCGGCCGCAGCACGACGGCGTTCCTTCTTGATAGCGGCGATCCATTCGCCCGCCGACGGCGGACGCTCGGCAGGGTCCTTGCGCAGCGCCCACCGAATAGCGGCGTCCACGCGCGGCGTCACCCCGTCGACGCGTCCGACGAGCGACGGGGCCTTCGCGTGGCGGTGGGCCTGGCGCAGCTCCTCCAGTTCCCGCCCCGCGAAGGGCGGTTCACCCGTGAGCGCGTAGTAGAGGACGCAGCCGAGGGCGTAGACGTCCACCGCGGGCCCGTCCTCGGATGATGCGGTGAAGCGCTCGGGCGCCATGTAGGCCCACGACCCGAGAATTTGGGAACCGGCGGCTACCTTGTGCCGGTCGACGACGGCGATGCCGAAGTCGGCGAGGTAGACGAATCCCTTGCGGTCGACGAGGAGGTTGGCGGGCTTCACGTCGCGGTGGACGACGCCCGCGGCGTGCGCGTCGTCGAGGGCCGAGGCAGCCTGCTCGACGATCTCGATGGCCGTACCGAGCGATGCCGGCCCGAACTGCCGCACGACGCCCGAGAGGGAGTGCCCGTCGACGTAACGCATGTCGAGGTAGGCCTGGTCGTCGATCTCGCCGTAGTTGTGGATCGGCACGATGTGCGGCGAGTTCATACGCCCCACGAGGTCGGCCTCGCGGCGGAAGAGCTTGAGGTAGTCGGCCTCGTCGGCCTCCTGGTCGGCAATCACCTTGAGCGCGACGACACGGTCGTAGCGCGTGTCGCGGGCCCGCCAGACACGCCCCATGCCGCCCTGCCCGATGACGTCGAGCAGTTCGTACGGTCCTAGGTGTTGCACGCGGACACCTCCCCTTTCTCGCGGCGAGGCCAACCTTACGGTCTCGTCCTGCTTCGCCTCGCGTGTACGCGCCGAACGCCGGGTCACCCCCTACTTGCGGGTGACCCGGCGTTCGCTTCGACTCGTTCGCGGGTCAGTCGGTTCCGAACTCCATCGCCGCTTCGTCGAGGGCGATCGCCTCGGCGTCCGCGTTGGGGTTGGACGCGATCTGCTTCGCGCCGCCCGGCTCGAGTTGGCCGACGAGGTCGGTCTGCGCGCGGCCCAGGCCGCCCGAGGCGGCGTAGAACTCGAGCTTCTCGCGGGTGTCGGCGATGTCGAGGTTGCGCATCGTGAGCTGACCGATGCGGTCGACGGGACCGAACGCCGCGTTCTCGGTGCGCTCCATCGACAGCTTCTCCGGGTGGTAGCTGAAGTTCTCGCCGACGGTGTTGACGATGGAGTAGTCCTCACCGCGACGCAGGCGCAGCGTCACCTCACCGGTGACGGCGGTGGCGACCCAGCGCAGCAGACCCTCGCGGATCATGAGCGACTGCGGGTCGAACCAACGACCTTCGTAGAGCAGGCGGCCGAGGCGACGACCGTCGTTGTGGTACGCAGCGATGGTGTCCTCGTTGTGCACGGCGTTGAGCAGTCGCTCGAAGGCCGTGAAGATGAGCGCCATACCGGGGGCTTCGTAGATGCCGCGCGACTTGGCCTCGATGATGCGGTTCTCGATCTGGTCGCTCATACCGAGGCCGTGACGACCACCGACGGCGTTGGCTTCCTGGAACAGCGCGACGACGTCGCCGCCGAAGTCGTCGCCGTTGATGGCGACGGGCAGGCCGCGTTCGAAGCGAACGGTGACGTCCTCGGTCTCGATCTCGACGGACGGATCCCAGTGGGCCACACCCATGATCGGCGAGACGATCTCCATCGACTCGTCGAGGTGCTCGAGGGTCTTGGCCTCATGCGTGGCGCCGAGGATGTTGGCGTCCGTGGAGTAGGCCTTCTCGGCCGAGTCGCGGTAGGGCAGACCGTGCTCGGTGAGCCACTCGGACATCTCCTGACGGCCACCGAGCTCGGTGACGAAGTCGGCGTCCAGCCACGGCTTGTAGATGCGCAGCCCCGGGTTCGCGAGCAGACCGTAGCGGTAGAAACGCTCGATGTCGTTGCCCTTGAAGGTGGAGCCGTCACCCCAGATGGAGACACCGTCCTCCTGCATGGCGCGCACGAGGAGCGTGCCCGTCACGGCGCGGCCCAGCGGCGTCGTGTTGAAGTAGGTGCGACCGCCCGAGCGGATGTGGAAGGCACCGCACGCGATGGCGGCAAGACCCTCCTCGACGAGGGCCTTCTTGCAGTCGACGAGACGCGAGAGCTCGGCACCGTACTGCCCGGCGCGGCCGGGGATGCCCTCGATGTCGTCCTCGTCGTACTGGCCGAGGTCGGCCGTGTAGGTGCAGGGAACGGCGCCCTTGTCGCGCATCCACGCCACAGCGACGGACGTGTCGAGGCCACCGGAGAACGCGATGCCGACGCGCTCGCCGGTCGGCAGTGAAGTCAGAACCTTGGACATGCCGCCGACTCTATCGGCCCAATGACTAGTTATGCAAAACGATCGCATACCTACTCATTCGCGCGTTCCAGACTATCGGGGGCGCCGGCGCTTGCGGGCATGATGGGGGCATGGATACCGCTGCGGGACAGGCCGGAACGAGCTTCGACGCGGTCGTCCTCGTCGGCGGCCGCGGTTCGCGTCTCGGCGGCGTCGACAAGGCCGCTCTCGACCTCGGAGGGCACCCACTCGTCGACGCCTCGCTGAACGCTGCTCGGGGCGCGCGGACGCTCGTCGTCGTCGGTCGAACCTCGGCGCCACTCCCCTCACGCGCGGTCCTCACCCAGGAGGAACCGGCCGGATCGGGCCCCGCAGCCGGGTTCGCCCGAGGCCTGACATCGATTACCGACCCGGCCTCCTGGACACTGCTCCTTGGCTGCGACGTGCCGGGGGCTGGCGACGCGGTGCGTCGCCTGCTCAACGCCAGCGCCGCTGGTGCCGTCGCTGATGTTGACGGGTTCGTCCTCACCGACGCCGACGGGCGCGCGCAGTGGATGCTCGGGCTCTACCGGACAGCCTCGGTTCGGGTCGCCGTCGACGCTTCCGCCGCGACGAACCTCTCGATGCGTACGCTGTTCGCCGGGCTCGACCTCGTCCGCGTGCCCCCGGCCGGCAGAGAGTGGCACGACGTCGACACGTGGGCCGACCACGCCGCCTGGACCGAACACCTCGACCCGCAGCGGCCGGCCTGACTCCCGTCCCGATGTCGCGGCGGTCGCTTGGGCCGACTCTCCTGCGCTTGGGCCGACTCGGCCTCGGCCCAACCGCGTCGAAGTCTGCCCACCGGGATGACGACAGTGCGCTGACATCATGGTGACCCATGAGCACCCACCCCGAGCAGTGGACCCGCTGGGTCGAGAAGGCCTGCACCGCGCTGGACCTCGACCCGGCAGATATCGACATCGATCTCGTCCACGAGCTGTCGAAGAACGTCTCGCACGAGGTGACGCGGCCACTGGCGCCGGTCTCGAGCTACCTCCTCGGCATCGCCGTCGGGCGACGCCTCGAGCGGGGCGAGCCCGTGGACGCCGCGGCTCAGCGCGAAATCGCGGACCGGGTTCCGCTCACCGACTGACGTCGTGCGCTGATCGACTCAGCCGCCGATGGCACTCATCGGGCGTGGCGGCTGCAGGAAGCCTGGCTCGTTGATGCCGTGTCCGGGCAGCTTGCTTGCGAGGCACTCGTGGATCTTCGCGGTGATGTCGTCGTCGCTCGCGCCGGAGCGCAGGATGTCGCGCAGGTTCGTCTCCGTGCGCGAGAACAGGCACGAGCGCAGCTGGCCGTCGGAGGTGAGGCGCAGGCGGTCGCACGCCCCGCAGAACGGCATGGTGACGCTCGCGACGACGCCGACGCGGGCGGGTCCGCCGTCGACCTCGAACAGTTCGGCCGGTGCGGCACCGCGGCCAGGCACCTCCGTGAGCGTGTGGTGCGCGCGCAGGGCATCGAGGATCTCGGCGCCCGTGATCATCTCGGTCCGCGACCAGATGTGCCCGCCGTCGAGCGGCATCTGCTCGATGAAGCGCAGTTCGTAGCCTTCACGGATCGCCCACTCGAGCAGGTCGTTCGCTTCGTCGTCGTTCTCACTGCGCAGCAGCA
Organism: Dermacoccus sp. PE3; assembly: GCF_001021715.1. Classification (NCBI taxonomy): domain Bacteria; kingdom Bacillati; phylum Actinomycetota; class Actinomycetes; order Micrococcales; family Dermacoccaceae; genus Dermacoccus; species Dermacoccus sp. PE3. Next base: position 417,284 of record NZ_LDCM01000002.1, on the reverse strand, counting down.
CGGTGTTGACCTTGATCGGCTCGAAACCGGTAGCGCGGGCGGCGTCGAGACCGGCCATGACGTCGTCAAAGCGGCCCCGACGGGTCATCGTCTTGAAGCGCTCCGGGTCGAGGGTGTCGAGGCTGACGTTGAGCCGCGCAAGTCCCGCTTCCCGAAGCGGTTCCGCGAGACGGGCAAGGCCGATGCCGTTCGTCGTCATCGAGATCTCGGGGTGCCCCTCCGGCCCCTCGAGTGCCGCGAGACCTTCGACGATGGCGACGATGTCGGGGCGCAGAAGCGGCTCTCCCCCGGTGAGCCGGATCTCGGCGATGCCGGCCTCCACCGCAACGCGCGCGATGGTGAGCATCTCCTCGAGGGTGAGCAGCGTCGGTTTCGGTGCGAGCGGCACACCGTCCGCCGGCATGCAGTAGGTGCAGCGCAGGTTGCACTTGTCCGTGAGCGAGATGCGCAGGTCGCGGTGGACGCGTCCGAAGGAATCGACCAGCCCGTGGGTCATGTCAGGCCCGACCAGACGTCGTCGCCGTCGGTGTTGTACTGGTGCTTCCAGATCGGCAGGGAGCGCTTCACCTCTTCGACGAGTTCGTTGCACAGCGCGAACGCCAGGGCCCGGTGCGGTGACGACACCGCTGCGACGATCGCGATGTCCCCGACGCCGAGGCGTCCGACCCGGTGCGTGACGGCGATGCGGGCGACACCGTCAGGGTCGAGCCGCGCGGCTACGTCGGACGCGATGTGCGCCATCGTCTCGCTGGCGCTGGGGTGGGCCGAGTAGTCGAGGTGCGTGACCTCACCGTCGATCTGCGGGTCGTGGTTGCGGACCGCTCCGACGAAGCTCGCGGTGGCTCCCTGACGGGCGTCCTCTACGGCGTCTAGGTGGGCCTGCAGATCGAGCGGCGCGTCGACGACGTCGGCGATGAGGACCGGCATCAGCGCCCGCCGCCAAAGATGCTCGAACGGTGACAACGCATTGCGTCAGGCTATCCCAGCCAGTTCAACGCCCGGTGGCCCACACCTGGGTAAGCGATGGGTACCAAAAACGCGGAACCCGAAGGATTCCGCGTTATCTATGGTGGATGTAAAGGGACTCGAACCCCTGACCTCTCGCGTGTGAAGCGAACGCTCTAACCAACTGAGCTATACATCCGAGGTGGTGCGCGGGAAACATTAGTCGAACTCCTGCCCGACACCAAACCGGCCACGGGCCGCTCAGCCCAGGCCGGGCACCTTCGCGAGGAGGTCCTTGGCGAAGTCCGGGAACCAACCCGGCACGCCGGACACGGCGAACATCGCCCAGAAGATGGCCAGGACGAGCGCGAACGTCAGCAGGCCCGCGATGGCCTTGGCCCACCAGCCCTTCTCTTCGAGCCAGTCCCACCAGGCCTCGACGGTGCCACGCACCCACTTGAGCAGGTTCTGGGCCCACTCGAACTCACTCGCCCAGATACCCAGCCCGATGAAGATGATGACCCAGCCGGGCCCCGGGAACGGCAGCAGGATGATGCCGATGAGGACGACGATGAGACCGAAGATGGCCACCGCCATCCGGTAGATCTGCGCGCTTCGCGGGTTGGCGCGGATGCGTCGTCGCCACTCCCAGCGATCGCGATCGCCTCCGTCGACGGGCGTCGCCCCGTGTGCCTGCTCCTCGTGCATGGCAAGGAAGCCTACGAGGCGCAGCGCCTTCGTGCACCTTGACGGGTGAACAGCGTGTCAGGCGAGGAGCTCGTCCTGACGCTCGGAGAACACCTCGGCAAGTCGTGCGGTGACGCGGCCCGGCGTGCCCTCCTCGCTCAACTGCCGTTCGTTGATGGCGTGAATCCCCTGCACGTTTCGCGTCGAGGACGTGAGGAACGCCTCATCGCATTCCGTGAGGACATCGAAGCTCAGCGGCTTCTCGACGATCTCGATGCCGGCCTCACGGCCCCAGCGGATGGCGAGGTCACGGGTGATGCCTGCGAGGGGGCCGTCCTCGAGCGGCGGCGTGACGACGCGCTCCCCCAGCACGACGAAAATGTTGGAGCCCGTGCCCTCACACAGGTTCCCGAGGGTGTTCGCGAAGATCGCCTCGCTGCCACCGTTCTGCTTCGCGGCGGCCAGTGCGACGACGTTCTCTGCGTACGAGGTCGTCTTGAGTCCGGCGACCGCCGAGTTCTCGTTTCGCGTCCAACGCACGGTCGCGACCTTGGTCGTCGGCGCCGGGCGCGGTACGGCGGAAGCGGTGACGATGTGGGTCGGCGGGGCATCGCCGCGGTCGGAACCGAGCGGCCCGACGCCGCCCGTCACCGTGTAGCGCAGACGCCCGAAATCGATCTGGTCACCTTCGAGCACGGCGGCGATGCCGTCGTCGACCTTGGCTCGGTCGAGCTTGGGCAGCCCCAGGCCGGCGAGCGAGCGGTCCATGCGGTCGTGGTGCATCTCCAGCGCGAAGACACGGCCGTTCTCCACCTTGGCGGTCTCGAAGACGCCGTCCCCGACCGTCACGCCGTGATCGATCGGCGAGATGGCGGCACCGTCGTCAACGCGTCGACCTTCGACCCAGATTCGGACGCTCATGCATTCCTCCCAGTGTGTCGGCCATCAGCGATGCCCAACAGTCGACGTGCCTTAAGTTCGGTCTCGTGCCACTCGGTGCCGGGGTCGGAATCCCAGGTGATTCCCGCACCCGCACCGAACGACACTCCACCAGAGACTATCGGCCCGGAGGCCGATTCGTTTCGGTGTATTTCGCGACCGTTCTCGCGCCAAAACGTCCGGATTGCGACGGCGAGTTCAGCCTGCCCGGTTGTGCCGTCAACCCACCCGATCGCGCCGCAGTAGGGGCCGCGCGGGGCGGTCTCCAGTTCGGCGATGACGTCCAGCGCACTGCTCTTCGGAGCGCCCGAGACCGACCCTGGCGGGAAGGTGGCGTCGAAGACCTCGGGCCAGCGGACACCGTCGCGCATCTGCCCACGCACGGTCGACACGAGATGAACGAGCCCCGGGTGGTGCTGGGCCTCGAGCAGACCGTCGACGCTGACCGTTCCCGGCCGACAGACGCGCTGCAGATCGTTGCGCACGAGGTCGGTGATCATGATGTTCTCCGTGGCGTCCTTCGCCAGCATGCGCTCGAGCGTCGAGGCGGTGCCCTTGATCGGTGCCGACGTCAGCGCGCTCCCCTCACGCGCCAGGAAGAGCTCGGGCGAGGCGCTTGCGATGTCGACGTGCCCCTCGACGTCGATGCGGCACGCGTAGGGCGCCGGATTATCGACGAGGAGGTCTGCGAAGAGGCGATCGAGATCGTCGCGTTCGGCACCGTCTGCGCCGTCCCGCTCGAGAACACGGCAGAGATTGACCTGGTAAACGCGACCCCGTGCGATGTCGTCCCGGATCGCAGCGACGCCGCGTTCGTATGCCCCGCGGTCGAGGCTCGTGCTCCAGGCGCCTTGCGCCACCGTCGATGCCTGGTGATCGGGCTCATCGCTTCCCAGTCGCGCCTCGAGAGCCCCTGCCCACGCGCGATCTTCGTGGTGGACGACGTGACGCAACCGCGCCGCCGTGACCCGGCCCTCGAAGGTGACGACGAGCGCATGAAACGCCGGCTCGTCCAGCACGGCGAGGTCGTCGTGGACGGACTCCACACCCCACGCACTCACCGTGCGGAACCGGGCGCGTTCGCCGTGCGCCTGCTCGATACCGTCCATCACGCCGCAAGGCTAGAACATACGAAAACACCCCCGGCGCTCGGCCGGGGGTGTTTCGAGGTGGTGGGCGATACTGGGTTTGAACCAGTGACCTCTTCCGTGTCAAGGAAGCGCGCTACCGCTGCGCCAATCGCCCGAGAACGGGATTGGAGCGGACAACCGGGCTCGAACCGGCGACCTCAACCTTGGCAAGGTTGCGCTCTACCAACTGAGCTATGTCCGCCTGTTTCCTCGACCTCGCGGTCTCGGCAACGACGAGAACGTTACCCGGTTCATCGATCGTTCACCAAATCGCGGATGTGCGCAGCGCTCAGGCGGCTTCGCTCACTCCTCGACGACGTGGATCGCCGACTCCTCGGCGCTCTCGTCACCGCCGGCGTAACCCTCGTCGGACGCGACGAGGTCCTTCTCCTCGTCCTCTCGTTCGCCCTCGTCCGGGGCGACGAGACGACCGGCCTCGCGTGCGTCCACCTCCTCCGAGACACCGTCGGGGTTGCCGTACGCGGAGTCGGGGTCGACGTCCGGCGTTTCCTCGGCCAGGCGCTCGTCGAGGGTCTCGGTGCCGCCGTGGTCGGCCCAGCGGGGCTGCTTCTCAGGGGCCGTGATGCCGGCGTCGAGGGCCTCTTCGTACTCGCGGCCGCTCATGTCGTCCGCCGCCGAAGCCTGGTCGGCGAATTCGCTCAGGGTGCCTTCGTCTTCGTGGTTAGTCATGGGGCCATCATGACAGGCGGCTCCGGCGAATCGACGTGGGAGCCGGACCGAAACGCGAACGATCCCCGCAGCGGAAGGGCTACGGGGATCGTCATCGAACTGGTGGGCGATACTGGGTTTGAACCAGTGACCTCTTCCGTGTCAAGGAAGCGCGCTACCGCTGCGCCAATCGCCCGAGGTGGAGACGGGATTTGAACCCGTGTAGACGGCTTTGCAGGCCGTTGCCTCGCCTCTCGGCCACTCCACCACGCGAGTAAAATCTCGCACGTGTCCAAGAAGACACAGAGCGGACAACCGGGCTCGAACCGGCGACCTCAACCTTGGCAAGGTTGCGCTCTACCAACTGAGCTATGTCCGCCTGAAGCTTCGCGCAGTGCGCGTCGCAACGAGGTGAAACTCTAACCCATCCCTGTCGCGGGCGCCAACTTGTCGCAGGCACAGGGGACTCGGCCCAGGGTAGGCACCGCCGTGGGCACGAGATCGACTCGTCCACCGCCCGCACTCACCGGCAGCTCAGGCCGAGCGACGCTCCGCGTCGTCCTGCGTTTCAGTGCCTGCGGCCTCGTCATGGGCACCGTCGGCCGCCGTGAGCCGCGCGGGGGTCCGCTCCCCCTCGGGACGCACGTGGCTCGCGCCGAGGGAGTCGAGGTCCTCCTGGTCGTACGGGCGATCACTCGTCTCGAGGACGCGGGAGCGGACCTTGGCCACCTGCTCCTCGATGAGGCCCTTCGTGCGCGCACGCACGCCCTTGGGCGCCGAGGCAACCGGCCACAGGCGCGCGACGGCCGAGTTGAGGGCCGCGCCGATGAGCACCGAGATCGCGAGGAAGTACAACCAGATGAGCACGATGATCGTCGCGGCGAGGGGCCCGTAGATCGAGATGCCGCCCACCGAAGCCGACAGCCAGTTACGCAGGAAGACCGAGATGACGACCCACGCGACGAGCGTGAAGGCGGCTCCGGGCAGGTCGCGCACCCACGGCGTCCGGATCGGCGTGGCGATGTAGTAGAGCGTCGCGAATGCCACGATCGTCAGACCGCCGACCACCGGCCAGTACAACGACAGAATGAACAGGAAGCCCGGCGGCAGGAGGCGTCCGAGCAGGTCCGGGCCGAGCACGATGAGCGGCAACACGACACCCATGACGAGCAGCGCGCAGAAATAGAGGGCGACCGAGAGCATGCGCGTCCGCACGATGCCGCGCTCCCCACCCTGGCCGTACATGATCGAGACGGTGTCGATGATGACGTTCACCATGCGCGAACCGGACCACAGCGAGATGAGGAACCCGATCGAGACGACATCGGGGCGGCCACCGTCGAGGGCGTCCTGCAGGGTCGGCATGAGGACGTTCTGCAATGCCTCGCCCGACAGCACGCTCGCCATGGACGCCTCGATGGAGCCGGTGATCTCGTCGACCGTGCGCCCACCGAGCGCCTGACCGACGTAACCCATGACGCCGAGCAGCCCGTAGACGAGGGGCGGGAACGACAACAGGGCGAAGAAGCCGGCCTCCGAGGCGAGACCCGTCACGCGGTAGCGCATGCACTGGCGCACGGTGACGAGCACGAGGCGGATGAGTGCGTAGAGGCCCGGCACACGGCGGGCCCAGGTGCGAGCGAACGTGCGGAATCGGGAGGGCTCCTCCACGACCGGTTGCTCACTCACGCCGCAAAATTAGCGACCCAACGGCCCGAATCCGTGCTGCCACGCCCGAGCGTCCACCCGAAAGTAGTCGAATCGAGGGTTGTCCCCTGCTCGTGGTTAGGTAAAGCCCATGGATATCTGGCCGGGCAAGCCCTACCCCCTCGGTGCCACGTTCGATGGCACCGGCGTCAACTTCGCGATCTTCTCCGAGGTCGCGGAGAAGATGTACCTCTGCCTCATCGACGAAGATCTCAATGAGCAGCGCATCGAACTGACTGAGGTCGACGGCCACGTCTGGCACGCCTACCTGCCCGGCGTTCAGCCCGGTCAGCGTTACGGCTACCGCGTCGAGGGCCCCTACTCCCCCGAGGACGGCCAGCGTTGCAACGTCAACAAGCTGCTGCTCGATCCCTACGCCAAGGCCATCGACGGCCAGATCGACGGCGACGAGTCGCTGTTCAGCTACTACTTCCTCTCACCGGAGAAGCGCAACGACGAGGACTCGCTCGGCCACACGATGTTGAGCGTCGTCATCAACCCGTACTTCGACTGGGGTCACGACCACCCGCCGCAGCACGAGTACCACGAGAGCGTCATCTACGAAGCCCACGTCAAGGGCCTGACGATGACGCACCCGGACGTGCCCGAGGAGATTCGTGGCACGTACGCCGCCATCGGTCACCCCGCGATCGTGGGCCATCTCGTCGACCTCGGCATCACGGCCATCGAGCTCATGCCCGTGCACCAGTTCGTGCAGGACACGACGCTGCAGGAGAAGGGCCTGACGAACTACTGGGGTTACAACACGATCGGCTTCCTCGCGCCGCACAACTCCTACTCGGCCTCGGGGTCGCGCGGCCAGCAGGTCACCGAGTTCAAGGCGATGGTCAAGGCCCTGCACGAGGCCGGCATCGAGGTCATCCTCGACGTCGTCTATAACCACACCGCCGAGGGCAACGAGAACGGCCCGACGCTCGGCTTCCGCGGTCTCGACAACGAGGCGTACTACCGCCTCGTCGACGACAACAAGGCGCACTACTTCGACACCACCGGCACGGGTAACTCGCTGCTCATGCGCAGCCCGCACGTGCTGCAGCTCATCATGGACTCGCTGCGCTACTGGGTGAACGAGATGCACGTCGACGGGTTCCGCTTCGACCTCGCCGCCACCCTTGCGCGTCAGTTCCACGAGGTCGACCGTCTGAGCGCGTTCTTCGACATCATCCAGCAGGACCCGGTGATCAGCCAGGTCAAGCTCATCGCCGAGCCGTGGGACGTCGGTGACGGCGGCTACCAGGTCGGTAACTTCCCGCCCCTGTGGACGGAGTGGAACGGCAAGTACCGCGACACCGTGCGCGACTACTGGCGCGGTGAACCGGGTTCACTCGGCGAGTTCGCCTCACGCCTCACGGGTTCGAGCGACCTGTACGCCCACTCGGGTCGCCGCCCGATCGCGTCGATCAACTTCGTCACGGCGCACGACGGCTTCACCATGCGCGACCTCGTGTCGTACAACGAGAAGCACAACGACGCCAACGGTGAGGACAACAACGACGGCGAGAGCCACAACCGGTCCTGGAACTGCGGCGTCGAGGGCGAGACAGACGACGAAGGCGTGCTCGCGCTGCGCGAGCGTCAGATCCGCAACCACCTCACGACGCTGCTCCTGTCGCAGGGTGTGCCGATGGTGCTGCACGGGGACGAGCTCGGCCGCACCCAGGACGGCAACAACAACACCTACTGCCAGGACAACGAGCTCTCCTGGATCGACTGGGATCTCGACGAGCGCCGCAGCTCACTGCTCGAGTTCACCAAGCAACTCATCGCGCTGCGCCGTGAGCACCCCTCGTTCCAGCGTCGTCGCTTCTTCGCCGGTGAGGCGCAGCACGGCGGACGCAGCGAGTGGGGGGACATCGTGTGGTTCCGCGCGAGCGGCGAGGAGATGCAGGACGAGGATTGGACCTCCGGCGCCGGCACCCTCATGGTCTACCTCAACGGCGACGCCATCCACACGAACGACGCCAAGGGTCAGCCGGTCGTCGACGACCACTTCCTCATGTTTTTCAACCCCGGACACGAGGAAGCGGAGTTCACCATTCCCGACGTCGTGCGCGAGGCGGACTGGAACTTCGCCATCACGAGCTCGCAGGACGACGAGCAGGAGGACAGCGAGTGGAACGAGGGCGAGAAGGTGAAGCTGCCGGCGCGCACCGTGGCCGTGCTGCAAGCACCCCGCGAAGCCGAGTGAGCGTTCGCTCGTCGAGCTGAACATGACGAAGGCCGTCACCGTCCACTTCGGGCGGCGACGGCCTTCGTCGTTTCGGCGCTGACCGGTGTCCGCCCTCAGAGCTGCGCGAGCGCGGCCTTCTGCTCCTCGACGTCGAACGTCGCCTCGGGCCACGTGAGGTCGAGCGAGCGCAGGTGCTCGAGAAGCAGCTGCTGCACGGCCAGGCGCGCATACCACTTGTTGTTCGCCGGAACGACGAACCAGGGCGCGATGTCCGTCGACGTGCGCTCGAGCACAGCCTGGTAGGCGTCCTGGTACTCCGGCCAGTAGGCGCGTTCCTTGAGGTCGCCAGGATTGAACTTGTAGAACTTCTCCGGGTTGTCGAGGCGCTCGGCCAGGCGCGCCTTCTGCTCGTCGGCGTCGATGTGGAGCATCACTTTGATGATCGTCGTGTTCTTGGCGACGGTCGACTCCTCGAACGCGTTGATCTGGCCGTAACGGCGCATCCAGACCGGGCGCGAGACGAGGTCGTGGACACGCACGATGAGCACGTCCTCGTACTGGCTGCGGTCGAAGACGCCGATGTAGCCGGGCTTCGGCAGAGCGTTGCGGATGCGCCAGAGGAACGGGTGAGCCTGCTCCTCCTTCGTCGGTGCCTTGAACGACGTGAGCTCAACGCCCTGCGGGTCGATGCTGCCGATGACGTGGCGCATGATGCCGCCCTTGCCCGAGGTGTCCATGCCCTGAACGACGAGGAGGACGCTCCGACCGTCGGGGTGACGCTCACTGGCGTAGAGACGCTCTTGCAGGTCGGCGAGTTCCTCGCCGGTCTTGCGCATGAGCTTCTCGGCCTTCTTCTGGTCGCCGTCGAACGCGGGGGTGCTGCTCGCGTCGAGGTCGGCCAGGGAGAAGCCGGGCGTCACCTTGAGCGCCGAGGTGAAGTCGCTCAGCTGCGCCTTGTGCTTCTTCTTCGACTTCTTCGTCGACTTGTCCTTGCCGACCTTCTTCGCGGCCTTGACTGCCTCGTCCTTCTTGGCCTTCTTCGCGGCTTCGGCGGCGGGCTTCGACGAGGCCTTCTTGGCGCTGCCCTTCTTCTTGGCAGGAGCCTTTTCGGCCTTCGCCTTGGCCTTCGCGGCCTTCTCCGATGCCTGATCGGCGACCTTCTTCTTGTCGCTCGAGGTCAGTTCGTCGTCACGCTTCTTCGACTTCGTGTCGGCGTCGGCGGACGCCTTGTCCTTGTTCTTGCCCATGGTTGTCATCATCACAGAACGCGACGTGTCGCGCTATGGTTCGGCGCTCAACCGGCGTCGTCCTCGTGCGGTGATTCGCCGACTCTCGTTCGCGCGCAGAAGGCCTCGGCGTCCGTTGAGGTGGGCAGAGCCCTGGCTCGTCAGGCGAGGTAGTCGCGAACGACGCTCTCCCAGCGCTCCGGGTCGGTGTTCCACTCGCGCACGTGTCGCGCGACCTCCCAACGTTCCCAGCGCACGAGATCCGGGCGCGCCGCAGCGACGGCCGCGCTCGGCCCGTACGGCACGAACTCGTCGTCGACGGAGTGGATGACGAGCATCGGCTTGACGAGTTCGTCGGCGCGCTCGACCCAGTTCGTCAGCTTGATGTCGACGGCCTCGCTCACCCCGATGGTGTGCCGGCTCGTGCGGCTTCCGAGGAGGAACCCGGACAGCGTCGCGAGGCTGGGGTGCACGCGATTGGCACGCGCGTGGTGGAGCATGACATCAGCCCAGTCGAGCACCGGACCGTCGAGAACGACCTTGTGTACGAACGGCGCAAAATCGGAGCGCGCGAGGAACTGCATGGTGATGGCGCCACCCATGGACCACCCGAGCAGATCGACGCTCGTGGCGTCGTGCGCGAGGGCGTACTGAACGGCGGTCTCGACGTCCTTCCACTCGGTGAGTCCGAGGCCGTAACGCCCGTCGAGGCTCGGCGGGCCCTCGAAGTCGTTGCGGTAGCTCGTGACAACGCAGGTGATACCGAGGTCGTGAAGCACCGGTACGGCACGCAGGGTTTCGCCGCGACGCGCGCCACGCCCGTGGACGAGAACGGCCCAGCGCTGACCGTCCCCGGCGTGTGTCACCCATGCGGGCGCGGGCCCGTACTCGGTTTCGAGGACGACGTCTTCGGTCTCGATGCCGTAGGCGTCCTGGGGTGACCCGTCGACGTACCAGCCGCTCCACCGGGCGCGCCCGGGTTCGAGGTCGCCGCGGGTGACCGAGTCGACGCGACGGATGATGTCGCCGTGCTCGGTCTCGCCGAGCACCTCGCCGATTCGGGCGTGACCGCGTTCGTTGTCCCAGAACAGCCCATAGCGGCCCGGGGCCCGGGACTCGACGGTCGGGGCGAAGACCGCGGAGGTGACACGTCCGTCGCGTCCGTGTCTGACGGTGAGCACCGTTGCGTCATCCGGACGTTCGCGCTCCGGCGTGACGAGTTTGCGCGCGAAGAACGCGGCAACGGCCACGGACGCGAGCGAGGTCGTGGCAGCGAGGGAGCCACCGACGATCGCGCCGATGGCCAGGGAACGGCGAGCAGATGGACGTTGCACGTTCCCATCCTTTCACCGGCGCGCGAGAATGGTCGGCATGGATCTGCCTCTCGATCTCCCCGTCGCGCCGATGCTGGCCAAGGCGGCGACGCGCGTGCCCACCGACGCCGGCTACACGTACGAGCCCAAGTGGGACGGATTCCGTTGCATCGTGGCGCGGGACGGCGACGAGGTCGAGTTGCAGTCACGCGGCACGAAGTCGCTCACGCGCTACTTCCCCGAGGTGGTGGAGCACCTGCTCGGGGTTCTGCCGGAGCGGATCGTTCTCGACGCGGAGATCGTCGTGACGAGCGGCGAGCCGGGCGCGCAGCGCCTCAACTGGGACGCGCTCGGTCAGCGGATTCACCCTGCGGCCTCGCGCATCGAGAAGCTGTCCACCGAGACGCCCGCGCAGGTGATCGCTTTCGACCTGCTCGCACTGGGCGACGAGGATCTCACTGCCCTGCCCTACACCGAGCGCCGCGCACGGCTCGAGGCGGTGTTCGCCGACCTGCCGGACTCGGATTCGCTGTTCCTCACCCGCACGACCGACGACCCTGCCGAGGCGCAGCGTTGGTTCGAGGAGTTCGAGGGCGCCGGACTCGACGGCGTCGTGGCAAAGGCCGACGACGGTGCGTACGAGCAGAACAAGCGCACGATGATCAAGGTGAAGCACAAGCGCACTGCGGAGGCGGTGCTCGTGGGCTACCGCGTGCACAAGAGCGGGTCCGGCGTGGGGTCGCTGTTGCTCGGCCTCTACGCGGACGACGGCAAGCTCTACAACGTCGGAGGCATCAGCGCCTTCACCGCCAAGCGGCGCGAAGAACTCGTCGAGGAGTTGGAGCCGCTCGTCGTGCGCGACGAGGAGGGTGACGCGGTGACGGGTGAGACGGACCGTTCACGCTTCAGCGCGTCGAAGGACGTGTCGTTCGTCACGGTACGTCCGGAACGCGTCGTCGAGGTGGCGTTCGATCAGTTGGAGGGCCACCGCTTCCGTCACGCCGTGTCGTTCCTGCGCTGGCGCCCGGACCGTGAGCCGGAGTCGTGCACGATGGAGCAGGTCGACCGCGCACCCGCGTATGACCTGGGACGGGTGCTGCGCTCGTCCTGAGAGGCGACGCCGTCAGGCGCTGATGGCGACATCCTCGTCGACGACGGGCGCCGGCGCCTTCTTGCCGAAGCGCTGCTGCGCGGCCTGCTTGCTGATGCCGAGGCTGGAGCCGATCTGCGACCAGGAGTCGCCCTTGGCGCGACGCTCGGCGACGACCCACTTGATGGTGTCGCTCATGAGGTTGTTTAGCATCGCGAGGCCCTCGAGCTCGTCCTTGGTGAACAGGTGCGTCTGCACCCGGAAGCCCTCCATGATGCGGGCTGCGGCCTCTTCGACGGACTTCTCGGAGATGCCGCGAAGCTCCTGCGGCAACGGCTTGCTGATCTTCGGCATCCAATAATGGTAGGAGCCACGTCACGTAGATGTCAATTTGGCTTGACATGACGATCGGCTGATTCGCGCGGCTGGGCGGTGCCCGACGGGCCGCGCAACCGCGTTGGGCAGAGTTCCCTGCGGCTGGGCCGAGGCGGTCACTACCCAACCGCAGGAAACCCTGCCCAACAGTCGTGGCGCCGCATCAGGCGTCGGTGGTGGGCGCCTTCTTCGCGCGGCTCGGCTGGACGCGCGGAGGCTCACCGGGCATCTTCGGGTAGTCGGGTGGGAACGGCATCTCGGGCAGGCCACGCTCGACGTCGGCGTCCCACAGCGCGATGGCAGCCGCCACATCGCCGACGTGATCGTTCATCGAGGCGCCGCCGGTGGGCGCCCACGCATCCCCGCGTTCGGCGACGATCTCCGGCACGGTTCGGACCGTGAAGTCGCTCGGCCTCACGTCGCGAAGCTCGGACCACATCACCGGCATCGACACCGGCGCCCCGGCGAGCGGGCGCGGCGAGTAGGCGGCGGCGATCGTGCGGTCGCGGTTGGCCTGGTTGAAATCGACGAACACCTTCTCGCCGCGCAACTCCTTCCACCACTCGGTCGTCACGAGGTCAGGCAAACGCCGTTCTAGCTCCCGTGCTATTCCGATGACGCCGTGGCGAACGTCGAGGAACTCGTGCGTCGGCGCGATGCGCGAGTAGACGTGGACACCGCGGTTGCCGGACGTCTTGACGAACGGAGTGCACCCGAGCGACTCCATGAGTTCCTTGAGCGCGAACGCCGCTTCGACGGCGTCCGTGAAGTCACGACCCGGCTGCGGGTCGAGGTCGATGCGCAACTCGTCCGGGTTGTCGTTGTCCTCGGCCTTCACCGGCCACGGGTGGAACGTCACCGTGTTCATCTGCGCACACCACGCGAGCATCGCCGGTTCGTCGAGCACGAGTTGCTCGTGCGCCCGCGCGCTGGGGTAGGTGCACATCACCGAACGCGCGTAGGCGGGTGCGCCCTTCGGCGGGTTCTTCGAGAAGAACGGCTTCTCCCCGAGGCCCTTCGGGTAGCGCTCCAATGCGATGGGCCGGTCACCGCTCCATCGCAGGAACTGCTCCGCGACGGCGAGCAGGTACTCGACGACGTCGAGCTTCGTCACCCCGTCGTCGGGATAGACGAGGCGATCGGGACTCGAGACCTTGACCTTGCGGACCTCGTCGTCCGGTCCGGGAACCTCGAGGACGACGGCTGCAGCGCTCATGTTCGCCACCCTAAGCCGATGATGAGCGGTCGCCGCGTCACCGATGCCGCGTTTCCCAGGCAACATCGGGAAGGTCTGGGCAGCGCCCGACGTTGAACTTTGCACCCCACCCGCGAAGGAGCGACATGAGCGACCTGCCCCGCACCATGAACGACACCACCGACGAGCAGTGGCGCGAGAAGCTGACGCCCGAGGAGTACGCCGTCCTGCGCCAGGGAGGCACCGAGCGTCCGTTCGTGGGTGAGTACACCGACACCGAGACGGCGGGCACGTATCGCTGCCGTGCCTGTGGCGCAACGCTGTTCACCAGCAAGGAGAAGTTCCACAGCCACTGCGGATGGCCGTCCTTCTACGCGCCCGAGGACGCCGAGAACGTCACGCTCCTCGAGGACCGCAGCATGGGGATGGTGCGTACCGAAGTGCGGTGCGCGAACTGCGACAGCCACCTCGGCCACGTCTTCCGCGGCGAGGGCTACCCGACGCCGACCGACGAGCGCTTCTGCATCAACTCGATCAGCATGACGCTGGAGCCCGCCGACGAGAACTGAACAACCACGACACATCGGGCCCCTCCACGTGCACAGTGGAAGGGCCCGATCTGTGTGGGCGAGCATGGTTCAGCCTTGTGCGCCCAACTCGTTCTTGCGGATCTTGCCGGTCGGCGTCATGGGCATCGCCTCGATGACGCGGATCTCGGGAACCTTGTAGGCAGCCAAGCGCTCAGCAGCGAACTCACGCAGCCGGTCGGCATCGACCGCCTCGGTGACCGTGACGAACGCGACCGGGCGCTCCCCCGTCTCGTCGTCGGGCTTTGCAACGACGGCGCACGCTACGACGGCAGGATGAGCCGCCACCGCCATCTCGACCTCGGCCGGGAACACGCTCATCCCCTTGACCTTGATCATCTCCTTGTCGCGTCCGAGATAGTGCACGAAGCCCTCGTCGTCGATACGTCCGTTGTCGCCGGTGTGGAGCCATCCGTCGACAAGCTGACGTCGGGTGGCTCCCTCGTTGCGCCAGTAGCCACTCGTGACCGACGGGCTGCGGACGATGATCTCGCCCGTCTCGCCCACGGGCACCGGTGTCTGCGTGCCGAATTCGACGACGGCGATGTCGGTTCCCGGCACGGGCAGGCCGCAGAAAACGGGCTCGGCACGCAGGTCCATGTCGTCTGCGTGCAGCCCGTAGGGGCTCGTGTCCATCGTGTGCGTCTCCGTCATGCCGTAGGCGGCCTCACGAAGCACACCGCCGTCCGGGACGGCAGCCGTCCATGAGGCACGCACCTCAGGAGTCATCTTGCGAACGAACGAGACGGCCTGCGGATCGGTGAGCGACGACAGATCGCGCGAGCCGATGTCGTCGCGCGCCATGAGTTCGAGATAGTTCTCGACCGTGCCGACCATGACCTGGACGTGGTGCTCTTCAATGGCATCGAGCACGGCGTCGGCGTTCCACCGCGACAAGAGAACGCTCGTACCGCCGAGGACGACAGGGAGCAGGATGCCGAGATCCTCCCCGGCGATCCAGAAGATCGGCAGGTAGCACAACGCCGTGAAGTCACCGTGGGCATCGAGGCCGTTCGCCTGTGCGGTGCTCGCCGCTGTGTAGACCATGTCCCCCTGCGAGTGACAACAACCCTTCGGCAGACCCGTCGTGCCACCGGTGTAGTTGAGCGCCGCGAGGGCATTCCACTCCCCTGCGTCTTCATCCACGCGCGGCCCATCGGTCATCCGGGACGAGCCATCGTCGACCACCACGACCTCGCACTCGTGCTCCACCTGCGCCGCACCGTCACGCGCCGGCTTCTCGGTGACCGACGACGTCACGATGATCCGTGCCTCGCTGTCGCGCAGCTCGTGGGCCACCTCGTGGGCGCTGAACATCGGGTTCACCGGCACGTGCACCGCGCCGAGACGCAACACCGCGAGGAACGTGACAACGAATTCGTGTCGGTTGCCCAGGTGCACTGCAACTCGGTCACCCTTCGTCACGCCGTGCTCCCGAAGCCACCCGGCGACACGACGATGGGCGTCGTCGAGTTCGCGGTACGTCATCGTCGTCGGGCCCTCGACGAGGGCGACCCGATCCGGTCGCTCCCCCGCCCAGTGCTCAACGTGTGCGGGCAAGGTCACCCGACCGATCGGGTAGTCGACCTCGTCGCTCCACCCCGACCCGCGGTGGCGTGACTGCCGCGCCCTGACGTCGTCAAGGTAGGCCTCCAGTGTCATCGTGTTCTTCCCCATGTTGTGCTCCTTCACCAGGTGTCGATGTGCGGCCGTGTCGAGCGCTCGCCCGGGAATCCGCCGATGAGCTGAAGAATGCGCTCACGGGTCTCGGCGGGGTGGATGATCTCGTCGATCTCGTCGAGGCGTGCCGCGTTGAGCGCCTTGCCCTGCTCGTACTGCTGCGCGACGAGTTCCTCGAACCGCTCCTCACGAGCCGCAGGGTCTTCGATGGCGCCCAGTTCCTTGGCGAAGCCGAGCCGCACCGCTCCTTCGAGTCCCATGGCTCCGATCTCCGCCGTCGGCCAGGCGAGTGTGGCGGACGTTCGTCGGAAGCCCCCGCACGCCATCGCCATCGCGCCGAGGCCGTAGCCCTTGCGGGTGATGACGACGATCGTCGGCACCGTGAGGCGCGCACCTGCGACGAACATCCGGCTCACGTGCCGAACCGTTCCCTCGCGCTCGGCGTCGGGGCCAACCATGAATCCCGGTGTGTCGCAGAGGGAGACAAGCGGGATGCCGTAGCCCTCGCACAACTGCATGAAGCGCGCGAACTTGTCGCCGGCCGCCGCGTCGATGGCCCCGCCGAGCACACCGCAGTCGTTGGCCATGACGCCACAGGTGCGTCCGCCGATCTGGACGAGCGCGGTGACAGCATTCGGCGCGAATTCGGGCCGCAATTCGAGGACGAAGCCGTCGTCGGCGAGCGTCTCGATGGCCGTGCGGATGTCGTAGACGAGCTTGCGGCGCTGGGGCACGAGCGTCGTCAGCACGTGTTGGTCGGGCGCCTCGCCCGTGCCAGGAAGTCCGGAGAGCAACCAGAGGTAGTCGCGCGCCGCTTCGACGGCCTGCGCGTCGTCGTCGACGACAAGGTCGACGACCCCGTTCGGGGCCTGGACGCTCATCGGCCCGACCTCGTCTGCCGCGACGCGGCCCAGTCCGCCACCCTCGATCATCGCGGGGCCCGCCATACCGATCGAGCTGTCGGCCGTCGCGATGATGATGTCGCACGTGCCCGCCATGGCTGCGTTGCCGGCAAAGCAGCGGCCGGTGACGACGGCGACCGTCGGGACGAGGCCGTTGAGCGCACCGAGCGCCGCGAAGGTGCCGAGGTCGAGCCCCGTGGCACTGACGAGCATCGCATCGACGTCACCGGGACGCCCGCCGCCGCCCTCGGCGAAGAGCACGACCGGCAGTCGGCGCTCGCGCGCGACCTCGAGTGCGCGGTCGGTCTTCTTGTGGTTGAAGTAGCCCTGCGTTCCGGCGAGAACGGTGTAGTCGTACCCGAGCACGACGCAGGTCAGCTCACCGCCGTCGACCGGTACCCGCGCCACACCCGTCACCATGCCGTCGGCGGGCGTCGACGCCTTGAGGTCGTCGAGGTCGCGGCGTGAGCGTTGGGCGGCGATCGTCGCCGAGCCGTACTCGTGGAACGTTCCGGCGCCCACGAAATCTCGAATGTTCTCGCGCACCGAGCGGTGGCCGGTTGCGGCGCGCTTGGCCATGGCCCCGGGGCGGGCCCCATCGGCGATCCGGGCGCGGTGCTCGTCGAGTTCAGCGGCGAGCGGGTTCTCCTCGGGCACACCGTCCCCTTCCACGTGTGTCACGTCACACACGCTAAAGGCTGAGCCATCCCCTCCACGTCGATCGCGAACAGCCGATTTTGTAGACGTTCGGCGTCACAAACGACGCGCAACGTCTACAGAATCAGACATCGTCGTCAGGCGAAGGCGGCGCACAGGGACGCCGCTCCGGCGCGCCCCTCGTCGATCGCTTTCTCGTACGGCTCGCGCAGCATGAGCGCCATCGTTCCTGCGTACGTCACCATGAGGGCAGACGCCAACGCTTCGGCTCGTTCACCGGCAATCGGTGTGGCCGTCTCGAGCAGCCGGTCACGCAACAGCGCCGTCTCGAGGTCGAGGATCTCCCGCAGTTCCGGCGCCGGGTCGGGGAACGCCGCAGCCGTACCGGTGAAAGCGCACCAGCGCTCCGTCATCCGCTCGGACTGGTAGGTGCGCAACGCGTTCCACAGCGCGAGCACGCGCCCTGCGTCGTCCGGGGCTGCGGCGATCTCGTCGTCCCAGACCTGCTTCCACACCTCGTACCGACGACGCAGAGCCGCCGCGATGAGGCCTTCCTTGTTCCCGAAGTGCGAGTAGAGGCTGGGCGGCGACGCCCCCGCGGCCTTGAGGATCGTGTCGACGGGCGTGGCGAAGGCACCCTCGACGAACAGCAGCGCGTCGGCAGCGTCGAGCAGGCGCTCGCGAACGGGTTTGCGGGGTTCCACGGTGCCAGAATATAACGTGCGTTATCGTTGGTCTAGAACGAGCGTTCATCACGACGATCAGTGAAGGAGTGACCGTGCCCAGCATTTACATCGATGGCGCGTGGGTCGAGGCCGCATCCGGCGAGAACCGTGAGATCACCTGCCCCGCCGACGGATCCCACGTCATCACGGTGAGCGAAGGCGCCGAGGCGGACGCGCAGAAGGCCATCGCGGCCGCCCGCCGCACGTTCGACGACGGCGCCTGGTCCGCGACGCCCGCCAAGGAGCGCGGCGCCATTCTCGACAAGCTCGCCGACCTGCTCGAGCGCGACAGGGACAAGGTCGCCCGAGTCGAGTCGCAGGACACCGGCAAGCGCTTCGTCGAGTCCCAGTACGACATGGACGACATCATCGGCGTCTTCCGTCACTTCGCCGCTCTGGCCGACAAGGAGGCCGGCCGCGTCGTCGACACCGGCATGCCCAACGTCGCGAGCCGCGTCGTCACCGAACCGGTCGGCGTCTGCTCACTCATCACGCCGTGGAACTACCCCCTGCTGCAGACGGCCTGGAAGATCGCCCCGGCCATCGCTGCCGGCAACACCTTCGTCCTCAAGCCCGCCGAGCTGACGCCGCAGAGCTCGATGTGGCTCATGGACGCCCTCGCCGAGGCGGGCCTGCCCGCCGGCGTCGCGAACCTCGTCACCGGCCCCGGCGCCACGGTCGGATCCGAGATGACGACGAACGAGGACGTCGACCTCGTCAGCTTCACCGGCGGCCTCGTCACCGGCCGCGCGATCATGGCAGCGGCCGCACCGACCGTCAAGAAGATCGCCCTCGAACTCGGCGGCAAGAACCCCAACGTCCTGTTCGCCGACGCCGACATCCCGGCCGCCATCGACAACGCCCTGACGGCAGTCTTCCTCGACTCCGGCCAGGTCTGCTCGGCCGGAACGCGCCTCGTCGTCGAGGAGTCCATCCACGACGAGGTGGTCACCGAACTCGTGCGCCGCGCCGAACTCATCCGCCTCGGCGGCCCGTTCGACGACAACGCCGAGACCGGGCCGCTCATCAGCGAAGCCCACCTCGAGAAGGTCGACACCTACGTCAAGGAAGCCATCGAGGACGGCGCGAAGCTGCTCACCGGCGGCAAGCGCGGCGAGGGCGAGCTCGCGAAGGGCTCCTACTACCTGCCGACGATCCTCGACGGTTGCGACAGCTCGATGCGCTGCGTCCACGACGAGTCCTTCGGCCCCGTGCTCACCGTCGAGACGTTCTCCGGCGACGACGCCAAGTCCACCGAGGACGCCGCCGTCGCCATCGCGAACGACACGATCTACGGCCTGGCCGGCGCAGTCTGGACGCAGAACGCCGGACGTGCCGAGCGCATGGCGCGCCGCCTGCGTCACGGAACCGTGTGGATCAACGACTACCACCCCTACGTGCCGCAGGCCGAGTGGGGCGGCATGAAGCAGAGCGGTATCGGCCGCGAGCTCGGCGAGCACGGACTCGGCGAGTACCTCGAGACCAAGCACATCTGGCACAACATCGACCCCGCACCGGCCGACTGGTTCAGCGGCCGCGAGAGCTGACCTGCCCCGCCCGCCTCGGGCCGAGCAGCACACATATCGCTCCCGGTGAGGTTCGCCCCGTCGAACCAACCATCCGCTTTCAGGTCCTCGAACGAACTCTGTGGGGCAGGGTTCGTTCGAGGACGACCATGTGAGAACACAAGGAGATTTATCTCGATGAAGAAGCGTTACGACTACGTCATCGTCGGTGGCGGCTCGGCCGGCTCCGCGCTGGCCAACCGCCTCTCGGCCGACTCGAACACGAGCGTTCTCGTGCTCGAGGCCGGGCGCGCCGACTTCAAGATCGACCCGCTCATCCACATGCCCGCCGCGCTCATGTTCCCCAGCGGCAACCCGCTCTACGACTGGCGCTACGAGAGCGACCCGGAGCCCTTCATGGGTGGTCGGCGCGTCGCGCACACCCGCGGCAAGGTGCTCGGTGGCTCCAGCTCCATCAATGGCATGATCTTCCAGCGCGGCAACCGAGGCGACTACGACAAGTGGGCCACGTTCGCCGGCATGGAGGACTGGGACTACGCCCACTGCCTGCCCTACTTCAAGCGCATGGAGACGACGCTCGCGGGCGCCGACGCCTGGCGCGGCGGTTCCGGTCCCCTCACGCTCGAGCGCGGCCCGGCTACCTCTCCCCTGTTCCAGGCCTTCTTCGAGGCCACCCAGCAGGCCGGCTACGCCCCGACGGATGACGTCAACGGCTACCGCCAGGAGGGCTTCGCACCCTTCGACCACACGACGAAGAACGGCTCGCGCATGAGCGCGTCCCGCTCCTACCTGTGGCCGGTCAAGAACCGCAAGAATCTCGACATCGCGACGCTCGCCTTCGTCACGAACCTGCGCTGGGACGGCAACCGCGTCACCGGCGTCGACTTCGTGCGCGGCGGTCGCCGCAAGCACTCCGTCGAAGCCGGCGAGGTGATCCTGTGTGGTGGCGCGTTCAACACGCCGCAGCTGCTGCAGCTCTCGGGCGTCGGCAACCCCGAGGTCCTCGCGGCCGCGGGCGTCGAGACCCGCGTCGACCTGCCGGGCGTCGGCGAGAACCTCCAGGACCACCTCGAGGTCTACCTCCAGCACGAGTCGGTGCAGCCGGTTTCCATCCAGCCCTGGCTCAAGAAGTGGAAGGCGCCCTACATCGGCGCGCAGTGGCTCTTCGCCAACGCCGGTGTCGGCGCCTCGAACCACTTCGAGGCGGGCGGCTTCATCCGTACGAACGAAGAGGTTCAGTACCCGAACCTCATGTTCCACTTCCTGCCGGTCGCAGTGCGTTACGACGGCACGGGCGGCGGTCACGAGCACGGCTACCAGGTGCACATCGGCCCGATGAACTCCGACGTGCGCGGCCACGTGCGCATCACGAGCAACGACCCGAAGAAGCACCCGAGCATCCTGTTCAACTACCTGTCGACCGAGCGCGACCGCCGCGAGTGGGTCGAGGTCGTGCGCGCCGCGCGCCACATCCTCAGCCAGCCCGCGCTCTCGCCGTTCGACGGTGGCGAGATCTCCCCCGGAAGCGCCGTCCAGACGGACGAGGAGATCATCGACTGGATCGCGAAGGACGCCGAGACGGCCCTGCACCCCTCGTGCTCGGCCAAGATGGGCACCGACGAGATGTCCGTCGTCGACCCGAACTCGATGCGCGTGCACGGCACCGAGGGCCTGCGGGTCGCCGACGCGTCGGTCTTCCCGAGCATCACGAACGGCAACATCTACGCGCCGGTCATGATGGTAGCCGAGCGTGCCGCCGACCTCATCGCCGGCAACACGATGCTCGCTCCGGAGAACCCGCCCACCTACCGTGCCAAGGCCGGTATGCCGCTCTACCCCGAGGGCGACCCGCGCAACGACGCCTGGGACGCCAAGAGCGAGATCCCGAGCGCTGCCGCCATCGTGGGAGAGCCGCGATGAGCTCGGTGACGCCCGCCCCCGACGCCGAGGTCGAAACACCCGGCGAAGCCCGGATCAAGCCTGTCGTCCTGTGGACCACGGCCGTGTTCATCGCGGTCGTGGCCGGGTGGGCCCTCATCGACCCGAAGGGGGCCGAGAGCCAGCTCGGCACGGTCGTCGAGTGGATGGGTGGCTGGTTCGGCTGGTTCTACATCGCCCTGGCGACGATCGTTCTGTTCTTCGTCGTGTACCTGGCGCTGCGCTTTGGTCGCATCCGTCTCGGGCACGACCACGACCGTCCCGAGTACTCGACGTTCGCCTGGGCGAGCATGCTGTTCGCCGCCGGCATCGGCACGGACCTCATGTTCTTCGCCGTCGCCGAACCTGCGTCGCAGTACCTCGCACCGCCGCAGGGCAAGGGCGAAACGCTCGACGCCGCGCGTGAGGGCACGGTGTGGACCCTGTTCCACTACGGCATCACCGGCTGGGGCATGTACACGCTCATGGGTATCGCCCTCGGCTACTTCGCCCACCGCAAGGGCCTGCCGCTCGCGGTGCGTTCGGCGCTCTACCCGCTGTTCGGCAAGCGCATCAACGGCGGCATCGGCAACGCGGTCGACATCGCCACGGTGCTCGGCACGATCTTCGGTGTGGCGACCAGCCTCGGCATCGGCGTCGTCATGCTCAACGTCGGTCTCGACCTGCTGTTCGGCATCGACCAGGGCGTGCCCGCTCAGATCGGTCTCGTCGTCGTCGCCGTCGTCACCGCGACGATCTCCGCGACGTCGGGCATCGACAAGGGCATCCGCATCCTCAGCCAGCTCAACGTCCTCCTCGCGCTGTTCCTCGCGGGTTGGGTGCTCGTCTTCGGCGACACCCGCTTCCTCCTGCGCGCGGCGACGATGAACGTCGGTGACTTCGTCAACCTCTTCCCGGGCATGACGCTCGACACGATGGCGTACGACTACCCGGGCGAGTGGATGAACCTGTGGACCCTGTTCTTCTGGGCCTGGTGGATCGCCTGGGCAAGCTTCGTCGGCATGTTCCTGGCCCGCATCTCGAAGGGCCGCACGATCGGCCAGTTCGTCGTGGGCACGCTGACGATCCCGTTCCTTTACATCGTCATGTGGGTGACGATGTTCGGTAACACCGCGATCAAGCGGATCATGGACGGTGACAAGGCCTTCGGCGACGCCGCGGTCAACACGCCGGAATCCGGTTTCTACCAGCTGCTCCAGCAGTTCCCGGCGGCAACGTTCATCATCGGTCTGGCCACGTTCGTCGGCCTGCTGTTCTACGTGACGTCCGCCGACTCCGGCGCCCTCGTTATGGCGAACCTCAGCTCCGACCTGCCGGACGCCGAGACCGACGCCAAGCCGTGGGTGCGTGTCCTGTGGGCCGCCGCGACCGGCGTGCTGACCATCGCGATGCTCATCGTCGGCGGTATCACCGCGCTGCAGTACGCGACGATCGTCATGGGTCTGCCGTTCGCCTTCGTCATGATCCTCGTGATGATCGGTATCCACCGTGCGCTGACCGGCGAACAGCGGCACGCCAGCGCGATGCTGGACTCGCTGCGCTCGGGCACGATCGGTGCGCCGCCGACCGCGAACGGCTCGTGGAAGAACCGCCTCGCGCGTCAGTTCGGCAGTGTGTCTGCGAAGGCCACGGAGGAACGCATGGACGAGGTCGTCGTCCCGGCTCTCGAGGAGGTCGTCGCCGAACTGCGTGAGCGAGGCGTCAACGCCGAGCTCGAGCACCTGGCGCAGCCGACCAAGCAGCTACGCCGTTCGGTGACCCTCACCGTGCACGCGGCCGACCCGCGCGCCGAGGACTTCCACTACACGAGCCAGATCCGCAGCATCAAGGTCGCGTCCTACGGCGCGCGCATGATCGAGGCGGACGACATCTCGTGCCAGCTCGAGGTCGTTGTCCCCGGCGGTGGCGCGTACGACGTGCTCACCTACTCCAAGGAAGAGATCGCGCACGACGTGCTCGACCACTACACGTGGTGGCTGAACACGAACGCCACGGTCGCCCAGGAAACCGAGTGACCATCGGCTGACGCACGAAGGCGGCGGGTACCGGATCTGATCCGGTACCCGCCGCCTTTGTCGTGCTGAACAGGCTCGGCGGGTCAGCGCATGCGCGCGACGAACTCGCTCATCGTGATCTGCGGGCCGGAGAAGAACGGCGTCTCCTCGCGCACGTGACGACGAGCCTCCGTGTACCGCATCTCGCGCATGAGGTCGAGGATGCGGTACATCTCGTCTGCCTCGAAGGCGAGGATCCACTCGTAGTCACCCATGCCGAACGAGGCGATCGTGTTGGCGCGCACGTCCGGGTACTCACGGGCGGCCATGCCGTGGTCGTGAAGCATCTTCTTGCGGTCCTCGTCGGGCAGCAGGTACCAGTCGTAGCTGCGCACGAACGGGTAGACGCAGATGTACTTGCGCGGCGTCTCCTCGGCCATGAACGCCGGAATGTGGCCGCGGTTGAACTCGGCCACCCGGTGCATCGCGACGTTCGACCAGTACGGCTCGAGGTGACGGCCGAGGTCGGTGGCGAGAAAGCCCGAGTAGGCCTTCTGCAGCTCGTCGATCGACTCGCCGTGCCACCAGATCATGAGGTCGGCCTCGGCGCGGAAGCCGGAGAGGTTGTACGTGCCGCGCACGGTCACGCCCTTGCCCGCGAGCGAGTCGAGGTACTCGTCTGCCTCACGCGCGATGGCCTCACGGTCGCCGTCGACCTTGTCGACGATGGTGAAGACCGACCACATCGCGTAGATGCGGGAAGCGTTGATGCGGTCGACCGTGACGTGCTTCGGCTCGGGGCGCGAACTCGTCTTCTCGGGGTTCTGCGGGTTCTCCGGCTGCGGGGTGGTCACCGTGATTCTCCTTCGGGTGCGTGCTTGTTCGGAACAGGTTCGGGGGCTCAGGCGAGCGCGTCTTGAGCGGCGAGGTCGTCGAGGACGCGGTCGGCGGCGGCGCGCGCCGTGGCGACACAGGCGGGGATGCCGACGCCGTCAAGGGCCGCCCCGGCGACGTCGAGGGCGGGCAGCCGCGTGAGGTCGTCACGGATGCGTCGGACACGCTCGACGTGGCCGAGGGCGTACTGCGGCAGACCGTTCGCCCAGCGCTGGACGTGGGCGTCGAGCGGGGCGGGAAGGTCGAGACCGGTCGCCTCGCCTAGGTCGTCCAAGCCGAGGGCAAGGAGTTCGTCGTCGGCA
Organism: Dermacoccus sp. PE3; assembly: GCF_001021715.1. Taxonomy (NCBI): domain Bacteria; kingdom Bacillati; phylum Actinomycetota; class Actinomycetes; order Micrococcales; family Dermacoccaceae; genus Dermacoccus; species Dermacoccus sp. PE3. The sequence continues at coordinate 392,612 of NZ_LDCM01000002.1, read as the reverse complement.
TGATCGAGGACGGCCTCGTCGCGATGGCGCCCCATCGACACGCGTACGTAGGCCACGTCCGGCGCGGCCTCGGCGAGCCACGGCCACTTGACGCTGGAGAAGGTCGAGGCCTTGATCGTGCGTCCGTCCACCGGAGGGACGAGGAAGCCCGTTCCCTCGGGAAGGCTCGCGTGGACGGAGGCCGGGAAGGCGTAGGTGACGATCGCCATGGTGGCGTACTCGATGCCGCCGAGCGCGTCCGAGGCTTCGGGCGCGATGGCCGCGAGCAGGCGGGCGGCTGCGGGCGCCGCCGTCGTGACGATGACGCCGTCGGCCTCGTGCGGTTCGGGCAGACCGTCCCGTTCGACTTCGAGGTGCCACGTGCCGCGATGGCCGAGCGAGCGGCGCAGCTCGGTGACGCGCGCACCGGTGACGACGTCCACGCCGCGATCGGCGAGACCGGCGCGAAGCGCTTCGGGCAGCGATCCCATGCCGTCAGTGGGCGCCCCGAACACCTGCCGTGTGTCGTTCGACGAGACCGCCGACGAAGCGGCCCGGGCGGCCTCGGTGAGGCGCTGGCCGTGGCGCAGGGCCTTGAAGAGCGGAGGCACACAGGCACGGGCCGAGAGCTCGCGGGCGTTGCCTGCATAGACCCCGCCGAGCAGTGGCTCGACCATGCGGTCGACGACGGCGGCGCCGAGGGCCTGCTCGACAGCGTCACCGACGCTGATGTCGGCCAGGTCATCTGCGCTGTCACCGGCTTCGGAACGGGGCACCGAGATCTCGACCGGACGCTCGTCGGCGGCACGAGCCACCTCGTCGTCGGAGAGCAGCCCGCGGGCCGACTCGGGGTCTGACGGAATGCCCATGAGTGTGCCGGCAGGTAGCGCCTCGAGCGAGCCGCGGGACCACAGGAGGGCCGGGAAACGTTGGGGGTGAACGGCCTCGACGCCGAGCTCGGCGAGCAGGTCGACTACCTCGGGGCGGCGCCAGAGGGCCGACTCGGCACCGACGTCGACGCGGTGCCCGGCGATCTCCTCCTGGCGCAATTTGCCGCCCACGCGCTCGTCGGCTTCGAAGACGGTGATCTTCCACGAGGGCGCCGTCGTCGCGAGATGCCACGCGGCGACGAGACCGCTCACTCCACCACCGACGATCGCGACCGACTTCATGCTCCCAGTTTCCCACTCCCAGCGCGGGTGGGGGTCGCCGGGGCGGCGCGTTGGGGGCAAGTCGTGACGTTGGTCCCGACTCGGGCGGCAGCGACCCACCAGGGAGCGACGGGTGCGGCTACTCCCCCGTACTTCCGTCGACGGCCTGACGCAGGAGATCGGCGTGACCGTTGTGCCGCGCGTACTCCTCGATCATGTGCACGAGGATCCAACGGAGGCTCACTGTTCCTTCGTCCTCCCGAGGGTTGACGGCGAGAGCGTCCAGACCGGCGTCGTGGGCGAGGGCTTCGTCGACGATACGGTCACTGACCGCGACGGCGTCGTCGAACCACTCCCACAGCTGTTTCTGGGAGTGATCGGCCGCGTGCTCCCACGCCCAGTCCACACCGGCTCCGTGGGAGTGCGCGAGCCAATCGGGGCGCTCGATGCCGCCCGCGAAGGTGAGGTTGAACCAACCTGCCTCCACCATCGTGAGGTGCAGCATCAGCCCGGCGAGCGTCATGTCCGTCGGGGGCAGGGCCCGACGCAACTGCTCGTCGTCGAGGCCGGAGCACTTCCACCGCAGCGTGTCGCGGTGGTGCTCGAGCATCCCGCGCAGCGTGGCGACCTCGTCGCCCTGCACCGGCGCCCAGCGCCTTTCGTCAGCCGACATCGCTGAACCACCTGTCATCTCGGGCGCTCCGCTCTCCTCGTGCAGCGACGTCACCCTACGTGCGGGAGGCGAGTGAGGCGTTGACCTCACCGAGAACGTCTGCGGCGCGCCGCAGATCGTCCTCGGCCAGTGTGAACGGAGTCCGAAGTCGCCCTTCGAGGCCACGTCCGTCGAGGGAGAAGGCACTGCCCGGAGTGAGGGTGAGACCGCGCGCGGCAGCTCGCCGCACGATCTCGCTCGACTGCGCACCCGGCAGCCTCCACCACAGCGACAGGCCGCCGTCGGGAAGATCACAACTCCACCCCGGGCAGGCCCGGGCTATGGCGTCGCGCAGGAGAATTCGTCGACCGGCCAGCTCTGCGCGACGCTCGTCGTCGAGGCCCGATTGATCACGCAGCAGGCCGGCGAGAACGATCTGTTCGAGCACCGGCGCTCCGAGATCGAGCGTCACGCGCGCCGACGCGATGGCACCGATGTAGCGGCGCGGCGCGCGCACCCATCCGAGGCGCAGTCCGCCCCAGTACGTTTTGCTCGCCGACCCGACCGTGATGCACTCGGGAGCAAACGCCGCCATGGGGCGAACGCGCGGCGCCGCGTCGAGCCACAGGTCGGCCAGGGTTTCGTCGACGATGCCGACGGTGCCGTGCTTCGCCCACAGGCGCGCGAGGTCATGGCGGTCTTCCTCCCCCATGAACCGGCCCGTCGGGTTGTGAAAGTCCGGGATGACGAGCATCGCCTTCGGCGCACGGCGCGCGAAGGTTTCGGCCGTGGCCCGCACATCGAGACGACGCTCGTCGACTGATTCGACGGCGGGTACGAACCGCGCGCCACGGCTTCGCAGCGACGCAAGCGAGTTCGGGTAGCCCGACGGCTCGACGGCCACGGCGTCACCAGGCGAAACAAACGCCAACGCCGTAGCGGCCACACCCGCGAGAGCGCCCGTCGTCACGAGGATCTGATGGGGCGTCGTCGGCACGCCCCGCGCGGTGTAGCGCTCAGCGATGGCATCACGAAGGTCGGGCACGCCGTCGCGGAAGTACCCGCCTTCGTGGGTGTACGCCGCCAGGTGCCGCGAGGCCTCCGCGAACCGTTCGGCGAGGCCGCCCACTGCGGCCGGAGCTGTGTTGGTGAGGTTGATTCCTCCCTGCGCATCGAACCCGCCGAGCACGCCGCTCACGGGTTCGCCACCGCCCGAGACGGGGCCACCGGGGATGCGCACGCGCGTTCCGGAGCCGCGGCGGGCTTCGGCGAAGCCACGCTCGCGCAGCAGTGCGTACCCGTGAGTGACCGTCGTGCGCGACAGGCCGAGCGCCACGGCAGCATCTCGCTCGCTCGGCAGGCGGGTGTCGTGCGTCAACCGGCCGTCGGCCACGAGACGTTCGATGCGGTCGCTCAACCAGGCGTACGCCGAACCTCGCTCGGGTGGTGGGCCGACGAGGCGCGCGAGGGCATTCGCCCCGATCCTGCGTTCCATGGGGCCACTGTGTCCGAATTGGCTATTCAAGACAAGGCCACTTCTGCTGCACTCTGGTTTCATGAGCACCATGTCGACGACCCAACCTCAGCCCGACGCGGCCGCGCGTCCTTCGCGTGGATCGCGCCAGCTGGCCAATCTGACGCCGATGGGTCAACTGCGTGCCGGCAAGCTCGGTCGTCGACTGCCGCAACTCTTCTTCGGCCTGACGCTCTTCGGCGCCGCGATGGGCCTGTTCGTGCGAGCGAACGTCGGCCTCGAGCCCTGGGGCGTCTTCCACCAGGGCGCCAGCCTGCACACCGGCTGGTCGATGGGCACGGTCACGATCGTCGTGTCGTTCATCGTGCTGCTGCTGTGGATCCCCATGCGTCAGTGGCCCGGGCTCGGCACCGTGGCGAACGCGGTGTGGCTCGGTTTCGTGCTCGATGCGACGATGGCGCTCGTCTCCGAGCCGAACTCCATCGTGGCGCGCTCGGCGCTCTTCGCCGTCGGCCTGCTCGTCAACGCCATCGGCGGCGCGATGTACATCGGAAGCCAACTCGGCCCCGGGCCCCGCGACGGTCTCATGACGGGCCTGCACCGCATCACGGGCCTCAGCGTCCGCCTCGTGCGCACGAGCATCGAGGTTGTCGTCCTCACTTCGGGCTGGCTGCTCGGCGGTGGCGTGGGCGTCGGAACGGTGCTCTATGCGCTGCTGATCGGCCCGCTCGTGCAGTTCTTCCTCCCGTGGTTCACGGTCGAGTTGGACGGGCACCGAGCCGAGGGTGCCAAAGCGCCTGAGGGCCCGGGGAAAGAGAACGCCACATACCCCGAGGGTGACTGAGCTTTACCGAGGCAGCTGAACGGCGTCAGGCGTCGGCGACGGGTCGCGAGTCGCCGGCCCTGACGCCCCGCACGATCGTCAGTCCGAGGACGACGAGACCGGCCGCGAGGAGAGATCCGCCGGCCATCTCCGAATCGAGGGGCGCGAGGAACGCGAGCGCCGCTCCGAGGAAGATGGCCCTGCGGGTGCGACGACGCTCGAGCAGCAACAGCGCTGCGGCCGGCACAACGGCGAGTGCGTACCAGGACTGCAGGACCGGTGCGAGGAGCACCACCGCAGCGAACACCCCGATGCACGTTGCGAGTCCCGACGTGAGGTCACCCGTGGGCCTGGTGAGCGCCAGGACGATGACCAAGGCGACGGCGAGCGCCATGCCGAGCGCACGCACGACGGGCACGGCGTACATCTCGAGGCCGCTGCCGGTCTGTGCGAGCAGCCATTCGAGCACGACGCCGACGGCGGTGGGCGCGGACGCCGGGGTGACGACGACGCCCGGCACGCTGAGCACCTTGACCCATCCGAGCCCGAGCCCGTAGGGAATGCCGCTTGCCGCGACGGTGGCGGCGGCGATGAGGCCGCCGGCAGCGAGCCTGAGGAATCGTCCGGGTGCCCGCACCGCCCCGGGCAAGGAGACGAGAACGACGGGAACGACCGCCACGACGGCCGTGAACTTCACCGCAGCGGCAAGACCGACGAGCACGACGCCGAGCACCCACCGGCGTTCGGCGGCGAACACGAGCGCCGCGGCCACGAGGCCCATGACGAGCGCGTCGTTGTGCAGCCCGCCGACGGCGTGGACGAGGACGAACGGTGACGCGATCGCGAGCGCCGTCGCCCTCGCCGGGTCGATGCCGAGGTGGCGGGCGAGGCGCGGAACGGCCCACGCAGTGAGGGCGAGCCCGATCAGGGCGGGCACCCGCTGGAGCAACAGCAGGAGCGTGGGATCGCCGAACACCTCGCGCGTCAGAGCACCCCAGATGATGGGGATCGGCCCGTACGGCGTGGGGGTGTAGCGCCAGATCGGGTCGACCATGGAGGTGAGCAGTTCGGGCATCTCGCCCGGGGAGATCGTGTACGGGTCACGCCCGGACGCCGCAACGGCGCCCTGGGCCATGTAGCTCCACCCGTCGTGGGAGAAGAGCGGCGGCGCGATGAGCAGGGGTGCCATCCAGCGCATCGTCACGCCCCGTACGTGACGGATGCGTTCGTCGGCCGATCCTTCCGCCGGGGTCCGCACGAGGCTCACCCATGCGTGCGTGAGCAAGGCGACGCCGATCAACGTGACGACGAGGGCGAGGAAGCGTCCTGGCGCGTTCGTGCCCAACCACTGCAGCGGCGCGACGAGGAAGCGCACCGGGCTCGGCGGCAGCTCGTTGAGAACGAGCCCCGCGAGGAGCAGGAGCACCGAGCCGCACACACCCCGGCTGACGAGGGTGCCGGGCAACGTCGGAGCACGCATGTGCCGGAGCGTCAGCGAGCGGAGATCTCGTGAACGCGGGCGACGACGCGCGTGATGACGTCGGGGTCGGTGCTCGGCAGGACGCCGTGGCCGAGGTTGAAGATGTGGCCCTTCGCGCGACGGCCCGCGGCGACGATCTCGTCGACCTTGGCCTCGAGGGGCTCCCAGGGAGCGAAGAGCAGCGCAGGATCGAGGTTGCCCTGGAGGGCGTACTGACCGCCGGTGCGTTCGCGGGCGGCGTCGAGGTCGACGCGGAAGTCGACACCGACGACGTCGGCACCCGCCTCGCCCATGGCGGAGAGCAGTTCACCGGTTCCGACGCCGAAGTGGATCTTCGGCACGTCGAGCCCCTCGACGGCGGCGAGCGCCTGACGTGAGTGCGGCTGGACGAAGCGCAGGTAGTCGGCAAGCGGGAGGTTGCCGACCCACGAGTCGAACAGCTGGACGGCACTGGCGCCGGCTTCGGCCTGCACGCGCAGGAACGCACCGGAGATCTGGGCGAGACGAGCGCACAGGTCGTTCCAGAGCTCCGGGTCGCCGTACATGAGCGCCTTGGTGTTCTCGTGGTTCTTCGAGGGCCCGCCCTCGACGAGGTACGAGGCGAGCGTGAAGGGTGCACCCGCGAAACCGATGAGTGGCGTGCCGCCGAGTTCGGCGGTGAGCAGCTTGACCGAGTCGGTGATGTCCGGGACGGCGTCGGGCGTCAGCTCGGGCAGGCGGTCGAGGTCGGCGCGCGTGCGGATCGGCTGCGCGACGACCGGGCCCACGCCCGCGACGATGTCGAGGTCGACGCCCACAGCTGCGAGCGGCACGACGATGTCACTGAAGAAGATGGCGGCGTCGACGTCGTGACGACGCACGGGCTGCATCGTGATCTCGGTGACGAGGTCGGGGCGGCGGCACGACTCGAGCATGCCGACTCCCTCGCGCACCTTGCGGTACTCGGGCAGCGAACGGCCGGCCTGGCGCATGAACCACACGGGCGTGTAGGGCACTTCTTCGCCGCGGGCAGCCTTGACGAGGACGGAGTTACGCGGGTCGACATTCGTTTCGCTCACGCTCGAAATCCTCTCATGCGCACCCGGCTTCGGCAGCGGCGAACCACCCGGAGGACCCCGGTCGATCTGACAGGGTGAAGCCATGGCCTCCCCCGCCGAAACCCTGCACACCGAACGCCTCGTCCTTCGCCGCTTCGTGCCCGATGACGACGCCGACCTCGAGTTCGCTCTCGAGCTCCATGCGAACCCCGATCTGGCCCGGTTCATCCCGTCGGCCGTTCTCACCACCCGCGAGGACGCGGCCGCGTGGTTGCGCCGGATCGACGGCAACACCGCCCCGGGACGCGGCTGGTGGTGCGTCGAGGCCGAGGGCGCGCCCGTCGCGGCCATCCTGCTCAAACCGATCCCTTTCTCCGCCGGGTACACGAACGCGGCGACGGAGGACGTCGAGATCGGGTGGCGCGCCACGAGCACAGCCACCGGGCACGGCTACGTCACGGAAGCGGCCCGCGCCGTTCTCGACGCGGCGCTGGCCGGTGGCCTCGACCGGGTTGTCGCCGTCACCGACCCGGCCAACGTCGCCTCACGACGGGTGACCGAGCGTCTCGGCATGACGCACCTCGGACGCACCGAGCGCTACTACGACGAGTCGCTCGAACTGTTCGTCGCGCGCAGCGACCGGTCGGCCTGAGCCGTCAGATCGACACGAGGCACACGCCCACGACGGTGAGTGCCACGCCCGCCAGCTGAACCCCGCGCAGTCGCTCGCCGAGGAAGCCGCGGGCGAGCAGGAGCGTCGCGACCGGGTAGAGCGAGCCCAGCACGGCGACGATCGAGACCTGCCCCTGGGCCGAGGCTGCGGCGAACAACAGGTTCGCGACGAGGTCGCCGATGCCGAGCAGCGGCAACGCAAGAAGGAGACGAGGCGTCAGAGGTTCGCGGGCCGCGTTCCGTGAACGCAGGACGAGGAACGTGGGGATGAGCAGCGACAGGCTGCCGCACCGCATGGCGAGCATGGAGCCGGACAGGTCGTGCCGCGCCCCTCCGTCCATGAAGTACAGGGACAGCCCGAACGCGACGGCGGCGATCGCGGCGAGCGTCACCGGCCTGCGGCCCACCTCACCCGATAGTTCGGGGCCACTCGCGAGCACCGCACCCACGAGGGCGACGACAAGGCCCACCCCGACGATCGTCGTCCACGCGTCGCCACGGAGGAGACCGAGCGTGACGGGCACGATGGCACCGAGGGCCGTGATGGGCGAGACGACGCCCATCGTCCCGGTCGACAGCGCCGCGTACAGGCACAGCAATCCCACCGCGCCACTGAGCCCCGCCGCGATGCCCCAGAGCGCCCACGCCGTGACGGGCGATTCCCCGTGCGAGCCCCACAAACTCACGGACAGGAAGAACACGAACGCCGCAGCGAGGCCACCGAGCTGAGACAGGGTGACGACCTTGACCGGATGCATCCGCTTCGTCAGAACGCCTCCGGCGAAGTCTGCGCTACCCCAGACGGCGGAGGAGAGAAGGGCCAGGAACGTCACCACATGCGCAGGGTAGGACGCGCGGCGTGCCTCCCGTGAATTCGCCCCTTTCCGGCCTAATCTTCTGGCCATGGGGATGCAGACATTGAAGCGCGACGACGCCGAGCACTTCGCCGACGTGGTCGATGCCGTCAAGGCCGCGCGGGTGCGTCCCGAACTCTCCCTCACCGAGGTGCCCCCACCGCGCCGTATCGCTCCCCACGCCGTCGCTTTCTCCGCCGAGGTCGTCGACCCGCGTGACGACGACGCCGTTCTCGGCACCGGACGTTTCGTCCTTCTGCACGACCCCGCGGGCCCCGAGGCCTGGCACGGCACCTGGCGCGTCGTGACGTTCGCTCGCGCCGAACTCGAATCCGAGATGGCCACAGACCCGGCGCTCGGCGCTGTCGGCTGGTCCTGGCTCGTCGAGTCCCTCAAGGACGCCGGCGCCACGTATACCGCGGAAGCCGGCACCGTCACCCGCGTCGTCAACGAGAGCTTCGCCGGCCTCGCCGAGCGTCCCTCGAGCGTCGAGCTCGAAGTGCGTGCGTCGTGGACCCCGGACGGCAACGACATCGCCGCCCACCTGCAGGGTTGGGCCACGCTCATGTGCACGGTCGCCGGCCTGCCGCCGCTGCCCGAAGGGGTGTCCGCCCTGCCGGGGCGCTTCTGATGACGTCCGACTCCCCCGCCGGCGATAACGCGTCGCTCGAGGACGCGCAGCCGACCGACGACAAGCCGAGCTATCCCCTGCTCGCCGAACCGGCTGACGGCGTTCCCGAGATCGTGACGACGGCCGCGCGCCTCAAGGAGTGCTGCGCCGCCATCCGCGCCGGCTCCGGGCCCGTCGCCATCGACGCCGAACGCGCGTCAGGCTTCCGCTACGGAAACGACGCCTACCTCGTCCAGCTGCGGCGCAAGGGTTCGGGCACCTGGCTCATCGACCCGGTGCCGTGCAGCGATCTCAGCAGCCTGAATGCCGCCATCGGCAAGGCCGAGTGGGTTCTTCACGCCGCAACGCAGGATCTTGCCTGCCTCAAGGCCCTCGGTCTTTACCCCAAGTCGCTGTTCGACACCGAACTCGGCAGCCGCCTCGCCGGCCTCGCCCGCGTCGGGCTCGCCGCCGTCACGGAGCACTACGTCGGCGTCACGCTCGCCAAGGAGCACTCGGCCGTTGACTGGTCGACGCGTCCGCTGCCCCACGACTGGCTCGTCTACGCCGCGCTCGACGTCGAGCGCCTCGTCGAGGTGCGTGACGCCCTGGCCGCCGACCTCGAAGCCCAGGGCAAGGGCGAATGGGCCCGTCAGGAGTTCGAGGCGCTGCTCGACTTCGAGGGCCCGACGCCGAAGAAGGACCCCTGGCGTCGCACGTCCGGTCTACACGCGCTGCGCGATCCGCGCCAGGTCGCCCGGGTGCGTTCGCTGTGGCAGACGCGCGAGGACATCGCCCAGCGCCGCGACACGACGCCGGGTCGCGTGCTGCCCGACGCACTCATCATCGATCTGGCCCGCCGCAACCCCAACGACCTCGCCGGTCTCGTCGGCCCGCCCGCCATCCGCCCACGCGTCGGTGACGGCTCGGCCCGACGCCGCCGTCCGCGCCCCGCGCACCGTGGACTCGCGCGCTACGGCGAGCGCTGGCTCAACGCGCTCAAGAACGCCGACGCCCTGCCGCAGCGCGAGCTGCCGCCCCTCACGATGCGTACGAACGCTCCCCCGCCGATCCGGGCGTGGGCCGATCGCAACCCAGCTGCCGCTGGTCGTCTCGACGACGTCCGCTACGGCCTCCAGCAGTTCAGCGAGAAGCGCAACGTGCCCGTCGAGAACCTGCTGACGCCCGATCTTCTGCGTCGCACCATCTGGTCGCCCCCCGCCGATCAGAGCGAAGCCGGATGGCGTGAAGCCCTCGCCGCCGGGGGCGCACGCCCCTGGCAGTGCGACATCGTCGCGCCGCTTCTCGCCGAAGCCGCGCTCGATCACCCGACGAATTGATCGACCCGCGTACTCACGGGTAACCGAACGGGTTAGCCTGGCCTAGTCAGCTTTGTCTAACTTCGGGAGGCAACGTGCCCCGCACGCTCCATGAGGTCGTCTTCGTCGACGGTGTTCGTACGCCGTTCGGCAAGGCCGGTGAGAAGGGCATGTACGCCCAGACCCGCGCCGACGACCTGGTCATCAAATGCATCCGTGAACTCATGCGTCGTCAGCCGAACCTCCCGCCCGAGAGCGTCGACGAGGTGGCCATCGCCGCCACGACGCAGATCGGTGACCAGGGCCTGACGATCGGCCGTATGGCCGCTCTCCTGTCGGGTCTGCCCAAGTCCGTTCCCGGTTACGCCATCGACCGCATGTGCGCCGGCGCCATGACGGCCGTGACGACGACCGCGTCCGGCATCGCGTTCGGCGCCTACGACATCGCCATCGCCGGCGGTGTCGAGCACATGGGCCACCACCCCATGGGTGAGGGCACCGACCCGAACCCGCGCATCGTCGCCGAGAAGCTCGTCGACCCGAGTGCCCTCGTCATGGGCAAGACGGCCGAGAACCTGCACGACCGTTTCCCGGCCATCACCAAGGAGCGCTGCGACGCGTTCGCCGTCGGCTCGCAGAACAAGCTCGCCAAGGCCTACGCCGAGGGCAAGATCCAGCAGGACCTCGTGCCCGTCGCCACGCGTCACGCCGAGAAGGGCTGGGGCCTGGCCACCACCGACGAACCGCCGCGTCCGGGCACCACGGTCGAGGACCTCGCCGGTCTCAAGACGCCGTTCCGCGCCCACGGCAACGTGACCGCCGGTAACGCCGCCGGTCTCAACGACGGCGCCACGGCCTGCATCCTCGCCTCCGAGGAGAAAGCCAAGGAACTCGGCCTGCCCGTCGGCATGCGCCTCGTCGGCTACTCCTTCGTCGGCGTCGACCCCGAGGTCATGGGTATCGGCCCGGTCCCGGCCACGGAGAAGGCTCTCAAGCAGGCCGGTCTCACGATCGACGACATCGACCTGTTCGAGCTCAACGAGGCCTTCGCCGTCCAGGTGCTCGCCTTCCTCGACCACTTCGGCATCGACGCCGACGACGAGCGCGTCAACGCCTACGGTGGCGCCATCGCCACGGGTCACCCGCTCGCCAGCTCCGGCGTGCGCCTCATGACGCAGCTGTCGCGCCAGTTCGCCGAGAAGCCCGAGGCCCGCTACGGCCTCACGGCCATGTGCATCGGCATCGGCATGGGTGGCGCTGTCATCTGGGAGAACCCGAACCACCCCGACTACGGCAAGGAGAAGGTGGCCTGATGAACGACGCATCGAAGAACCAGGCTCACGACGAGGTCGTCACACACGCCCACGCGCAGGACATCCAGCTCCCGCGTCACGACGGCACAACGTCCGGCACCTTCGTCCTCATCACGCTCGACAACGGCTTCGACCACACGAAGCCGAACAGCTTCGGCCCGCTCGGCCTCGCCGAGCTGGAGGCTCAGCTGGACACGGCCGCCGAGCGTGCGGCCAAGGGCGAGATCGTCGGTCTCGGTGTCACCGGCAAGCCGTTCATCATGGCTGTCGGCGCCGACCTGACGGGCATCCCCGCCATCACGAGCCGCGAGCAGGCCGTCGAGATCGCCGAGCAGGGCCACCGCGTCTTCTCGAAGATCGCCGACCTCGACATCCCGACGTTCGCGTTCGTCAACGGCGCGTCCATGGGTGGCGGCGTCGAGATCGGGCTCTACTGCGACTACCGCACGATGTCCGCGGACGTTCCGGCTTACTCGCTGCCGGAGTGCTTCCTCGGTCTCGTGCCCGGCTGGGGCGGCACGTACCTGCTGCCGAACCTCATCGGTGTCGAGAACGCGCTGCAGCTCATCATCAGCAACCCGCTGTCGAACAACAAGATGGCCACGGGTGCTCAGGCGTTCGAGTTGGGCGTCGCCGACGAGCTCCTCGCGCCGGTCACGTTCCTCGAGGACTCGCTGCGCTTCGCGTCCGACGTCATCTCGGGCGAGAAGAAGGTCGAGCGCCCTGAGCTCGACAAGGACGAGTCGACGTGGAAGGCCGCCTGTGAGAAGGCCCGCGCCTTCACCATGCAGAAGACGGGTGGCGCTGCCCCCGCTCCGCTGCGTGCGATCGACCTCGTGGAGGCTGCCCGCACGAACACGCGCGAGCAGGGCTTCGAGGGCGAGAACGAGGCCCTCGGCGACCTCATCATGAGCGACGAGCTGCGCGCCGGGCTGTACGCGTTCGACCTCGTCCAGAAGCGCGCCAAGCGTCCCGCCGGTGCGCCGGACAAGGCACTCGCACGCAAGGTGACGAAGGTGGGCGTCGTCGGTGCCGGCCTCATGGCCAGCCAGCTGGCGCTGCTGTTCATCCGCCGCCTCGACGTGCCGGTCATCATGACCGACCTCGACCAGGCGCGCGTCGACAAGGGCGTGGAGTACGTGCACGCCGAGATCGACAAGCTCCTCGAGAAGAAGCGCGTCTCCCCCGACAAGGCCAACCGCCTCAAGGGTCTCGTCACGGGTTCGACGAGCAAGGACGGCTTCGCCGACGCCGACTTCGTCATCGAGGCCGTCTTCGAGGAGATGGGCGTCAAGAAGAAGGTGTGGTCCGAGGTCGAGGCCATCGTCACGCCCGAGTGCGTCCTCGCGACGAACACCTCGTCGCTGTCGGTGACGGAGATGGCGGAGGACCTCGCGCACCCCGAGCGCGTCGTGGGCTTCCACTTCTTCAACCCGGTCGCCGTCATGCCGCTGCTGGAGATCATCCGCGGTGACAAGACGGACGACGCGACGCTCGCCACCGCGTTCGCCACGGGCAAGCAGCTCAAGAAGACCTGCATCCTCGTGAAGAACTCGCCGTCGTTCGTCGTCAACCGCCTGCTGGGCCGCTTCATGGGCGAGGCGGGCAGGATCGCGGACGAGGGCACGCCGGTCGAGACCGTCGAGAAGGCGTTCGCGGGCATCACGCCGATGCCGCCGTTCATGCTCATGTCGCTCGTCGGCCCGGCGATCGCGCTGCACAACAGCGAGACGCTTCACGGTGCGTTCCCGGATCGCTTCTACGTCTCGCCGAACCTGGCGAAGGTCGTCGAGGCGAAGATCCCGGGCTTCTACGGCAAGGACGGCAAGCTCAACGAGGAGGTCTTCGCTCAGTTCGAGAAGACCGGCTCCACGGAGCTCACCGCCGAGCAGGTGCGTGACCGCGCCCTCGAGGCCCTCGCCGACGAGACGCGTCGCATGCTCGACGAGGAGGTCGTCGCGGCTCCGATGGACATCGACCTCGCGATGATCACCGGTGCGGGCTTCCCGTTCTGGAACGGTGGCGTGACGCCGCTGCTCGACCGCCTCGGCATCTCCGAGAAGGTCACCGGCCAGCGCTTCCTTCCGAAGGGCGCTGCCAGCGTCGCCGGCTGATCCCGCTTCGCGCAACAGAACGCGCGGGGAGAGCACAGATGCTCTCCCCGCGCGTTCTGTGTGTCCTCGAGCGCGTGCGACTCGCCGTTCTAAGACGGACGGTTGATCGCGAGGAGTGAACGGGTATCGTCGAGAAATACGCCACGTGGTGAACGCCACGCGGTGGACGGTTCTTTATCTCATACATGAGATATAGCATGGAGAGCATGGTTCAACAGCAGCTTGTACGGATCGGTGGCACCATCCGTGAAGCCCGGCTCGAACGCGGTCTGACGCAGAGCGCCCTCGCGGCGCAGGTCGGCACCTCGCAGAGCGCGGTCGCCCGCATCGAGCAGGGCGGCCAGAACCTCAGCATGGAAATGCTGACCAAGATCAGCAGAGCACTCGATTCGGAGATCATCACCGTGGCCAGTAGCAACCTCCCCCTGAACATGCGCATCGAGGGCGGCAAGCAGCTCTCCGGTTCGATCGACGTCCGCACGAGCAAGAACGCTGCGGTCGCCTGCCTGTGTGCCGCCATGCTCAACAAGGGACGCACGACGCTGCGCAACCTCGCTCGCATCGAAGAGGTCAACCGGATCACCGAGGTGCTCAACTCCATCGGTGTGAAGACGCGCTGGCTGCCGGACTCGAGCGACCTCGAGATCACGCCGCCGGAGAAGATCGACCTGTCGACGATCGACGAGGTCGCCGCGCGACGCACCCGCACGATTCTCATGTTCCTCGGCCCGCTCATGCACGAGTTCGACACGTTCGAACTGCCGAACGCCGGCGGCTGTGACCTCGGTGCGCGCACCGTCGAGCCCCACCTGCACGCGCTGCGCGCGTTCGGCATGTCCGTCGAGGCGTCGAACGGCTACTACCACGTGTCCGTCGAAAACTCGGTGCGCCCGACGAAGCCGATCGTCCTCATCGAGCGTGGCGACACCGTCACCGAGAACGCGCTGTTCGCCGCCGCTCGCTACGAGGGCAAGACGATCATCCGCAACGCCTCGAGCAACTACATGGTGCAGGACCTGTGCTTCTTCCTGCGCGAGCTCGGTGTCTCCATCGAGGGCGTCGGCACGACGACCCTCGAGATCCAGGGCGTCGGCGAGATCAACAAGGACATCGAGTACTTCCCGAGCGAAGACCCGATCGAGGCCATGTCGCTCGTCGCCGCGGCGATCGTGACGAAGTCGGAGATCACGATCAAGCGCGTGCCGATCGAGTTCATGGAGATCGAGCTCGCCATTCTCGAGGAGATGGGCTTCCGCTACGAGATCACCGAGGAGTACACGTCCGCCAACGGCGAGACGCGCCTCGTCGACCTCACGACGAAGCCGGGCCCGCTCAAGGCGCCGACGGACAAGATCCACCCGCTGCCCTTCCCCGGCCTCAACATCGACAACCTGCCGTTCTTCGCCGTCATTGCGGCGTGCGCCGAGGGCCAGACGCTCATCCACGACTGGGTGTACGAGAACCGCGCGATCTACCTCAACGAGCTGACGAAGATCGGCGCCACGGTGCACCTCATGGACCCGCACCGCGTCATGATCGAAGGTCCCGCCAAGTGGCGTGCGGCCGAGGTGATGTGCCCGCCTGCGCTTCGCCCGGGCGTCGTCATCCTGCTGGGCATGCTCGCGTGCCCCGGCACGTCGATCCTGCGCAACATCTATGTCATCAACCGTGGCTACGAGGAGCTCGACGAGCGCCTCAACGCGCTCGGCGCCGACATCACGAGCTTCCGCGACGACGAGTTCAGCAACTGAACCTGACGCGCTGAGTCGCCTCGACGACGAGCCCGCCCCGTCACCACTCGGTGACGGGGCGGGCTCGTCTCATGTGGCAGCTCTCGCCTGTCGGCGATGGCATAGCCTCTCGTCATGGCCCTGCACGCATTCCCCGAAGCACTGGCCCACCGAGGTTTCTCGGGCGGCGACGATCACACCCTCGAGAACTCGATGTCCGCGTTCGACGCGGCCGTGAGGCTCGGGTATCGCTGGGTGGAGACCGACGTGCACGCCACCGCCGACGGGGTGCTGCTCGCGTTCCACGACGAGACGCTCGACCGGACGACGGACGCCCGCGGCGTCATCGCGCAGCTCCCGTGGTCTGTGGTCTCGAAGGCTCGCATCAACGGCGTCGAGCCGATCCCCCGCCTCGACGATCTGTTCACGCGTCACCCGCAGCTGTGCGTCAACATCGACGTCAAGGCTGCCGGGGCGATCGAGCCACTCACCGCGTGCATCGAGCAGCACGGAGCGCACGATCGGGTGCGGGTGGCGTCGTTCTCGGAGAAGCGCCGGCGGGCGGTGCTCTCGGGCCTCAGCCGAGCGGTACGCAGTTCGCCCGGGCAGGAACTCATGACGGCGCTGTGGGTGAGCGCCCACGTTCCCGTCGTGGGGCGGATGCTGTTCAGGCGGCTCGCGAAGGGCATCGACGCCCTGCAGATCCCCGAGCGCCACGGACGGGTGCGCGTGCTCGACCGGGCGCTGCTCAACGCCGCGCTCGCGGCCGGCGTCGAGGTGCACGTGTGGACCGTCAACGAGCGCTCCGACATGGAGCGGCTGCTCGACTTCGGCGTCGACGGCCTCGTCACCGACCGAGCCGACACCCTCAAGGACGTCCTCGTCGCGCGGGGTGACTGGCCCGGCGTGCCCGCCAACTGAGCGGGGTCCAGGGCCGTCGCGCAGGAGGGGAAGAATTCTTCCCTTCTTGCGTATAAGGGCCCGGCTTGGGCACAAGAAGGGAAGATTTCGCACTCTCTTGCGTCTCCATGGCCCGCGGTATCCCTCCGGCCGGGGCGTCAGGCCTGGCGCTGCCCCTCGAGGATCTCGTCTACCTCGCGGATGAGTGCGGCACCCGTGCGGCCCCACGAACGCAACTCGGCGTCGCTCGCTCGCGTCAGCGCCCGGCGCCAGCTGAGCACGCGGCTCATGCGACCCAGGAGCAGGGCGTCGTCGACGGCGCGGTGCAGGACGCTCGAACCGAGCGCATCGCCCCACCCGCTGGAGTACGCCCGCAGCAATCGCGCCCGCGCCTCGGCGGCAGCGGCGTCGTCGAGGCCCTCGGTCGTGGCGCGCAGCGGCTCGTACAACGACAGCAAGGGATGACCGACGTACGCGTGCATCCACTCCGTGATGCGGGCCTTCGTCAGACCCGCCGTGGTGCCGTCGGCGAGAACCGTGCCGGAACGCAGGTCGTCGTGCTGAACCGTGAGCGGAAGACCGAGTTCTTCGAGGCGGCGCGCCGTGGACGACAGCGCCGACCAGTGGTTCGGCGACAACCCGAGCCGCCGCCACTGCTTGACGATGTCGCCGGGTGTCAGCTTGAGGACGCCGTCGCGCACCATGTCGTCGGCGACGGCAGCCGAGGCCCGTTGGATTCCGGCGTAGCGGCGCAGCACCCCCGACATGAGGCTGAGGCGTGACTCCTCGGTCTCCGCCTCACGCAGGCTGCCACTCTCGGCGGGCATAAGGAACCAGCGACGCTCTCGGTCGGCGGCCCAGATCGACGGCACGGCGTCGGGCACAACGGTGGCCAGGTGCCCCATGAGCACCGACTCCGACGTCGTCTCCGGAAGGCCCGCCACCATGCGCACGCGCCCGTGATCGGTGTCGGCCACGAGGCGCGTGAACCACGGCGTCAGTGTCGGCTGCTTCGGCGTCGTCGCGTCACGCGTGACACCGCGACGCTCGAGCACCTCGTCCATCCAGCGGCTCGCGTCCCACATCCAATCCTTGCTCGCCCACACCTCGGTGGCAGGGCCGGGGACGAGTGCGCCGGGAAGCGGCGGAAGGTCGTCGTACCGTGCCACTCAGGCGACGTCCTTGCCGTTTGCCAGGCGGGGGCGCAGGTCAGCGGTGATCGCGTCCGCCGTCAGGCCGATCTCGGTGAGCACCTCACCACGCGAGGCGTGCAGGAGGAACTCCTTCGGGATGCCGTACGTGTCGACGCCCGCAGCGACGCCGGCCTCACGGAAGGAGCGCGCACACGCCGAACCGACACCGGCCTCGACGAGGTTGTCCTCCACGACGACGACGTGCTTCGCGCGAGCAGCCAACTCGACGAGCTCCGGGGCGACCGGAAAAACCCACCGCGGGTCGACAACCTGAACGGCGAGTCCGTCCGACTCCAGGGTCTGCGCCACGTCGAGCGCGACACCGACCATCGAACCGACACCCACGACGAGCACGTCCGGGTTCTCGGCGTCCTTCATGACGTCGAGGCGCCCGATGCGACGCTCGGCGACGAGCGGCTCACCGACGTCACCCTTCGGGAAGCGGATGACGCTCGGCGCATCGTCGATCGCGACGGCGTCGCGCAATTGCTCGCGCACCTGGGCGCCGTCACGCGGCGCGGCGAGGTGCAGGCCGGGCACGATCGAGCAGATCGACATGTCCCACATGCCGTTGTGCGAGGCGCCGTCGGAACCGGTGACACCCGCGCGGTCGAGCACGAACGTCACACCCTGCTTGTGCAGCGCGGCGTCCATGAGGAGCTGGTCGAACGCGCGGTTGAGGAACGTGGCGTACACGGCGACGACCGGGTGCAGACCGCCGTAGGAGAGCCCGGAGGCCATCGTCACGGCGTGCTGCTCGGCGATGCCGACGTCGAAGACGCGCTCGGGGTACTTCTTCGCGAAGTCGTCGAGGCCGACGGGAATGAGCATGGCCGCGGTGATGGCGACGACGTCGTCACGCTCGCCGCCGAGCGCCACCATCTCGTCGCTGAACTCGTCGGTCCAGATGCGCCCGGAGACCTCGAACGGCAGCCCTGTCTCGGGGTTGAACTTGCCGATGCCGTGCCACTGGTCGGCTTCGTCGGAGTAGGCGGGCTTGTAGCCGCGCCCCTTCTGCGTGATGACGTGCACGAGCGTGGGGCGGCCGTAGTCGCGCGCCCGACGAAGGGCCGTCTCGACGGCCTGCTCGTCGTGGCCGTCGATGGGGCCGAGGTACTTGATGCCGAGGCTCTCGAAGACGCCCGTGTCGGGGTAGACCATGTCCTTGAGGCCGCGCTTCACACCGTGCAGCGCCTCGTACATCTTGTTACCGACCTTGGGGGTGCTCTGCAGGCGGCTCTTGCCCCAGTCGAGCACCTGGTCGTAGGTGTGCATCGTGCGCATCATCGCGAGGTGCTGCGCCATGCCGCCGATCGTCGGCGCGTACGAGCGCTCGTTGTCGTTGAGCACGATGACGAGCGGCAGGTCGGGGTCGGCCGAGATGTTGTTGAGCGCCTCCCAGGCCATGCCGCCGGTGAGTGCGCCGTCGCCGATGACGGCGACCGTGTGGCGGTCGACCTCGCCGCGCAGACGGCGCGCCTTGGCGATGCCCTCGGCCCACGACAGCGAGGTGGAGGCGTGCGAGTTCTCGACGACGTCGTGCTCGGACTCCTCACGGCTCGGGTAACCCGAAAGGCCACCCGACTTCTTGAGCTTGCTGAAGTCGTGACGTCCGGTGAGCAGCTTGTGCACGTAGCTCTGGTGACCCGTGTCGAAGACGAACGTGTCACGCGGCGAGTCGAAGACGCGGTGCATGGCGATCGTCAGCTCGACGACGCCGAGGTTGGGGCCGAGGTGGCCGCCCGTCTTGGAGACGGAATCGACGAGGAACTGCCGGATCTCGGCCGCGAGGTCATCGAGCTTGTCGACCGGGATGCGCTTGAGATCGTCCGGCCCCGAGATGGTTTCCAGCAGGGTCACGTCTGAATCAGCCTTTCGAGAGTGCAGTCTCTTGAGTCTAGGTCGTTCGCCTGCAAGGTTCCATGCGAGCACACCCCCATGACGTTCGGACGTTACCGAAGAGTCACCTCCTCCCCGTCACAACCGCGGCACGAACGTCTTGCCCCGCATCGCCTCGTGGACGAGACGCACGGCGTGCGCCGTGGCGCGCAGCCGCAGCCCCTCGGCCGACAGGTGCTCCATCACCTGCGGAACGGCGCGCGGGGGCAGCTCGTCGGCCAGGTCGACCCGAATACGTCGGTACGATTCGCGCATCGCGTTCAGCTGCGCGTCGACGTGCCACGTGGCCACCCAGGCGAGCGCCACCGGATGCCGACGCCACGCGTCGTAGGCGCGGAAGTCGGCCGGGCACTGGTCGAGGAGCCACTGCGTGGCAGCCTGCTCCCACCCCGGCGCTCCTGGCGGCGGCACTCCCCTCGGCCACCCCGGAGGGCCGCCCTGCACGACATCGGACATGGCGTCAGCGTACGCCATTTTCCGAACATACGTTCTAACTGCTCGGAGTGGCCCGACGCCGCGCCACCGCACCCACCCCGAGCACGAGCAGGCCGGCGATCACACTCCAGAAGGCAGAGCCGACGCCACCCAGCGTCACGCCCGAACCGGCGACGACGAGCGTCACCGCGGCCGCCTCGCGCGTCGCGACGGGCTCGAGTGCCGACGCAGCAGCTGCGGCGAAGGTGCCGAACAGCGCCACCGCAGCAACCGCCGCGAGCAACCCCTGCGGCGCCAAGAGGGCCACTGCGACAACGGCGGCCGACGCCGGCGCCAACGCAACGTAGACCACGCCGCACGCGACACCCGCGATCCACCGACGATCCCGATCGGGATGCGCTTCGGGGCCTGACGCGAGCGCCGCGGAGATGGCGGCCAGGTTGATGGCGTGAGCGCCGGCGACCGAACCGGCAACGCCCGCCGCGCCCGTGTAGAGCAGCGGTTTGCGCAGGCCGAGGCGGTACCCGAACGACGCGAGCACTGCGACGCCCGGCAGGTTCTGGCTCGTCATCGTCACGAGGAAGAGCGGCAGCGCGATGGCGACCATCGCCGTCGCGTCGAGGTGGGACGCGACGAACTCAAGGTGGGGCGCGAGCGTCGTCACCCCCGTTCGCGAGAAGGCTCCGTCGACGCCCATGACGATGAGCGCCGCGGCGAGCGCGGCCAGCACCGCCCACCGCCGCGCGAACGCCGTCGTGACGAGCCAGGCAAGCAGGACACAGCCGATCTGCCACGGAGCACGGGGCAGGTCGACGAACGGCTTCGCGCAGATCGTGAGGAGGATGCCCGCGAGCATGGCGCTGGCGAGAGCAGCGGGGATGCGTTCGACGAGCTTCTCGAGCCACGGCACCGCACCGCACAGGGCGAGCAGCATGCCGCAGACGGCGAATGCTCCGACAGCTCCGGCGAACCCGCCGGCGGCAGCGCCGGTCGTCGCGAGGAGCGCCGCGCCCGGAGTCGACCACGCCATCGTCACGGGCATCCGCGTGCGCAGGCTGAACACGATGCAGCCGAGCCCCATCGTCAGACACAGGACGAGCAGGCCACTCGCCGCCTGCGCCTGCGTCGCACCGACGGCCCGCAGGCCCGCGAGGACGACGGCGAACGAACTCGTGAAGCCGACGACGGCGCACGCGAGACCGGCCGTCACGGCCTGCAGATCGTCGCGCCCCATCGTCATCGGCTCAGGGTACGAGTGCTTCACGCCGACGGCTCGCGCCTGTCCACGAATGCGGTGCCGACGGCGATTCGCACCCGATTCTCCGAAGTCGCCACGCGGCAACTTACGCATTGGTAACTTGAGGCGTGGACCACATAGTCAACCGAAGGAAGAATATGTTCTCCGCACGCCGCACCACGTCCGTCGCCGTTGCCGCAGCAGCTCTCGCAGGCGCGACGACCCTCACGTCCACCGGCGCTCAGGCTGCCGAATCGCAGCCGAAGGACACCGTCTGGAACCTCGGCTACGACGTCGCCGCCACGACGAACGTCAAGAAGATGAACCAGAGCTCGTCGACGACCGGTTTCAGCTTCTCCACCGTTCACGTCGAGAAGGGCACGCTGAGCTCCGACCTCATGCTCAAGGACCTCAAGACGCCGGTGAAGCTCGGCGGCCTCCAGATCGGTTACGCCACGATTGCGGTCGAGCCGGTCGGCAAGGCGACGGGCACGATCGACGCCACGACGCACAAGGTGACGCAGACGCAGAAGGCGTACCTGCACATCAAGGATCTCTCCCCCGCCGGTCACGGCCTCATCAACCTCGTGGGCAAGAACTGCAAGACGTCGGCGCCGGTCGAGATCCCGGTGAGTGGCACGATGAAGGGCGGCTTCGACCCCATCACCCTGAGCGGCAACTTCACCATTCCCAGCTTCACCGGCTGCGGAACCGGCGGAACGCTCAACAAGCTCGTGACGAAGCAGGTCAGCGGACCGGGCAACACCATCACGTTGAAGCTCACGCCGCGCGCCTGACTCGCGCAGCTCCTGACGTGGGGCGGACCGTCATTGCCGACGGTTCGCCCCACGTCTGCGTCCGCGATCGTTGGCGCGGGGGCGTGCACAATGGCCGCATGGGTACCTATGACGCATGGCTCGAGCAGGCCTCCATCGACGACACCGTCCGCGATCTTCGTCCGGACTACCGGGCAGTGCTCGTCGTCGCCGAGGGGTTGCGCGGGGGCGAGTCGAACGAGGCGAGCGAAACGCTGCTGTTCGCCGCTGAGGAACACGTGCGCCCGCTCCTGGAGCACACGAAGGTCGAGGAACTCCCCCACATCGCCGCATGGCGCGAGGCGTTCCGCGCCTTCGGTGCCAAGCCCCAACGCACCCGCAACTCCGCGGAGGCGCTCATGCGTCGCGCCGACGCCCTACCGCGCATCAACGCGCTGACAGACGCCTACAACGCCGTCTCCGTCCGCTTCCAGACGCCGCTCGGCGGCGAGAACCTGGCCGCTTACGACGGGCCCCTGCGCCTCGTACGCGCGACCGGGGACGAGGAGTTCGGCACGCTCGCCTCGGGCGCCGAGACGGTCGAACACCCCGAGCCCGGCGAGGTCGTCTGGCGCGACGACGCCGGCGTCACCTGCCGCCGGTGGAACTGGCGCCAGTGTTACCGCACGCGCCTGACGGAGCAGACGACCGACGCCGTATTCATCTGCGACGTTCTCGACGTCGACCCAGGCGACGGCGAGCAGCGAGCCCGCGAGGTCCGGGCGGCGCTCACCGAAGCTCTTGAAACCGTCAACCCGGGAGTGGAGATCAGCTCGCGCATCGTGTGAGCCACCGATGCGCGAGAGGAGGCGCCTGCCGCGGGAAGCAAACCGGCCAGTCTTACTGATTTCTGACCAAAACCTTACCGCCGCCGCGCCCCACGCCTGCGCTACGCCGACCTACGTTCGATCCATGAGTGCGAACATCGAACTGGGAAGCGTCGCGGATGTCACGGCCGCGGCGGCCGCACTGGCGGGCCTGGCCCTCAGCGCCCGATCCCTCAAGGTCGCGCAATCGGCGAACGACACTGCAGAACGCACCCGCACGGAGACGATCGACGCCGCACGCACCGCAGCCTCACGGGAAGACGACCGTGATCGACGAGCACTCGCAAGCCACCTGCAGGCGTGGTGGGCCTACACCGAGGACCCGTCGATCAGCACGAACGGGGCGAAGGTGTACGGCGTCGTGGTCTCCAACCGCGGATCGACGAGCGCCGTCTTCCACGACGTCAGGATCGCCACGGTGGGCAACAACCATCCAAGCGGCGAGGACATCGAAATCGTCACCGTGCCGCCGGGGCTCTACTTCGTGCCAAGCAACGCCGTCACAGGAGGATCGGCGTGGGGCAGACCGGTGCTGGTGACCGACGAAAGCGCATTCTTCCCGCTCACGTTCGCACGAAAGTACGACGTCACGACCATCCGCTTTCGCGATCAACTCGGCACGCCATGGCAGTGGAGACCCACGGACGGATTGGTGGAGGTCGCGCCGGAGGCCGGTCGGGAAACCGCCGCGACGCCTTAGCCCACATGGCGCCTCGCAATGGGTAGCGTGACCCGCATCACCCCCGCCCATCACGAGGTGCTCCATGCCCAACGTCGCCGCGTCCATCTGGACACACGCTTCCCGCAACCCTGACCGTCCCGCCGTCCGAAGCCTCGAGAAGAGCTGGTCCTACGAGGAGCTTCGCTCCCACGTCGCTGAGTGGGCCGGCGCCTTGCGTGAGGCCGGCCTCGAGCGCGGCGACCGCGTTGTCCTCATCGCGCCGTCGGTGCCCGAGTTCGCTGCCGTGTACTACGGCGCCCAGGCCGCTGGCATCATCGTCGTGACGCTCAACGTCATATCGACTCCGGCCGAGATCCGTTATGTCCTCGACGATTCCGGCGCCCGACTCGTCGTCGCCTGGCATGGCGCCTCCACAGCCGCTGAACGGGCAGGTGCCGAGGCCGGCATCGAGGTGCGACGCCTCGAACCCGACGCTCCGGTCACCTGCAAGACGCCCCTCGGGGAGGCTCTCGAGCGCGACGCCTCCGAGACAGCGGTGCTGCTCTACACCTCGGGCACCACCGGCAAGCCCAAGGGCGTCCAGCTCACCGTCTCGAACCTGCTCGAGACGGCCGAGATCTTCATTCGCCAGCTCGAACTGGAGCCGACGGATGCCTTCGGCACCGGCCTGCCGCTGTTCCACGTCTTCGGTCAGTGCATCTGCATGAACACGATCCTCGTCGGCGGTGCGAGTCTCTCCCTGCTGAGCCCGTTCGAACCGCAGGCCATGGTCCGCATGATCCGCGACCACGAACTGACGATCGTCGCGGGCGTTCCGACGATGTGGAACTACCTCCTGCACGTCGCCGGCGACTCCGGCCCCGCTGACTTCGCCAATCTCCGCCTGGCTGCCTCCGGCGGCGCGAGCCTGCCGGTGGAGGTCATCCGCGCGTTCGAGACCCGCTTCGGCTGCACGATCCTCGAGGGGTACGGCCTCACGGAGACCACAGGCGCGGCGACGTACCACTCCCCCTTCATCGAGCAGCGCGTCGGCACGACGGGTATCGCTCTGCCAGGTGGCGCGGTCGAGGTGCGCGGCGCTGACGGGCAGCCCGTCGCCCTGGACGAGGTCGGCGAGGTCTTCATCACCGGCCCCATGGTGATGAAGGGGTACTGGAACCGCCCCGAGGCCACCGAGGCAGACCTCGTCGACGGGTGGTTCCGCACCGGAGACCTCGGCGCGCTCGACGCCGACGGGTATCTGCGCATCGTCGATCGCGCGAAGGACCTCATCATTCGTGGCGGCTACAACGTCTACCCCCGCGAGGTCGAGGAGGTGCTCTACGAGCACCCGGACGTCGTCGAGACGGCCGTCGTCGGCATCCCCGACGACACATACGGCGAGGAGGTCGGGGCCGTCGTCGTGCTGCGACCTGACGCGTACCCCGACCCGGAGGCGTTGCGCGCGTGGCTCAAGGAACGGCTTTCCGCGTACAAGGTGCCGCACCTGTACCGGTTCGCGGACGAACTGCCCAAGGGCGCGACGGGAAAGATCCTCAAGCGCGCCATCGAGTGGACCCACGACGAGGAGAAGAACGATGACTGACGTCCAGACCGTCAAGGGGGTCGTCGACTCCGGCGACCTCGGTGCGACGCTCGTCCACGAGCACGTCTTCGTGCTCGGCGAGGAGTACCGCGTCAACTACAGCGAGTGGGACGAGGACGCCCGCGTCGCCGATGCGTCCCGCCAGTTGCAGGAGCTCAAAGAGCTCGGCATCGACACGATCCTCGACCCGACCGTGCTCGGGCTCGGGCGCTACATCCCGCGCATCCAGAAGGTGGCCGAGGGAACCGACCTCAACATCGTCGTCGCGACGGGCGTCTACACCTACGACGACGTGCCGTTCCAGTTCCACTACACGGGCCCGAAGACCCTCTTCGGCGGTCCGGAGCCGATGACCGAACTGTTCCTCAAGGACCTGCGCGAGGGCATCGCCGACACGGGCGTGCGCGCTGCGTTCCTCAAGTGCGCCATCGAGGAGAAGGGCCTGACGCCCGGTGTCGAGCGCGTCATGCGGGCGGTCGGCGCGGCGAGTGCCGAGACGTCGGCTCCGGTCACCGTGCACACCCACGCGGGCAGCGAATCCGGACTCGTGGCGCAGCGTGTGCTCGCCGAGGAGGGCGTCGACCTCGGTCGCGTCGTCATCGGCCACAGCGGCGACTCGACCGACCTCGATTACCTGTGCAAGCTCGCCGACGCCGGAAGCTACCTCGGCATGGACCGCTTCGGCATCGACGTTCTCCTGCCGTTCGAGCAGCGCGTCGACACGATCGTCGAGCTGTGCCGTCGCGGTTACGCCGAGAAGGTCGTCATCGCCCACGACGCGTCGTGCCTCATCGACTGGTTCCCCGAGGGACTCATCCCCCAGGCCCAACCGAACTGGAACTTCCGGCACATCAGCGAGGACGTGCTCCCTGCGCTGCGCGAGCGCGGCGTGAGCGACGCGGACATCCACACGATCCTGGTGGACAATCCGCGTCGCTACTTCGAGTAAGTTGGCCGTCGTTCGGCGGGCGAAGGTCAGTTCGCCGAGGACGTCATGGAGTCGGAGCTCTTCATGTCCTTCTTCATGTCGCTCTTCATCTCGGTGCTCGTCGGCATGTTCGACGACGAGTTGCCGGAGCCCTGGCCGTCGTTGTTGCAGGCGGCAACGCCGAACACGGCGCAGGCGGACAGGGTGATGGCGGCAAGGCGCTTCATGATGGTTCCTTCTCTCTCGCAAACGGTGTGCATGAGGCATTCGGCCCTCTCACCCGAATGGATGGGAGACGGGGTGTGGCCTACCTCACACCGACCGAGACGGTGTGCCATCCCGAGGCGCCGTCGGGCGTCACCTCGGCTTCCTGCGATGTCTGCACCTTGCCGTCGGCGTACCGGCAACGGGCCTTGATCGTGTGCTGCCCCTTGGGCGCGTCCCAGGACAGCCACCACTGCCGCCAGTAGTCGATACCGACATTCGGGCCGAGCTTCGCCGTCTGCCATTCGCCGTCGTCGATCTGCACCTCGACCCCGACGATGCCCTGGTGCTGGGCCCACGCGACGCCGCCGATCGCCACGCGTCCGGCGTCGATGGTGCGGCCGGCGCGGGGTGTGTCGATGCGCGTCGAGGGCTTGATCGGACCCTTCTCGCTCCAGCCGCGGTCGGTCCAGTACGCGCGGTGCTCGGCGTAGGTGGTGACCGTCAGCTTCGTCACCCACTTCGTCGCCCCGACGTAGCCGTAGAGGCCCGGCGTCACGAGACGCGCGGGGAAACCGTGCTCGCGCGGCAGCGGCTCCCCGTTCATCCCGACGGTTAGGAGAGCCTGACGGTTCTTGTCCTGGAAGGCCTCGATCGGCGTCGAGCAGGTCCACCCGTCGTCGGAGACGGAGAGCACCTGGTCGGCGCCGCTGCGCGGACGCGCCTTGGCGAGCAGGTCGCGCACCGGGACGCCGAGCCAGCGGGCGCCGCCCGCGTACTCGCCGCCCACCTCGTTGCTCACGCAGGTGAGGGTGACGTCGGCCTCGACGAGCGGCATGGCGAGGATGTCGTCGTAGGTGAACTCGAGTTCCTTCTCGACGTCGCCGTCGATGACGAGTCGCCACCCGCCCGCGTCGACGTTGGGCACGACGAGCGCGGTGTCGATGCGATAGAAGTTCGAATTCGGGGTGACGAGCGGCGTCACTCCCCTCACGGTGCGCTCCAGCCCGGCCGGCATGGCGGGCAGCGAGTGGCTCGGGCGCGGCAGGGCGCGCACCATCTGCGTCACCTGCGAGCCGATCTTCTGTCCCATGCCCGCGGCCACGGCTCCGAGCCCGGCAAGGGCTCCCGCGCTCAGCATCGTCCGGCGCGTCACGTCACCGGAGGCCACGCCAGGCGCGATGTTCGACGAACCGGACGCCGACGACATCACCGCCACGAAGCTTCCTACCCCGACGAAGGCCGTCGCGAGCGACGGGATGACGGCGAAGACTCCCCCGCCCGGCCGGGCCCACGCGGCAAGGCCGGCGAGCGCGACGAGGACACCGAGCAGCGCAACGCCGCGCACGAGCCGCGTCCGAGCGAGCAGCCCCGCGAGCGCGCCGAGCAGGCCGGTGACCACCGCCACGGAAGCGAGCAGGACGGGTTTGTTAGCGGTGCCGAAGGTCGCCACGGCGAAGTTCTTCAGCCACGTCGGAGCCGCATCGACAACGGCCGAACCGACCGCGAACGGCGGCGAAGAGCTCGGCCCCGTGATCGCCGCGACGAGGTGTCCTGCCCCCGCGCCAGCGATCGTCGAAGCCAGGCCGACGAACGCTGCTTGCCCCTTGCCGAGGTGCGCGGCCGTCACAGCTGCACCGAACCCAGCATCTTCGAGGTCGGCTGGGCCGAACCGCCGGCCGGTTCCATCGACACGGCGACCTCGCGGGCGGTGCCGGCGTCACCGTGCAACGGCATGGCGATGAGCCCGTCCTTCTCCGGCTCGGGCAGCAGGCCACCGGAGACCATCTTCCCGGAGGAGTCCTTGACCCACATCTGGTACGCCATGCCGTCCGGGGCGCGCCCCATCGTCGTCGACGTGACGACGGCCTTGTCCATACCCATCGAACGGGTGACGGTGATCTTGTGCTCGCCCATGTCGATGACCGACTCACGGGCGTCGTCGGCGTGCATGACCTCCGCGACTGGTGCCGGCATGGAGCCGGCGTCGTCGCTCGCGATCCGTACCCCGGCCACCGCGATGACGATGGCTGCGGCGGCAGCACCGAGCCACAGAATTGCTCGCCGGGCCGCGTGCGGCGTCTTCGCACGCTCCGCGGCGACGGGCACGACGGGTGGCAGCGGACGGGTGCGAGCCACCTGAGCGAGGAGCTCGCTGCGCACGTGAGCAGGCGGTGTCATCTCGGGAGCGGGCAGCGTTGCCGCGGCTTCCTGGAGGGAGCGCACCTCGTCGCGCGCCTCGGGGTGATCGCGCAGGTAGGCCTCAACGGCCTCACGCTCCTCGGGCGTCACGGCGTCCACCGCGTACGCACCGATGAGTCCGTAGGCGTCGCCCGGTCGAACGTCGCGCTTCATCGTTCACCTCCCATGGTGTCGCGCAGGCGGATGAGTCCGTCGCGGATGCGTGTCTTCGCCGTTCCGAGCGGCAGGTCGAGCAGGGCGGCCACCTCGGTGTGGGTGTGTCCGCCGAAGTAGGCCAGTTCGAGCGCCTCGCGCTGAACCGGGGTGAGGGTCGCCATCGCGCGCCGCACGCGCTCGGCCTCGAGGCTGCTCACGACGGCTTCGCTCGTCGAGTCGAACGCGACCTCGCGCTGTTCGACGGCGTAGCGCCCTTCCCGGGCGCTCGCCGTCTCGGCGTGACGCACCCGGTCGACGGCCCGCCGGTGCGCGATCGTCATCATCCAGGACATGGCGGACGCCTGCTTCGCGTCGCAGCGAGCCGAGTGGCGCCAGATGTCGAGGTAGGTCTCCTGGAGAACCTCCTCGGACTGCGCCGGGTCGCGCAGCACGCGCACGATGAGACCGAAGACGCGGGCACTCGTGTCGTCGTACAGCTGCGCGAACGCGGTGTCATCACCTCGCGCGCAACGTTGGACGAGTTCCTCAGCACGCGTCGGAGCACCTGACGGATCCGGCACAGGAGCGAGCGACGCGGCACGGGCCGCACGCGCGGATGACGTGAACCGCACTCACTCCCCCTGCTGACGTTGGTTGTTCCTCATGCCCGGCGTTCGAAGCCCAGCTGCGATCGGATGGGTCGGACCGCGCACATTCTTCCGAAGCGCCGTCCCGGTCGGCCTTCACCCGAGAAAGTCGACAACGCCGTCGGCCCGGCTCCCTGAAGGGAACCGGGCCGACGGTGTTCAGCTACCTGCTGTAACCGCGTCACGCACTCTTGACGATGTTGCGCAGCACGTACTGCAGGATGCCGTCGTTGCGGTAGTAGTCGGCTTCGCCGGGGGTGTCGATGCGGACGACCGCGTCGAACTCCACCGTCTCGCCGCCGTCCTTCGTGGCGACAACCTTGACCGTCTTCGGCGTCGTGCCCTCGTTGAGGGCCTCGATGCCGGTGATCTCGAAGGTCTCCGTGCCGTCCAGACCCAGGTCGTCAGCCGTCTTACCGGCCGGGAACTGCATCGGCAGGATGCCCATGCCGATGAGGTTGGAACGGTGGATGCGCTCGAACGACTCGGCGATGACGGCCTTGACGCCCAGCAGACGCGTACCCTTCGCAGCCCAGTCACGCGACGAGCCCGAACCGTACTCCTTGCCGGCGAGCACGACGAGCGGCGTACCGGCCTCGGCGTAGTTCATCGCGGCGTCGTAGATCGTGTTCTGCTCACCGTTGTTAGTGAAGTCGCGCGTGAAGCCACCCTCTACGCCGTCGAGGAGCTGGTTCTTCAGGCGGATGTTCGCGAACGTACCGCGCACCATGACCTCGTGGTTACCGCGGCGCGAACCGTAGGAGTTGAAGTCCTTGCGGTCGACGCCGTGCTCGGCGAGGTACTTGCCCGCGGGGCTGTCGGCCTTGATGTTGCCGGCCGGGGAGATGTGGTCGGTGGTGACCGAGTCGCCCAGCTTGGCGAGCACGCGAGCGCCCTTGATGTCGGTGACCGGGGTCAGCTCCATCTTCATGCCCTCGAAGTACGGGGGCTTGCGAACGTACGTGGACTGGTCGTCCCAGTCGAACGTGCCACCGGCCGGGGTCTCGAGACCCTGCCAGCGCTCGTCACCGGCGAAGACGTCCTTGTACTGCTCGAGGAACATGTCGCGGTTGATCGAGGAGGCGATCGTCGAGTCGACGTCCTGCGCGCTCGGCCAGATGTCCTTGAGGAAGACGTCGTTGCCGTCCTTGTCCTGACCCAGGGCTTCGTTCTCGAAGTCGAAGTCCATCGTGCCGGCCAGCGCGTAGGCGATGACGAGCGGCGGGGAGGCCAGGTAGTTCATCTTCACGTCGGGGTTGATGCGACCCTCGAAGTTGCGGTTACCCGAAAGGACGGAGACGACGGCGAGGTCGTTCTCGTTGACCGCAGCGGAGACATCCTCCGGCAGCGGGCCGGAGTTACCGATGCAGGTGGTGCAGCCGTAACCGACGAGGTGGTAGCCGAGAGCCTCGAGCGCCGGCCACAGGCCCGCCTTCTCGTAGTACTCGGTGACGACCTTCGAGCCCGGGGCCATCGACGTCTTGACCCACGGCTTGACCTTGAGGCCCTTGTCGGCGGCGTTCTTCGCGAGAAGACCGGCCGCGAGCATGACCGACGGGTTCGAGGTGTTGGTGCAGCTCGTGATCGAGGCGATGGCGACATCACCGTGGTCGATCTCGAAACTGCCACCGTCACGGTTGACCGTGGTCGGCTTGGAGGGGCGCTCGCTCTTGCCTGAGATCGGCGAGTTCGTCGGGGCCGAACGCGGGTCGGAGACCTGGTCGGCACTCGTGTTCACCGAGTCGGACGCCGGGAAGGTGCCCTCGAGCTCCTCGTCGACCGAGCTGTCCTCGATGCTGTTGCCGTTGACGACGTAGTTGTCGAGATCGGCGACGAACTGCTGCTTGGCCTCGGACAGCAGGATGCGGTCCTGCGGGCGCTTCGGGCCGGCGATCGACGGGACGACCGTCGACAGATCCAGCTCGAGCTCCTCGGAGAAGCGCAGCTCGACGCTCGGGTCGAGCCACATGCCCTGCTCCTTGGCGTACGCCTCGGCGAGGGCGACCTGCTCGTCGCTGCGGCCCGTGAGGCGCAGGTAGTCGAGCGTGACGTCGTCGATCGGGAAGATCGCACAGGTGGAGCCGAACTCGGGGCTCATGTTGCCGATCGTGGCGCGGTTCGCGAGCGGGATGGAGGCGACGCCCTCACCGTGGAACTCGACGAACTTGCCGACGACACCGTGCTCGCGCAGCATCTGCGTGATCGTGAGGACGACGTCCGTGGCGGTGACGCCCGAGGGGATCTCACCGGTGATCTTGAAGCCGACGACGCGCGGGATGAGCATCGAGACGGACTGGCCGAGCATCGCGGCCTCGGCCTCGATACCGCCGACGCCCCAACCGAGGACGCCGAGGCCGTTCTCCATCGTGGTGTGGCTGTCGGTACCGATGCAGGTGTCGGGGTAGGCCACGCCCTCGCGCTCCATGACGACGCGCGCCAGGTGCTCGATGTTGACCTGGTGGACGATGCCGGTGCCCGGGGGGACGACCTTGAAGTCGTCGAAGGCGCCCTGGCCCCAGCGCAGGAACTGGTAACGCTCGTTGTTGCGCTCGTACTCGAGCTCGACGTTCTTCTCGAACGCGTCGTTCGTGCCGAAGGCGTCGATCTGGACCGAGTGGTCGATGACGAGCTCGGCCGGCGAGAGCGGGTTGACCTTGTTGGTGTCACCGCCGAGTTCACCGGCGGCCTCACGCATCGTGGCGAGGTCGACGACACAGGGAACACCGGTGAAGTCCTGCATGATCACGCGCGCGGGCGTGAACTGGATCTCGGTGTCCGGGTCGGCCTTCTCGTTCCAGCCACCGAGAGCGGAGATCTGCTCCTTGGTGACGTTCGCGCCGTCTTCGGTGCGCAGCAGGTTCTCGAGGAGAACCTTGAGGCTGTACGGCAGGGTCTCGTGGCCCTCGACCGTGTTGATGCGGTAGATCTCGTAGCTGTTCGAGCCAACCTCAAGGGTGCCCTTTGCTCCGAAGCTGTCCGTGCTCTGACTCACGCCGACTCCTTCGTCTGTTGCCTGGGAGCGCGCCCCTCGGGCCCGCGTCCCGCGTCATTTATCTTGACGTCAAGATAACTTAATCACACGCTGGGAACGCCCCTCAGCAAAGGCAAACCTAACTTTGCCACCTGCCCTTGCCGAGGCCGTTCTCCTGCCTTGATCGTAGGTCGCCGAGCCCGTCATGTCGCCCCAGTGGGCGAGCCCGATGTCGACGATCTCAGGATGCGTTCGCCTCACCGCGGGGTCGCAGCACCGCGATGCACTCGACGTGCTGCGTCATGGGGAACGCGTCGAAGCCGCGAAGAGCGTCGACGTCGTAGCCGCGTTCGGCGAAGTAGCCGAGGTCACGCGCGAGCGCGGCCGGGTCGCACGCGACGTAGGTGACGACGCGGGGCGCGAGGTCGGCGATCGTCGCCACGACGTCGCGGCCCGCACCTGCACGGGGCGGGTCGAGGACGACGACGTCGGCGCCGGTTCCGAGGTTGGCCTTCGCCACGTCGGACGCAAGGAGGTCGACGTGGCGGGCTCCGCCCATGTTCGTGCGGGCGTACTCGATCGCCTCGGCATCCGCCTCGACGCCGAGCACCGAACCGCTCGGGCCCACGAGGTCGGCGAGGGCGCGCGTGAACAGGCCGACGCCGCAGTACAGGTCGACGGCCCGCTCCCCCTCCTGGGGGTCGGTGGCGTCGAGGACGACGTCGAGGAACGTGGAGGCAGCCGCCGGGTGCACCTGCCAGAACCCACGGGCGCTGACGTCGAACTCGGCGCT
The DNA here is from genome assembly GCF_001021715.1 of Dermacoccus sp. PE3. Taxonomy (NCBI): domain Bacteria; kingdom Bacillati; phylum Actinomycetota; class Actinomycetes; order Micrococcales; family Dermacoccaceae; genus Dermacoccus; species Dermacoccus sp. PE3. Next base: position 359,951 of record NZ_LDCM01000002.1, on the reverse strand, counting down.
GCCGTGGGCGGTGTCGACAATCTCGCGCACCGCGGGGGTCTTCTCGCCCTTGGGCTGCGGCAGCTCGATGCCGACGATGTCGCCGACGGAGGGGCGCACGAGGTCGAGGCCCGCGACCGAGGAGTCGAAGCGGTCACGCAGCGCCGCGGTGAAACCCTCGTCCGAGACGACACAGTCGTCGATCTCGACGAGCCGGTGTGAGCGGTGTTCGCGCAGGCCCGCAACACCGTCGTCGACGGCGAGTTCGAGGCGGGTGCGCCAGCGCAGCCCGTCGGGGTGGCCGGGCAGTTCCTCGACGGTGAAGTCGGGGGCCACCTCGTGGAGGTCGATCTTGGCGATGCGTTGCAGTTGCTCGCGCACCACCTGCGTCTTGAGCGCGCGCTGCGCGGGCAGGGCGACGTGCTGCCAGTCGCAGCCGCCACACATGCCGGGGCCGGAGAACGGGCACGGCGCGGGGACGCGATCGGGCGAGGCGTCGAGCACCTCGACGGCGTCGGCGCGAAGGAACTTCGACTCGCTCGTGCCCTCGGTGATCCGCGCGACGACGCGCTCGCCGGGCAGCGTGTGCCGCACGAAGACGACGCGGCCCTCGTGGCGGGCGACGCAGTGCCCGCCGTGCGCGACGCCCTCGACGGCGAGTTCCAGCCGTTCGCCCTCCATCGGGCGGCCCTTGCGGACCTTGCGACGGTTCATTCCAGAGCGGCGACCGGGTGCAGAACGTGACGTTGCCATGTCGTTCACCCTCCCCGGATGCCCCGGAACACGCAACGCAGCAGGGCCTCACCTTCGATAGGGTCACCTCGTGCACTACGTCATCATGGGCTGCGGCCGCGTCGGTTCCTCCCTCGCACGCACGCTCGAGGACACCGGCCACAGCGTCGCCATCGTCGACCGCGACGAATCCGCCTTCCGCCGCCTGCCGAGCTCGTTCCTCGGACGCCGCATCGTCGGGGTCGGCTTCGACCGCGAGACGCTCGTCGCCGCCGGCATCGAAGAGGCGTTCGCGTTCGCCGCCGTCTCCAGCGGTGACAACTCGAACATCCTCTCGGCCCGCGTGGCACGCGAGACGTACGGCGTCGAGCGCGTCGTCGCCCGCATCTACGACCCGGGCCGCGCCGAGATCTACCAGCGCCTCGGCATCCCCACGGTCGCCACCGTTCGCTGGACCGCCGACCAGGTGTTGCGGCGCATCGCGCCGCAGGAGAGCACCGCGGTGCACCACGATCAGTCGGGCACCCTGGCCATCCTCGAGATCCCCGTCCACACCGCGTGGATCGGGCACGCCTACGACGAACTCGAGCAGGTCACCGCCTCGCGCGTCGCGTACGTCTCGCGCCTGAGCACCGGCATCCTGCCCCGCGCCGGCCTCGTCCACCAGGAGGGCGACATCGTGCACTTCGTCGTCGAATCGGCCCGCCGGGAGCTCGTCGAGGCGTTGCTCTCGCAGGGCCCTCACACCGACCTCACGAACCCGCTCGCGCGCGAGCACTGAGAGGCACGTCATGCGCATCGTCGTCGTCGGGGCCGGAAGCGTCGGCCGATCCATCACCCGCGAACTGCTGAGCAACGAACACAGCCTGCTCGTCATCGACAAGTACGCCCGCGAGGAGCGCGTCAAGGCCATCCCGGACGCCACGTGGCTCCTCGCAGACGCGTGCGAGGTGGCCACGCTCGAGGAGGCACAGCTCGAGCACGCCGACGTCGTCGTCTGCGCCACGGGTGACGACAAGGTCAACCTCGTCGTCTCCCTGCTCGCGAAGACGGAGTTCGGCGTGCCGCGTACCGTGGCCCGCGTCAACAACCCGCGCAACGAGTGGATGTTCGACGAGGGCTGGGGCGTCGACGTCGCCGTCTCCACCCCGCGCCTCATGACGGCGCTCGTCGAGGAGGCCGTCAGCGTCGGCGACCTCGTGCGCCTCTTCGAGTTCCAGCAGGGCAAGGCCACGATGGTGGAGCTCACGCTCCCCCTCGACTCCCCCTACTGCGGCAGTAGCGTGGCCGATCTCGCCCTTCCGCCGGAGTGCGTGCTCGTCGGCATCATCCGCGACCAACTGCCGATGGCGCCGGTGCCCGAGGAGAGCCTCCAGGCACTCGACGAACTGCTCTTCCTCGCCACGCGTGACGCCGAGCGCACCCTCGCGGCGAAGCTCACGGGACGGCGTCGCGACGAGGTGCAGACGGTCCTGAGCGACCGCAACTTCTGAGGTCGCTCAGCACTGCGGGCGAGCGGCGTCAGGCGCCGTGCTCGCGCGCCTCGTGCTCGAGACGTTCGTGGCCTTCGCGGTCGTCGTGCAGTAGCGCGTCGTGGGTGTCCAGCGGGGTCTCACCGCGCAGGAGCAACAGCGCCATGAGGGCGAGGGCGGCGAGGTACAGCGGCCAACCGAGCGCGATCTTGGCGACGCCGAGAATCGTCACCTGGTCGGCCAGGTAGAGCGGCAGCATGACGGCCAGGCGCACGGCGAACAGGGCCGCGAACACCCACGTCAGGCGCGTGCAGACCTTCACCATGGCGCGGCTGCGCTGCCACGCGGTGGGGTCGTCCTTGAGGTTCGGGTCGCCGCCCGCGACGATGAAACCGACGAGCGGCCAGCGCACGACGATCGACGCAATGCTGATGGCGAGCATGACGCCCGCCTGGATGAGACCGGGCAGGAAGACGTCGGACGCATTGCCGGAACGCTTCGCGAGAAACGCAGCGAAGGCCGTGGCGAACGCCGCAGCGACGACGAACTTCACCGTCTGACGCTGCACGAGGCGCAGCACGAGCGCGACGGCGAGCACGACCGCCGCGGCAATGAGCGCTTGGTTGAGGTTCTTCGTCGCGGTCCACACCGCGACGAACGCGACCGTCGGCAATGCCGCCTCGAGCGATCCGCGCCACCCGCCGACCGCGACGGCGAGGCGCTCGCGGATGACGGCCTCGACCGTGTTCGCCGGGGGCTGGTGGTTCTCGGTCACTGGGATTCCTCGTTCTCGAGCAGGAGCTCGTAGGCGGGGTTGAAGATCGTGGGCCGGTTCTTCACGGTCGTCAGGAGCCCTTCGACGGCAAGCGCGGCGCCGACGTGAATACCGACGACCTCACGGCGACCGAGCATGACGAGCGACGCGGGCTGGACCGAGGTGTCGAACGGGTCGAGATCGACAACGAGGTCGGGCACACTCTCGGAGCGCGGCCTGACGGTGACCTCGCTGACGCGCCCTTCGATCCTCACCCGGCGTCGAGCAGGCGCGAGGGCGTAGCGGGAGGCCTCTCGTGCTCGCTGGGCCGCGGCCTCTTCCTCCCCCGACGGGCCGGGGAGGAAACGGGCGCGCAGCTTCGCGAGCATCTGCTCCATCAGCGCGTCTCGGTAATCTCCGGGCCACGCTCCAGCGGGCTGACGGCGGGATCGCTCTCACCGGCGGACTGCTCCTGCTCGCGCACCTGGGCGAGCAGCTCCGGCGGCAGGGTGAGTTCGAGCAGTTCGCGCGGCGCGCGTGCCTCACCGCCGCGTCGCACGACGACGGTGCGCACGAACTCCATGGCGCGCTCCGCGGCGTCGTCGTCGAGGGCCGCGTGGCCCGACAGCACGGCGCGCAGGAACCAGCGCGGGCCGTCGACGCCGATGAAGCGTGCCGGCGAGAAGGTGGTGCGGCCGTCGGGGCCCTGGCTGGGCATGCGCACGTGCAGCTCGGTGCCGAGGTCGCCGTCGACCTCGTCGGCCGTGCCGCCACCGGCGAGGATCGACTCGGCGATCTCGCGGCGGATGCCGTACCAGATGCCGCTCGTCTTGGGCGCGGCGAAAACCTGCAGCTGAACCGCAGAGGCACCGCCCTCACCGATGACGGCGGTCATGCCGGTGAGCACCTGCGTGCTCTCGTCGACGTCGAGGCGAAGCTCGACGTCCTCACCGGGCGCGAGCAGCAGCGCACCGAAGTCGATGCGATCGCCCTCGGGGGCGTCGTCGACGTCGAACGGGCCGTTGGAGAGGTCGACGTCCTCACGCGGGCGCAGGCGCGAACGGCGGCGGCGCTCCTCGGGGGTGAGCTCCTCGGACGTCACGTCCGCCGACTCGGTGGCCGTCTCGTCGGTGTCCTCGCTGAGGTCGACCTTCTCGTCGCCCTCGACCTGCGAGGCTGCGTCGTCCTTCTTACGTCGGAACATGGCCATGATCAGTCAGTCTCCTTCTCGGCGCGAGCCTGCGTGGCCGCGAATCCGCCGGTCGAACCGTGCCCACCGGCGCCACGCGACGAGTCGTCGAGGTCGTCGACGACGACGAACGTCGCCTTCTCCACCCGCTGCACGACGAGTTGCGCGATGCGGTCCCCCCTGGAGACGGTGAACGACTCGCGGCTGTCGGTGTTGACGAGGTTGACCTGGATCTCGCCTCGGTAGCCGGCGTCGACGACACCGGGCGCGTTGACGATGGTGATGCCGTGGCGAGCGGCCAACCCCGATCGGGGGTGGACGAAGCCGGCGTATCCCTCAGGAATCGCGACGGCGATACCCGTGGGAACGAGCGCGCGGTGACCGGGCGCGAGCGTCAGGCCGACCCGTGCCCGCAGATCCGCACCGGCGTCACCCGCGTGGGCGTACGTCGGCACCTCCAGCCCCGGATCGAGGCGTCGGATGGGGACGGTGAGATGTCCGTCGTCGTCGCTGCTCGGTGCGTTGTCCATGCCTTAGGCGCAGTCGCGGCAGACCGGAAGGCCGCCGTCCTCTTCAGCGAGCTGGCTGCGGTGGTGAACGAGGAAGCACTTGCTGCAGGTGAACTCGTCCTCCTGGCGCGGCAGAACGCGCACGGAGAGCTCCTCACCCGACAGATCGGCGCCGGGAAGCTCGAAGCCTTCGGCGTGCTCGGTCTCGTCGACGTCGACGCTGCTCGAGGACTTGTCGACCCGACGGGACTTCAGTTCCTCGATCGAGTCTTCGCTGACGTCGTCTTCGTTCTTGCGCGGGGCATCGTAGTCAGTTGCCATCAGTACTCTTTCTTCGATGAGTGTGCGGCGTCGCGCTTGTGGCGCTCACCGCTGATCCCCCGCTGCAACGCGCGGATGACCCGATTTGTGCCCGCATACTAGCGCGCCTCGGGGAAAAGGCAATCCGTGAGGTCGGCAAAGATGCCGGGAGCCGTCGCGATCGCCATCGCCTTGCCCATCTCGCCGCCCGGTGCGCCCCCGATCGCAGCGCGTGCTTCGGTGGCGATGACCTGCCCTGCGGCCTGGTCCCACGCGTTGATTCCGGACTCGTAGTAACCGTCGAGCCGGCCCGACGCGACGAAGCACAGGTCGAGTGCCGCGGACCCGCCGCGTCGGATGTCACGCACCTTGGGCAGCAGCTGCGCGACGGCAGCGCCCTGCTCTTCACGCTTGGCCGCTTCGTACCCGAAACCGGTGCCGACGAGAGCGAGCTCGAGACGCTCGCAGTCGCTGACGACGAGGGGTTCGCGTCGTCCGTCGGCCGTGACGAGGTGGGCACCCTGGCCGTGGGCCGCGGCGTAGGTCTCCCCCAGCAACGGTGCGCTGACGGCGCCCGCAACGGGCAGCCAGGCGCCCTCACGCGTCGTGTCGCCGATGCAGACAGCCACGGACACCGCGAAGAACGGGTGACCGTAGAGGTAGTTGACGGTGCCGTCGATGGGGTCGACGACCCACGTCAGACCCGAGGTGCCCTCGCTCGCGCCGCCCTCCTCACCGAGGATCGCGTCGTCGGGACGCTCGGCGTCGATGCGCTCGCGCAGCAACTGCTCGCTGCGCTGGTCCATGACGGTGACGACGTCGACCTCGCTCGACTTCGTCGCTTCGACCCCGAGGGAACGCGGGCGTTCCGTCACGACGAGGCGCGCGGCGTCGTCAGCCATGGCCGTCGCGAGATCGCGCAGACGAGTGAGCTCCTCGGCGTCCAGCCACTCGGGCAGGGCGAGCGGTGCGTCGGTGTCGCGTTCCATCGGGTTCTCCTTCGCAAAGGTGCGCTTTGACGGTACGACCTCAGTCGCGACCGCACAGAGCGGGCTTGGCGGCGCGCAGGTTCGGGCAGCAGCCCGGGGCGCAGATCGACGGCATGGCCTCGCCCGGCCACGCGGGGCACTCGGGCGACTCGTCACGGGCCTCGGCCGCGCGCTCCTCGACGAGGTCGACGAGGCCGTGCACGAACTCGTCGTCCGTGCCCACGGTCGGCACGCGGCGCATGACGAGCCCGAGGCGTTCGGCGGTTTCGGCGGCCTCGGTATCGAGGTCGTAGACGACCTCCACGTGGTCGGAGACGAAGCCGATCGGCGCGACGACGACGTGCGTCACGCCGCGCTCCGCGAGATGCTCGAGGTGGTCGTTGATGTCGGGCTCGAGCCACGGCTGCGACGGCGGGCCGGAACGCGAGCAGTAGACGAGCGCGCCCTCGAGGTCACGCGAGAGCGTTGCGTTCGCCTCCGAGAGGATGGCGGCGCCCAGCTCGTCGTGCTGCTGCCAGTAGAGGTTGCCGTCACCGTCGCCGGGGCCGGAGGTGTCGTCCATGCCGAGCGGAATCGAGTGCGTGACGAAGACGACCTGCACCTGCTCGTCGGGCACCCCGGCGAACTCACGCAGGGCGTCGGTGACGAGGCGGACGTTTGCCCGTGCGAAGGACGGGTGGGTGGCGAACTGGCGGATCTTGTCGATCTCGAAGCCCGTGAGGCCCTCGTCCTCGAGGGTGTTGACCGCGGCCGCGAGGTCCTCGCGGTACTGACGGCACGAGCTGTAGGAGGCGTACGCGCTCGTCGTCACGGTGACGATGCGGCGCATGCCCTCGCCGTGGGCGTCGCGCAGGGTGTCGGTGAGGAAGGGCTCGCTGTTGCGGTTGCCCCACAGGATCGGCGTCGTGATGTCACGACGGTCGAGTTCGGCGCGCAGCGCGGCGATGAGGGCCCGGTTCTGGTCGTTGATCGGGCTGCGCCCGCCGAGCTCCTCGTAGTGGTGGGCCACCTCGGCGAGACGCTCGTCGGGGATGCCGCGCCCGGCCGTCACGCGGCGCAGGAACGGCATGATCTCGTCGGGCTTCTCGGGTCCGCCGAACGACGCGAGCAGGACGGCGTCGTACGGTTCGAGCGGGTTGGCGTCGGTCATGACCGGTCTCCAGTTCGAAGGGGCTGAGGGGCATTGAGGTCGAGCACCACGGCGATCATGCGCAGGGCGAAGGCGACGAAGACGCAGCCCCAGAGCACGGGCACCGTGTAGTACGGCGTCTCGTGCGCGATGACGACGAGCGAACTGCCGAGCAGAGCCGGCACGACATAGAGCTCTCGGCGCAGCACCTCGGGCACCTGCCCGACGATGACGTCGCGCATGAGGCCGCCGCCGATGGCGGTGAGGACGCCGACGAAGATCGCCGTCGTCGCACCGGCGCCGTAGGCGAGGGCCTTGATCGAGCCTGCGACGCAGAACAGCGCGAGGCCGGCGGCGTCGAGGAGGCGCACGAGTCGAGCGATACGGCTCATCTCGGGGTGGAGCGTGAACGCACACAGGCCCGCGAGGACGCAGACGCCCATGAGGCGCCAGTCGCTGACGCCGACGGGCGGCGTTTGACCGATGAGCAGATCGCGCAGCACACCGCCGCCGAGTCCGGCCATTCCGGAGAGGATGACGACGCCGAGGATGTCGAGCCTCTTGCGTACGGCGACGAGCCCACCGGAGAGCGCGAAGACGAACACGCCGATGAGGTCGAGGAGGAGCTGCAGAGAGCCGCTTTGCGTGAGCACCATGGCAGCGACACGTTACCGCGGGCGGCGCGCCGTCCCTGCATCAGGCGGGCGATAATGGCACAGTAGCGGCTACACAACTGGTAACGGATGGAGTTGCGTCGTGCAGGAATTGCGTTTGATCGGGGTCTCGGAGGACGGCAGCGGCCTCCTTCTCGCCGACGACGACGGGGGTCGCTTCACCCTTCCCATCACCGACGAACTGCGCACCACGATCCGACGTGACCGCCGCGAGCCGGCGTCCGCCGACGGCCAGGCGAAGGCCGAGAACCCGCTGCGTCCGCGCGACGTGCAGGGCCTCATCCGCGGCGGGGTGCCGCTCGAGGAGATCGCCGAGCGTGCCGGGTGGACGCTCGAGAAGGTGCAGCGCTACGAAGGCCCGATCCGCGCCGAGCGCGACTACGTCTCCGGTCTGGCGCAGGGTGTTCAGCTGTACGGGCGCGGTGAGACGACGACGCTGCGTGAGCGCGCCGACCGTCGTCTCGCCGAGCGCGGCGTCGAGGCCGAGCGCGTCGTGTGGGACAGCTGGAAGAACGACGACGCCCACTGGACCGTCACCGTGCGCTTCCCCGCCGGTGGTCGCCAGCGTGAGGCCACGTGGCTGTTCGACCCGGTGAACCGCGCACTGCGCACCGTCGACGACGAGGCCCGTTGGCTCGGTGGCGACGAGATCGCCGCTGCTGACGAGGAGGCTCCCGAGCGTCAGAAGGCCGTCGCACGCAAGAAGGCCGGCGGCTCCGCTCGCGCCGCACGCCCTGCGTCCGTCTACGACGTCGAGGCCGAGGGCGGTCTCGACGACGCGCAGGCTCCCCACCTCGGTGCGACGCTCGGCTCAAGCGACGACGCCGGAAAGCCCGCCGACCTCACCGCCTCGATGCGTGCGCGCCAGGCGAGCCGCAGCCGGTCGAAGGGTTCGGGTCGCTCGAACGCGTCTCGCCCGACGGCGCTGCCGAACGTCACGAGCGGCTCCCCCGACGTCACGCGCGTCGAGCGTCTCGACCTCGGCACGACGCCTCCCCCGGCGCCGAGCCACCCGCGTCCGGAGGAACTGCACGCCGCCTCCGACAGCGACGCCGACAACGCGAACGCCGACAAGAACGATGACACCACGCGCCGCGCGACGGCCGGTGTGGCGGCGCTGCCGACGCGCAAGACGGCCGACGCGCCTTCGCCTGACGAGCCCGACGCCGATGGTCACGCTGCCGACGAGTCCGACGACGTGGCGGCGGAGAAGTCGACGTCGACGAGTTCGCGTCGCCGCAAGAGCCGCCGCTCGCGCGCCAACCTCGAGCAGGCTTCCGTGCGCGCGGCGTTGCACGACGACGACGCCGAGCAGGACGAGTCGCTCTTCGGCGAGCTGCCCGGCTTCCACGACGGTGGCGACGTGCACCAGCTGCACGACGTCGAGGACGACGCGCTCGACGAGGCCGACCTCGACGACGCGGACGACGTTGCCGAGGCCGACGTCGAGGACGCAGTCGACGACAGCGCTGAGACGAAGGCCGCAGGCTCCGCCGCCGATGACGAGGTCGTTCAGGCGGATTCGCTCTTCGACGAGGTCGATGAACCCGCTGAGGCTTCGGCTCCCGCGAAGAAGAGCACCCAGAAGCGCACCTCGGTGCCCGAGCGTGCGAACCAGTCGCGCAAGAGCAGCCGCCCGAGCGTTCCGAGCTGGGACGACATCATGTTCGGTGGCCGCGGCCCCAAGAAGTGACTTTCAGGGCTGAGCCTTTGCGCCAGACCTGACGGACAGGAGAACGCCCGACCTCGCGCCCCGTGCGCTGAGGTCGGGCGTTCGGCGTTCGCGTGGAGGTTTACCGAGCGGTGTCTGTCGGCGTGAAGGTTCGGTAGCTCGTCGTTGCGAGGCGTCAGCGGTCGCGGCGATCCCAGCCGTCGTCGCCATCCCACTGCGGCCGGTAGGACGACGATCGGCGCTCCTGCTCGGGCATGCGGCGCGTGCGATCGTCGCGCGGCTCCCCGGTGTTTCGGGAATCCGACGTCGGCACCGGAAGCGTCCGGCGGTTCTCCTGCCACGCGTCGTACGGGTCATATCCGCCGCGGGAACTGCCGCCGAACTCGTCGTACCGGTCGTCGTCCTGGTTGTACCGATCATCGTCGCGATAGCGCTCGCCTCGCGGGCTTTCTGCCGGTTCGTCGCGGTGCCAGCGCCGCGTGCGCGGAGTCGTCGGCAGGTCGTCAGGGGCTCGGGTGAAGGCGTCGTCCGAGGTCTCGGTCACGGTGTCGGCGAAGGCGCCACCACGTCGGGCGCCACGACCGTCATCGTCCTTGCCGTAGCCGCGACGTCGCGGCCACGTCGGTCCGCGCCCGGCGTTCCACAGCATGACGAGCACGGCCCACCCGACGAGGAGCACGGCGGCGGAGTACAGGCCGATCGTCGCGTCGGTCGGCACGACGCAGGCGTAGATGCCACCGATGACCCAGGCGAGCTGGAGCACCGTCTCGGAGCGCGCGAAGGCGCTCGTGCGCACGGCCTCGGCGAGGTGATCCTGGATGAGCGAGTCGACGGCGAGCTTGCCCAACTGCTGACCGAGACCGGCCACGAGGCCGACGACGATGGCCGTCACGAGGGTGAAGTGCACCGCACAGACCACCATGGCCACTGCGTCGGCCAACAGCGAGCCCACGACGACGGTGCGCGGCGCGAAGTTCTTGACGAGCGAACCGAGCACCGTACCGAGCGCGTTACCCAGCGCTGCGGCGCCGACGACGAGCGCCAGTAGTGTCGTGGCGCGATCCTCCCATCCAGGTAGCGGATGGGTCTTCATGAGGAAGGCCATGAACATCGTGAGGAAGCCGCTGATCCAGCGCAGACCGACGTTGGCGCGCAGCGCAGAGACGATGACGCTCGGCAGGCGCACCTGGGCGCGTCCGGAGCGCAGTGAGTCGGTGCGTTCGGAATCGATGTCAGGCGGCAACAGAATGGCGAGCACCGTGCCGACGACGAAGAGCAGGAACGCGGCACGGAAGGCCCACGTCGCGCCGAACAGGGCCGCGGCTCCACCGGCGAGCGGACCGCCGATCGTCGCTCCCGCCACGCCGGCGAGGCTCATGCGGCTGTTGGCCTTGACGAGCGTCATGCCGTACGGAAGCAGCCGTGGCGTGGCCGATGATCGAGTGACGAGGTAGGCCTTGCTCGAGACGAGGATGGCCAGGGCCGTAGGGAACTGCCAGGTGGAGCCCTTCTCGATGGCGTCGGCGAGCACCCAGCAGAGGAAGCCGCGCAGCGCGAGCGTGCCGCCCATGGCCCAGCGGCGCCCGTGCCGGTAGCGGTCGAGCAGCGGGCCGATGAGCGGCGCCACGATGGCGAAGGGCAGCATCGTGAGCACGAGGAACAGCGCGACGTGGTCCTTCGCCTCGCCGGGCTGCGCGGAGACGAACAGTGTGCCGGCGAGCCCGACCATGACGGCGGCATCGCCGGCGTTGGAGAGGGCGTGCACCTCGATGAGGCGCCCGAGGCCACTCTCCCCCGCGCCCTGGGCGTTGCTCGCCCGGCGGGCGGCGCGCAGCGTCGTCTTCGTGGCACCCGCGCTCAGGCGGTAGGCGCCGCGTGCTGCACGCCCGCCCATGACTCCGGCACTGCGCAGGCGTTCGGCGCGTCCACGGTGGGGCGCTGCCCCGACGCGCTCCCGCCGATCCTCTCGCTCGTGCCGTTCGTTCATCGCTCGCCTCAGCCGGCCGCGCCGCGGGAATGATCGGTGAAGGTCGAGGGCGGCACGGGGCACACGTCGAGGTCGAACGGCATCTGCTCGGCGCCGATGGCGCGGGCGGCGTGCGACGTCATGCGGCGCATGAAGTGACGACGGCACAGCACCTCGTACTCCACGAGCGGCGTCTCGGTCTGGTCACCGGTGTCACCGACGACGACCTGCTCGCCTTCGACGACCATGGTGCCGTCGACGACGCGGGCGTTGTGGGTGGCGCGCTTGCCGCACCAGCACAGCGCCTCGACCTGGAGCAGCTGCGTGCGGTCGGCGAGTTCGAACAGGCGCCGCGAGCCGGGGAACAGCTGCGTCTTGAAGTCCGCAGTGATGCCGAACGCGAAGACGTCGACGTCGAGTTCGTCGACGACGCGCGCGAGTTGGTCGATCTGCTCGGGCAGGTAGAACTGCACCTCGTCGGCGATGACGTAGTCGAGGCCCCCGAGCGTCACGCCCGCGGAGACGGCGAGATCCCACAGATCGACCTCGTTGCTCACCTCGATGGCCTCGTGACGCAGGCCGAGGCGCGAGGAGATGACGGCCTCACCGGCGCGGTCGTGCTGGGTCAGCACGATGCCGCGCTGCCCGCGGGCCGCGTGGTTGTGGTCCATCTGCAGCGCGAGGGTGGACTTACCGCAGTCCATCGTGCCGGTGAAGAAAACGAGCTCAGCCACGGGCAGTCACCTTAGCGCGGCGGGAGGTGGAGGAAGGGCACGTCGAGTTCCTGCGGCGTCATGGCGCCGTGCTGGCCGACGAGGGCGAGCACCTGCTGGCTCATGACCCGGGAGTCGACGTAGCCGCGGGCCGCACGCATCGACACGACGACGTCGCCGAAGCGTTCCGCCGTGCCGGCGTCGAGAGCGCCGACCCAGCCGAGGTCGCTCAGCTCCTCGCGGGTGAGCACGTGGCCGTCGCTGCCGACCTCCTTGCGCCAGGCGGCGAGGACGTCGTCGCGCGCGCCGGGCTCGACGTAGAGGTGCAGCGCGCGCATCTCGCCGCCAACGGTGCGCACGCCGTCGCGCAGGTAGGGGGTTTTGGCGATGTCGACGCGGGCGTCGAGCGGCACGTCGACCATGCCGTGGTCGGCCGTCAGCGTGAGGGACGTGCCGACCGGACGCTGGGAGGCGAGGCGCTCGAAACCGCGGTCGAACGCTTCGAGTTCGGCGGCCCACTGCGGCGAATCGATGCCGTGCACGTGGCCGGCCTTGTCGATCTCGCCCCAGTAGAGGTAGACGAGCCGGTGGCCACGCCGGACGGCGGCGAGCGCTGCGTCGATGCGGTCCTCGAGCGCCTCGGCGCCGTAGAACACCGCGCCGCGCAGGGCGGCGTTCGTCAGGCCGGAGCCTTCGAAGTAGTCCGGTCCAATCATCGCCGGGCGCAGGTCGGCCTGGTCGGCGCGTTCGAAGACGGTGGCGTTCGGCTGCCAGACGCGCGGCTCGGGGCCGCGCTGCCACGTCAGCTCGTTGAAGAGCATGCCGGTGGCCGGGTCGACGACCTGGTAACCCGCGAGGCCGTGGGCCCCCGGCGGCAGGCCGGTGCCGAACGTGCCCATGGAGGTGGCGGTCGTCGTCGGGAAGCCTGCGGCGAGCGTCTGGACGTGGTCGAGGTGCTCGTGGAGGAACGGCGCGTGTGCGCTGCGCTTGCGTAGGAGCCGCGCGCCGAGTCCGTCGGCGAGCACGACGATGCCCGCCTTCGCCTGCGGCAGCTTGCGTCCCTCCCCCTCGAACGCGGCGGGCGCGAGCGTGCGCGCAACCGACGGCAGAACGGACGCAAGGCCTTCGGTGTCGTACCGGGGTGCCTTCATGGAGTGGGCCCGGTCAGCGTCGGCCGACGACGGCCGACAGGGCGTTGGCGAAGCTCATGGCCTGGTTGAGGCTGCCTTCACCCTCGGCGTCAGCGGAGATACGCAGGCTGATGTCATCGCCGGTGATCGTGCCGTCGTAGCCGTGGTCGGCGTCGCACTGCGGGTCGCCGCACGTGGCGGGCAGCAGATCGACGCGGCTCACGGTCCCCCATCCAACGGTGAGCGTCACCTCGCGCCCGAGCGTGCCCGGGCGGTAGGTCTCGGCGTCGGCGACGACGTGCGTCAGCGTCACGCCGCGCACGAACGACAGCGCCACGGCCTCCGACGTCGCGGTGACGGCCGAGTGACCCGAGCCGTGCCCGTGGGTGCGCGGGTCGGCGTGATCGTCGGCGTGCGCGATGACGAGCTTGTGCGGCGTGAGCGCGAGAACCGTGATGTGGCGGTGGAATTCGTCCTGGTCGAACGTCGTCTCGAGGTGCACGAGGTGGTGACGCACCTCGTCACCGGCGAGCGCCGTGGTGACGACGTCGCTGACGAGAGCCGGGAAGTAACCGGCCTTCTCGATGTCGCGGACGAGGTCGGCGGGCAGGGTGGCAGACATGCGTGCCATCATCCCACCTTCGTCGCCCCCGGCGCGTGTCGGACGCCCGAACCTCACGTCATGGCCCGGCGCCCGGAATCCTGGCGCAGCGAGTGCGGCGCCAGAGTGATGCGGGCGCCCAGAACGTCGAGGCCGGTGGGGTTGGTGCTCACCGGGTTGAGTTCGAGGTGTGCGATCTCGGGGTTCTCGTCGGCGAGGATCGCGACGCGCGAGACGAGATCTTCGATGGCGGCGCGATCGGCGGCGGTGCCGTGGCTGCCGTCGAGCAGCGGCCACGCCTTGATGGAGCTGACGAGGTCGGAGACGTCGCTCGTTGTGAGCGGAGGGATGCGGTAGCCGACGTCGTCGAGCAGGTCGGTGGGCGGGCCGCTGACGGAGAACGTGACGACGGGGCCGAAGAGCGGGTCCTCCGAGCTCGTCACGACGCAGCCGATGCCCGGCGTCGCCATCGACTGGACGACGAACTGGTCGGCCCCGAACTGGGTGAGGCGTTCCTCGAGCGCTTCGAAGGCCTCGACGACGGCGAGCGGCGAGCGCAGGTCGGCGCGCAGGGAACTCGCCACCTGGTGGCGCACCTCCGGAGCGATCGACTTCACGACGACGGGGAAGCCGAGCTTCTCGGCTGCAGCGACGGCTTCCTTCGAGGTGCGCACCGGAATCGACTGCCACACGGAGATGCCGGCGAGACCGAGGAACTCGGCGACCTCGTCACCGGTGAGGTCGCGGCCCTCGGGCTGCTCGGTCATGACGCGGCGCACCATGGCGCGCACGCCCTTGCGGTCGATGCCCTCCGGCGCGAGGGGCTCACCGCGGTCGCGCTGGAGCCAGCCGGCGTAGTTCGTCACGGCGGCCAGGGCGCGGATCCCGTCCTCGGGCATGGGGTACGACGGCGTGACGACGCGCTCGCCGTCAGGGCTCGTGGCGGTGAGGGCCTCGGATGCACCGTGGATGCCGAGGAAGGTGGTGATGCACGGCTTGTCGTAGCAGGCGCTCACCTCTGCGACGGCGCGCGCCACCTCGGTGCCGCCGGAGATGAGCGGCGGGATGAAGGAGGCGATGACGGTGTCGACCGAGTCGTCCTCGAAGGCTGCGACGAGGGCGTCACGGAAGCTCTCGACATCAGCATCGGGCGCGAGGGCGACAGGGCCCCGCGTCACCTCGAGCTTCCAGCTCAGTGCGGCGTCACCGCAGAGCGCGCCGAGGGCGTCGGAGTTCGTCACAACGGCGACGCGGCGCCCCTTGGGCAGAGGCTGGTTGATGACGAGCTGGGCGACGTCGAACAGCTGGTGGACGTTGCCGACGCGGATGACGCCGCTCTGGCGCAGCATCTCGCGGAACGCGGCCGGGCTCGTGCGGGTCTCGCGGACGCGGTGGCCCGGGGGCACACCGAACGCCGAGACCTCGGGCTTGACGACGATGACGGGCTTGCGCAGCGCGAGCTGACGGGCGATGCGCGTGAACTTGCGCGGGTTACCGACCGACTCGAGGTAGAGGCCGACGGCGTGAGTTTCGTCGTCGTCGATCCAGTACTGCATGAGGTCGTTGCCGGAGACGTCGATGCGGTTGCCCGCGGACGCGAAGTCCGAAAGACCGAGGCCACGACGCCCGGCGCTGGCGAGAACCGCGATGCCGAGCGCGCCGCTCTGGGCGAAGAGGCCGAGGTGACCGGCGGGCGGCATCTCGTAGGCGATGGAGGCGTTGAGGCGCGTGTCGGCGCGGGTGTTGATGAGGCCGAAGCTGCTCGGGCCGACGACGCGCATGCCCTGGCTGCGCGCGAGGCTGAGCAGTTCGGCCTGACGCTCGGTGCCCTCGGCGGAGCCGGTCTCGGCGAACCCCGAGGAGACGACGAGCAGCGCCTTGACGCCGGCCGGGCCGCACTCGCGCACGACGTCGAGCACCTGCGCGGCAGGCACGGCGATGATCGCAAGATCGACGCGGCCCTCGATGTCGCCGAGGCTGCGCACGGTGCGGTAGCCGTCGATCTCCTCGACGCTGGGGTGGACGACGTCGACGCGACCGGTGAACCCACCCTCACGCAGGTTGGCGAGCACGCGCCCACCGACCGACGGGCCCTTGCTCGAGACGCCGATGACGGCGACGGACGACGGGTTGAGCAGGGCGCGCACCGACTGCGATTCGCTGCGCTGTTCGCGCGCGAGGCGCACGGCCTGCGACTTCTCGTTCGGTTCGATCTCGAACCGCACGGAGATGACGCCGTCGTCGAAGTTGCGCTTGACGTCGTAGCCGGCCTCGGTGAAGACCTGGATCATCTTGCGGTTCTGCGGCAGGACGTCGGCCACGAACTCGGCGACGCCGTTCTCGGCGCCGATGGCGGCGAGGTGTTCGAGCATGACGGAGCCGACGCCGCGGCCCTGGAAACTGTCGGCGATGTTGAACGCGACCTCCGCCGAGGGAGCATCCGGCCCACCGAGGCGGTCGTAGCGGCCGATGCCGATGATGTCGTCACCGACGAGACCGACGAGGGCAACGCGCTCGACGTGGTCGACGTGGGTGAAGCGCGTGACGTCACGGTCACTCAGGCGCTTGATGGGGGCGAAGAAGCGCAGGTAGATGGACTCTTCGCTCTGGGCAGCGTGAAAGCGGTGAAGGCGTTCCGCGTCGTCAGGGCCGATGGGGCGCACGTGGGCCACGGAGCCGTCACGCAGGACGACGTCGGCCTCCCACTCGCGCGGGTAATCGGCTGGCGCGGACTCCACCTCATCGCTCATGACTTCATTCAACCACCGTGGCCTGCGACGGACGTGTGAGTCCAGCGGCCTCCTCGATTGCTCGATCGCCACAGCTCGCCGTCGGTACGTGAGAGGGCGAGGAACTCCTGGCCGAGGGTGCGCACATCATCCATGCCACCGGTGGGCGCGTCGTCGCCACCGCTCGGTTCGCTCCAGCTGCGGCCGCCGTCGGAGGAGACGCGCAGCGGGTTGTCGTCGGAGGTGCGCGTTGTGGCGTCGGCGGCGGTGCGCGGGCCGCCGGAAGCCGCGACGATGTGTTCGCCGTCGGACGTGGCCAGCGAGATGCCGCCCTGGGTGGGCAGCGACAGGTTGCCGGTGCCGAGGAGTTGCCAGGTGCCGCCGTCGTCGGTGCTCGTGACGGTGGTGAAGCTCGTCGTCTTGGCGGAGACGGCTTCATCGCAGACGGCGACAAGACGGTTGGTGCCGTTGCCCGCGATGGCGCTGAACGGCTTTCCGCTGCAGGCCGATCCGGGGTTGAGGGGTGCGAGGCTGTCGCCGGCCAGACGCCAGGCACCGGGGGCGTCCCCGCTGCCGGGTTCGTTGCCGGCGAGGACGATGAGGCTGTCACCACCGACGACGAGGTCCGCGGCGTCGATCTGGCTCGTGGGCGTCGCGGCGGCGATCGTCTGGGCCAACCGCGGGGTGTCTCCGCCGCCGAGGCGAAAAATCTCCAGACGCCCCGAGCAGGTGCCCTGGATGCAGCCCGACGCCGTGAGCGCGAGGGTTTGTTTGTCGTGGACGACGACGTCGAGGACGGTGCTGCCGGGGTGGTCGACGTGGGTGAAGGTGCGGCCGCCGTCGCGCGTGACCCACAGGTCGCCGCCGTAAATGTAGCCCGTGGTCGGCGAGGTGAAGAGCACTTCGCTCAGGGCACCGGCGGGCTGGACGCGCGGCTGCGTGGCCCCGGTCGCCGCGGACGTGTCAGCGGAGCTGAACGTGTGCATCTGCGTCCACGTCTTGCCGTCGTCGGTGGAGCGCACGAGGGCGGGGCACGGCGTGCCGGCGCAGTCGCCCTCCCCGAGGCCGAAGAGGGTGTCGTCGCCTGCGTTGCTGACGGACCAGAGAACGAACTTCTCATCGACGGCCGAGATCGTCTGTTCGCCTTCGACGTCCGCGGCGCCGCCAGGCATCGGGGGTTGAGCCTGTTGCGCGTCGGCGACGGTCTCCCCCTGGGTGACGCCGGTGGGTGCGAAGGGGTCGCGAACGATGGTCCACGCGCCGATGAGGCAGAGCCCGATGGCGCCGAAGGCTGCCAATTGGGCGATCCACGAACGTTGCGGTGCGAGACCACGCAACCAGCGGGGCGCGCGGCGTTCACGCGCGGGGGTGCGCGGGGCCTGCTCGCTCGGCGGTGTCACGGGGAAAGGGTATCGAGCCACGCGCCGTCACCGACGCCGCCTCTCCTCTACCGAACTCGCTCGACGGACGACGCCGCGGCCCGCTCGAGGTCGGCTCCGGTGTTGGCGAGCGCCTCATCGAGGTCGGTGTAGCCGGTGTGGATCGGCTCGACGGCGACGATCGTGTCGTCGATGAGGGCGCGCCCCTCCGGGCGGACCTCTCCCCCGAGCATGACGACGGGCACGCCGTGACGGCGGGCGATTTCGGCGACGCCCCAGGGCGTCTTGCCGAAGCGGGTCTGCCCGTCGATGCGGCCTTCGCCGGTGAGCACGAGGTCAGCGTCTCGCACGGCCTCCTCAAGCCCCACGGCCTCGGCGACGACATCAAGACCCGGCCGGAGCGTCGCACCCGTGAGAGCGAGGAACGCAGCGCCGAGTCCCCCGGCAGCGCCCGCCCCGGGCAGGTCGCGGACCTCACGGCCCGTCGCCGTCTCGAGAACGTCGGCCCATCCTGCGAGCACCTTCTCGATGACGGGCACCCGCGCGGGCGTCACGCCCTTCTGCGGCCCGAAGACGGCGGTGGCGCCGTCGGGCCCGAGCAGCGGGTTCGTCACGTCACTGGCCAGGATCACCTCGACACCCGCAAGCCGCGGGTCGAGCTCCGACAGGTCGAGCGAGGCCACGTTGTTCATGCCCTCGGGCGTCGGAGTGACCGGCCTGCGGTTGGAGTCGAGCAATCGCCCACCGAGAGCGGAGATCATGCCCGCGCCACCGTCGTTCGTTGCCGATCCTCCGAGACCGATGACGACCCGGCGCGGGTCGAGATCGAGCGCGGCCGAGACGAGGTGCCCGACACCAGAGCTGCAGGAGCGGTACGGGTCGCGCAGTTCCAACTCGATGTGATGCAGCCCGGCCCCCTGCGCGACGTCAACGACGGCGAGGCGTTCCGAAGCGACCCACCCGAGCTCAGCTGTGCGAGGACGTCCGAGCGCGTCTGTGATGTCCACGGCGATCAGCTGACCGCCCATCGCCGCCATGAGGGTTTCGGTCGTGCCTTCTCCCCCGTCGGCCACCGGCAATTCGACGACGTCCGCCGACGGAAGGACGCCGCGCACTCCCCGAGCCAGCGCTGCGGCGGCGTCCACCGCCGAGAGCGCTTCCTTGTAGGAGTCGGGGGCACAGACGACCTTCATGGGGCTGACCTCGTTCTCATTCGCCTCGCGGGGCGACGATCATCGGGATGGGCAGGTGGGCGAGCATCCGGCTCGCCACTGTACCGATGAAGGTCTGCTTGCCCTGCGCCAGGCGGGACGAACCGATGATGAGCGCGCTGTCGGGCTTCCACTCTGTGTTCGCGATGGCCTCCTTGAGGTTCTTGCCCTGCCCGACCTGAGTCGTCACCTCGTCCACGTCGACCTCCTCGGCGGCACGCTCGAGCGCCGCACGCACGCTTTCGACGCGTTCGTCGGGGACGTCGACGTCCGTACCGAGCTCGAGCAACGAGACGAGGCGCAGCGGAAGGCTGACGCGCTCGACGCCGCGGATGGCTTCCTTGAGAATCCGGCCGGCGCCTGCGCGGGGCCCGACCGCAGCGACGAGTTCGGTCAGCACGGCGGGAGCTTCCTTGCGGTAGCCGCGCGGAGCCATCGCGACCGGCACCGGCGAGGCGTGCAGGAGCGCGGTGACGATGGTGTTCGTCGACAGCGCCCGGGTGCCAGTGCCCGCGCCGATGACGATGAGGTCGGCGTCGATCTCCTTCGCGGCGTCGAGCACGCCCTCGGCCACGGAACCGCTGCGGCGAACGTGGAGGACGACGTTGTCCAGGTCCGTCAGCGCGTCGAGGTGCTTCTGCACGCCCTCACTGGCCTGACGGACGACCTCCTCGGTGAAGCTGACGTCGCCGAAGGTGTGGGCGCCGAACGTCTCCTCGCGCACGACGTAGACGACGGCGAGCTCGGCCCGGAAGGTGCGAGCGAGCGTCGCGCCGAGGGCGAGCGCGTCCTTGGAGCGGGCGTCGCCGCCCCACGCGACGAGGTATCGGACGGTCGAGTCGCTCATCGCGTTTCACCTTCACCTGTTGCATGGGTCTGCCTTGTCGACACACCGCTGAGACCGCCGTCGGTGACGAGGTCGCCTTCCTGCGTGATGGTCACGTCGCCAGCGATGACGCCGTACTGGGTGCCCTCGGCAACCCAGCGCTGCAGGTCTTCGAACGAGCCGGTGCGCAGCGTCCGCCCCCGGAAGAACGTCGCGTCCCGCGACCACTGCAGGGCCATGAGCGCGAAGCCACACAGGAGCGAGACAACACCGACCACGGCCACGGCGCCGAAGCCCCAAATGGTCACGTTCTTGCCGTTGTCGTCGAGCAGGTAGTCGGGTTCGGCGTACGACTTCACGGCGTAGGCGAACATGAGGAAGAGGAACGCCCCGCCGAGGCACGGGATGAGGCCGCGGTTGACGAAGTGGCGCGCCGAAGTGCGCAGCGAGTGCCGGTAGAACCAGACGCACGCGAAGCCGGTGATGCCGTAGTAGAAGGCGATCTGCAACCCGATCGCACCGATGAGCGCACCGAGGATGTTCGTGCTGATGAGCGTCATGAGCAGGTAGAAACCTGCCGAGACGATGCCCATCCCGAGCGTCGACCACGTCGGCGTCTGGTAACGCGGGTGGACGGTGGAGAACTTGGCCGGCAGCGCGCGGAACACGCCCATCGAGAGGGCGGTGCGCGCCGTCGGGAGGATCGTCGTCTGCGTCGAGGCGGCCGACGAGGTGAGAATCGAGATGGCCAGGAGCGCCAGCCCGGCGTGGCCGAGGAATGTGTCGCCGAAGAGCGCCGGCCCGATGGCGGTGAACACGTCGTCGGCGTTGGATTCGTTGCCGAGCCCGATGCCCGTGTCCCCTGTTCCGGCGAACGCGACGGTGGCGATGGAGACGAAGACGTAGATGACGAGGAGCAGCAGCGTCGAGATGACGGCGGCGCGGCCCGGCGTGCGGCTGGGGTCGTCGGCTTCCTCGTTCGTCGAGACGGCCGAGTCCCAGCCCCAGTAGATGAACACGGCGAGCAGCACCGTCGAGGAGAGCACCGACATCGAGAGTCCACTCGGCCACAGCCACGACAACGACGGCTTCGCCGAGCCGGCCGGGGTGCTGCCGGAGTAGACCTTCCACAGCGCCACCCCGACGACCATGATGAGCGTGAGCACCTCGATCGTCAGCAGCGCGTACTGCAGGCGGGCGGAGACTTCGATGCCGCGGAACGAGATCCACGTCATGACACCGATCCACAGCAGGCCGGCGGCGGTGGACCAGAACGTGCTCGTGTCGAGGCTGTTGTGCAGGCCGAGTTCGTTCGCGAGGGTGAACGAGTAGGCGCCGGTGATCTGGGCGAGGTTCGCCATGACGATGATGTCCGCGATGACGATGCCCCAGCCGCCCATCCAGCCGGCCACGGGGCCGAAGGCGCGGGTCACCCAGGTGAAGGTGGTGCCGCAGTCGGGTTCGGCCTCGTTGAGCTCTCGGTAGGCCACCGCGATGAAGTACATCGGCAGGAAGGCCAGCAGCATGATGGCGGGCGCCTTGAAGCCCGCGCCACCCGCGACGACGAAGCCGAGCGTTGCGGCGAGTGAGTACGCGGGTGCCGTCGAGGCCACGCCGACGACGACACTGCCGGTGAGACCCAGGGCGCCCGCGCGAAGCCCCTTGCCCTCGGTGACAACAGTCGCGCCCGATCCTGCGTCGCTCATCTCACTGCTCCTGCATGCCCCAGGGGGAACCGAAACCCTCGGGCTTCGGCGCCTTGAGCAGGTCGAGGAACGTTACGGCGTCGAACGCCTCGGGGCCGAGGACGCCGGCGCCGGACCACGCACCGATGGCAAGGAGTTCGAGAGCGACGACTGGGTTGATCGCCGTCTGCCAGACGACGCACTGGGAGTCGTACTCCTTCATCGTCTGCTCGTTGTCGACGACGTGGTAGAGGTACGTCGAGCGCGGCTCGCCGTCCGTGCCGGTGCCGGTGACCCACAGGCCGGCACAGATCTTGCCCTTCATGCGCGGCTCGATGGTGCCGGGTCGGGCAGAGCTGCTGCGACGACGTCGCGCGGCGAGATCTGCTGGCCCTTGACGGTGATGAGTTCCGTTGAGTCGAGGCCGAGGGTGTGGAGCACCTTGAGGATGCCGATGAACTCCTTGCCGAGGCCGTACTTGAAGGTGACGCGCTTGGCGTCGACCCAGCGCGGCATGAGAAGCACTTCCTCGTGCTCGACGTTGACGCACTCCACCTCGCCGATGCCCTCGGGAAAGTCGAAGATTTTCGGCTCGCTGAACGGCGGGGTGGTGAACCAGCCGCGGTCCTTCTCCCAGACGACGGGCGGGTTGAGGCATTCCTCCATCGTCGTCCACATGGAGAAGGACGGCGCGAAGATCTCGTTGCCGTCGCCGTCGGTGACGACGAAGTTGGCGCCATCGCGGGTGCCGAGTTCGTCGATCTCGGAGAAGAGGTGGTCGGCGGCGTACCGGGCGAAGACGTCCGAGAGGCCGGGCTCGACACCGATTCCGACGAGCGCGAGGCGTCCGGCCTTCTCCCACGCGTCGGCCTTGGCGAACTGCTCGTCGCCGAGCTTGACGCCGACGTTCGCGTACGGCTCGCTCTCGTGCGGCTTCGAGAGGGACATCGCCATGTCGAGGTAGTCGGCGCCCGCGGCGAAGGCGCCGTCGAAGATGGGCATGACGAAGACGGGGTCGACGGCGTTGAACATGTGCGTGATGGCGTGCTCGCGGCAGAGCGCCTTGACGCCCTCGGCGCTCGAGGCGTCGATCTGAGCGGAGGTGACGCGGGCCGCGCCGTTACGACGCTCGGACGCAGCGCGGGCGCCCGCTTCGGCGCGCTCGGCCGAGTAGTCGGCGACGACGAGCGCCTCGAAGAAGTCACGTTCGACGAGGAGTTTCGCGGCGGCCGAGCCGACGCCGCCGGCGCCGATGAGCAGGATGCGCATAGTCGTGTGGTCCGTTCATGAAGTCGGGCGGTTCGGGACGTGCTGACTGCGGTGTGATCTCAGGTCAGCCGTACCGGGCCGTCGACTCGTGCGTGTGCCCGGATCGCCCCTACGGATCCGCCGGCATCGCCGCGTTGCGCGCGCCTCCACCAGACGTGCTCGTGAGACGCAGATCACTATGAGCGCGAGCATAGGCCTCGCCTCTGACAACCGCTAGCGATGCGTCAGCCCGTGGATGGCGGGGCGGCGGGAAGGCCCAACCGTCACCAACTACGAAGAGAAGACGAGCGCCCAGCCGTACCCTGAGCCCATGCGGCCCGGCCTTTACGAAAGCTCATCACTGCCCGCCCTGTCGCTACTGGTCGACGTCGAAGTGCTCGCTGAGCCGTTGCAGGGTGAACTCCTGACGGAGTTTGCACGCGCTGTTCTGGTTCGCGAACATCCCCTTCTCCCACACAGCGTCCGTGACCGAGCGCGTATCGAGCCACTCCACAGGCACCACCCACTCAGCATCATCGTCAGTGTTTGAGCCTGCGTGCCAGTACGAACCCATCAACGGCTGTTCGTGCAACGGAACGTCTCGTCCGTCGGTCGCGAGAACCGTGTCTTCGAAGCGCTGGGCGGGCCCGGTCGTGACGCCCACGCCGACGTACCCAGTTCCGGGGACGTTCACCCAAACGCGGGCTTCCTCCGGCAGCGCCCGAATCGTCCGGCTGTAGAACTTTCCACCGCCCGCCGACAAGAATCCATAGCGCCGTGCGTCTTCCCAGTTGCGATCACCGCCAAAAGAGACGTACCAGTCCCGCCCGTTCCACAGTGGCTTCTTCCTCCCCCGAGTACCCGACCCTCCCTCTTCCGAGGTCACGAGCCACGACCTCGCCAGGTAGCGCCTGTCGTCGTCTTCGAGATAAGTGAAGAACACAGCATTGATGGGCATG
This sequence comes from Dermacoccus sp. PE3, assembly GCF_001021715.1. Classification (NCBI taxonomy): domain Bacteria; kingdom Bacillati; phylum Actinomycetota; class Actinomycetes; order Micrococcales; family Dermacoccaceae; genus Dermacoccus; species Dermacoccus sp. PE3. Next base: position 336,105 of record NZ_LDCM01000002.1, on the reverse strand, counting down.
CCAAAGGTCCGCAGGTAGGAGACGATCCGCTCAGAACTGGGGTCCAGCGCCGAGGCCACGACCGTGAGCCGAAGCTCACTTCCAAACTCGTCCGGCGGCGCCTGACCGAAGGCACCCTCGAAGGCTGCCTCGAAGGGTTGACCTAAGTGTCGGCCAGCGAGGTCCAGGACGTCCTCGCTCGACAGTTCCGAAACCCAAGATCCATAGTCGAGAATCTGGGCCACGACCTCGCGGGGCGTTCGATCGCGCTTCAGCTCCAGGACGTGAAGGTTCGCATCCGCGTCGACAGCAAGCAGATCGAGCCGCCCTCCGAATGCGGTCACTACCTCGCTGCCGATCACGAGAAGGGGTTCCCCGAGCAAAGAGGGATCTCTCTTGAGGTAATCGTGGAACTCACGCTCGGAAGGCATGACGCCGCCCCTGAGCGGACGCAGACCCTCGGATTCCATGCGCCACATTTTCATCTCTACAGGCACGTGCTCACCTCAATCATGACAAGTCCAACCCCGCCTCTTCTTCGGTTCGGTCTACGCATACCCTCGGACCATCGTCATGGCGCGCTAGCGTCATGGTCCCAGCGTTCCGGGCTGCCTCGGGCTGCCTCTGCAGCTCCCTGCTCTCGGGCGCGCACGAGCACCTTCCGCGTCAACCGATGGTGATGCGCTCGCCCGCTCAGTGCGGTGTTGCCGGCCCGCATCCTGCCCACCACAAGTCTGTAGGCGAGATCACGGATTGGGCCGTCGACAGCTACTGCTGCCTCGATGTCCGCCATCGTCGTCTCCAGTGCGAGAACCGTGCCCACTGACGAATACTGCATAGGAAACACCGACCCGGCGCTCCGCGCCAACCTGATCTGTCAGGAACTGCCACTCGGCGTCGTTCTCGGGGAGCGCTAGGTTCAGCACGGCGAGGTAGTCACGCTCCCCACTTTGTAGAACGAACTCGTGGACACGCAGGATCTCCAAACCGAGCCGGCGTTCGGTGCGCGTGCGTCCGGTGCTTGGCAGGAGGCTCAGAGTCCAGAGCGTGCCAGCGGTCTCCGTCGGAGCCGGAAAGATGTTCGCAACAACGGTGGCGAGAAGGCTGACGACGGTTGGAAACCACTCCGCCTTGCTGGCCTCTGCATAGGCAGCACGGTGAGTTGGTCCTCCTGGTCGTGACCGAGCGGGTGGCTCTTCCACATGGATATCGGGTCTGTCCCAGGGCAAGGCGATGATGTGGCCCTCGACCACGACGGTCTCGATCGCTCTCCCCAGCGGTCGCCGGGCCAGCAGCTTATTCGTGAGCGACCAACCCTGCGCCTCGAGATGCTGAACCATCTCGGCTTCCACGAGGACGTAAATCCCAGACCTGGCGCCCGTGTAGCGGACCAAGCGTGCCCACGATCCCTCGTCGCACACATCGAACGTGGTGAATTTAAGCCCCTCCCACGTCATGAGCTTGTTCCGCTCGCCTCAGACCCGCTTACACTCATTCGGCGGCCGGCGGAGCAGGCGTCGAATGCTGTGCCCTCGCGGGCAACGCGAGCAAGTCCTCACTGTTGACGACAGGCACCTCGCTCTGCGGCAGGTTCATCCGGCTCTGGAGCAACCGCGCAAAGGCGAGTGCCTTCTCACGGCCTTCGCTGTCTCGAGCCCATCCGCCGAACTCAAATGAGTAATCACTGTCTTTCGTGACGATGTCCACACGTGGTGCGCGTCGAGGGTCCGCATCCCTGACTCGGACGAATCGAATGTCGTCGAGGCGCAGATGACGATCGACCGCTCCGTACGACTCGACTTCCTTGCGGTCCAACACGTAGAGGAAGTCGTCTGTCATCGCGAGCCAGCGCTTGCGTCCGATTTCCCCGATCCCCCGCTCCCCGAGGTCTGTCACTTCTGCAACCGCGAGCAAGCGCTCGCCGTTGTTCACCACGCGCCAGGGAAGCACCTGCAGGATGGCTGCCGGCGCATCTTCGGGTGCCGCAGTCAGTTGCGGAACATCGTGCGCCTGCACGGGGTCGAGCCCCATGATCTCGCCGAACCGGTTCAGCTGTTCCGCCACCCGAGCGCTCTTGAGTGCCGCCGGGTGCGCCTTCGTCCGGTCACCTACGAAGCCGAACCGGCGAGAGCGCACAGCTGCGGCCACGTTCATCTCGGTACGCAAGGCCTCCATGAGCTCGGCCGTCTCGGTCGTGGGGTCGACGGTCGCCCGCGAGTCGGCCAGTAGTTTCTCGCATCGCCCGGCTTCGATCGGATCGTCGGCCGCGTGTAACGAAGCGTTGGCCGCTCCCATGAGGTCCAGCATCCTCAGCGAATACGTCGCCAGCATGAGCGCCTGGGCATCCTGGACGAGCGCGTCACCCTTATCCGTGAGCAGTTCAAACCGCTCCTGTTGCGTCTTCGTCTTGCCGAGCGCTTCCTTGTGACGCTTGAGCGCCTCGTGAGACGTTCCCAACTGTTGCTCGAGATCTCGGCGAACGCCGACGATCGCGCTCCAGTCACGGTCCGTGACGGCACCTACGTGACGGGCCGTGGCCAACGTATGGGCAATGGTGCGGTAGTTGGCATGAGCGGTTATCCACTGCTGGTGCTTGAGCTCGTCGTAGATGCTCTGAGTAAGTGCAATGTTCTGTTGGACCGCTCCCTCGATCTTGTCGAGGCGGGCCTGCACGGCCACCAGTGCAGCAGCCTGGCCGACGCCGGGGACCACTGTTGCAGCCTTTGCGGCGCCCCCAGCGTCGGTGAAACGCACGATGTGAGCAGTCTTGCCGTTCTTCATGAGGACGCCGAGGTTCTTCCCACCGCTCTTCATGTAGGTGGCGCCCTTCTCCATCGCCTTCAGGGTTTCGGGGTCAAGGCGAACCAGACCTTTGGTGTCGACCCGGCCGGCCGCGATCTGGGCAGCAAGATTCAACCAGCCTGCTTGTCCGGCGACACCTTGGACAAAGCTCTTCTGCTGCTCGCGGTCCAGGAACTCGATGGGGAGAATGTCGAGGCCCTCCGGCACGCTGTCGCTGACGAGCACAGCCACACCCGGCTCAACCTCAATGAGGGCGGAGCTCTCCTCGTCAGCTACGCCGTCCGTCTGCGCAGAATCGTTGTCGTTCACGGTGTCTTTCCTTTGTCCGTGCGGCGGTCTCAGTCGGCGATCAGCTCTTGAAGCTGGTCAGCGCCGAGCTGGCTCGAGGCTGCAGCGCGGTCGCCGTCGAACTGCACTCCTTCTTCCTGCAGCATGAGCTTCGGGTCTCGGGCATCCTCCGGGTCGTCCCAGGCGAACCCACCTGCGACAGTTCCTCCGGTACTGAGGACACGATGCGGGTTAGCGCACTGCTGGCACTTGGCCATGTGTTGACCCAGCGGTTGAGCGGACGTACCGACCGTCTCGGCGAGGGCACCGTAGGTGGTCCAGCGACCTGCCGGAAGGTTCTCCAGGATCTGGTGCAGCGTGGACCAGTCGAAGCCTGCCCTTTTCTGGTCGCCCACAAATTCGAGCCGGACGTCGCGAAGCGCTCGGCCATCGGGCATCTGCCAGAATCGCCACCCATTGGTCGACTTACCGGTCAGGTGCTTGGCTGCCCCCGAAGGAGTCTCGAAGGACTGGTCTCCCACGACGAGGTACCCGTCAGCCCGAACCACGGCCTCGCCTTCAACTCCGGCCCGCGCGTGGAGGACCTGCCCCTCGGCGAGCCATCCCGCCCGAACCATGTGCGCCACGCCGATGTCGTACACCGATGCCATCGATTCAACCCGCAGCTCGCCCGTGTGCCCCTCCGGAACGGGCCAGACGCTCAACAGGGTCTCGGTCATCGTGCGGGTTCGCTCGTCGATGGTCGCCTCCGACCACTCCGGATAGTCCTTGAGCAATCGACTGTTGAGGAGGAGCGTGTCGTTCTCAGCCAACTTTCCACGCTTGGTCTCCCAGTTGCCGTTGGAGACCCTGGAGTTGAGGCTTTGCGTCAGCAGCGTCAGGTTCCCGAGGCGGTGCACGTGCGCGCTTCGCTCCTCTGCGGCCTCTTCACCGTCAACCGGCCAACTCGTCTCCCATTTCTGTGGCAGCACGTGTTCGATGGGGTACCCGCGCCGCGGCGTCTGTGGCTGATTCGTTGTGACACGAAGCGAGTCTTCGACCGCCTCCAGGAGCATCCTCAGGCGTCCTCGACGGTAGCTTCGATAGACCGCGTCCGACGCGAGGCTGTCACGAATCTCGGCATCGCCGGGCCAGTAGGTGCTCGGCGAGTCGAGGCGTGACAAGTAACCGGCGAGCCGTTCCGGCACGTCATCCGGGTCAGCGTTGCGATTGGACTTGATGAAATCCGCAACGACACGTGACAAATTCGAACTTGGCAGGCGACACAGCATGAAGCGTCCCGGGTGTGATGCCGCTTCCTTTCGAGTTCGAGAGGATGTTGTTCATGCCGAAGAAGTTCGATCCCGAGGTGAAGGACCGCGCGGTGCGGATGGTCCTGGACCGCGTCGAGGAAGCCGGGTCCGTCACCAAGGCCGTCGCGTTGGTGTCACCGAAGGTCGACGTGGGCCGTGAAACCTTGCGCCGCTGGGTCTCGCAACACCGCGTCGACGCCGGCCTGAAGGACGGGCCGACCAGCGACGACCTGGCCGAGCTGCGTCGTCTGCGCAGCGAGGTCAAGCGGTTGCGCGAGGACAACGAGCTCCTACGCAGGGCCTCGATTTTCTTCGCGGGGGAGCTCGACCCCCGCAACCGATGATCATGGGTTTCATCGATCAGATGCGCGCCGAGGGGCACGCGGTCGAGTCGGTCTGCAGGGTGCTCCGCCAGGAGGGCTGCCAGATCGCCGCACGCACCTACCGGGCCTGGCGCCACCGCAGCGCATCGGCCCGTGACACGTCCGACGCGGTCCTGCTCAACGTCCTGCACGACCTCGTCGGTACCCCGGAAGGGCTGTACGGGCGTCGCAAGATGACCGCCTGGCTACGTAGGCAAGGTCACCAGGTCGGCGCCGGTCGCGTGGATCGGCTCATGGGCGTCGCGGGGATGAACGGGGTACGCCGCGGCCGTCCGGTACGCACCACGATCCCGGCCAAGGACGGGCATCGGGCTGGTGACCTGCTCAACCGGGACTTCACCGCGGCAGCGCCGAACACGAAGTGGGTCGCGGACTTCACCTACGTACGCACGTGGGCGGGTTTCGTGTACGTCGCGTTCGTCCTGGACTGCTACTCCCAGAAGGTCGTGGCCTGGCACGCCGCGACGAGCAAGACGACACCGCTGGTCCTGACACCGCTGCGGATCGCGCTGTGGGAACGCGACCGAGCCGGGCACCCCGTCCAACCCGGCGAGCTGATCGCACATAGCGATGCCGGGTCGCAGTACACCAGCCTGCGCTTCGCCGAGCACCTGGCCGCCGAGGGCATCGCCGCATCGATCGGCACCGTCGCGGACGCGTACGACAACGCACTCATGGAGTGCGTCATCGGCCTGTACAAGACCGAGTGCATCACCACCACGATCTTCCACGACAGCCCGTACAAGACCATCGCCGACGTCGAGTACGCCACCGCCGGATGGGTCGAGTGGTACAACAACCGAAGGCTCCACTCGTCTCTGGCCATGACCACCCCGGCCGAGTACGAGACCGCCTACTACGCCAACCTCAACCGAGAGTTGGCACCCGCATAGGAGCGGCACGAAACCCGGGACGCTTCAGCATGCGCCGGACGATCCAACTCTCCGCAGACGCGACACTCTTGGTGATGGACTCCTGGGACATCTTCGACTCGGGCCGGTACAGCCACAGCAGGAGTGGCTTAAGCACTTCGGTCTCCGCGGCATGCATGCGGTAGACGTTCATCTCGGTCGGCGCCAATGTCCGGTCAGGGCTGGCGGCCGCGTCCGTCCACTCCTTGTACTGCGCGGCCTGCCCTGCGATCGCAGGGAGCATCTCACCCATCGTCGGAGCGCCTGGCGCCTCAAACAATCGCTTGAAGCTGGAAAAGGTGCCCTTCGACCCCACTTCCTCGCCGGTCTGCGCGGTGAGCCACTGAGCGAAGAAGAGCGAGCTCCGCTGAACGTTCTGACGACCGACGCTCACCTCGGCCTCCCAGAAGGGAGCCTCGAAGGGCCAGTACTCCTTATAGGCGCTCTCTGTGTTAGCCCCTTCCTCTTCGAGGCACATGAAGACGTAGTTCTTGATGAGGTCTGCCGCAGTCAGGGGTGTTCCGCGGGCGTTCAGGGTCTCGAAGATCTCCTGCGCGTTCTCCTGCGCCGTCAGGTTGATGACAACGAACTGCAACTGCCCCCTGAGCACTTCGACCAGCGACTCCGCGCGGGCCACAAAGTCGGGCTCCTCAATGTCTCCGAGCCACTCGTTCACGACCTTGCTGAAGTAGGCGTGCGCGACGGCCAATCGCGAGCCCGCATGTTGGAGCGACGCATGATCCACCGGGGGCTCGGCATCCATGACTTCGACGAAGGCCTCGCGATCGCGGTTGCGGTGATACAACTTGAGACGATCCTGGCCTGGATCAACGGCGTCAGCGGCGTTGTGGGTGAGTGCTTCCAAGCGCATGCTCAGCTCGACCTGGTCGAGGCTCCTCAGTGCACCGGCTGCAGCGTCCATGAGGATCTGAAGCGTGGTGAGGCGCTGCTGACCGTCGATGACACTTGAGAGCGGCAGGCTGCCCTGCGGCACCACCTGAGCTTGCAGGACGATCGCGCCGAGGAAGTGCTTCGGTGGTTCCTGGGACTCTTCGCGCGGCCACTCAGCAACCCTTCTAATGTCCAGCCAAAATGGAGCCCACTGCTCGGTCTCCTCCCACACGTAGGGGCGCTGGAAGGGCGGCACGACCAACTGTTGAGGGATCCGGAAGATCTGCCACGGGGTGCGAACGTGCGTTTCCATTCGGCCAGGGTACGTGGTGAGTGATGCAGCCCACAGGGCCCTGCTGAAAGCAGGAACCGCCTGCCACTGACCCACGGCTCCAGCCAATCTTGTGCTCCGCCCTGCGCCTTCGCGGAAGGCTCCCGTTGCCCTGAGCCGCCACAGCCGATTAGTCGCTGCGCCCAAACGAGCGGCAACGTCCCCACTAGGGTGAGCAACGCAGGATTCGCACCACGAAAGGCAGGTATGTCAGCGCAGGGCTTGGGCAATTTCATCTGGTCGATCGCGGATCAGCTCCGTGGGGTCTACAAACCGGCGCAGTACGGCACCGCGACCCTGCCGTTCCTCATCCTCCGCCGCATGGAGTGCGTACTCGACGGGAAGCGCGACGACATCCGAGAACTGGCCGCATCGTCACCGAACCCCTCGATGATGGCGGCGAAGCTACGTCGCAACCACGGCCTCCACTTCTGGAACACGAGCACCTCCACCCTCAAGTCGCTGCTGGGCGATCCCGCGAACCTGGCGGAGAACCTCATCGACTACACCTCAGCGTTCTCCGGCAACGTTGCCGACATCTTCGACCGCTTCGCGTTCGACAAGACGGTTCACAAGCTCGCCGAGAAGGACCGGTTGTTCCTCATCGTCGAGGCGTTCAGCGACATCGACCTCCACCCGAACAAGGTCTCGAACGCCGACATGGGCGAGGTGTTCGAGCACCTCATCTTCAAGTTCTCCACCGCCTCCAACGAGACCGCCGGTGAGCACTTCACCCCGCGCGACGCGATCCGCCTCATCGTCGACCTCGTCCTCGCCCCGGACGACGACCTACTCGCCACGCCGGGGGCCGTCCGCTCGATCTACGACCCCACAGCTGGCACCGGTGGAATGCTCTCGGTCGCGGAGGAAGCCATCCTCGCGATGAACCCCAAGGCAAAGGTGACGCTTGCCGGGCAGGAGCTCAACGACGAGTCGTACGCGATCTGCAAGTCCGACATGATCGGTAAAGGTCAGGCCGTCGAGGCGATCCAGCTCGGCGACACACTCCGCGAAGACAAGCACGCCGGCAAGACCTTCGACTACTGCCTCTCCAACCCGCCCTACGGCGGCGACTGGAAGGCGTCCGAACAGGTTGTGCGCGCAGAGCACACCAGGGGTGGCGGACGATTCGACGCGGGCCTCCCCCGCATCAGCGACGGACAGACGCTGTTTCTCCAGCACCTCGCAAGCAAGATGCGTCGCGCGAAGTCGAGCGACGCGAACTCGGGTGGACGAGCCGGCATCGTCCTCAACGGCTCGCCACTGTTCACCGGCGGTGCCGGGTCGGGCGAGTCGGAGATCCGTCGCCACCTCATCGAGTCCGACCTCGTGGACGCCATCGTCGCCTTGCCGACCAACATGTTCTACAACACCGGCATCGCGACGTACGTGTGGATTCTCGACAACCACAAGCCCGCCGAACGACGCGGGAAGATTCAGCTCATCGACGCGACGAGCCGCTGGACGAAGCTGCGCAAGAACCTCGGCTCGAAGAACCGCGAGATCAGCGAAGCCGACCGCGCCGCGATCGTGCGCATCTACGACGCTTTCGACGACAGCGAACAGTCCAAGATCCTGGAACCCGCCGACTTCGGCTATTGGGAGATCACCGTCGAGCAGCCCCTTCGCCTACGGTTCGAGGTCACCGACGACACGCTCGAGGCGGCGATGTCGACGAAGGCCGTCACGAAGCTCGACGAGGCAGACCGCGAGGTCATCCGCACGGCCCTTGAGTCGCTGCGCGGCCAGACCTGGATGAACCGCGACGCGTTCACCAAGGCGCTTCGCCTGGCTTGCAAGGACGCCGGCCAGACGTTCGGGGCACCCGTTATCAAGGCCATTTGGCGGGCTGTCGGCGAGCACGACGATGACGCCGAGGTGTGCACCGACACCAAGGGCAACGTCGAGCCGAACACCGACCTGCGTGACACCGAACTCGTGCCCTTCCGCGACACGATCGACGCGTACTTCGAGCGCGAGGTGCTCCCGCATGTCCCCGACGCGTGGGTCGACACGACCAAGACGAAGGTCGGGTACGAGATCCCCTTCACGCGCCTGTTTTACAAGTACGTCCCGCCACGCCCGCTCGCCGAAATCGACGCCGAACTCGAGGTGCTCGGCAAGGAGATCATCGCGTTGCTGTCGGAGGTGGAGGGATGAGCCAGGTTGTGCAGCCGGTCGGCTTCCCCGCCCGATGGCGAACCGCACCGGTGTGGACGCTATACAGACGTACGGCACTCAAGGGGCATTCGGTTGAGCCCCTACTCTCCGTCTACCGGGACTTCGGAGTGGTGCCACGGGGATTCACCGACGACAACTGGAATCGAATCCCCGAGGACTTGAGCGGGTATCCCTTGGTGAGGCCCGGTGATCTGGTTCTCAACAAGATGAAGGCCTGGCAGGGCTCGCTAGGCGTATCCGCGCATCGAGGCATCGTGAGTCCGGCCTACTTCGTGTTCTCCCCGCTGCGCGATGACTTTTCCCAGCCGTTCTTGCACTACTTGCTGCGCTCTCGCCCCTTCATCGAGTCGTACGGTCGCATGTCCGGTGGAATCCGAGTCGACCAATGGGATCTCGATCCGTGGGCCTTCTCGCGGCTACGGCTGCCACTCCCGCCCCTCGCCGAACAGCGCGCCATCGCCGACTACCTCGACCGCGAGACGGCCAAGATCGACGCGCTCATCGCGAAGCAGAACGAGATGATCGAGACGCTGCGTGAGCGACGTGATGGAGTCGTCGAGCAGGCGGTAGTGAGTGGACTGCGCGAAGTTCCATCCACTGCTTCTCGGATTGCGTGGCTAGTTGGGGCACAGGTTCCAACGACATGGAAGACGGTGAAGGTCTCGAGTCTCATTTCGCTTTCGTCTGGGACCGGAATCACAGCGGAAGAGATCGACGACTACGGTCCGTTTCCGGTGTACGGCGGCAACGGAAAGCGCGGATACACCGATGCGTGGACTCACTCTGGCCAACGTCTCCTGATCGGGCGTCAAGGAGCACTTTGCGGCAACGTTCACCTGGTCCAGGGTCGTATCTGGGCAAGCGAGCACGCTTTGGTAGCGGCGGCTCATCGCAAGCTGGACTGGCGTTGGCTCGCCGCCATGCTTCGAGTGATGAACTTGGGCCAGTATTCGACCGCTGCGGCCCAACCCGGCATTTCAGCGGGTGTGGTCGGGAAGCTGAGACTTCCGCTTCCCCCACTGGAAGAGCAGCGCGAAATCGCTGACTACCTCGACCGCGAGACCGCCAAGATCGACACGCTCATCGCCAAGGTGGAGCGCCACACCGAACTCGCCAAGGAGCGTCGCTCGGCGCTCATCACTGCGGCCGTCACCGGCCAGATCGACGTCACGAAGGACGCAGCATGAGTCAGACCCACGAACTCACCTTCGGTGGCGAGATCTGCGCGCACCTCGAAGCGAATGGCTGGCTCGTCAGCCAGAACGACGCCGGCTACGACCGTGAGCTCGCGCTCTTCCCCGACGACGTCATTGCGTGGCTCGAGGAGACGCAGCCAGAGCAACTGGCGAAGAAGATCAAGCCGTCGATGTCAGAAACCGAGAGGGCGAAGGCGCGCAACAAGCTCATGCGTGCGCTGGCTGACAATCTCAATGCGCCCGACCCGCAAGGCGGTGCCCTGCAGGTGCTCCGCACCGGCTTCAAGAACACGCCCGCGACGTTCACCATGATGGAAAAGCGCCCGGAGCGGACGGCCAACGCGAAGGTCAACACCCGATACGCGGCAAACCGCCTGCGCGTCATGCGGGAAGTGCGCTATTCAACGAAGAACGAGAACCGCATTGACCTCGTGCTCTTCGTCAACGGCATTCCTGTCGCCACCGTCGAACTGAAGACCGACTTCAGCCAGTCGATCGACCACGCCAAGCGGCAGTACATGAACGATCGCCCGCCGCCCGGTGAACCCCTCCTCATGTTCGGCATCCGTGCCCTTGTCCACTTCGCTGTCTCGAACGACGAGGTGTGGATGACGACCCGCCTCGACGGCAAGAACACCCACTTCCTCCCCTTCAACCGTGGCGACAACGGCCACGCCGGAAACGGACCGGACGAAGACGGCAGCACACCCACCACCTACCTGTGGCGGGACGTGTGGCAGCGCGACCAGTGGCTCGACATCCTCGGTAAGTTCATTCACTACGAAACCGACAAGGGCGTCGACCCCAAGACCGGCAAGCAGAAGGTCTCCAAGGCGCTCATCTTCCCGCGCTACCACCAGCTCGACGCCGTGACGAAGATCGTCGCCGACGCCCGAGCACTCGGGCCTGGCCAGAAGTACCTCATCCAGCACTCCGCCGGCTCGGGCAAGACCCGCTCCATCGCGTGGACGGCACATCGCCTCGCGACGCTGCACGACGCGAACGACGACAAGGTGTTCGACACCGTCATCGTCGTCACCGACCGCACCGTGCTCGACGATCAACTGCAGGAAGCAGTGCGTCAGATCGAACCGGCCTCCGGCATGGTGGCCACGATCAACAGCAACGAAGCCGCGAAAGCCCTCACGGACGGGGATTCGACATCGAAGTCGTCGTACCTCACCAAGACGCTCGCGTCGGGCAAGCTCATCATCGTCGTGACGATCCAGACGTTCCCGTTCGTCCTCGACAAGATCGCTTCCGAGAACTCGCTCAAGGGTCGACGTTTCGCCGTCATCGCTGATGAGGCGCACTCCTCGCAGACCGGCCAGACCGCGGCGAAGCTCAAGGAGGTGCTGTCCCCCCAGGAGATCGCCGACATGGAGGACGGCGGCGAGGTGAGCGTCAACGATCTCCTCGAAGCGAAAATGGCTGCGCGCGGAGATACCGACAACGTCTCGTTCGTCGCGTTCACCGCGACGCCCAAGGCCCGCACCCTGGAACTCTTCGGGCGCCCTGACCCGGCCACGGACAAGCCGCGCCCGTTCCACCTCTACACGATGGCGCAGGCCATCGAAGAGGGCTTCATCCTCGACGTGCTCGAGTCGTTCACGACGTATGACACGGCGTTCCAGCTGGCCACGAAATCGGGCAAGGCCACACCCGATTCCGCTGTCGACGCGGACGGGATGCTCGTCGACGAGACGGTGGCGACCAAGGGGTTGATGCACTGGGTGAAGCTCCACCCCACGAACATCGCCCAGAAGGTGCAGATCATCATCGAGCATTTCGAGGCCAACGTGAAGGACCTGCTTGACGGGCAGGCGAAGGCGATGGTCGTCACCGATTCACGTAAGGCGGCGGTGCGGTACAAGCACGCCATGGATCGCTACCTCCAGAGTCACCAGATTGAGGCCTACACGTCGCTGGTCGCGTTCTCCGGTGAGGTCGACGACCCCGAGACGCCTCAGAACGCGCGTGAACTCGTCAAGGGAAACGCCAAGCACAGCGAAAGCACGATGAACCCCGAAGGCACGCGCCACCTACGCACGGCCTTCATGGGCGACGAGTACCGCGTCATGATCGTGGCGAACAAGTTCCAGACCGGCTTCGACCAGCCGCTGCTGTGCGCGATGTACGTCGACCGCAAGCTCTCCGGTGTCACGGCCGTGCAGACGCTCTCCCGTTTGAACCGAGCGAAGAGAGGCAAACGCACGATGGTGCTCGACTTCGTTAACTCGGCCGACGACATCCTCGCCGCGTTCAAGCCGTACTACGAAGAGGCCGAGATCGTCGAGACGACGGACCCGGACGCCATCCACCGGCTGCAGCGCAAGCTCGACGCCTTCGGTCTCTATGACGAGGACGAGGTTGAGAAGGTCGTCGAGACCTATGTGCGACGTAAGGGCAACGCGGCCCTCGCCGGAGGGTTGACGCCCGTGAAGAAGCGCTACGTCGAGCGACGAAAGGCCGCTCGCGCATCGAAGGACAAGGTCGAGCTCGAAGCCCTGGCCATGTTCCGTAAGGACCTGCGTTCGTTCGTGAAGCTGTACGACTTCCTGAGCCAGGTGCTCAACTTCGAGGACACCGACGTCGAAAAGCGCTCCATCTTCTACCGACTCCTGTCGCCGCACCTACGCGACGACGATGAGACGGTGACGGTTGACTTCTCCGACGTGACGCTTCGCAACATCGCCACGACGAAAAAGGATGACAACAAGCTCGACCTGTCCAAGGGCGAGAAGGTCAAGCTCAAGCCGGGCGGCGAGGCCGGCACCGGCCAGCAGAGCGACCCGAAGATGGTGCTGCTCGACGAACTCGTCGAACGCCTCAACGAGCGGTTCGCCGGTGAGGGATTCAAGGACGACCAGGTCAAGGCATGGGCCGGTGGCATCCTCGCCGAGATGGAAGCCGACGAGGATCTGCGTGACCAGGCCCAGGCGAACTCCGAGGACCAGTTCCTCGAGAGCACAACCCTGCGCGACGCCCTCGTACTCGCTGTCGGCGACTCCCACGACGCGCAGGAGCGCATGGCCGAATTGCTCAATACCGATGACGCGGTCGAGAGCACCCTCCTCGACGTGATCGGCCGGATCCTCTATCGGGAGTTGAAGGAGGCTGCGTGAGCACGGGCCGCCACCGCAGAAGACAGCGATCCCAAGAGACCCGGGTTCTACCCTCTGTCAGACCTCCGTGTCAGACTGTTTTCGAGCGAACGAGAGAGGGTTTGCCATGAGCATGATGATTACGCACACGAGTAATGAGTTGCTCGACGAACGCCGAGAGCTTGTTGGTTGCCTGAAGATCTCGGAGGCGGAACTGCGTGCTTTCGCTGCGTCTTGGCAGTTGTCGAGCGAAGAGGCCCGAGTTCTCGCGCGGCTCGACCAGATCGCCTTCCTGCTGGGCGACGACGCTTGAACGCACTAGAGGAACTGCAGCGGGCGGCCAGCGCCTTCGCAGATGAACTCTCCGGTACCTTCGCGGGTGTTCTCGGGTCCAGCACCCCGGAATTCGTTGCGGAGAGCGGCCCCAAGCGCCCCGACTCGACCCGCGTCGTGGTGCACCCGCGAGACGGCGAGGAGATCATCCTCACCATTGACGCACAACCCGCCCTTCGCCTCACATGCGATTTTTGGTGCTCGTGGGATCATCGAGAGAGCTTTCTCAAAGTCATCAGGTCGGCCCTCGCTGTCCACCCTTGCAGCAGCCGGAGCGAGCCCCTGTTCCGATACGACTACGAGTCGATGATGAGCGACGCGTTCCCGAGCGCACATCTTCAGATTCATGCTCACCGGGACGAGTTTCTCTACAGTCTCCTCCGGGGGAAGACGGGGAAGGCCAAGGTACGCGCTCAGGGGGCACTTGGGATAGGTGGCCGCGAGCCGCACCTGTCGCAGGTCCACTTCCCGGTAGGCGGACCTCGGTTTCGCCCTGCCGTTGAGGATGTCCTACAACTCCTCATTGCCGAGTTCTGCATCGACACCGAGCCAGAAGCCACCAAGCTTTTGGAGGCAGCCCGAGTGCGCTGGCGCCGACGTCAACTTCAGGCAGCCGTGCGTGACTCACCGGAGACGGCAGCAGACATCCTCACCGACTTGGGTTACACCGTCACCCCGCCAGTGGGCGGGGCTCCTGATGAGCGCCTGACCTGGCTGACACACGTTTGACCCCGGCCCGCTCAGCACTCGCTGTCGGTGTCACCCGCGACACACAGGAACGCGTGGCCGAACTGCTCAACACCGATGACGCAGTCGAGCGCACCCTTCTCGACGTGACAGGCCGGATCCTCTACAGGAAGTTGAAAAAGAACTGACGAGATCCGCGCCTAGCTCCCGCTCACGACCCCCAACGCCTCGCGTGCGGTCACGATCGCCTGCCGCTCTAGTTGCCGAATGCGCTCACGGGTGACGCCGAACGTCTGCCCGATGGCATCGAGCGTTTCTGGGTCACCTGTGACCATTCCTGCGCGGCGGCGAAGGATGTCTTCAGATCGGTGTCCGTGGGCGTCGAAGACTGCAGAAAGGACTGTTTCCGTGACTATTCTCAGGTCAATTCTTTCTTCAAGACCTTCTATAGTCGGGCGCTCCTCAGGAAGTTCAGCAGCCCTCGGCTCGTCCTCGATGTAGGGAACTGGGGACAACCAGAATCTCACCTTGAGAAGCTCGTCACGCGACCAATTTCCATCTATCAGTGAAGGTGTGCGCCACGCATCACGCCAGGTGACATCAGCCTGAATAAGCGCGCTCCGGAGGGCAGCCAGCTCCTCCCACACATGAACGGGAAGTCGGATAGTTCGCCCCTTATTAGCAAGGGCGCGGCTCATTGACTGGCTAATCCATCTACTTGCATAGGTAGAAAATTTATTGCCTAGCCGATAGTCAAATTTTTCGACCGCGTGGATCAACCCTAGATTCCCCTCCTGAACCAGGTCGAGGAATTCTAGGCCAAGACCAGAGTATCGCTTGGCCAAGCTAAAAACTAGCCGAAGGTTTGAGTTAACCATCGCTTCACGAGCTGCGGCACCAAGCTCGACAATTTTCTGCAAATCTTCTCGATCGACCCGCCCATTCAGATCGTGATCCAGCAAATATTGCGCAAATATGCCAGCTTCGATCCGTTGCGCCAGTTCGACTTCATCTGCTGCTGAAAGCAGCCTGAACCGGCCAATACCTTTTTTGTAATCTTTGATCGAATCATGCGTCGCTCCGCCGCTACGCAGGGTCGGTTCGGGACCATCGGTATCATCCGCGAGAGACCAAATGAACTCTTCGTCGTCCGTCGCGCCTGGTGTCGGCCGAATCGGAGCAGGCGCAGCAGAAGGTTCCACCCCGTCTGAGGGGTCGTGAACTTCAAGCTCGCCATCGCCAGAGGACTCAGCTGCTTGGAGCTGTAAATCGAGTTCTTCTGTGTCGTCCACCGCCGACACACCACCGCCCAAGAAGGCTCGCAGGGGCGCAACGCCCTCGGACGACAGATTGATGCGCAGAGTTTCGCGAGCGAAGGGAAGCATCTCCGCAAACTCGTTCTCGCTGTCCTGGAGGTTGTCGGGGTCCTCCGCGGTGTTCCGCGCAAAGACGACGATGAAGCGCGCACCCCGACCGTCGCTCTTCTTCCGAACGATGCGTCCGAGGCGCTGAATGGCTTGGCGCCGGCTTCGGCTCCTCGCAAGCATGATGCCTAGGTCTACGTCGGGAACGTCTATTCCCTCATCGAGGATTCGCGGTGCAGCGAGAGCAGGGAGATGTCCATGGCCGAGTGCCACCAAGTGTTCCTCACGCTCTTGGTCCGTCGTTCCGCCGTGGATACTCTCAGCAGCGCAGCCCTGCGCTTTCAACACGTCGGCAGCCTTCTCCGCTGAGGCAGTAGTCTGCGTGAAGATGAGCGTTCCGCATCCGTCTCGGATAATATCGGCCACTGCCGCCAGGAGTTGCTGCTTCTGCGCGGCGTCCGCCAACACGGCGCGCCGATCATTGAAAGCGGCCAGGTATGCCCTTGCTTCACCCCGTCCGTTGTCGTACGACTGTGCGAGCTGCTGAACGGCACTCAGGAATGCCAAAGGATCCTTATCGTTTAGCCCGTGGCGTGAAATCAGGGTATAGCGGGCCGACCGGACGCGATCGTCCGCCTCCGCATAGACATCACGTTCGCGTTCCGTGAGGTCGACGGCGGCGAACGCGATGGAGTACGGCGCGATAACGGCTTCCTTGAGGGCCTGCTCGTACCCCAGCTTGAAGACGACGCTCCCGAAGAACTTCATCAGCGTGTAGTCGCCGAAATCGCCACGCTCGACCGTTGCCGAAAGTCCAAGTCGCCAGCTGTACTGCTCGGTCAGCGCGCGCGAGTATGTGTCTGCTCCAAAGCGGTGGCATTCGTCAGCGATGAGTAGCGGTTCTTCCCCTGTCCGCAACGGGAGGGAGCCGTTCTGACGAACAACACCCTGGACGGTGCTCACCAGAATGTCCCACGAACGTCGATCGCGCTCCTTCGAGATTCGTGCACTCGGAAAGGCGTCGCGTAGGACGCGCTGCCACTGCTCGACCAGAACTTTGGTTGGCGCGAGGACAACAACGCGCCGCTGTTCCGCACGAGCCAAGGCGATGGCGGCCAGACCGACTCGAGTCTTCCCCGCACCCGTTACGGCTTCCACCACGCCCCGGTGAGTTGCGGCTTCCCACGCTTCCAAGGCGTGACGTTGCCACGCATAGAGAGACAAGGAGTCGACCGTGGCTTCTTGATCCGCCTCGCCTGCGCCGTCATCACTATCGGCCGCGTCGAGGAGCCCCAGTTCACGACGAAATCGCCTCGTCGTCAGCTGATCGCGTTCCTCCTGAATCGCCGCCAGTCGCTGCTGCAACTCCTCCAGCTGACTTCGAACGAAGGATTCTTCCGCATCAAGCTCCGCCAGCGCAGCCGCAATGTGATTTCGCCGCTGGGCCGGGTATTTCGCTTTCGTGCCGTCCGACTCGTATCTCGCCATCGTTCAACTCACAGGAGGGAGTAGGCACGCTCAAGGTGCGCGGCAAGGCGCTTGGTGCGCTTCCGACGACCGAAGGTTCGTAGGACGATCCTGTCCACTTCAGTGTCCGTCATGCCCACGTTCTGCTCAGTGACGATGCGAATCGCGTTGGCCACCTCAACGGGACTGATGTGCTCGAAGTCCCGGTTGGCGTTGCTGTCGCTCGGCCTGAACTCACGCCAGGACATCGGATCTGCACTGGTGGGCCAGACGAACTTGTCATCATCAACAGTGAGCCCGCTCTGACGAATCTGGTAAGTGAGCTTTCGTCGACGATCTGGGTGGAGCTTCCGAAAGCCAAATGATTGCGCCGTCAGTGTGGCAAGCCGATCAATGTGGATGGGTCCCTCGAAGTTGGCGATCTCCACGGCGACGGCCCGCACCTGCTCCTTGGCCCGTTTCGTTCGCATGGCATCCAAGACGGACGGATCACCGACTGCGACGACGAGCCACGGCTGGAAGACAGAACGCTCCGAGCCGATTGTGGGGGTTCCCTCATCGCTGTCTCGGCTGAGAACGGCCGGCTCAGGCTCGACAAATTCGGCCTCGACAGTGCCCCCGATAGAGCCGACGCCCTCAACGATGTCAGTCCTCAGTTCGGGAGCTGCAACGTTCCCTTCCTCGAACAGAACCTTGAGGACGTCGTCGCGATACCCAGAGGCGGTCTCGGCGCCCTCTTCGTCGCCGAGAGCTTGCAACAGTCGCGCGACGAAGTCGTGAGACCGCCACACATCGATGGTGGCGAACTCACCGAAGTGTGCCCACTGGTTGCGAACAATGCGCAGCTCACTGCCGAGAGCGCTCACCCGACGCGTGTGGTCGTCGAACGGGAACCCCAGCGCCCCCAATCTCTCAGTGATGACGCGCAACTGTGATTGCAAGTCCGATGCACCGTACGTACCCACAGATTTCCCACGCATCCGGTCCAGTTCTTGAAGGATCGTCGTCCAGGGCAAACCGTGGAGGTGCGGAGCGAGCCGACGCTCAACAAGCGGCTCAAGTCGATCGGCCAGATGTTGGAGACCTTGGTCGACCGACTGCCGCGCATCGAACACTATGAAGCACCCCTTCATGACAGTCGTTCGCGTTTGAAACGACTCCCGAAACGTCCCTCGCCCCGCTCGGGGCGGGACTGGTCCCACCAGTATGGGTGAACGGCGGCCCTGAGGAGTGCAATTCAACTGGACAGCAACAGGGCTCGCAGCGGGCACAGGAACCCCTTTCGTTGTGTCGTTGATTGCACCGCATCGCTCCTCCCAATTGGATAGCTCCGCGCTCTAAGTTCGACTCATGGCCTCCCGGACTGCCTCGCCAAATGACGTTCTCGATCACTGGCGGCTGATCGAACTGTTCAGCCCCCAGTCGGTCCCTAGAAAGGCGCCTTCAGGTACGCCGCGAGTGGCTGACGTCCAGCCTCAGGACCCGCTGCCGTGGTTCACCCTTCCCGAACCGAAGGAGACCTCCAGCGGCGTGGCTCGCGTCTGGCAACACACCGTGTATCTCGGCGTCTACGCCATCAGTGACATCTACGAGGTCCTACATCGATGCTTCCCGGCGGACGCGGACGCCTACGACCCGAGACCCCTGGGCGAAAGTGCCTGCGCCGCCCTCGTCGTTGATGAGAGCGGACGGCTCATCCTTGACTCGGCAGTGTGCTCTACCGCCGCATGGGCACTCGGCCGCATCGCGAACTCGTCCTCCCCTGATCTCAGCCCAGATGCCTTCCGGCGTGCCCAGGCCGACTTCGTCGCGGGTATCGATGCATTGCTCGGCAGCGTGAAGGACGAGAGGAACGCTTCGGAGGCGCTCCCAGTCGACGCTGAAATCCTCCAGGGACTGTTGGACCAGGCCGTCCGGGCCACCGGGACCGGTGACTTGGAACAGATTCGAGTCCCCAAGATCCGGATCAAGTCGCAACTGGTTCGGCAGAAGGATGCTGGCGATCTTCCCTCATTCGACTTTCTCAACAGCTTCTACCTCGAAGAACTCGAGACTGTGTCCGAGTCGGAGTGGAGCGCTCCCTTGCGGCACCTCCTGACTCCGACGGAGCAGTTGGATAAGGCAAGCCGAGTTGATGTCGTAGCCGACCCCGAGGCTCTCCTCGAGTGGCTGCATCCGGCGTACCTGCGTTCGGGCCGGTGGCCGTCCCGTGTCGAAGAGCCGCTCGCAAGCTCCCAGCAGTTCGCCGTGAACTTTGCACTGTTCGGTGCGGCTTCACAACCGGGCGTTGTGCCCGTCAACGGGCCACCCGGAACTGGAAAGACCACGATGCTCAGGGACCTCGTTGCCGCGAACGTCACTCAGCGGGGCTCTGCACTTTCCGAACTGCCTCACCCGAATGAGGCTTTCACGGGGAAGAAGTTCACGTTCAACACGGACCAGTACAGCCAGACCGTCCGTCAGCTTGACGCCAGCCTCACCGGGTTCGAAATGGTCGTCGCCTCCAGCAACAACGGTGCCGTCGAGAACATCTCCGAGGAGTTGCCGCAGGCATCAAGCATTGCTGAGCGGTGGAGATCGGATGCGAACTACTTCAAGGACTTGGCGACGCGTTGCTTGAACTCGACCCAGGGTGGTGACTCGACGCCGCCAGTCGAAAGCTGGGGCCTGATCGCGGCGAAGCTCGGTCGCAAGTCGTACCGCGGCGACTTCCGTTCCAACGTGTGGTTCAGTGACAGACATCACGACCTCCCCGGCCTGGACGCCCTATTGAAGACATGGGAAGACGGAGTTGATGTCCCCTCGTGGTCGGACGCTCGCCGCGATTTCCAAGCCGCACAGAAAAAGGTCGATGATCTTGTGTCGCTGGCTGTTGCTGCCCAGAGCCGGATCGCCCGCGTGGCCGAGCTCCAGGCAGACATTGTCGCCCTTCAATCCGAAGGGGAGCGTCTTCAAGCTGCGTTGCATGAAGCCCAACGAGCCGAGTCGGCGACCGCCGAGCAATGTGCCACGGCGCGCCAGGCACATGAGGAGCGCGCCGCAGCATACGAAAGGCAACTGCACCTCAAGCCCTCCTGGCTGGAGAATCTCGGCACCTTCGGAAAAGCCGGAAGCCGCTGGCGAGACTCTTTGACTCCCCTCTCGAATGCCCTCGGTGAAGCAGAGGCGACGCTTGGCTCTGTACGCGACCAACTGCACCGAGCTCAGGGCAATCAACGCTCCCTCGCAGACCGAAGTTCACAGGTCGGGGAAAGGCTGGATTCTCGCGTGTCAGAGCTCGACCGTCTTGCGAAGGACGTCGAGAACGACCGCAGAACGTTCGGGCGGCACTACCCCGACGACGATTGGCTCCAAGACAACTATCGGCGCGAACAGCACGCACCCTGGCAGACCGAAGAACTCAACGAAGCTCGCTCAGAGCTCTTTCTTTCTGCGCTGTCGCTTCACGTGGCGTTCCTGGCAAATGCGCGGGTCCGTCGGGATCTGCGGGCCGCCATGTTTGTCGTCGCAGGGGATGCACCCGCTGATCTGGATGAACAGGCACGCCTGGCGGCGTGGCAACTGTTCTTCCTCGCGGTGCCCGTGGCATCGAGCACATTCGCGTCCCTCGGCAGAATGTTCCAAGGCGTTGGACCTGAGTCGTTGGGCTGGTTCATCATCGACGAGGCGGGGCAGGCGTCACCCTCTGCTGCTGTGGGCGCCCTTTGGAGAGCCCAGCGAGCGGTTGTTGTCGGTGATCCAATGCAATTGGAGCCAGTCGTCAGCGTGCCCGTCCGGGCAGAACACGACATCGCCGCCAGGCACCCCGTTAGCCCGGCATGGTTCGTAACGGAGCAGTCGCTCCAGAAGCTAGCCGACCGCGTCACCCGATTTGGTACGGAGCTCACTCAGGGCCCGGAGCGACTGTGGGTCGCTTCCCCTCTCAGAATCCATCGCCGGTGCGACGACCCCATGTTTACGATCTCCAACACAATCGCCTACGAGGGAATGATGATCCACGGCTTCAGTGGGAAGCCTTCAGCTGTCGATGGGCTACCGCCTACTCGATGGCTCCACGTACCCGCCAGTGACACCGCCTCGCACCTACAGCGGGCGGAAGTCGGTGTTCTGCGCCGCGAGATCGACCGCGTTTGCGCCGTCGAAGGTCTATCGCCCCAGGACATCATCGCCATCTCTCCCTTTCGTGCGGTCGCGTCTGAACTTCAGAAACTCGAAGAGGACTATCCCGGACTCGTAAGTGGCACCGTCCATCGTGCCCAGGGAAAGGAGGCGGCAGTCGTCTTCTTCGTCCTTGGAGGTGACGCAAGCAAGCCAGGCGCAAGACAATGGGCTGCCGCGAAACCGAACCTGCTCAACGTGGCAGCGAGTCGAGCGAAGCGTCGACTTTACGTCATCGGCGATCGCACTGCTTGGCGCACTCTCCCGCACTTTTCGACAGCCGACGCGTTGCTTGCGCACACGGACACTCAGGAAGAACGCGATCTAGGAGAGGGCGGACTTAGGGCCACAGTAGATGGGTTTGCGTGACCTAACCACCCTGACTCGAACCGGACGAAGGCTGACCACCCGGTCAGGCGAAGGGAGCCACATCTCCGTCTTCCAGACCTGCCAGCAGTGCGCGTCCGTCATCCTTCGAAGGACACCGCAAGGCCTCTCGAACGCGTGCGTAGGTACTGTCCTGAGCCAGCTGTGCCCTTAGTTGGTTGCGCTCGACATCGCCGAGCGCAATCGATGCGCTGAACGTGTCGCCGAAGTCTCCCTTAACTTCTTCGAAGGCAGCGGCCCAACGCTCTCGCATCTCGTGGTCCAAGGTGCCCTCGGGGTCGAAGTCCTCGAGCTCGATGGCGATCGCTACTCCCGCCCCGGGATACACGTCCCACGTCGCATCGACCCACGCCTGGACCATGCTCACCTCGTCCCCGGTGACGACGGACGCTACGTCGGAAACGTCCCCGCCATAGACGATCAGCCCCATGTCCGGTGCGATTCTGAAGAGCGAGGTGGAGCCGGCTCCGCTCATCATCCCCTCTTCGCTCCCCCAACGACACGATGCGAGTCCCGGCGCAACTGGGTCGCCATACTCCACGAGGAATACCGCCTGCTCGCCCTCCGAGTTCATGAAGCAGACCCGGCGCTTGTTGACGGTCACATAGCGCACGCTGTCCTGCTCGTAGTTCTCGAGGTCATCGTCGTCTTCGAACTTCGCGACCTTGAAGGTCCAGTCGTGGTCTTCCGGCTCCCCATCGTCGACCACCTCGAGCTGGCTCAGAACCTCGCTCGCCCCCGGGTGCTTGATCTCGACAACTCGATCGCTGTAGAGCCGGAACTCGTCGTCTCGGTGCGAGGCCGTCGGGGACTTTGCCCACACCAGCCCGTCAAACGTCCACTCAACAGTTGTTCCGTCCGTTGCGTGCTCCCACAGGAACGCCCGACCGTCTGCGACCCGATGCACCGTCCACTGCTTGCACTTCTTCCGGTCAAACTCCTCGGGGAGCATGAATTTTCCCTGTTTGCGTGCACCCATGTTGAATCCTCGATCTGAGTTGTCCGAGTGGCGCCCGGACCAGTCACCACATCTGCGAGAAGTAGACCAGACACCTGCCGAGAGATCTCGTGATTCGTCGGGACCAGGTCACTCCGGCCGACATTCTCGGATACCCGCAATTCGGGCGTCATCATCGCCAGGGCAGGGCACGCGCTCCCGCGTACGCGACAACCCGACTCAGCCGACCGCAAGCCCGAGCGACTGCCGCGGATCCGACATAGACTCCTGAGATCGTGCCAGCGGAGGCGCGCTGCCCAGGGGGGACCTAATGAGAAAGACTTACCTTGCTCTAGCCGGTGCAACACTGCTGAGTGTTTCTGCGTGTAGCTCGGGCGGTGACGCAACCGACGCCGCCACGACAAGTGGAACAACCCAAGCCACGAGCTCATCGACGAGTTCGACGTCGTCAACCTCCACGTCGACAACGACAACGTCATCGTCGAGCTCGACATCGTCCACGACATCCAGCAGCACGAGTTCATCGTCGGCCATGCCAGCGGGCGCGTGCACAGCCAACTCGATCAACAAGGCTCTCGCGCGACAAGGGCTGACCGACGGCCAGGGCAATGTGGCCCAATTCGGCCCTAACGTGCCCATGGATTGCAGCGGCGGGTGGTTCTCGGAGAACCCGTACCAGGTGGGCGACACGGCCGTGATCATGCGATGGAGCGGCGGGCAATGGCACCTCGTCACATCGTCCAGCATGTCCATGTGCAAGTCGCAGCTTGTGGCCGATGGTGCTCCCCAGGGCCTCGTGAAACGGCTGAGTTCGCCTGACTATCCGATCCTCGGCGACACCTGCGGAATACCGGAAAAAGCCTCGCCATACGCCGACCGGGCGAGCAGTTCCACCAGTTCCGAGTCAGTCGCCGACACCACGTGCAGGGCGGTGTCTCCACACGACCCTGCCGCATCCCTCCGGACGACACTCAGCGGGCTGACCTGTGCGGAAGCCAAGCGCGTGAGCGCCACGTATTGGGCCAAGCCTGTGACGCTCGACAACGGCAACAGCAACAATCAGAGGTTCGACGGATGGGAGTGCTACGCGCCCACCGCGGTCTCCAGTCAGGAGCAGAACATCGCCTGGACGTGTTCAGGTAATGGAAAGTCGTTCACCGTGCACAACTCTTGATCCTGAATTCGAGCTTTATCAGCGCGGCCCCAACCCTGCTACGCAGGGTTGGGGCCGCGCTGGGGTCCAGGCGTGTCGCAACACCCCCTCGTCAGCCCATGCGAGAGGATGACAGGTGCACTGTGCCCTCCCCTGGGCGTCCGCGACGTGAAGGATGATCGGTGGCCCGTTCGAAGAAGCCCGAGGTTCTCGACGACGACTTCGTCGAGAACATCATCGACATCGATGTCGAAGAGGAGATGCGCTCGGCGTTCCTCGAGTACTCCTACTCCGTCATCTACTCGCGCGCCCTGCCCGACGCACGCGACGGCCTCAAGCCGGTGCAGCGCCGCATCCTGTTCTCCATGGATGAGCTAGGCCTCATGCCGACGAAGAACCACGTCAAGTCCTCCCGCGTCGTCGGCGAGGTCATGGGTAAGTACCACCCGCACGGCGACTCGGCCATCTACGACACCCTCGTGCGCATGGCGCAGGACTTCACGATGCGCCTGCCGCTCGTCGACGGCCACGGCAACTTCGGCTCCCTCGACCAGGGCCCCGCCGCCTCCCGTTACACCGAGGCCCGCCTCGCGCCGGCCGCGCTGACGCTCACCGAGAGCCTCGACGAGAACACCGTCGACTTCGTCCCCAACTACGACGACTCCCTGCAGCAGCCGTCCGTCCTGCCGGCCGCGTTCCCCAACCTGCTCGTCAACGGCGCCAGCGGCATTGCCGTCGGCATGGCCACGAACATGCCGCCGCACAACCTCGGCGAAGTCGTCCAGGCCGCCGTTCACCTCATCAAGAACCCCGACTGCAGCCTCGACGACCTCATGCGCTTCGTCCCCGGCCCCGACCTGCCCATGGGCGGGCGCATCGTCGGCCTCGAGGGCGTGCGCGACGCGTACCTTTCCGGCCGAGGCTCCTTCCGCACCCGCGCCACCTGCAGCATCGAGAACGTCACGCCCCGCAAGAAGGGCATCGTCGTCACCGAGCTGCCCTACATGGTCGGCCCCGAAAAGGTCATCGACCGCATGCGCGACCTCGTGAGCAGCAAGAAGCTGCAAGGCATCTCCGACGTCAAGGACCTCTCGGACCGCCACCACGGCCTGCGCCTGGTCATCGAACTCAAGAACGGTTTCAACCCCGACGCCGTCCTCGAACAGCTCTACAAGCTCACGCCGATGGAGGAATCCTTCGGCATCAACAACGTAGCCCTCGTCGACGGCCAGCCGCGCACCCTCGGCCTCAAGGACCTCCTACGCGTCTACACCGACTTCCGCGTCGACGTCGTGCGCCGCCGCACCGCCTACCGCCTCGGCAAGAAGGAAGACCGCCTTCACCTCGTCGACGGTCTGCTCATCGCGATCCTCGACATCGACGAGGTCATCCAGATCATCCGCTCGTCCGACGACTCGGGCATCGCGCGCGAACGCCTCATGAAGGTGTTCGACCTCTCCGAGGCGCAGGCCACCTACATCCTCGACCTGCAGCTGCGCCGCCTAACGAAGTTCTCCCGCCTCGAGCTGGAGAAGGAAGCCGAAGAGCTGCGCAAGGAGATCGAGAAGCTGCGCGCGATCCTCGCCGACGTCAAGCTCCTGCACAAGGTCGTCTGCGACGAACTGCTCGCCATCGCCAAGGAGCACGGCACGCCGCGGCGCACCGTCCTGCTCGAGGCCTCCGGGGAGACGAAGACCGCCAAGAGCGCCACCCCGCTCGAGATCGCCGACGACCCGTGCTGGGTGCTCCTTTCCTCCACCGGCCTCGTCGCACGGACGACGAACGCGGACCCGCTCGGAACCGACGGCAACCGCCGTAAGCACGACGCCATCGTCGCCGCCGCGCGCACGAGCGCGCGCGGTGAGTTCGGCGTCGTCACCTCCACCGGACGACTCTTCCGCGTCTCCGCGCTCGAACTGCCGCACCTCGTCGACACCCACGAAGCACCCGTGCTCGACGGCGGCGCACCGCTCGCCGCATTCGTCGACCTCGCCCCCGGCGAGAAGGTGCTCACCGTGACGTCGCTGCGCACCGACTCCCCCGGCCTCGCCCTCGGCACGGCCGCCGGCGTCGTCAAGCGCGTCAACCCGGACTACGCGAACAAGCCGATCATGGAAGTGATCACGCTCAAGGGTGACGACGTCGTCGTCGGCGCCGTCGAACTGCAGACCGGCACCGAGGAACTCGTCTTCGTCACCAACGAAGCGCAGCTGCTGCACTTCAACGCCGACGGTGTGCGCCCGCAAGGCCGCACCGGCGGCGGCGTCGCCGGCATCAAGCTCGGCAAGGGCGCCCACGTCATCCACTTCGGCAGCGTCTCGCGCGACGGCGTCGTCGTCACCGGCGCCGGCCACCCGAGCTCGCCCGACGGCGAGATCACCTCGCTCAAGGTCGCGCCGTTCGCCGAGTTCCCGGCCAAGGGCCGCGCGACGGCCGGCGTGCGCGCCCACCGCTTCCTGCGTGGTGAGAACCACCTGACGTTCGCGTGGGTCGGCTCCGCGCCGGCACGTGCCGCCGACGCGACCGGCAAGGCGATCACCCTTCCGCCGGCCGACGGGAAACGCGACGGCTCCGGCGACACCGCTCCCGGGCAAATCGCGGCCATCGGCACCACGGCGCCCTACACCGACGTTCCGGCCGACGCGTCGGCGAGCGAGGTGGCGGAGCAGACGCCCGTCAGCGCAGCCGAGGAGAGCGCCGAACGCACGTTGAGCCTGTTCGACGGCGACGACGCCTGACCCGTTCGGCCCGCTCTGTGAGTGTTGGCCCGGTCTGTGACCGGCGCGGCTCAAAGGGCGGGCCAGCGGTCACATCCTGAGGCGTGGTGCCGGACGGGGGTGCGCGTCCCGATCCGGGTCGATGCCCACCTTCTCACTCGTCATGAGTAGGCCATCTGTCCTCCTGCCTCACCGTGCGCGAGTAGCTCTGCACTGCCCGACTAGGCTGAAGGCGTGACTCCATCGCTGTGCTCTGCCGACTGGGACGACTCCGCCCTACCCGCCTGGGGCAGCGCGAAAGACGCCCGCGTCATCGTCGTCGTGGAAGTCGGCGGATCGTGGGGGCGCGACGCTGTCGCCGACGCCGGGCTCAAGTCTCCGAAGGGCGCCACTCTGTACGTGGTGCGCTCCCCCGGCCGTCATGCCGAGACACCGTCACTGCAGCGCGTCATCGTGAGCGGTGGGTTCGACAACGAGCCGTGGCTTGTCACCGGAAAACTCAATGCCCCAGGGGTTTCCGCGTTCCTTTCAGGCGACGTTGTCGACGAATCCTGGTGGGCCAAGTTCGGGTTCGAGCGTTCCGACGAACCCGCGCTCCTCGTCTGCACCAACGGTGTTCGTGACACGTGCTGCGCGGTTCGCGGCCGACCGGTCGCCCAGTCGGCCTACGCGGCTGAGCCGACCCGCACGTGGGAGGTGTCGCACATCGGCGGTCACCGCTTCGCGCCGACGGCGATCCATCTGCCGAGTGGGCAGACCTTCGGCCGCCTCACGGGTGACGACGCCGCCGCTCTGGCCCACGTCGCGACAACTGACGCTCTCCCCGCCGAACTCTTCTCACGTGCCAAGCACCGCGGACGGGTGGATCTCTCCCCCGCCCAACGCGTCGCTGAGACCTGGTGGCGCGAGCAGCACCCCGACCTTCCGCTGACGCCGCCCGTCGCGATCTGTGAGGCGACGAAGACCGACGGCGGCGAGAGCGTCGAGCTGCCCGACGGCACGACGCTGCTCGTCACCACGCACAAGGGCCCAGAGCTGCGCGATTCGTGCATCAAGAACCCCAAGCCGTCGCAGTACTACGAGGGCTCGCTCGACCACGCGTGACGGTTCGGCCGGTAACGCGAGGGCTATCCCGCATCCTTGCGCCCGCCAGACCCGAGTCTGGACGTGAGAGTCACGAAGAGGCTTGCGACGCTGCCTTCCAGCCCGCGTCAGTCTGCCTTGGTCGCCCCATGAGGGGCGACCGCGTCATCTGCGGCTGACGTCTCGGGAGGCTCCTCATCCCCTCCGGGCGGACGCTCGTCGTCCCCCTCGCCCTCCACCTCGCGGCGAGCGTCACGCTCCGCAGCGCGGCGCGTCTCGTCGCTGATCTCGTAGCGACGCTTGTAGAGGTCCAGCAGCGCCATCGCCGTCGCGGCCATCGGCACACCGAGAATGCCGCCGGCGAGGCCGAACATCTGCGCACCGAGCAGCGCCGACGCGAACGACACCGCCGGGTGCACGTCGACAGCCTTCGCGCTGATGTTGGGCTCGATCGTGATGTTCTCGATCTGCTGGTAGATGATCGCGAAGACGAGGATGACCAGGCCGTTGACCGGCTTGTCGCTCGTGAGACCGACGAGCACGGGCAGCACGATCGAGATGTACGTGCCGATGTTCGGGATGAACTGCGCAATGAGGCCGGTCCACAGCCCGAGCGCCAGCCAGTACGGCATCCCGATGATCATCATGAACGTGCCGTGCACCGTCGACGAGATCGTCGCGAGAATGCACCGCGCCGCGACGTAGCCGCCGACCTTCGTGACGAAGACTTCCCACACCGTCAGCACCACGCGCTGCTGCGACGGGCGGAACAGGCCCGCGATCCACGTGCGCAGGCGCGGCATGCCCGCCGAGATGTAGCAGGTGAAGAACACGAGCACGAAGGTGTTGAACGCCGTCGAGACGATGCTCGTCACGAGCCCGAGCACGCCACCCGCCAGCTGCGACCCGTACGACGCGACCCGCTCCGGCGTCAGGGAGATCTTCGACAGCATCGTGTTGATGTCGTAGTCGGTGCCGAACCGCTCGTTCGCGTAGCGCACGAGGTCGGTGACGACGCCCGGCGCCGCCGTCACGAGCGCCTGGATCTCGGACACGAGCAGGCTGCCGAACGCGGCGAAGAAGCCGGCGATCGCCAGGCCCAGCGTCAGAACGACTAAGCCCGTCGCCAGCGCACGCGGCATGTGCTTGGCCAGCCGACGGACGGCCGGCTCCATCGCGACGGCGAGGAAGAACGCCATGAGGATGGTGAAGATAGCCGAGCCGGCGGAGTTCGAGATGAACCCGAGCGCCGCGACGACAGCCAAGGCACCGAGCACCACCCAGGTGGCCCGCCACACCGACCGCGGGTCGAGGGCGATGGTGAGGCGGGGTGAGCCCTTGTCAGGACGCCCGTCGGAGCCGTTCGTTGGCATGGTCGTTGCCCTCCCCCTCGTCACGTTGACGCGATGAGTGTTTCACGCCACCGCGGCTAGGCTGACGCCATGGCCGAGCTTCACATTGCACAAGACGAGCACGCCGACGAGATCATTTCCGAGCACCCGTTCGGGATGCTCGTCGGGATGCTCCTCGACCAGCAGATCGCCATGGAGGTTGCCTTCGCCGGCCCCGGCAAGATCTACGACCGCTTCGGCACGCTGGACCCAACCGAAATCGCCGCGATCGACCCCGACGAGTTCATCGCGCAGTGCACGACTCCCCCGGCTATCCACCGCTACGGCAAGTCGATGGCCGAGCGTGTCCAGAAGCTCGCCGCGGCCGTCCGCGACGAGTACGACGGCGACACGACGAAGATCTGGGCCACCGACGACGCGAACGAACTCCTGAAGCGCCTCAAGAACCTGCCCGGTTACGGCGACCAGAAGGCGCGCATCTTCGCATCCCTGCTCGGCAAGCAGCTGGGCGTCCAGCCCGACGGCTGGCGCGAGGCCATCGGCCCCTACGCCGAAGAGGGTTCCTTCCGCTCCGTCGCCGACGTCGTCGACCCCGACTCGTTGCTCAAGGTCCGCGAGACCAAGCGCGAGATCAAGGCCGCCAAGAAGGCCGCCGCGAAGAAGGACTGACCGCCCTACTGGCTACGTTGTGCGCTGCTGGCCGCGGCATGCCGCAGCCGAATCCGCAGAACGTTCCCGCCTGACGGGCCCGCCCATATTCATCGGACGAGGACAGCGCACACGTCACGCAGACGGCGTCCCCGACTTGCGCACACCGACGGCGAACTGCACCGTCGCGCCCTTCACCGGGGTCAGGGTCACCTTCAACCCGGGCGCGGCCGTCGTGAGGGTGTCCAGGGTTCCGGGGGCACCGTCACACTCGTACGTGCGCGAGAACGTCTGCTCGATCATGGCGCCCTCGATCGCCTCCGAGTACGACGCGGTCGCCACCAGCCCACCGCCGGTGCACGCAACCACCACTTCCATGGGTCCACCCGCCACGTCGGGGAAGTCGAGGCTCTTCCCCTCCGACGCTGTGCCCTTCTCGATCGTGCGGAAGCCCTGCGGGTGGCCCAACACGTTCTCCCGCAGCCCCGACGCCCCGGCCGCCGGCTTCGCCTGAGCGTCGTCGCCGAGCACGACCGGCTTGGGCGTCGTGTACTCCGGGTGGTCCTGATCGCGCGCCCACTCGTCCATCGAGCAGCCCGAAAGCAGCGCGGCCACGAGCGCGTTCGTCACCGTTGCAGTAACGCGAAATGAGCGGAGGGTCGCCATGAGATCTCGTTCTTCCTGGCGGCAGGCCGCACGGTGTCCGGCGGACAGCCGAATCACTTCAACGTAACGGCGTCACACGATTCGAGGAAGAGTTGCCGCCGGAGCAATCCGGTAACGAAACAGGCGTGGCGAATCCGTCAGCCGCGCAACCACACGGCCAACCCGGCGCATCCGCACGCCCAGAGCACGCTGACGAACGTGCCAATGATGAAGCGTTCCGCCACCGCCGACTTCTCACCGCTGCGCAGCTCCGGGTAGCGCCCGAGACCCTTCACGGCCAGGACGATGGCGATGGCCTCCGGCCAGTTCGCGACCAGACCCGCGAAGATCGCCAACCGTTCGAGCGCCCCGATCCATGCGCCGCCCCGCAGGATGCTCCCGGCCTGCTCGACGCCACCCGTCGCCTTGCCCGACCCAGGTTTCGGTGTCTCGGCGTTCGGCTCGGAAGGCGCCGGTAGCTGTTCGTGATCGCGCCGGCCGTCGACGAAGCGGAAGACCAGCTGCGTGACGAATCCGCCCGCCACGACAGCGAGCACACCGAAGAGCGCGACCACCAACACCGCCCGTTCGTTCATGACCTGAACGCTAACGCCCGGTACCGACAACCGGGCGAGATCAGCCCAAAGCAGCCGTCAGCGCGCGCACCGCGAGCGCCTCTCCCGCGTCGGCTTCGACGACGGCCGCGGTGCTCACTCGCTGGCTGACGGCGGACGCCGTCACGCCGAGGCGAGCCGCGACCTCCTGACGCGACAGGCCCTCGGCGACGAGGTCGGCGACCTCCCACCCGGCCGCGGTGCGGCGTCGCCAGACGAAGGCCAGCAGGTCGAGGGCGGCGCGTACGTCGTCGGCAGCGGCGCTGGCCTCGGCTCCCCCGACACGCGTCACGACGGCGAGATCCTGCGCGCCGCCCCGTGATTCGTTGACGGCGGCCCGGGCCGCGACGAACGCGGGCCCGTTCGCGGCGCGAACGTCGTCCGGCACCGGGGTGTCGACGGCCCCGATGCCAAGACCGACCCGCCACCCGCCCTCGCGGACGAAGAGACGCACGGCGCTCACGGCATCGGCCGGGTCGGCGATGAGTGCCTGGACTTCGTCACCCGCCGTGCGCGCGAAGGCACGGGACCTACCGCCGAGCGTCAGGGATTCGAGGGCTGTGAGCATGGCCGGAACACGGTCGCCCCGAGAACTGCTGCGGATCTGGTCTGCCGTGACGACGATCATCGCCCCACCGCTCGATTTAGTCATACGCCTAAAGTAGCAGCGATTAAGCCTCTGGCCTAACTCTTTGCGGCTTCAGTCGACAGCCTGTACCGACGGAACGATGGCACGAGCACGGCGATCGCCACCACGGAGACGAGCACGAGGACACCACCGATCCACGCTGCCCGACCGGCCCCGAACGCCTCGGCGCCCGCCCCGTGGACGACATCGGCGATGCGCGGCCCACCCGCGACGACGACGAGGAAGACGCCCTGCAGGCGACCGCGCACCGCGTCGGTGGCCGCCGTTTGCAGCATCGACGTGCGGAACGCCGCCGAGACCATGTCCGCCGCGCCACCGACGACGAGGGCGCCGAACGCGATCCAGAACAGGATGTCGAGCCGTCCGTTCGCGAACACCACCGCTCCACCGAAGACGACGACCGCCCCGCCCCACACGGCGACAGCGGCGAGCACCGCCACGCCGTGACGTTGAACGCGCGACGCCCACCCGGAGAACACGCCGCCGAGGACGGCGCCGACCGGAATGGCCGCGAACAACCACGCGAACGCGAACCCGCCCTCGCTCGGCCCGCCGAACGACTCGTGCGCGATCTGCGGGAACTCCGCGCGCGGCATGCCGAAGATCATCGCTGCGAGGTCGACGACGAAACTCGCCATGAGCACGGGATGGCGCGAGAGGTACCGCAGCCCGTCGACCACGGACTTGAAGCCGGCCACCGTCACCTCGCCGAGCGGACGCATCGCCGGCAGGTTGATGACGGCCCACATCGTCGCGAGCAGGCACAGCGTGTCGGCGGCGTACATCCACGAGAACCCGAGCACCGGAATGAGCGTTCCCGCGACGAGCGGCCCCGCGATGCCTCCCGCCATCGCCACCGTCATGAGGAGTGAGTTGGCCGCGGGCAGGAGCTCGGGTGGCAACAGCCTCGGCAGAGAACTCTGCAGCGCCGGCTGGTGGAGCGCGAAGAAGATCTGCTGCACCGCGAACAGGCTGAGCAGCAGCCACACGTTGATGCCGCCGACGGCGGCCTGCGCCCAGAACAGCGCGCTCGTCACGATGAGCCCGGTCGTCGTGAACATCAGGATGCGACGCCGGTCGTGCGCGTCGGCGAGCGAGCCTCCGTACAGGCCGAAGACGATGAGCGGCACGAGACCGAACAGGCCCGTCAGCCCGACATAACTCGAGTCACGCGTCTGCGCGTAGATCTGCGCGGGCACCGACACGATCGTCAGCTGCGCACCGATGACCGTGACGATGTCGGCCAGCCACAACCGCCGGAAGGCGAGAACCTTGAGCGGGCGCGTGTCCGCGAGAACGCTGCGGGCACGCGCGAGCCTGCTCGCGGTCATGCGTCGATGCGCTCCATGTCGAGCTGGTGAGCCGACGAAATGATGAAGTCCTTGCGGGGCGCCACGTCGCTGCCCATGAGCAGGTCGAACACCTGCTCCGCCGCCTCGGCGTCGGCGAGCGTCACGCGACGCAGCGTGCGGTGACGCGGATCCATCGTCGTCTCCGCGAGCTGGTCGGCGTCCATCTCACCGAGACCCTTGTAACGCTGCGGCTGCTTGAACGTGCGGCCCTTCTTCTCCCACGCGCTGACGACCGAACGCATCTCGGCCTCGGAGTAGGTGTAGATGACCTCGCCCTTGGCGCGGCCGCTCGCGTTGAGCTCGAGACGGTGCAGCGGCGGCATGGCCGCGTACACCCGACCGGCCGCGACGAGCGGGCGCATGTAGCGGAAGAACAGCGTGAGCAGCAGCGTGCGGATGTGGGCGCCGTCGACGTCGGCGTCCGTCATGAGGATGATCTTGCCGTAGCGCACCATGTCGAGATCGAAACTGCGCCCCGAGCCGCCACCGATGACCTGGATGATCGAGGCGCACTCGGCGTTCTTCAGCATGTCGCCGACCGACGCCTTCTGGACGTTGAGGATCTTGCCGCGGATCGGCAGCAGCGCCTGGTACTCCGAGTTGCGCGCGGCCATGCCGGTGCCGAGCGCCGAGTCACCCTCGACGATGAACAGCTCCGACTTCTCGCCGTCGGTGGAGCGGCAGTCCTTGAGCTTGCCCGGCAGGCTCGAGCTCTCCAGCGCCGTCTTGCGCCGCTGCGTCTCCTTGTGCTGACGCGCGCTGATGCGCGACTTCATCTCGGCGACGACCTTCTCCAGCAGGAGCGCCGACTGCGCCTTCTCGTCGCGCTTCGTCGACGTCAGGTGCGCCGTGAGCTCCTTCTCGACGACCTTCGCGACGATGGCACGCACGGCGTTCGTGCCGAGCACCTCCTTCGTCTGGCCCTCGAACTGCGGCTCCGCCAGACGCACCGTGACGACGGCCGTGAGGCCGGCGAGAACGTCGTCCTTCTCGACCTTGTCGTTACCGACCTTGAGCTTGCGCGCGTTGACCTCGAGCTGCTTCTTGAAGACCTTCATGAGGGCCTGCTCGAAGCCGGTGTTGTGCGTGCCGCCCTTCGGCGTCGCGATGATGTTGACGAAGGAACGCACCTTCGTCTCGTACCCCGTGCCCCAGCGCAGCGCGATGTCGACGCCGCACTCACGCTCGACGTCCTGGCTCGTCATGTGCCCGCTCTTCTCGTCGAGCACGGGCACCGTCTCGGTGAAGTGACCGCTGCCCTGCAGACGCCACACGTCGGTGACGGCCGCGTCGGCGGCGAGGTAGTCGGTGAACTCGCTGATGCCGCCGTCGTGGAAGAAGACCTCCTCGTGGGGTCCGTCGGCGCCCGGCGTCTCGGGCAGGCCGCGCTCGTCACGGATGACGAGGGTGAGGCCCGGCACGAGGAAGCTCGTCTGACGCGCACGCCCGATGAGCTGCTCGTAGTCGAACTGGGCGCTCTTGAGGAAGATGCTCGTGTCGGCCCAGTAGCGCACGCGCGAACCGGTGACGCCGCGCTTGGCCTTGCCGACGACCTTGAGCTCGCTGCCCGACTCGAACGGGCTGAACGGGTTGAGCGGGCTCTTGCCGTCGGCGTCGTCGAAGACGCCGGGCTCGCCGCGGCGGAAACTCATGCCGAACGTCTTGCTCGCACGGTCGACCTCGACGTCGAGACGGGCGCTCAGCGCGTTGACGACCGACGCGCCGACACCGTGCAGACCACCCGACGCGGTGTACGAACCGCCGCCGAACTTGCCGCCCGCGTGCAGCTTCGTGAAGACGACCTCGACACCCGAAAGGCCCGTGCGCGGCTCGACGTCCACGGGGATACCGCGGCCGTTGTCGCGCACCTCGACGGAGCCGTCGGGCATGAGGATGACCTCGATGCGGTCGCAGTAGCCGCCGAGCGCCTCGTCGACCGAGTTGTCGATGATCTCCCACAGGCAGTGCATGAGACCGCGCCCGTCGGTGGAACCGATGTACATGCCCGGGCGCTTGCGTACGGCCTCGAGCCCCTCGAGCACCTGGAGGTGACGAGCGGTGTAGGTCTGGTTCTCTCCTTGCGACACCTGGGAATCTCCTTGAAGTTCGCGGGGGACGCCGCAGACGGCGCACCCGTCACCGTACCCGAAAATCCGCGGGTTTCCGGGCCGCCACGCGGTGATCCGACGCTCACTCACTGCGCACCTGCGGCGTCGACCGAATCACAACGATGTGGCTCAGGAGTCGGAATTGGGCTTCTCGGGAATGTCCGCCCGTGACAGACTGTTGTCGATTCCGAGAAACGATGTTTCGGGCATCGTTCGTAGGACGCCGCTGGTGCCCTTTGAGGGCATCCCGACGAGAGGATCGATATGACCACGACGATGGAACACACGATGACGGCCGCTGACCGCTGCGATCGCTGCGGAGCCCAGGCCTTCATCAAGGCGGTCATGTCGGGTGGACTCGAACTGCGCTTCTGCGGCCACCACGGCCGCGAGCACCTCGACAAGCTCAAGGAGGTCGCCGTCGAGGTCATCGACGAGACGCCCCGCCTGAGCGAAGAGGTCTGAGCAGCACACTCCCGCTGACGCCGAACGGCCCCGGTCACCCGCCAAGGGTGCCGGGGCCGTTCGCGTGCCTGCACGCGGCGGGCTCTCTTCCTGGTCCGGCTCGTGGCCCAGCTGAGGGATGATGGCCCCATGGAACTGACGACGACGATCATCGCCGCACTCGTCATGGCGGTCGGCATCGCCGGTCTCATCGTGCCCGCGCTGCCCGGCCTTCTGCTCGTGCTGGGCGGGGTGCTCATCTGGGCGCTCGGCAACTCCGGCCCCACCGCGTGGACGGTGTTCGGCATCGCGTGCGTCCTCGCTGCGATCGGCTACGTCGTCCAGTACGTCGTGCCGGGCCGCCACCTCGGCCGGGCCGGCATCCCGAAGCGCAGCAGCCTCGTCGGAGTGATCTTCGGCGTCATCGGCTTCTTCATCATTCCGGTGATCGGCCTGCTCGTCGGCTTCGTGCTCGGCGTTTTCGTGGCCGAGATGGCCCGTCAGCGCCGCACGGACGAGGCGTGGCGCTCGACGAAGGTGGCCGTCAAGGCTGCCCTCATGTCGGTGGGAATCGAACTGCTCGCGGCGCTGATCATTGCCGTCGGATGGGCCTGCGTGGCCATTCCGATGGCTCTGTGACTGGCCTGTGACGAGGCGTCCCTACCAGCCCTGGTTCTCGCGGCGGCGACGATCCCAGCGCTCTTCGAGACGCTGCATGAAGCCGCTGTTGCTCGCGCCGCGAGCGGGCTTCGCCTTGGACTTGGCCGAGCCCGGGAATCCACCCTGGACGCTCGGGAAGCTGCGTCCGGCACCGCCCGAGCCGCCGGCGCGCTGCGCCGACGAGGAACCGACGACGTGCAGGTCAGGACGCTGGTCGGCATCCGTACCCACCGCGTAGGTGACGCCGAAGACCATGCCGAGGAAACCGATGGCGCCCAGCCAGGTCTGACGGGTGGTGACGGCGAGAACGACGAGCGCGAGACCCGCCGCGAGGGCAAGCACACCGAGCAGGACACGACGGCGACGTCGTGCGCGGTTCGGGTCGGAAACCATGGTCGACGCGAACTTCGGGTCCTCGGCGGAAAGCTGCGCCTCCAACTCTTCGAGAGCGCGCCGTTCCTGTTCTGACAACGGCATGGGAGCCTCCGGTTCGACACTCGCGGCGCATGGTGCGCCACGCATGGTGTGCTGGCATTGTCTCGTTCATTTGTAGCACTTCGGGACGTTACGCGTGGCCACCCGCGAGGGGGCGAAGAACCGACCGCTCATCCCACGAGACTCGCCGGTCTCACGATGCCCGCGCCGAACCGCGCGCTGGCGCGGTCGACGGCGCGATCGGCCTCCTGCCAACCGAACTCGCGCTCCCCCAGCTTTCCCTGCCGGGAGGTCAGCCGTCGGTCGGTGAGCCCCTGCACCCGCACCCCGACGAGGCGGATGCGGGCCCGCTGCAGCCCGAGGGCGTCGAAGAGCTGGGCGGCCACGGCGTAAACCTCCCGGCTGACGTCGGTGTGCTCGCTCAACGTGCGCGACCGCGTGATCGTCGTGAAATCGGAGAAGCGCACCTTGAGCACCACCGTGCGTCCGGCCACCTCGGCCGAACGCATACGCGCCGCGACGCGGTCGCTCAGCTTGAGCAGGTGCCGCTTGATGAGCACAGGATCGTCGAGATCCTCACCGAACGTCTCGTCCGAACCGATGCTGCGCTCCGGCTCGTGCGGCACGACCCGACGTTCGTCGTGACCCCACGCGAGGCGGTGCAGCGTCATGCCGCTCGCCTGCCCGAGGGAACGCACGAGCGTTCGCTGCGGCAGGTGCGCGATGTCGCCGACGGTGCGCAACCCCAACGTGTGCAGCTTCTCCTGCGTCGAGGCACCCACGCCCCACAGCGCCTCCACCGGCAGCGGGTGGAGGAAGTCGAGCACCTCATCCTGACGCACGAGACGCAGCCCGTCCGGCTTCGCACTCGTCGAGGCCAACTTCGCGACGAACTTCATCGGCGCCACCCCGACCGAACACGTGATGCCCTGCTCGTCGGCGACGGCGTCACGCAACTCGTGCCCGAGCGCCGCCGCAGACTCCGGCCCGTTGCAGACGCCGCCAACGTCGAGGAACGCCTCGTCGAGCGAGATCGGCTCCACGAGCGGCGTGACCTGCGAGAACAGGTGCATGATCGAGCCCGAGATCTGCGTGTAGAGGTCGTAGTCGGGCGCGAGGACGACGGCGTCGGGGCACAGCCTGCGCGCACGCCCCATCGGCATACCCGAACTCACCCCGCTGCGCCTGGCCTCGTAGGTGGCCGAGAGCACCACGCCCCGCCCGGCGCCGCCGACGATGACGGGCTGACCGAGCAGATCGGGGCGCTCGATGAGGGACGCCGACGCGTAGAAGGCGTCCATGTCGATGTGCAGGATCATCTGCCCCACCCTCCTGAACTTCCGGGGCTCGCGTGCCACAGCGACCGCGGAGCCTCACCCTGACCGGGAAGGTGCGCGCGACCTCCCGAGACCGTCTCGCCGGCCGGTTTGATGTCGGCGTACGGCGACTGTTTGAACCCTGAGGAGTGCACGAGCATCCGACGTCCGCGAGCGCCGCCGACACCTTCTGCCTCCGGTGGGGCGACGCTGACGAGGCTGCTCACGCCGTCAGCGCCCGCCTCGCTCCACGCCTGCCACACCGCCGTGAGATCCCACGCGCCGGTGGCCCGGATGGAGACACCGTGTGGGCCGGTACGCCGCACGACACCGCGCACGAGGAGCATCCACGAGTGGAAGACGGTGTCGGCGTACGGGCCCTGGACGTCTTCGAAGAACGTGGCGTCGGCGGGGCCGGTGCCGTCGTCGAGCGTGAGGAAGATGACGCGGCGCCCCGAACGCACCGGCGGGGTCTGCGTGGCCACCTTGATGCCCGCGCACCACACCTCCTGCCCACCCCGCAGGTTCACGAGATCGGACGCAGCGCTGAGGCCCAGGTGACGCAGCATCGGCGCGTAGAACTCCATGACGTGACCGCTGACGTCGAGACCGAGGATGTCGAGCTCGGCACGCACCTTCTCCGCCGGCGTGAACTCGGGCAGGCCCGAACCCTCACCGTCGACGGCTCCATCGACGAGGTCGAGGACGAGTTGAGCACCCACCGGATCCTTCGCCCCGGGGCGGCGCCCCTGCGCCTGCGCACGGGCGGCTTCCACCGGGTCGAACGTGAAGAGCCCCGCCTCCCCTGGCGCTTCGCCGGCACCTGGGCTCGACGCACTCCTCTCGTCTACGTTGCTCGACGACGGCTTGGTCACGAGCACCTTCTGCCCGCGCGGACGCCCCCGCGATGTACCGCGCAGGTGCCAGCGCTCGAGATCTTCCAGTTCGAGCAGGAGGTCGCGTCGGGTGAGAGCGCCTCGCCCTGTGCGAGCACCGAAGCCGTACAGGCTGTCGAAGGCGCCGACGAGAACGAGACGTTCGACGCTCGTTCGCGTCAGGCCGGCCCGGTTCCACACGTCGCTCAAGCTCGAGTAGGGCTGCGCCGCGACGAGAGTTTCGATCTCCCTCTCGCTCATGCCTTTGACGTCGGCGAATCCGATGCGCAGACCGAGTTTTTCGGAAGCCCCTGCGCTCGGGTCCGATTCGTCGGAGCTCGGGCCACCAGGGAGACCGACCGAAGCACCAGCATCGTTGTGACTGCCCTCCTCGGCGCTGCCGCTCACCCGCTCCACCCGGTACTCGCCCCGCGAGGCGTTGATGTCAACACCGAGCACGGGCACACCGAACGTGCGAGCGTCGGCGAGGATGAGCCGCTTGGGGTACATGCCCGGGTCGTGCGTGAGCACACCCGCGACGAACGCCGCGAGGTGATGGGTCTTCAACCACGCCGACTGGTAGGTGGGCAGCGCGAACGCTGCCGCGTGAGCCTTGCAGAAACCGAAGGACGCGAAAGCCGCGAGCACCGCCCAGATGCGTTCCCGCTCGCCGCGCGTGTACCCGCGGGCCTTGGCGGCAGCACGCCACCACTCCCCGATCTTCTCCTGCCCTGTGGGCGAGCCCATCGCCCGACGCACCTCGTCGGCTTGGGCGAGCGTCACCCCCGTCGTCTCGGCGACGATGCGCAACACCTGCTCGTGGAAGACCACGACGCCGACCGTCTCCTCCAGCGCCGGCCGCAGGCTCTCGTGGAGGTACTCCGGCTCACCCCAACCCTGACGCACCCGCAGGAACGGGTTGATCATGTCGCTCTTGACCGGGCCGGGGCGGAACAGCGAGATGTCGATGATGAGGTCTTCGAAGGCCTCGGGAGCGAACTTGCCGATGAGTTCACGCTGCCCGGGCGACTCGATCTGGAAGCACCCCAGCGTGCGCGTCGAGCGGATGAGATCGAACGTCGCCTCGTCGTCGAACGGGACACACGTCTCGTCGTCGAGGTCGACGACGACGCCTTCGACCCGCTCGATCTCGGCCACGGCATGCGCCATCGCCGACTGCATTCGGATGCCGAGCACGTCGAGCTTGAGCAGGCCGAGGGTCTCGACGTCGTCCTTGTCGAACTGGCTCATCGGGAAACCGAGCCAGCTCGCCTCCATCGGCGTGCGATGGGCGAGCTGCGCGTTCGACAACACGACGCCGCACGGGTGCAGCGCGACGTGCCGCGGCAGACCGTCGAGTCGCTCGACGAGGTCGAACAGTCGCTCCAACTCGCTCGAGGCGAGGCCGCGCGCACGCAACTCCGGCAACTCCTCGATGGCCTGGCGCGCATTGCGCGCGGCGATGTGCGGAAAGGCCTTCGCGATGACGTCGACGTCGGCCGGCGGCATACCGAGCGCAGCGCCGGCGTCACGGATGGCGTGACGCACCCGGTAGGTCTCCGCCATCGACACACACGTGACCCGCTCGCCGCCGAAGCGCTCCATGATGCGTTCGTACATCTCGGTGCGCCGCGCCGATTCCACGTCGATGTCGATGTCGGGCAGCGACGCGCGAAGCGGCGTGCAGAAGCGTTCCATGAGCAGGCGGTGCCGGATCGGGTCGACCCCGCTGATGCCCAGCAGGTAGTTGATGAGGCTGCCCGCGCCCGAACCGCGAGCAGCGACGCGCACACCGGCGTCACGGATGAGATCGCACACGATGGCCACCGTGAGGAAGTAGGTCGGGTAGCCGAGGTGGCGCACGACCTCGAGTTCGTCGTCGAGTCGCTCTTCGACGGCGGCGTACTCGGTTGCCGAGAGGTGGCCGTAGCGAGCGGGCAGCGCGGCGCGGCAGCGCTCGGCCAGAGCGCGCTGGGGGTCGACGCCGTCCAGGTCGAGGACCTCCGGTTCCGGAAGATGAACTGCACCGATACCGATGTCGTGGAACGGATGCTGCACGCAGAGCTCGGCCAACCGTGACGTCGCGCCGACGAGTTCGAGGGCCGCACTCTCGTCGCCCGCAGCCTGCGCGAGTTCACGTGCGATCTCGAGCATCTCGCTCTCGGGGAGCAGATGCCCTCGCGTGCTCGTGCGGTCGAGGTGCCGCAGGTCGAGCGCCACCATGCGCCGCGCCGCGTCGAGCAGATCGGCGGTGACGGCCTCGTCGGCGTCCGCGTGCCTCACCCAGCCGGTGAGTACCGCGGGCACACCGCACGCACGCGCCAGCGCCCACAGGTCGAGCGCGTGCCGCCTGCTGGCCGGCGTGCCCGGCGCCCCGTCGTGACAGGCCACCTCGACTGCGAGCGCCCCGTGCGGCAGCGCAGCACGCCACTGCTTGAGCAGCTGCTCCGCCGCGGCAGGACGTTCGGCGAGCAGCGCCTGCCCGACGTCGGAGGCCGGGCCGAGCAGCACGGTGAGCGCCGGGGCGCTGTTACCCCTGCCCACCTCCTCGACAGTGACGAACCGCGCGATCCGTTCACGCGACGTGCGCGCGGCACTGCGCTCCCCGACGAGGTGAGCGTCCGTGACGAGACGGCACAGCTGCCCCCATCCGACGCCCTTGTCGAGCCCGCTCGCGGCGCCGCGGGCGAGAACGGTGACACGAGGCCCCCGGTCGTCGACGGCTGCCCCGCCCTTCGCCGGGGTGCGCCGCGGGCGGGACGAGTTGGCCGGCGTCGGTGGCTCGAGCGCCAGGTCGACGCCGACGACGGGGTCGATGTCGTGATCACGGCAGGCCTCGACGAACTTCACCACGCCGTAGAGACCGTCACGGTCGGTGAGCGCCAGACGCTCGTAGCCCAACTCGTGTGCGCGCTCGACGAGACGCTTCGGCGGTGTGGTGCCGTAGCGCAGCGAGAAGGACGACGCGACGTGCAGGTGGGTGAACTGCACCGACCTCACCCCACCGCGACGGGGGTGAGCCGCAGCGCCGAAGCGTCGGCGGCAGGCAGACCGACATGGACGAGCACGGTGTCGAGGAAGAGCTGGGCCTGCCGGACGAGGTCGTCGGCCTCCCGCACACTCACCCCGGCACCGCCACCCTGGGCGACGGCGCTGCGCTTGCCGCACTCAGTGAAGAAGCTCGCCCACTCCCCGAACTCCGGGCGCTGGCGAGCCAGCGCCTCCCACGCACTGCGCGGGCGTGAACCGAGCGAACGCGGCGCCACCTGAGCCAGAAGGGCGGCAGCCGCCCGCAGTGCAGCCAGTTGGGCCCTCGCGTAGCGCTCGGACGTCGTCGTGGCCGAGCAGGCCTCGATCAGGGCAGCGCGCGAACGGCCCAGAAGGTCGAACAGATCACCGGTGAGTGCTTCCGCGGGCGCACCCGGACCCATTGCCGTCGTCGTCATGACATCTCCCTCTCGCTGCACACTTCGTCGAACCTGCACGTCAGTCACTGAGCCGCTCGAGCGACCACCCGGAGCGCGCGTGCGCCAGGTCGAACACCCCGAGGCTCGGGCTCGCCCCCGCACTCGCTTCGACCCGCCACACCCGACGTTCGGCGTCGTACACGCCCTGCTCCCCCATCGGCAGGCGCCACCACGGCGTTGCCTCACGCCAGCTCTCGAGCACCCCCGCGACCCGATACCGGCGCCCGCGCCAGACGAAGGCCTCGGGCGCGCTCGCCTCTCCCGTGTCCACTGTGGTCACCTCGACGCTCTCGGCGTATCCGCGCATCTCGCCACCTCACTTCACTCGGGTGACGACCGCGTCGTCACCGCCGGATGGTTCGCTGTGACTGTGACGGTGAGCGACGACGCAACGAACGTCGGAACAACGGCACAGCACAAGCCCGTTTTTTCGAACTCATGTTCGATATGGTGACACTAGAACGCCCCGGCGACAACCCCCAGATTCCGCGGAATCGGAGCGACCGCGTAGGCTCGGTGGAAGTCGCTTGCCGGAAGGATCGAGACGTGCCCAACTCCGCGGACGCATCGCAGTTGCTCGAACGCATCCAGCGCACCGTCGACGCCGAAGTCGCCCACCAGCGCGAGGTTCTCGCCCCCCTCGGCGACGAAACCGATCTCATGGTCGACGCCATCGCTTCCCTGCTCTCCGGCGGCAAGCGCGTGCGTGCGTCGTTCCTCTACTGGGGCTACCGCGCCGCCGGCGGCGCCGACAGTGACGCCCTCGTGCGCGCCAGCGCGTCGATGGAGCTCTTCCAGGCCGCCG
Source organism: Dermacoccus sp. PE3 (assembly GCF_001021715.1). Lineage (NCBI taxonomy): Bacteria > Bacillati > Actinomycetota > Actinomycetes > Micrococcales > Dermacoccaceae > Dermacoccus > Dermacoccus sp. PE3. The sequence goes on along the minus strand of NZ_LDCM01000002.1, from coordinate 293,070 downwards.
CGCTGCTGCACGACGACGTCATGGACGCGAGCGACACCCGCCGCGGCATGCCGGCTGCACACCGGGCCATGGCGAGCGCCCACCGCGAGCGCGGCCTCACCGGCGACGCCGACCGCTTCGGTGAGGCCGGCGCCATCCTCGCGGGCGACCTGTGCCTCACCTGGGCCGACGAGATGTACGCGACGAGCGGTCTACCCGCCGACGAGGTTCTTCGCGGACGCCGGGTCTTCGACCTCATGCGCACCCAGCTCATGGGCGGGCAGTTCCTCGACGTCCTCGAGGCCGTGCAGAACTGGGAAGGGCTCGCCACCGACGAGCGCATCACCCGCGCTCTGCGCGTCATCCGGTACAAGAGCGCGAAGTACACGATGGAGCACCCCCTGCTCATCGGTGCCACCTGCGCCGGCGGCGACGACGCCACTCTCGAAGCCCTCTCGCGCTACGGTCTCGCCCTCGGCGAGGCATACCAGCTACGCGACGATCTGCTCGGCGTCTTCGGCGACCCGGCACAGACGGGCAAGCCGGCCGGCGACGACCTGCGCGAAGGCAAGCGCACCGTCATCGTCGCTCACCTGCTCGACGACCTCTGCGCCGACGACCGCGCGTTTTTCGACACCCGATTCGGCCACGACGACCTCGACACCGACGAGATCGAGCGCTTCCGCGCGCTCGCGATGAGCACCGGCGCCGTCGACGCCGTGGAGCAGCGCATCACTCAGGGAGCCGACGAAGCGCGCGCCGCGCTCGAGTCGCTCCGCGAGTCGATGCCGACCGAAGCGTTCACCGCTCTGCACGACTTCATCGAGACGACCACCGCTCGCTCCAGCTGAGCAGCCCCGCGTCAGCGCAGCGTCAGAACGCCTCTTCCATGGCGCGCTTGCGCACCTCGGCCTTGCGGCCCGCACGCAGCATGTCGATGGGGGCGCCGTCGATCGGCAACGTCTCGTCGGGCGTGCACAGCCAGCGAATCGCTTCCTCATCGCTGAACCCCGCGTCGGAGAGCACCGTCACCGTGCCCATGAGAGGCGTGACGACCGCACCGTCCTGAACGAAGGACGCCGGCACCGCAACGACATTGCGCTCCCCCACGCGCGCGGCGATGATCTCGCGATCGGCGATCATCTGACGCACCTGGCGCAGCGACATGCCCAGCTCCTCAGCGAGGTCGGGCACGGTGAGCCAGTCACCGACAAGTGCTTCGAGTTCCGTGTGCGTTGCGTCATCCACGACCCCAAGATTGCCAGACGGGAACGCACTACCGCATGTCGGCACCGCACCGGGGCGAGCTTCACCCCTTCGGGCGCGCCTTCGCAGGACGAGCCACGTCACCACCTAGCGTGTGAGCCATGCCTCTTACCTACGACGTCCCCGTCGCACTGCACGCGGTGCCGCCTGCGCACGTTCAGCCGGGCCGAACTCACGCGCAGTTCGTCAAGGGAGCCGCGAAGAGCAGCCCTGCTGCGAAGAAGAAGCCGACCCGCAAGGTCAAGAACGTCACGATCCGCCCCGGGGACTCGGTTAACGCCATCGCGCGAACCCACTCCTCGAGCGTCGCGGCCATCGTCAAGGCGAACCCGAAGATCGAGTTCCGTCGTCTCGTGCCGGGCACCGTCCTCAAGGTGCCGGTCCCCGCCTCGGCCCCGAAGGCGACGAAGCCCGTCAAGAAGCAGCCCGTCAAGAAGCCGTCGAAGGCCACGAGCGCGAAGCCGGTCAAGAAGCCCGCAGCAAAGCCGGCGAAGGCGCCGGCGAAGAAGCCCACGAAGAAGGCCGTTCGTCACACGAAGAGCGTCACCGTGCGCCCCGGCGACTCGCTCTACACGCTGGCCCAGCGTCATCACGCGAGCCTGGCAAGCGTCATCAAGGCGAATCCGGGGCTCGACGCGCGTCGTCTCCACGTCGGGTCTCAGGTCAAGATCCCCGTTGCCGGTGTCACCTCCGCCGCGAAGCCGGCAAAGAAGCCCACCACGAAGCCTGCTCGCAAGCCCACCTCGAAGGCCCCTGCCGGTGGCTACGCACCCAAGCCGACGCACGTCGTCAAGTACGCCGGCACCTCTGCGGCACGGCGCTACCCGGCCTCCGCTGTCGCCTCGGGTGATCGTCACCGTCAGCAACTCGCCCAGGCGAACCTGCCGAACCAGGCCCAGATCCGTTCGATGATCGTCGCCACCGCCAAGCGCTACGGGGTCGACCCGACGCTCGCCCTCGCCATCGGCTGGCAGGAATCGGGGCACCGCCAGAGCGCCGTCTCCGTCTGCGACGCGCTCGGCACGATGCAGGTCATGCCGGCCACCGGCCGTTGGGCGGGCGACCTCGCGGGCCGCAAGCTCAACCTCATGGACCCACAGGACAACATCACGGCAGGCGTTGTCACTCTGCGCTTCCTCACCCAGCACGCCAACAACCGCGACGAGGTGATCGGCTCCTACTACCAGGGCCTCGGCGCTGTCCGGAAACACGGCTTCTACCCCGACACACGCCAATACGTCAGCAGCGTCAAGGCGCACATGAAGCGCTTCGGCGGCTGACGCAGCCCGGGCGCCAGGCACGCTCCGTGTCCTCACCTGATGACCCGCAGCGTTCAGCGTTCTTCCTGCCCCGCCACCTAGACTCGCCACCGTGACCACCTCGCACGCCGATCCCCTCATCGGCCGCACCGTCGAAGGGCGCTATCGCGTCCTCGAGCATCTTGCGGACGGTGGCATGGGCAGTGTGTACGTCGCTCGAGACCTCCGCCTCGATCGGGAGGTCGCCCTCAAGGTCTTGCGGGCCGACCTTGCGCGTGACCCCGTCTTCGTCGAGCGCTTCCAGCGTGAAGCCCGCGCTGCGGCGCGACTTGCCCACCCCCACGTCGTCGCAGTGCACGACCAGGGGCAGGACGCCGATGTCGTCTATCTCGCCATGGAACTCGTGCGCGGTCGCACGTTGCGCGACGTCATTCGCGACGGCGACAGGAGCGTGGGTGAGCAGCTCACGCTCTTCGAGCAGCTGCTCGACGGGCTCGCCGCCGCCCACCGGGCCGGCTTCGTGCATCGCGACATCAAGCCGGAGAACGTTCTCATCGACGCTGCCGACCGGGTCAAGGTCGCCGACTTCGGCCTGGCCCGCGCGGTCACCGGAAGCGGTGTGAGCGTGGACAGCGAAGTCCTCATCGGCACGGCGTCGTACCTGTCGCCCGAACAGGTCGAGCCGTCGAGCTTCAGCCCCTCCGGCACCCGTTCCGACGTCTACTCCGCGGGACTCGTGCTCTTCGAGATGCTCACGGGTCACCGCGCCTTCGACGGCGACCTTCCCGTCCAGGTGGCCTACCAGCACGTGCACGGCACGATGGTGAAGCCCTCCGAGATCCTGCCGGAGCTCACTGCCGCCTTCGACCCACTCCTCGCCCGGGCCTGTTCCAAGGAGCCTCAGGAGCGTCCCGCCGACGCCGAGGAGTTCAAGACCGAAGTCACCAGGCTTCGCGCCGAACTCCCCGACGACGTTCTCGACGTCCCGGTGCCGCCGGCCCCGCCGTCGTCACTGACGACGAACGCCGACACCCAGCACACCCGCGTCTCCGCGGCCGCCGACGGTACGACCGCGCCGGTCGCCCGAGCCTCCTCTGCAGCCGAGGCTCCCGACTCCCCGCTCGTCACCCGCCAATACGGCCCCCAGTCGACGACGGCCCTCCCGAGCCGCGCCACCGTCGTCGAGAACGAGCGCCCGCGCCGTTGGTGGCCCTGGGTGCTCACCGTCGCCGCACTCGTCGTCGCCGTCGTGGCGGCCATCGCGTTCACCGTCGGCCCCCTCGGCCCGCGCACCGTCCCCAAGGTTCAGGGTCAAGCTCAAGGTCAGGCCGTTTCGACCCTGCGGAACGCAGGCTTCGACGTCAAGGTCCGCACCACCGAGTCCGACACTGTGCCCACGGGGCGGGCTGTGCGCACGACACCCGAAAGCGGAGCGTCGCGCCGTCCGACGAGCGATGTGACGCTCTGGGTCAGCACCGGCCCCCGCATGGTCGACGTCCCAGATACCGCGAACGCCACGCAGGACGACGCGCGCAAGACCTTGGAGAGCAAGGGGTTCAAGGTCGCTCGCGTCGAGAAGCAACACTCCGACATCGAGAAGGACAAGGTCGTCGGCACCAACCCCGCAGGTGGCAGCCGCGTGCGTCACGACACCCCGATCACCCTCAACGTGAGCGACGGACCGGCCGAGGTCGACGTCCCCGATGTCTCCGGATCGTCCGAGGACGATGCGAAGCGTCAGTTGGAGGCGCTCGGCTTCTCCGTGACGACAACGGAGGACTACGACCCGGACATCGAGTCGGGCAAGGTCGTCTCCACCGACCCGAGCAGCGGCACGACCGCGCGGGCAGGAAGCACCGTCACGCTCACCGTGTCCAAGGGACCCGAGATGGTTGACGTCCCGAATGTCGTCGGCATGAGCGCAGCCGATGCCCGCCGCACGCTCGAGGACGCCGGATTCGACGTCGACGGCGGCTCGTGGCTCGACGATCTCCTCGACGGCACCGTCTCCAGCCAGTCGCCCGAGGGCGGCTCCGGCAAGCAGGCGCCCAAGGGCTCCACTGTCACGCTGAACTTCTGAGGCGGCTCCTCGACAAACGCCGAACGGCGCTCGCCCCTCGTCGGGGCGAGCGCCGTTCGGCGTGAAGCGGTCGTTGCTCAGGCGTTGCGTGCACCCAGCATCTCGGCCACCAGGTAGGCGAGCTCAAGGCTCTGCTGGTGGTTGAGGCGCGGGTCGCACGCCGACTCGTAACGGCTCTCGAGGTCTTCGTCACGCACCTCGACGCTGCCGCCGAGGCACTCCGTGACGTCGTTGCCCGTGAGCTCGACGTGCAGGCCGCCCGGCACCGTGCCGGCCGCTTCGTGCACCTCGAAGAAGCCACGGACCTCGTCGACGACGTCGTCGAGACGACGCGTCTTGTAGCCGCTGGAGGATTCGAACGTGTTGCCGTGCATCGGGTCGGTGATCCACAACGGCGTGGCGCCCTCGGCCTTGAGACGCTCGACGATGGGCGGCAGAACCTCGCGGATCGTGCCCGCACCCATGCGCGTGATGAACGTCAGACGGCCCGGCTCACGCTCGGGGTCGATCTTGTCGATGATGCGCAGCAGGTCGTCCGGGTCGGCCTTGGGACCCACCTTCATGCCGACCGGGTTCGAGATACGGCTGATGAAGTCGATGTGGGCGCCGTCGATCTCGCGGGTGCGCTCACCGACCCACAGCATGTGTCCCGACGTGGCGTACGGGCGGCCCGAACGGGAGTCGGTGCGCGTCAGCGGACGCTCGTAGTCGAGCAGCAGCGCCTCGTGGCTGGAGAAGAAGTCGACCGCCTTGAGGGCGTCGAAGTCGGCACCACAGGCCGCCATGAACCGCATCGCCCGGTCGATGTCCTTGGCCGTCTTCTCGTAGCGCGAGTTCGCGGCGTTGGCGATGAAGCCCTTGTTCCACTCGTGCACGTTGCGCAGGTCGGCGAAACCGCCCTGCGTAAAGGCTCGCACGAGGTTCAGCGTGGCCGCGCTCGTGTTGTACGCCTGGAGCAGACGGTCCGGGTTCGGACGACGAGCATCCTCGGTGAAGGCGAAGTCGTTGACCATGTCACCGCGGTAGGCCGGGAGCGTGACGTCGCCACGGGTCTCGGTGTCCTTCGAGCGCGGCTTCGCGAACTGGCCAGCGATGCGGCCCAGCTTCACGACCGGCGTGCTCGCGCCGTACGTGAGGACGGCCGCCATCTGGAGGATCGTCTTGATGCGGTCGCGGATGTTGTCGGCCGTGGCCGAGGCGAACATCTCCGCGCAGTCGCCACCTTGCAGGACGAAGGCCTCGCCGCGGGCTGCGGCGGCCAGACGGGTGCGCAGATCGTCACACTCGCCCGCGAAGACGAGCGGCGGATAGCTGGCCAGGGTCTCCGAAACACGTTCGAGCGAGCCGTCGTTGGGCCACGTGGGCTGCTGCTTCGCCGGAAGCTCCGGCCAGTCGAGGCCCACGGGACGGGTCGTAGTCGAAATGGTCTGGGTTTCGGGGGTGGTACTCACCCTCCGAAGCCTATGACCCCTGTCCAATCCTGCGCATCTCAGCCCTTTTGCTGAGACGGAGTCAGGAGCGCTCGCTCGCTTCCTCACCCGGCGCCTCGGCCACCGGCTGAATCGCCTCCGTGGTCACGTCGCCGGTGGAGTCGGGGGTTTCTGCTGACGCGGCTGCGTCCGCGTTCTTGCCCTTGTCGGCGTCGCTGCTCTTGCGCGGCAGGCGTGAGGCGGCGTCCTCGATGACGGAGGTGGCGCTGCCCTGGATCTCCTTGGCCACGTGAACCGCGCCCTCACCGATGGTGCGAGCCTTCTCGGCAACGGACTTCTTGCGCGACGCGGCGTACTCGTCGACGTACTCCTGGCCCGACAGGAGCATGAGCTCGTACATGATCTCGTCGGTGATCGAACGCAGGACGAAACGGTCGGCGCTCATACCCTCGAAGCGCGAGAAGTCGAGCGGAACACCGAAGCGCACGTGCGGCTGCGCGTAACGACCGAACTTCTCACCGGGAGGGGCCACCGTGTCGGTGTCCATGAGTGCCACTGGGATGACCGGCGCGCCACTTTCCAGCGCCAACCGGGCCACGCCCGTCTTGCCCTTGTAGAGGCGGCCGTCCGGCGAACGCGTGCCCTCGGGGAAGATTCCGAACAGATCGCCCTCAGCGAGGATCCGCTTGCCCGTCGCGAGTGCCCCCGCGGCCGCCGAACCGCTCGTGCGGTCGATCGGCACCTGGCCCGTGCCCGAGAAGAAGCTCTTCTGCATGCGGCCCCTGACGCCGGGCGTGGTGAAGTACTCGGACTTGGCGACGAACGTCACGCGACGGTCGAGCACGAGCGGCAGAAAGAGCCAGTCGGAGTACGACAGGTGGTTGATGGCGAGGATCGCAGGCCCCGAATCCGGGACGTGCTCGAGCCCTTCGACGGTCGGGCGGAACACCGTTCGCAGCGCCGGGCCGACGAGAACTCGCTTGAGGAGCCAGTAGAGCACGGGAGAACTTCCTGTTGGGCGTGAGAATCCGATGTCACTCTAGTCGGTGTGATCTATGACGCGTAGCCTGTCCGGGCCGCGGCGTTGCCCCTCTCGTGCCAGGATGTGGGCATGCACCTCGACGATCTCCGTGGCAGCGCTGCGCCCGCGCGCCGCAACCGCGTTCGATGACGAACCGGCAGCCCGACGAGGCCCGCGACTGGGACGCGGAGTTCGAGGCCATCGCCAAGAGCCTGCGGCCGCAGTCGGATTCCTCTGGCGACGAACCTCATGAGATGCCCCCGGCGAGTCGCCACCGGTTCGACCACGGCTTTGCCGAGCCACCCAAGGACAACTCGCGCGGCGACAGCGCGTCGTCGTCGGCCACGGACGACGACTCCCCCGTTCCGGGTTTCCGTGACCAGTGGCGGCTGCGTGACGACGCGCCCTCGCTGCCGAACCTGAACACGAATCGACCTCTCGAGGACGCTCCCGAACTCGAGGACGACGACGACTTCGTCCCACCCGAGCCGACGCCCCTCGACAGCGACGACCCGGCAACGATCGTCATGTTGTGCTGCCTCGTGCTGGGCCCGTTGTGGCTGCTCTACCTGCTCTTCTTCGACCGCAACGCCGCAACGCTGTGGTGGAGCCTCGCCGCGCTCATCACCGCAGCCGGCTTCGTCATGGCCGTGGCCCGACAGCCGAAGTCACGCGACGAGGACGATGACGACGACGGGGCGCGCGTCTGAGGCTCGTCAGGCGACGACGGCGTCGACGACGAGCGGGCGATGGTCGGTCGCGACCTTCATCTGTTCTTCGACCGCGGACATGTCGACGGCCGTCAGCGTCAGCTGCGGCGAGGCGTAGATGAAGTCGATGCGCTTGTGCGGGTCGGCCGCGTTGAACGTGTTGATGCGCGGGCCCGCGTCGAGCAGGCCGTGATGCTTGAACTCGCGCCCGGCGGGGCCGTTCTCGAGCTCGTTGAAGTCGCCGGCGATCGCCCACGGCAACGTGTGGTCGAGGGTCTCGTCGCCGAGCAGTTCACGCGCGTGTCCACCGCGCAACGCTCCGTAGAGCGACAGGTGCGTGCTGATCGCGACCCACGGCTTCTCACCTGGCAACGCCACCTCCGCCCATGCGTAACCGCGCGGCTCCTGCGGACGCGGCACGGAGTACAGGCCGTGACCGCTGCGACGCACCTCGACGCGCGGCGACGTGATGAGCGCGGTGCTCATGCGATGACGCTTGCCGCCGCCCCAGACCATGCCGAGGCTCTCGGCGAAGGCCGCGACCTTGTGGTTCGAGAACGGGTGACGCGGCATCTCCTGCAGGCACAGCACGTCAGGTCGCGCGTGCTCGATGACTTCGCGCAGCGCGGCCCGGTCGTCCTTGAGGCCCCGCACGTTGTAGCTCATGAGTCGTACCGTCATGCCACGTTTCCTTTCACGGCGCTGCGGGCGAGGTCTGCGGCGCCGACGAGGCCGGCCTCGTTGCCGAGTTGCGCCTGGGCGATGCGGGCCTCCGGGCGGTAACCGCGCCCGGGCAGTTGTTTGCGGAAGGCCTCACGCGCCGGGCCGAGCAGCATGTCACCGGCGGCGGAGACTCCACCGCCGATGACGAAGGCGCTCGGATCGAACGCGCTGGCGAGGTTGGCGAGGCCAGTGCCGAGCCACGTGCCGATCTCGGCGAGAAGCTCCGCGGCGGTGGCGTCACCGGCCGAGGCGGCCTCGGTGATCATCGGACCGGTCAGCTTCGTCAGGTCGCCGCCGAGGGTGTCCGCGATGTCGTGAGCCATGGGCGATTCGGCGGCGAGCAGCGAGCGAGCTTCGCGCACGAGCGCGTTGCCGCTCGCATACTGCTCCCAGCAGCCGCGGTTTCCGCACTCGCAGCGCAGGCCGCCGGGCACGACCTGCATGTGGCCGAACTCCCCCGCGATGCCGTACCGACCGCGCTGGATCTCCCCGTCGAACAGCACGGCACCGCCGATGCCGGTACCGAGGTTGACCATGACGACGTGGCTCTCACCGCGCACGGCACCGAAGCGCCACTCGGCCCAGCACGCCGTGTTGGCGTCGTTGTCGACGAAGACGGGGTGCGTGCACCGCGCGCGCAAGTTCTCGCGCAGCGGCTCGTTGCGCCACGACAGATGCGGGGCGAAGACGACCGTCGAGCGATCCGCTCCGACGAAACCGGCCGCGCCGATGCCGACGGCGGATACATCGCCGAGCGAGTCGCGCTCCGCGACGGCGTCGAGCTCGTCGACGACGCTGACGAGCAAGTCCTCGACGACCGCCGCCTTCGTCGAGCGGTGTGGGGTGTCGCGACGGGCGCGGGCGATGACGTTGCCCTCCTCGTCGACGAGACCGCCGGCCACCTTCGTGCCGCCGATGTCGATACCGATCGCGAGACTCACGCGCGTCCTTCCCTTGCCAGTGCTGCGGCGCCGATGACGCCTGCGTCGTTTCCGAGCGTCGCGACGCAGAAACGAGCCGCGGGGCGGTGCCCGCCGCCGGTCAGCTCCTCGGCGAACGCGACGCGTGCGGGCTCGAGGACGAGGTCGCCCGCCTCGGCGAGGCCTCCCCCGATGACGAAGAGCTGCGGGTCGAGAATCGCCGTGAGCGACGCGGCGCCCTCGCCCAGCCAGCGTCCGATCTCGGCGAGCAGAGCCACGGCCGCTTCGTCACCTTCCTGGGCGGCCTGCGTCACGTGAACGCCCTTGAGGTTCTCCGGCTTGCCGTCGCACAACTCACGCAGACGCTTTCCCTGCGGAGTCCCCTCGTCGACGAGGGCCCGCGCGTCGCGAACGAGCGCGCTGCCGCTGGCGTACATCTCGAAGCAACCTCGGTTGCCACAGCCGCAGAGGTGTCCGTGCGGGACGACGCGCATGTGGCCGATCTCGGCGCCGACGCCGTGGCTGCCGCGGAAGACCTCGCCGCCGAGCACGATGCCTCCGCCGACACCAGTGCCGAGCGTGATCATCACCATGTCGTCGACGTTCTTGCCGCCGCCGTAGCGGAACTCCCCGTACCCGGCGGCGTTGGCGTCGTTCTCGATGACGACGTCGTGACCGGTGGCCTCCTGGAGCTGGGCGCGCAGCGGCTCGTGGCGCCACGCGATGTTCGGTGCGAAAAGGACCGTCGCCCCCTCACGATCGATGTAACCGGCGCACGCAACCCCCACCTTGGGCGTCTCGTCACCATGGGCTCGCGCCTTCTCGGCAAGCTCCCGGATGAGGTCGACCGTGCCGGTGATGATGGCCTCGGCGTCCTGCGCGGGCGTGTCACGGCGTGCCTGCTCGACGAGTCGGCCCTCGGCGTCGACGAGACCGCCGGCGATCTTCGTTCCGCCGATGTCGATACCGATGCTCACGCTCACGTTGTGCCCTTCATCCCGCGGAGCCACTCGGGCGACCGCACGTGCCACCAATCCTGAACGGCTCCACGACGGTGGCCAAATCGCCTCGCCGTCACTCGCGGTGCGTCCTTTCCGTGTTTCGGCGCTCGACCTCACGCGCCAAGTCGTCCAGCGCCACCGAAACGACCGTTGCCTCAGCCTTGCGGCGTAGTGCTGTGATGATCGGAATGCCGGGATCAACGTTCAACGTGTACGTGACGGTGCACCCCTGAGCCGCCGGCACGATGCGGTACGAACCCTCCAGGCTCCGTAGCTGCTGCGCCGCGACGAGTGTCCACGCGACCTCCGCTTCCGGGCCCCGCCTCGTCACGCGGTAGCGCAGCCGGAGGACGTCCTTGAGCAGCCCGGCGTCCATCCTCAGCTCTGCGTCGCTCGGCATGCCCGCCGCATCCAACGCGAACACCTCGGCCCGTGTGATCTGCGATGTCCACCTCGGGTAGGCCTCGATGTCGACGACGGTGGCCAGCACCGTCTCCGGATCTGCCGACATCACCCGAGTCGCGTTCGTGTGCTCACCCATGTCGCGACAGTAGGGCATGCGCGCGGAACCTTTCGAGCAAGCCGCTAGGCTGGGCGCGGCATTCGGACGCCAGTCCACCCCGCCACCCCACGCCTCAGACGAAAGGTCGCCATGCAGGAGAGCTGCGAACCTCTGCTCGTTCCCGTCCGCGAGGAAGCGAGTCTTCCGCAGTTGCTCACGACGAACGCGACGCAGCGAGGCGACAAGGTCGGCTACGCCGTGCGCGAGGGGGCCACGTGGCGTGAGATCACCCACCGCGAGTTCCTCGCCGAGGTGGAGCAGTTGGCCAAGGGCTTCATGGCGTCGGGCGTGCGACCGGGCGACCGCGTCGCCCTCATGAGCCACACCCGCTACGAGTGGACACTCGTCGACCTCGCACTGCTCACTGCCGGCGCCGTCGTCGTGCCGGTGTACGAGACGTCGTCGGCCGACCAGATCTCCTGGATCCTTCGCGACTCCGGCTCGATCGCCGCCATCGTCGAGGACGTCGACATGGCCCGCAGCATCGCCACGGTCCGCGACGAGTGCCCGGCCCTGCGTGACGTCTGGCAGATCGACGGCGGACACCTCGACGAGTTGCGTCAGGGTGCCGGCGATGTCAGTGATGCCGAGATGCGCGCACGACGCGACAGCCTCGACGCCGAGAGCATGGCGACGATCATCTACACCTCCGGCACGACCGGCCGCCCGAAGGGCTGCGTGCTGACGCACGGCAACTTCGTTGCGCTGTCGCAGAACGCCCTGGCCCGGATGGACGCGCTCGTCAACGGCGAGGACAACAACGGCACGATGCTGTTCCTGCCGCTCGCGCACGTCTTCGCGCGCCTCATCCAGTACGTGGCGATCGCCTCCGGAACCCGTTTGGGGCACACGTCGATGACCACCCTCGTCGACGACCTCGGGACCTACCGCCCCTCGTACCTGCTCGCGGTGCCGCGGGTGTTCGAGAAGGTGTTCGCCGCGTCGCGTCAGCGCGCTGTCTCTGACGGCAAGGGTCGCGTGTTCGACACCGCCGCCGACGTCGCGACGAAGTACAGCCAGGCCACGAACGCGGGACGGCGCCCCTCGTTGCTCCTTCGGGCCAAGCACGCGGTCTTCGATCGTCTTGTCTACGCGAAGCTGCGCGCGGCGTTCGGCGGCGAGCTCCGGTACTCGATCTCCGGTGGCGCGCCTTTGGACGCCTCCCTCGCCCACTTCTACAACGGCATCGGCCTTCCCGTCCTTGAGGGCTACGGCCTGACGGAGACGACAGCACCGGCGTCGGTCAACCCGCCGGAGCGACTCAAGATCGGCACCGTCGGCCCGGCATGCCCTGGCGTCTGCCTGCGGATCGCCGAGGACGGCGAGGTGCTCGTCAAGGGCATCAACGTCTTCCGCGAGTACTTGGGCAACCCTGACGCGACCGCAGAGGCGAAGGTCGACGGGTGGTTCCGCACGGGCGATCTCGGCTCGCTCGACGAGGAGGGTTACCTCACGATCACCGGCCGCAAGAAGGACCTCATCGTGACCGCGGGCGGCAAGAACGTCAGCCCGTCGCGCCTCGAGGACGCCCTGCGCTCCGATCCCCTCGTGGCCGAAGCCGTCGTCGTCGGTGACGGCCGCCCGTTCATCACGGCGCTGCTCACCCTCGACGAGGAGGCGCTGCCAGCGTGGGCGAACGAGCACGGCGTCGCCGACCTCGACCCCGAGCAGGCACGCACGCGCCCCGAGGTGCTCGAAGCGCTGCAGTCTGCGGTCGACAAGGCCAACCAACTCGTGTCGCGCGCGGAGTCGATCCGCAAGTTCACGGTTTTGCCGGAACACCTCACGGAGGCTTCAGGGCACCTCACACCGTCGCTCAAGGTGAAGCGTCACGTCGTGCTCAAGGACTTCGCCGAGCAGGTCGACGAGCTCTACGCCTGAGCCCGCCTCGGCGGTTCGCGCCTCAGCTACCGGAGTTCAGCGCCCGATCCAGCCATGCGGCGAACGACTCGGCACTGTCGGGGAGGAGTTGTCGGGCCGATGAGCTGGCATGCTCCTCGTCCGAGCGCGACTGCACGAGGCGCTTGAGCGCGGGCGCACCCGCGACGTCGGCCAGGTAGGTGACGTAGGCCGCGGACCACTCGTACCCCAGGCGGGCGTCACGCTGGAACTGCTGCGCCGGCGGTGGACCGGTGAAGTGTTCCTGCCGCGCGTTGTGGGCTGCCGCAAGATTCGGCCAACGCGCGGGGAGCCTCGGCGCCTGATCAGGGGTTGCGGTCCACTCCGCAGCACCCTCCTTGAGCCAAAGCGCTGTGCGATCGGAACCGAAGTGCCGCAACCGCACGTGCGCCAGTTCGTGGGCAATGACGACCTGTCGCCCGATGTCGGTCAGCGAGCTCGCCGCGCTGGGCGAGACGAGCACGCGCCCGTCGCTCGTCGTCACGGCTGCCGTCGAACCGTCGAGCCCGTCAGCAGCCGCGGCGAAGGCGGCATCGTCGACGACCGCGACCTTCACGCTCCCCTGGGCCTTACCCCAGATCGTGGCCACGTCGCCTGCCGCACGCTTCACACGATCCGCCCACTCCGATGCGCTTCCCTCGGTCACCGACAGGTCGATCGAGCTGAGCGGCGTCTCGAGGCGCATCGTCTGCCTCGACGAACCGCCTCCTGACCCCGACGGCGACTCCGCGTCGCGAGCGTCACCGTCGCCACCAGAGCATGCCGCGGCGAGGACGACGGGCAGCAACCCGAGAACGCGGCGGCGGGACGGCATGCGCCAACCCTAGAGGGCGCGTCTCAGACGGCCACCTGAAGACCGAACGGCGCGCGCTCGAGACGCGCGTCCGCCGCGTCGTGGGCGGACACGAGGCCGGAGGCGCACAGGGTGTCGAGCACCCGGTGGTCCTCGGCCTCCCACTCGGGTTCGCCGAGGGCCGGTTCGGGCAGCCCGAGGAAGGTCGTGACCACGCATGAGTCGCAAGCGCGACCCCGCACCGGGCAGGAGTTGCACGAGATGAGCATGATGCCCCCTTCGGTTGGTTCTCGCGGCCGTTCGCCCATGCGATCGGCTTGTGACGACGACGGTAGGTGCGGGTACCGACAACCCCGCCATTCAGCGGAATTCGCCCGTTGGCCGGCGCCATTGAGCCTCGAGGAGCAAGGGGTTGTCGGTGCCGGCATCTACCGTGCGGAGCATGGAGATCTCGACAGCGCAGACGGGCGTGCAGACGTCGCTCAGTGACCTCGGCACGCCCCTCGTCGACGTGACGTTCGTCGTGGTCGATCTCGAGACGACGGGCGGGCGCCCCGAAGCCGAGGGCATCACCGAGATCGGCGCCGTGAAGGTGCGCGGCGGCGAGATCCTGGGAGAGTTCGCCACGCTGGTCGACCCCGGCCATGAGATCCCCGTCCAGATCCAGCGACTCACCGGCATCACGACGAGTATGGTGTACGACGCCCCACGCATCGCGGGGGTTCTGCCGGCCTTCCTCGAGTTCCTCGGACATGACAGCGTTCTCGTGGCCCACAACGCCGGATTCGATGTCGGTTTCCTCAAGGCGGCGTGCGCCGGCCACGCCATCGACTGGCCGGCCCCCGACGTCGTCGACACGGTGAAGCTCGCTCGCGCCCTCGTCCCACGCGAGGAGGTGCGCAACCATCGCCTCGGAACCCTGGCCGCACACTTCGGTGCTCACACGACGCCCAATCACCGCGCTCTCGCCGACGCGCGAGCCACGGTCGACGTGCTGCACGCTCTCCTCGCCCGCGCTGGCTCACTCGGTGTGACGTCCCGTGAGGATCTCATCGTCTTCGGCGCCAAGGTGCCCGCTGCGCGTCGCCGTCGCGCGACGATGGCCGACGGCCTACCCGAGGCGCCGGGCGTCTATGTCTTCAAGGACGAGCAGGGCGTTCCGCTCTACGTCGGCACGTCGGGAAACATTAAACGTCGAGTCAAGAGTTACTTCACGGCGTCCGAGAAGCGGCGCGGAATGGGCCTCATGGTCGACCTCGCGCACACCGTCACGCCGATCCCCTGCGCCACCGCGCTCGAAGCTCATGTGCGCGAGATCCGATTGATCGCAGAGTTCCGCCCTCGCTTCAATCGGCGCTCCGCCCGGCCCGAGAAGGCCGCATGGCTCAAGGTCACCGACGAGCGCTTCCCCCGCTTGTCCGTCGTCCGTTCCCGACGCGACGACGAGGCCCTCTACGTGGGCCCGTTCCGATCGAAGACCGCGGCCGGCGCCGCGCGTGACGCCATCCACGACGTGCGCCGGATCCGCCAGTGCACTCAACCGATTTCGAGCAAGGGCGCGCCCCCGTGCGTTCTCGCCGAGATCGACCGATGCGATGCCCCCTGCCTCGGCGAACTCACACCGGAGGCCTACGCGCCGATCGTGACGGCGCTGCGCCAGGAGCTCGAGTCCGGCACCTCGACGCTCGTCTCCGATCTCGAACGACGTCTCGCTCGCCTGGCCACGGACGAACGCTTCGAAGAGGCCCGCGCCACGCGCGACGCCCTCGTGGAGATGCTGCGCGGCACCGATCGTCACCAGCGGCGCGCCCCGCTCGTCGAGAACCCCCACTTCGTCGCTGCGCGGCCACGCGCCGCCGGAGGCTGGGAGTTCGCCGTCGTCCGATACGGGCGACTAGCCGGGTCGGCACACGCGAATCGCGGCGAAGATCCGCGCCCGGTCATCGAGTCACTCGCCCTCTTCGCCGAAGCGGTGTCGCCCACCGACGAGACACTCCCAGAGGAGACCGACGTCGTGCTGCGCTGGCTCGAGCGCCCCGGAACCCGCGTGGTCGACTCGAATCTCCCGTGGGTCAGCCCCGTGGGCGGTGCCGGCGGCGCCTTGTCACGGCTCGATCCCCTCGTCGAGCGCGCTCGCGAACTCGCGTGGGAGGACGAGCGCGCTTCGTGACGGGTTCTCAGCCGTCGAGGCCGAGATCGAAACCGGCCTCGAGGTCGTGCTTGGAGTAGGTGCGGAACGCGAGGTGCGTGTCCGTGCCCGTCACGCCGGTGACCTTGTTGATGCGATCGGAGATGACGGGCGCGAGGTCCTCGTAGGAGGGAACGCGCACCATGGCGATGAGGTCGACGCCGCCTGTCACGGAGTACACCTCGTCGACGCCGTCGAGATCGGCCAGCTCCGCGGCCACCTCGGGGATGCGGGAGACCTCGGCTTCGATGAGAACAATTGCGGTGATCACGGGTACACCGTAGCCATCGTCAGCGCGACGCCGAGCGGGAACGTTCGACCCAACCGTCGAGAACTCGGGCAGCAGCACCGGAGTCGATGGCCTCTGCGCCCCGGGCGACGCCGGCTCGCACCGCCTCGGCAAGATCGCCACGTCCACCGAAGCGCTCACCGCTCGCCTGCTGCTCCGTCAGGGCCAACGCGAGCCCCGCGTTGAACAGGACGGCGTCACGCACCGGACCGTGATCGCCGGCCAGCAGACGGCGCACGACCTCGGCGTTCTCGTCCGCCTGGCCTCCTCGCAAGGCTTCCAGCGGTGCCGTTTCGAGCCCGACGTCCTGCGGTCCGAGCACGTGCTCCTCCACCGCGCCGTCGAACACCCACCACACCGTCGAGGTCGTGGCCAAGGTGAGCTCGTCGAGTCCGTCGTCACCGCGGAACACGGCCGCATCCGTGCCTCGCTCGGCAAACACGCCCGCCATGACCGGGGCCATCGCCTTGTTCGCGCACCCGACCGCGGCCACGGCAGGGCGCGCAGGGTTGGTCAGCGGACCGAGGAAGTTGAAGGCCGTCGGAACGGCGAGTTCACGGCGTGTCGTCGCCGCGTGACGCATGGCGGGGTGGAAAAGCTGCGCAAAGAGGAAGGTCATGGGGGCCTCGAGCGCTTCGGCCTGCAGACGCTCGGGCTCCGTCGTGAGATCGACGCCGAGAGCCTCCAGGACGTCCGCGGTGCCCGTCGAACTGGAACTGGCCCGGTTGCCGTGCTTGGCCACTCGCACCCCGGCGCCGGCACAGACGAGGGACGCCATCGTCGAGATGTTCACCGTGTGTGCCATGTCGCCACCGGTGCCGACGATGTCGAGCGTCGGGCCCGGCACCTCGAGAGCGCGCGCGTGTTCGACCATGACGTCCGCGAGGCCCTGAAGCTCCTGCACGGTCTCGCCCTTGGAGTGAAGAGCCACGAGGAAGGCAGCCATCCGGACGGGCGAGACCTCCCCGGACATGATCGCGCCCATGGCCCCGCGAGCCTGCTCATAGCTGAGGTCCTCACCTCGCACGAGATGTGAGACGAGTTGCGGCCACTGCATTGCGATACCTCGCTGGTGTCGGACGACGGGTTCTCCCCAACTCTAGGCCCGCCGCCGACTCACCCTGTGCCGCCTCCCGATGCGCGGAACGACGCGCATCACACCCACAGCTCGAACCCGTGCGAAACCCAGTGCTCTCACAGCGGAAGTAACAAAAGTGTGTCTCTTCGGGGGGCCGCGTGCGCGATCGGGGAATGGGCAGGACATAATGTCCGGGTGGCGACCGCAACTACAGCTCAGACGAGCGAACACGGCATCCCCGCCGGGCACGGACCGGCGACCCGACCCAACCTGACTGCCGTTGGCACGATGGTGTGGCTCGGAAGCGAACTCATGTTCTTTGCCGGCTTGTTCGCGATGTACTTCACGATCCGCTCCGTGGCAGGTGACCTGTGGCATGACCGCACGCATCACCTCAATGTCACGTTCGCGGCCATCAACACGACGGTCCTCGTGATCTCGTCCGTGTGGTGTCAGCTCGGCGTGTTCAAGGCCGAGCACGGCATCCCGCACCGCACGGGCAAGCTTCTCGAGGTCGGCAAGTGGGGCATGCGCGAGTGGTACTCCCTCACCTACCTGTTCGGCGCGATCTTCGTGTCCGGCCAGGTGCTGGAGTACTCCGAGCTCCACGAGGCGGGCATCTCGCTCGACAGTGACGCCTACGGTTCGATGTTCTACATCACCACCGGCTTCCACGGCATCCACGTGACCCTGGGTCTCCTGGCCTTCCTGCTGATCATCGGCCGTACCTTCACGTCGAAGAACTACAGCCACCACCAGGCCACCGGCGCCATCGTCACGTCCTACTACTGGCACTTCGTCGATGTCGTCTGGATCGCACTGTTCGCCACCATCTACCTCCTGAAGTAATGCGCCACGAACCGCGCCGCATCATTTTCCCGACCGCCGACAGGATGTTCTCGTGAGCACTCTCGCCGCCCGCCGCCGACACCCGGCTGCCCTGTTCGTCGTGCTGCTTCTCGCCCTCGTGGTGACCGGTGGCCTCTACGCCGCGTTCGCGCCCAAGACCGCCAAGGCTGCCGGCGCCAGCGCCGAGGACGTCAAGGCCGGTAAGCAGCTGTTCCTCTCGAACTGCTCCACCTGCCACGGCACCAACGCCACCGGCACCACCTCCGGCCCGTCGCTCGTCGGCGTCGGCGCTGCGTCGGTCGACTTTCAGGTCGGCACCGGCCGCATGCCGCTCGCGGCTCCGAACACGCAGGCCCAGCGCAACAACGTCCAGTTCTCGGACGAGCAGATCGCGCAGATGGCTGCCTACGTCCAGAGCCTGGGCCCCGGCCCGAGCGTTCCGGAGAAGGAGTACACGACCCCGGGCGGCAACGCTGCCAAGGGTGGCGAGCTCTTCCGCGTCAACTGCGCCATGTGCCACAACGCCTCCGGCCAGGGCGGCGCCCTGACGCGAGGCAAGTACGCCCCGACCCTGATGTCGGTCAGCGGCAAGCACATCTACGAGGCCATGGTCACGGGCCCGCAGTCGATGCCGGTGTTCAACGACACCAACCTCTCGCCGCAGGACAAGAAGGACATCATCACCTACCTCAAGCACGTCGAGAACGACCCTGCTGAGGGCGGTCACAACCTCGGTGCTCTCGGCCCGGTGACGGAGGGCATGTTCGCCTGGACGTTCGGTATCGGCCTGTGCATCGGTGTGGCCGTGTGGCTCGGACGTAAGGCGGCCTGATGAAGTTTCCCCGTTTCGGATCTGACTCGTCAGACAGGAATCGCAAGAACATGAATGAATCCGGCGCTTCGGCGCACCCGGGTGAGGGCTCGTCGGACTACGCTCCGGTCAGCCTGAACGACGGGCACATCGAGGGCACGGGCGCACTTCCCGACCGCTTCGAGAACCCCGGCCTCCCGGCGCACGTCCACCGTCTCGGTGACGAGGACCCGGCTGCTGCCAAGCGGTCCGAGCGTCAGGTCGCAACCCTGTTCATCATGTCGATGCTCGCCACGGTGCTGTTCGTCGTGGCCTACTTCGCGATCGACAAGAACTCGGTCATGACGATCCCGTTCGTCGGCCCGACCAAGGCGCTTCACTTCGTTCTCGGCTTCACGCTGGCGCTGTCGCTGCTCGGTATCGGCCTCGGTGCCGTCCACTGGGCGAAGACGATCATGCCGGACGAAGAGGTCATCGAAGAGCGTCACGAGCTGAAGTCGGACGACGAGGCCTGGGAAGCCGCCGCCAACATCATGACCGGTGGCGCCGAGGCTGCTCAGCTCAAGCGTCGCCCGCTCCTGAAGTGGACGCTCGGTGGCGCGCTCGGCCTGTTCGCCGTGCCGGTCGCCCTCCCCCTCCTCGGTGGCCTGGGCCCGATGCCGAAGCTCGACCTTGTCAAGACGATGTGGGACACGAAGATCAACGGGCGCGGCCGTCGTCTCATGCGTGACCCGGAAGGCACCGCCATCCGCGCGTCCGACGTGACGCTGGGCTCGGTCTTCCACGTCCTGCCCGAGGGTGTCAACGACACCGAGCACCCTCTCAACGAGAAGACGAAGGCCTCCGTGATCCTCGTCCGTCTCGACGAGGCCAAGATCAAGTCGGAGCGTCAGCGTCAGTGGGGTGTCGACGGCATCGTCGCCTACTCCAAGATCTGCACGCACGTGGGTTGCCCGGTGGGCCTCTACGAGCAGCAGACGCACCACCTGCTCTGCCCCTGCCACCAGTCCACGTTCGACATGACGGACGACTGCAAGGTCATCTTCGGCCCGGCCAAGCGCCCGCTGCCGCAGCTGAAGATCTCTGTCGACGACGAGGGCTACCTCGTGGCTGACCAGGGCTTCAAGCGCCCGGTCGGACCGAGCTTCTGGGAAGACAACGGGAAGGAACTCAAGTCGTGAGCACCGCTGCTTCCGCGCGCGACTCGCACGCTCCGACGACGCAGCGTCAGGACCCCAAGGGCGGCCTGGCGGGTGTGTCGAACTGGATCGACGAGCGCAGCGGCGCCGCCAAGGGCGTGCGCTTCCTCATGAAGAAGGTCTTCCCGGATCACTGGAGCTTCATGCTCGGTGAGGTCGCGCTGTACTCCTTCATCATCCTGCTCATCACCGGTACGTTCCTCACGTTCTGGTTCGTGCCGTCGATGGGCCACACCACCTACAACGGCTCGTACGTGCCGCTGCAGGGCATCCAGATGTCCGAGGCGTTCGCCTCGACCCTCGACATCTCGTTCGACATCCGCGGTGGTCTGCTGATCCGTCAGCTCCACCACTGGGCGGCTCTGCTGTTCGTCGTGTCGATCATGATGCACATGTTCCGCGTGTTCTTCACGGGTGCTTTCCGCAAGCCGCGTGAGATCAACTGGGTCATCGGAACCCTGCTGTTCATGCTGGCCATCATCGAGGGCTTCATGGGCTACTCCCTCCCGGACGACCTCCTGTCCGGTACGGGTATCCGAGCGATGCAGGGCTTCATCCTCTCCACGCCGATCGTCGGTACGTACATCTCGTACGGTCTGTTCGGCGGCGGTTTCCCCGGCGAGATGATCATCCCCCGCTTCTACTCGCTGCACATCCTGCTCATCCCGGCCATCATGGTGGCGCTGCTCGCGGCTCACCTCATCCTGCTCGTCGTGCACAAGCACACGCAGTACCCCGGCCCGGGTCGCACGGACAAGAACGTCGTGGGTTTCCCGCTCATGCCGGTGTACATGGCCAAGGCCGGCGGTTTCTTCTTCATCGTCTTCGGCATCACGGCTCTCATCTCGAGCCTCGTCGGCATCAACGCCATCTGGGCGTACGGTCCGTACGAGCCGACGCAGGTGACCGCCGGTTCGCAGCCTGACTGGTACATGGGCTTCGCCGACGGTGCGCTGCGACTGCTTCCCGGCTTCCTCGAGTTCGTCGCTCTCGGCCACACCTGGAGCATGAACATCTTCCCGGGCTCGATCGCCCTGCTGCCGATCTTCTTCGGCATGATCGCGATCTACCCGTGGATCGAGAACTGGGTCACCGGCGACAAGCGCGAGCACCACGTGCTCGACCGTCCGCGCAACGCTCCGACGCGCACCGCCATCGGTATGGGCTTCGCGGTGTTCTACGCGGTGCTCATGTTCGCGGCCGGTAACGACATCATGGCGATCAAGCTGCACATGTCGATCAACGACATCACGTACTTGTTCCGCTTCCTCGTGATCTTCGGCCCGATCATCGCCTTCTGGGTGACGAAGCGCATCTGCCTCAGCCTGCAGCGTCACGACCGTGACCTCGTGCTGCACGGCCGTGAGTCGGGTCGCATCGTCCGCACCCCCGAGGGCCGCTTCTTCGAGGCGCACGAGGAGGTCGACGAGTTCACCCGCTGGCGTCTGGTCGGCTACGAGGCTCAGGCCCCGAGCAACATCGACACCTCCGGCCTTGAGGGCAAGGAGCTGAAGAAGGCGAAGCGTCGCAACCGCTGGACCAACTTCTACTTCCGTGACCGCATCGCCCCCGTCACGCCTGCGGAGCTCGAAGCGGCTCACCACCACGGTGACCACGACGAGCTTGAGGCTGCGGTCCTCGAGGACGCGAAGTCCGATGAGTTCGTCGGTGAACTTCACGGTGGCTCCGAGGAGACGGGTCAGCGCTGAGTCAGTTCGCTGCACCACACGAAGGAGGGCCCGATCGGCAACAGCCGATCGGGCCCTCCTTCGTCTGCGATAAGTCTCAGTGATGCAGACGGGACTGAAGAACGGCGACGGTGAGTTGTTCTGGGGTTCCCGCCACCGTCGTCGAACCAGGAATGGGTTGCCACGCTCCCCCGCCAATCCTGAACTCCCCGGTCAGCGTCACATCGATGCGAGTGTTGACGACGCCCTTGCGAGCGTAGGTGTGCGTCACCGCACCTGAGGGGTAGACGCCGCCGGCATCGGGGGTGGGTCCGTGACTCGTTCCGTCGCCGTAGTGGTAGGTGTAGAGAGCGCTGGCAGGACGGATGGTCACCGTGTGACCGAGGACCGTCGTCGTGACGCTCTCCCCCGGTGCGAGCCCCTCGGCTCCGAAGGCGGCACGGAAGTAGGTCGGCAGACCAGTCAGAGTCGTGTTGCCGACGGGCTGGATGTCCACGCCCGGCTTCGTGAAGATCTGCGTGGTCCAGGCTTGAGCAGCAGCCTCTTCCGGCGTGTAGGTCGGAACAGCCACCTGGGTGACTGTCTCGCCCTGAGGTGCGGCAGCGGGCACCGCAGGCGCAGCGAAGTCAACGCCCGCCTCAACGCCGCTCATCCTCGTACGGACGCATGAATACTTCGCCACGCCATCAGCTACAGCGCACGGGTCCTGAGCGATCATGGGGAGGCCGTCGGTTGTGCCCTCACCAAGCGGCGCATCTAAGGCGCGCCACATAGGTCCTCCTCTTGGCAGGTTAGACGCAGCCCGAACGATAGGCGTGGCCTTTCCCGGTCGACGAGCAACCGCCACCCGGGAGGCAGATTTTCGGGGTGCGAGAGCTCCGGAGCGAGTGGAACCGGGCACCTTCACAACCACGGTGACCCCACCGCGCCCCGTACAGGCGACCTGTGCCCGTTGGCACCCCTCAGCGGCTTCGGAGTTAGCCGCACCGGCTGAAAGGGTCAGGCTCCCGCCCATAACCCCCAGTATGAGAACACGACTAGTCCGCGACAACTCCCTGCTCACCCACCTTCCAGGACCTGCCGTCCCAGTCCGTTCGTACCTCGATATGGCTATTCGTCGGCGGGAAGTTAGCAGTCTTCTTGCCTCGAGTGAACTCGGTAGCGCCCCCATCAGAGTGTCGGACCTGGATGACTACGGAATCCTCCGTCGAGTCCGGGCGGACCGTGGTCGAACCAATCTTGAAGTCTTTGGTTTCTACCCGCTTATTGGTCTTGACGAAGGAGGCGATGGTCTCCTCTTGTTTAGCGCAGGATGTACACGCGGAAGTCGACAACTTTGGTATCACCCCAGTCCTCGGCGTCCGGTCCAAGGACCCAAGCGTCTCCAAGTAGAAGCGTGCATAAGCCTTGGCACCTTCGTGGGTGTGGGCCTTGGCTGCGTCCGGGACGACGAACTCACGGCTCTGGCCATTCGTGTTCGATGACGTACTCGATGGTGCGCTGGTCGTCTTGGAGGACGATGCGTTTCCGGAGGCGATTCGAGACATGTCGGACGGTGCCACGTCCCCGCTTGACGCGGTCGGCGCCGATTCCCCACTGCACCCGGCGAGCACCACCGCAGCGCAGCACGCCGTCGCCCATCGGCCCAAAGCGCGTCCGCGCGCGGCAGAGGCCCACAGCGCTACCGGCGCGGGCTGCCCTCGCCGCTTCCCCTTCGGAGTGCCGCCGTTGAGCGGCGCAGCATCTCCTCCGACTTCACGGTGCGTGAACCGCTCGGACATGACAACCTCCACGAGTTGATGGGACTCGTCGAGTCTCACCCGGCATCGTCACGAGGTGGCCGAAACGAACGGTAAGTTTTTGGTCAGATTTCGCAGGCCACCCTTCAGCGCGCTTCTGACCTCAAACCCACAGCTCGTACGAGGCCGACGCCGCTTCACACTTGCTCGCGCGACCAGGCATGCCGAAGGGCCGCACAGTTAAGAACTGTACGGCCCTTCGTTTGCGAGGAAGCGATCAGATCGCGTGCTCTCCGCTGAAGTACTCGAACACCCAACCGACGACGGCCAGGGCGACCAGCGGAGCGGCGACGAAGACGATCCACCAACCGACGGCCAGGCCGAGGGCGAGGAGTGAAATCGACGCGGCCAGCCACAGCGGCCACCACGAGTACGGCGAGAAGAAGCCGACCTCACCGGAGACCTCGTTGATCTCGCCCTCGGGCTTGTCGCTCGGGTCGAGGTCCATCTTGCGGTCGGTCATCGCGAAGTAACCCGCGATCATGAGGCCGAACCCGGCGCTGAGGGCCAGACCCACGGCGCCGACCGGCTCGGACCACTCCGTGAAGTGACCGTAGATGAAGATCAGCGGAACGTAGAAGATTCCGAGGTAGAGGAAGAGCTTGGCCGAAGTCTTCATGCGTTGGTGCCCTTTCGGTCGAGCTGGTTGACCGTCTCAGGCGAAGGCAGCACCGAGAAGACACCGACCTCGGGGTGGTGCAGGTCGAACGCCGGACGCTCGGAACGGATACGCGGGATGCTGTTGAAGTTGTGACGCGGCGGCGGGCACGAGGTGGCCCACTCGAGCGACGCGCCGAAGCCCCACGGGTCGTCCTCGCTGACGATCGGCGCCTTCTTCCACGTGATGTACACGTTGTAGAGGAAGGGGATCATCGACGCGCCGAGCAGGAACGAACCGACGGTCGAGACCTGGTTCATGAACTGGAAGCCGTCTTCCGGCAGGTAGTCCGCGTAACGACGCGGCATGCCCTCGACACCCAGGACGTGCTGGATGAGGAACGTCATGTGGAAGCCGACGAAGAGCATCCAGAACTGGATCTTGCCGAGGGTCTCGTTGAGCATGCGACCCGTGAACTTCGGCCACCAGAAGAAGTAGCCGGCGAACATCGCGAACACCACGGTGCCGAAGATGACGTAGTGGAAGTGCGCGACCACGAAGTAGGAGTCGGACAGGTGGAAGTCCAGCGCCGGGCTGGCGAGGATGACACCCGTGAGACCACCGAAGAGGAAGGTCACGAGGAAACCGAGGGCCCACAGCATCGGGTTTTCGAAGGTGAGCGAACCGCCCCACATCGTGCCGATCCAGTTGAAGAACTTCACGCCGGTCGGAACGGCGATGAGCATCGTCATGACCGCGAAGAACGGCAGGAGCACCTGGCCGGTGGCGTACATGTGGTGAGCCCACACCGAGACCGAGAGCGCCGCGATGGCGATCGTCGCGAAGACGAGCGTCTTGTAACCGAAGATCGGCTTGCGCGAGAAGACCGGCAGGATCTCCGAGATGATGCCGAAGAACGGCAGCGCGATGATGTAGACCTCGGGGTGACCGAAGAACCAGAACATGTGCTGCCACAGCATGGCACCGGCGGTCTCCGAGTCGAAGACGTGCGCACCCATCGTGCGGTCGAGGCCGAGGCCGAACAGAGCGGCGGCGAGAACCGGGAAGACGAGGAGCACGAGGATCGAGGTGATGAGCACCGTCCACGTGAAGATCGACATGCGGAACATCGTCATACCCGGCGCACGCATGCACACGATGGTGGTGACGAAGTTGACCGCACCCATGATCGAGGCGAAACCGGTCAGCGCGAGGCCGTAAACCCAGAGGTTTCCACCGAGGCCGGGGCTGAACGTCGAGTTCGACAGCGGCGCATAGGCGAACCAACCGAACGAGGCCGCACCCTGCGGCGTCAGGAAGCCGCCGACTGCGATGAGGCTGCCGAAGAGGTACAGCCAGTACGCGAACATGTTGAGTCGCGGGAAGGCGACGTCGGGAGCACCGATCTGCAGCGGCATGAGCGCGTTGGCGAAGCCGGAGAACAACGGCGTCGCGAACATGAGCAGCATGATCGTGCCGTGCATGGTGAACATCTGGTTGAACTGCTCGGGGTTGTCCACGACCTGGAGGCCGGGCTCCCACAGCTCAGCGCGGATGACCAGCGCCATGGCGCCGCCCATGAGGAAGAAGATGAACGAGGTGATGAAGTAGAGGTTGCCGATGACCTTGTGGTCGGTCGTCGTGATCCACTTCACAACCGTGCGGCCTGCGTGGAAGTCCTCAGGGCGCCGACCATCGGGGCGCTCCGCGGTTCCAGCCGCTGGGGTAGCGACGGATGCCATTACTTGCCCTCCTTGACGATGTCGGACGAGTCCAGGCCGTCCGGCAGGAACTGCTGGTCCTTCGGGTTGACGCTGGCGCGGTTGAGCGAGTTGGACAGGAAGCCCGTCTTGCCCTGCTTGCGCAGATCGTCCATGTGCTTGTCGTACTCCTCCTGGGAGACGACCTTGACGTTGAAGAGCATCTGCGAGTGGTACGCACCGCAGAGCTCGGCACACTTGCCCTTGAAGGTGCCCTCCTCCGTCGTGTCGACGGCGAAGCGGTTCACGCGGCTCGGGATCATGTCGAGCTTCTGCATGAACTGCGGCACCCAGAACGTGTGGATGACGTCACGCGTGGTGAGCACGAACTCGACGCGCTTGTTCACGGGCAGGTACAGCGTGGGCAGACCCTTCTCGGCGCCCGGCTTGCCGGCCTTCATGTCCGCCATGACGCCGGTCTCGTAGACCTTCTCGTCGGCGTAGTTGAAGTCCCAGCTCCACTGCTTGCCGACGACGTTGATCGTGACGTCAGGCTTCTGCGACGTGTCGAGGAGCTTGTTCTCCAGGCCCACGGTCTTGCCGAAGAGCACGGCGACCATGACGATCGGCACGACCGTGTAGAGAATCTCCAGCGGCACGTTGTACTGCATCTGCGCCGGGAAACCGGTGTCGCTCTTGCGACGGCGGTAGCGCACGATGCACCAGAAGATCAGGCCCCAGACGAGGACACCGACAGCCAAGGTCCAGTACCAAGTACCGAGCCAGAAGTCGATGACCTCGTTGGCGTTCTTCGTGACGCCGTGCGGCAGGTAACCGCGCTCAACGCGCGGCGAACACGCCGACAGGAGCAGCGCAGCTCCACCGAGACCGACAGCAGCAATCCGACGACGCCGCGCTGGGCTCGTCTTTTCAAGGGGCCGACGCACAGCGTCCACCTTCCGCAGATCCAAACCAGGCACGGTAAAACCTTATCCCAGGCACAGGTGGCGCTGAGGGTGGGGGTCGATACCTGGCGTTAACGATTGACTAACGGCCGCGACCCGAGCCGCCGAACGCCGCGATCGGCGGGGCGTGGACGAGCTGGGGCAGCCGAGCACGGTACGCGTCACGTGCGATTTCCGTGACCCCGAGACTGCCGAGGTGCGGCGTGCGCCACTGGACGTCGATGAGCCTCGGCACGTCGTCACGCTCGTAGACGGCGTGCGCGAGCGCGCCGAGAGCGACCTTCGAGGCGTCGGTCGCGCGGTGGAACATCGACTCCCCCGCGAACAGCCCTCCGATGGCCAGACCGTAGAGGCCCCCGACGAGGCAACCGTCGTCCCAGACCTCGACGGAGTGCGCGACCCCGAGTTCGTGCAGGCGTGTGTACGCGGCCGCGATCTCGGACGTGATCCAAGCGCCGTCGCGGGAAGGATCGGCGCACCCTGCGATGACGCCCGCGAAGTTGCGGTCGAAGCTCACCTCGAAGGCGCGTGCCGAACGACGCAGTGACCGGGAGGCGTGAAAGGCGTCGCGTTCCAGGACGCCCCGCTCCTGCGGGGACCACCACCCCATCGGTGGGGCACCGCCCTCCCCCAGCCCCATGGGAAAGACACCGTGCGCGTAGGCCACAACGATCGTGCCCGGGGCGAGGTCGGCGCCCAGCGCGACGAGGTCGTCGTCGAGGTCGAAACGGGCGAGCGAGAAATCCCACTCGCTCGTGAAGTCGAGTGGGTTCAAGGACGACGGCAGCTCAGGTGCGCCTGGACGTCGGCCACGGCATCGTCGCCGTACGCCGCGCGCAGACGCTCAAGGAAGGTCTCGGTGCGCAGGACGTACTCCTGGGTGCCGACGGTCTCGATGACGTGCGCGGCCAGGACCGAGCCGACCTGCGCGCATCGGGCGAGGTCGAGCTCCCACGACAGCCCGGCAAGGAATCCGGCGCGGAAGGCGTCGCCGACGCCCGTCGGGTCGACGGCCCCCGAGATGGCGGCGACGTCGACGTGAATCGGCTCCTCTCCCTTGCGCAGGATGGTGGCGCCGTCCTTGCCCTTCGTCACGACGCGCACACCGACGCGCTCAAGGATCTCCTCGCCGCTCCAACCGGTCTTCTGCTCGGTCAGGTGCGACTCGTACTCGTTGGTGAACAGGTAGTCGGCACCGTCGATGATCTCGCGGATGAAGGGGCCATCGGCGAAGGCGAGCTGCTGCGAGGGATCGGCGACGAACGGGAGGCCGCGACGTCGGCATTCCTCGGTGTTGCGGCGCATGCCTTCGGGGTCGTGGGCGCCGATGAGAACGAGGTCAAAGCCGTCGTGGCGTTCGGAGATGGGGCCGATCTCGACTTCGCGCCCTTCGGACATCGCACCGGGGTAGAACGAGGCCATCTGGGCCATGTCGCGATCGGTCGTGCACACGAAACGTGCGGTGTGGTGCGTCTCCGACGTGCGCACCTCGGAAATGTCGACGCCGTGGCGCTCGAGCCAGGAGCCGTAATCAGCGAAGTCAGCGCCGACGCAGCCGATGAGGACGGGGCGGAGGCCCAGGTTGCCCAGGCCGAAGGCGATGTTGCCGGCCACTCCCCCGCGCCGGATCTGCAGGTCGTTCACAAGGAACGACACCGAGATCTTGTCGAGTTGCTCGACGACGAGCGAGTCGGCGAAGCGCCCGTCGAACGTCATGAGGTGGTCGGTTGCGATGGAACCCGTCACTGCGATCTTCACGTGGGCCAACCTATCGCGGGTGTGCGGACGGGCGCCCACGTCGTCGAAACTCGCCGACACTGACGCGCACTGAGACGCCCCCGGGCCGACCGAACGCGCGTTTGCCGCACGAGCGACCGCCCTCGGACGAATCCGGTCCGGCCCTCGTCACGAACAGGACCACGCTGGAAGCGGACGCCACGACGCGCGAAAAGCCCACCCCGGTGGGAGTGAGCTTGCGAACTCACAAGGGGTGGGCTTTTCGCGCGTCGTGCCCGAAGCTGTGTCGCACCGAGGCTGAACTTCGAGCTTGCGAGGGGTTCAGACCGGACAACGCAGCGAGGGAAGGATCAGCTGAAGCTGTCGCCGCAGGCGCAGGAGCTGCCGGCGTTGGGGTTGTCGATGGTGAAGCCCTGCTTCTCGATGGTGTCGGAGAAGTCGATGGAGGCGCCTTCGAGGTAGGGCGCGCTCATGCGGTCGACGACGACCTCGACACCGTCGAAGTCGCGCACGAGATCACCGTCGAGGGTGCGCTCGTCGAAGTAGAGCTGGTAGATCAGGCCGGAGCACCCGCCGGGCTGGACGCCGACGCGCAGACGCAGGTCGTCGCGTCCTTCCTGCTCGAGCAGGCTCTTCACCTTGGAGGCCGCGACGTCGCTCAGGTTGACGCCGTGCGTAGCGGTTTCGGTCTGGGTGTTCGTCTCCACAGTCATCGTGGATCGATCCTCTCTCACGTCCTCGGTCCTGGTGGTCTCCAGGCCGTGTGTAGGGCAACAGCGGCACGCGCGTGCCTGTTCCCGGTGTACCACTGTACGCCCGCCGGGGTGGTCATCCGGAAGCCGCGGGCCACTGGAGGCCGAGCGCCCAGGCGCCTGCGACTGCGGCAGCCAGGGCCACAGCGACGAAGGCCGTCTTCCACCAAGCTGCGGGCAGATGGGTGGCTCGGGCGAGCGCGGAGGCGTCGTTGGCTCCGACACGGGAGGCGAAAAGTTCGAGTGCCCCACGCAGACCGGCGGCGAGCAGAAAGGCGGACACGAGCGCGCACGCCGCGAGCGCCTGCTCGGGTTCGGCCCAGCGGCGCAGGGCGACGAGACCGGCCAGCACGGCGAGCATGACGACGACGCCGAAGACATTGCGCAGCAGGAACAGCGTCCCTCCGAGCACGACGAGGAGCACGAGCACCCAGGCCTCGACGTGGTCGTGTCGGGCGGCCCACACCCCGCTGAGCCCGACGAGGGAGGGCGCCGGGTAGCCCGCGAGGAGGGTGAGGACGACACCGGGGCCGCCGGAACGTCCGACACTCACCGTTTCTCCCGAGGAGTCACGGTTGAGTCGGATCGAACGAAGCCGTCGCCCGGCGAGCAGCGCGACAAGCGCGTGCCCCGCCTCGTGGACGGCTGTGACCCCATGGCGACCCCACCGATACGTCGACGGCACGAGCGCAAGGGCGACCCCGACGACGAGGGCCACCCACAGGAGAGCCTCACCCTCGTCCACCGCGGAGGGGGCGAGGGTGAGGCTCACGCTCGAGTGGAGGTTCACTCAGATCCGAGGCGTCGGGCGATCCGCTGCAGGAGCACGGTCTCGGCGAGGCAGACCTTCTCGAACTCGCCGAGGTGGAGCGACTCGTTGGCGCCGTGTGCGCGCGTGTCCGGGTCCTCCACGCCCGTGACGAGGAGTGCCGCGTCGGGCATCATCTCGGCGAAGAGGGACACGAAGGGAATGGAACCGCCGATGCCGACGTCCACTGGCTCGTTCTGCCAGGCGTCCGCGAAGGCGGCACGCGCCTCCTCGTAGACCGGTCCGTTCGCGTCGGCGGAGAAGCCCGCGCCCAACTCGTCGAGTTCGACGTTGACCTCGGCGCCCCACGGCGCCGCGTCTTCGAGGTGCTTCTCCAGCGCGTCGAAGGCCGCCTGCGGATCCTGGCTCGGCGCGACGCGCAGGGAGAGCTTGGCGCGCGCACTCGCGGTGAGGGTGTTGCTCGCGACGTCAACGCCCGGGGCGTCGATGCCGATGACCGTGATGCTCGGCTTGAGCCACAGGCGAGACGTGAGCGGACCCGAGCCGATGAGTTGCGTGCCGGGCAGCATGCCGGCGTCCGAGCGCAGCTGGTCGGCGTCGTACTCGATCTCGGTGTCCTCGGACGCATCGAGACCGGGTACCGCGACGTTGCCCTCTGCGTCATGCAACTCCGCCATGAGGCGGCACATCGTCGTGAGGGCGTCGGGCGCGGCTCCGCCGAACATCCCCGAGTGAACCGAGTGCTTCAACGTGCGGACGGTGACGACCGCGCGCACCGTGCCGCGCAGCGTTGTCGTGAGGGCAGGCGTGCCGACGGCCCAGTTCGCGGAGTCGGCGAGGACGAGCGCGTCGGAGCGCAACTCGTCGGCGTACTTCTCCAGCAGGGCGGGCAGAGAGTCGGAGGCGATCTCCTCCTCCCCCTCGATGAACAGGGTGACGTCGCAGGGAAGGTCGTCTCCCCACGCGCGCACTGCGGCCAGGTGCGCCATGACACCGGCCTTGTCGTCGGCCGCGCCGCGACCGTAGAGACGACCGGCGCGTTCGGTCGGCTCGAACGGCGGCGTGTCCCAATCGGCGTCCGCGCCCGGCGGCTGCACGTCGTGGTGGGCGTACATGAGAACCTTCGGGGCTCCGGCCGGGCCGCTCTTGTGGGCGATGACGGCGGGGCGTCCTCCCTCGGCCACCACCTTCACGTCCATGCCCTCCGCAGCGAGCAGCTCGGCGACGGCCTCGGCCGAACGAGCAACCTGCGTCTGGTCGAAGGAGCCGAGCGAAACACTCGGGATGCGGGTCAGATCCTTGAGGTCCTCGACGACCTTCGGCATGAGGGAACGGACGCGTTCGCGCAGCTGCTCGAGGTCGACGACGGTGTCATTCGTGTTCACACCGGCCACGGTATCGTCCGCGGCGAGCGAGTCGTCCGATCCCGCGCGCCGAGGGTGACCTACCATGATCGGGTGTTCGGACGAGACAAGACCACGACCCAGGGCGCTACACGCGTCGAAGCCTTCACCGGGGAAACCCCCGTTCCCCCGGTGAAGGAGCGTCCGGGCGCCAAGAACCGCCCGACGCCCAAGCGCAAGGATCAAGAGGCCGCGCGTCGCCGCCCCCTCGTGGAGACCGACCGCAAGGCCGCCAAAGCGGCGAACAAGCAGCGTGCCCGCGAGGCGCGCCTCGCCCAGCGCGCCGCAGCCGAGCGGGGCGACGACAGCGCCCTTCCCGCCCGCGACCGCGGCCCGGAGAAGCGCTACATCCGCGACCGTGTCGACTCACGCCTCAACATCGGTGAGATCGCCCTCCCGCTCATGCTCGTCGCGGTCATCGTCATGTTCGTGCCGAACCCGTCGATCCAGTCTCTCGGGCTCATCATCGTGTGGGCCGTGCTGCTCATCGCCCTCTTCGACGCGATCTTCATGTGGCGCAGCACGAAGAAGCGCCTCATCCAGAAGTTCGGTGCGGCACCGCGCGGCGGCGCCGGTTACGCCATCATGCGCGCCATGCAGATCCGCCGCGGCCGCTTCCCCCGGCCCGCCGTCAAGCGCGGCGAGAAGATCGACTGACACCTCAGGCGTTCAGCGGCATCGGCCCGTAGACGGCCTCCTCACCATTCATGAGCGAGACCTCCTCGACCCCCTCGTCGAGGAGGTCTCGCCATGCCTGCGACAGCCAGGCCTCGGCGTCCTCCTGGGAGGAGAAGGGGCCGCCGACACGGGCGGACGTCTCACTGGTCCAGTTCCACTCGTCCATGCCTGTGAGCCTACGAGCCGTGCCGCGTCGACGGCGGCACTAGGGTGACGGAGAAACCGATCTTCGAAGGAGACGCACATGTCCGCTACGTCCGAGATCCTGTCCGAGCTTCCGATCGACCAGCTCGCCGAGCAGGTGGGAGCGAGCCCTGAGGAAACCGAGGCCGCCGTGCGCAGCGTCGTGCCTGCCCTCCTCGGCGGTATGGAGGCCAACATTCAGCACCCCGGCGGGCAGAGTGCCCTGCTCGAGGCGCTCGGCGGCCACGTCGACTCCTCCCCCACGCTCGACGAGGTGAATACGGACGACGGCGCCAAGATCGCCCAGCACGTCTTCGGCGACCAGCAGGACGCCGTCGTCAACCAGCTCGGCGGTCTGCCGGGCACGAGCAACGACCTCGTGCGACGACTCATACCGATCATCGCGCCGATCGTCATCTCCTACCTTGCCAAGCGGGTTCTCGGTGGAGGCGCGGGCACCAACGCCTCGGCTGGCGCCGGTTCCAGCGCCGACATCCTGACGCAGATCCTCTCGGGCGTTCTCGGTGGCTCCGTGCCGGGTGCCCAGCCGACCGGTCAGGCGGGTCAGCAGGCTCAGCCCCAGCAGCCGGCGGGCCCGAACTGGGGCGACATCCTCGGCAACGTCCTCGGTGGCGGCACGCGTATCTGACGCCGGCGCCGATCACACCGAAGCGGCCGCTCCCCTGGCGAGGGGAGCGGCCGCTTCGTCGTGAGTGCGCCGAACGGCGTCGGCGCGGGGTCAGTTGGAGCGCGTCTGGACCTCGACGAACGGCGGCTTCGTCACGACAGCCTCGAGGAGTCGACCGCGCACGTCGACGGCCACGGTGTCGCCCTCGGCGACGTCCGGGAGCATCAGCGCGAGCGCGACGCCCTGGCCGAGCGTGGGCGAGAACGTGCCCGAGGTGACCTCACCGAGTTCCTCGCCCTCGGTGCTGCGCACGACGCAGTGGGCACGCGGGATGCCGCGACCGGTCAGCTTGAGGCCGCGCGAAATGCGACGCGGACCCTCGGCCTTCTCCTTCGTGAGCGCGTCCTTGCCCCAGAAGGAGTCCTTCTTCCATCCGACGGCCCAGCCGGCGCGAGCCTGGACGGGCGTGATGTCGAGCGACAGGTCCTGACCGTGCAGCGGGTAGCCCATCTCGGTGCGCAGCGTGTCGCGAGCGCCGAGCCCGCAGGGCAGGCCCTCGTAGGGAGCGGCTGCTTCGAGGAGTGCGTCCCACAGGGCGAGGGCGTCCTCCCAGCGGCTGACGAGTTCGTAGCCGCGCTCACCCGTGTAGCCGGTGCGGCAGACGGTGAGCGGGCGGCCCTCCCACTCGGCCTCGTCGAAGCTCATGTAGTCGTGGTCGACCGGCAGGCCCAGCGCCGAGACGACCTCGTCCGACTTGGGCCCCTGAACGGCCAGGACGGCGAACTCCTCGTGCGCGTCGCGCACGGTGATGCCCTCCGGGGCGGCCTCGGCGAGACGACGCACGACCTCGGCGGTGTTGGCGGCGTTGGGGATGAGGAACAGGTCGTCCTCGGCCTTGACGTAGACGATGAGGTCGTCGACGACGCCGCCGGACTCGTCGCAGCACATCGTGTACTGAGCCTTGCCGGGTTGGATCTTGCGCAGGTCGTTGGACAGGCATACGTTGACGAAGTCGAGGGCCCCCTCGCCCTGGACCGTCGCCTTCCCGAGGTGGCTGACGTCGAAGATGCCGACACGCTCGCGCACGGCCGTGTGCTCGCGCACGACGCCGCCGCCGGGGTACTCGATCGGCATGGCCCACCCACCGAAGTCGGCCATCTTGGCCCCCAGGGCGCGGTGACGCTCGTCGAGCGGGGACAGTTTCGCTTCACTCATACAGCCGAACCTATCGCCCCGGACGATCGTCCGGGGCGGATGGGGCCGCTAGGGTCGACGAGGAGCAGTTTCGCGACCCCTCGCGGGTCGATCATTCGCAAGAGAAAGGCACTTCACGTGACCACCGTGAACCTCAGCGACAAGGCCACCGCCGCGTCCAAGGCCGACGTCCTCGTCGTCCTCACCGCGAAGTCGAAGGACGGAGCCCGTGTCGTCGACCCGCAGGGCGTCTCCGCCGAGACCGTGAAGGCCGTCAACGCCGCCCTCGGCACCCTCAAGGCCAAAGCGAGCGCCGACGAGGTCGTGCGCCTCGCCGGTATCGCCGGCACCGAGGGCGTCGTGCTCGCCGTCGGTTCCGGCCAGGAGCGCGATGATGCCCTCACCGACGTCGGCGCGCAGCGTGACGCCGCCGGCAGCGCTGCCCGCGCGCTCGCGGACGTCGAGAGCGCCGTCTTCGCCTTCCCCGCGAGCCACGCCGAGGCCGTCGGCGCCGTCACCGAGGGCGTCCTCCTGGGCGCTTATGTGTACGGCGAGTACAAGAAGGAGCCGACGAAGCCCGTCGACGACGTGAAGATCCTCGTCGCCGACGCCAAGGAGAAGGGCCTGACGCAGGCCGTCGCCGACGCGACGATCCGCGCCAATGCGCAGAACTGGGCCCGTGACCTCGTCAACATGCCGCCGCTCGACCTCTACCCCGGTTCGTTCGCCGAGATCGTGCGCAAGCGCCTCGCGAGCTCGAAGGTCAAGGTCGCCGTCATGGACGAGAAGGCCCTCGCCAAGGCCGAGTGCGGCGGCCTGATCGGCGTCGGGCGCGGATCGGCGCGCCCGCCGCGTCTGGTCACCCTCACGTACAAGCCGAGCAACGCCAAGCGCCACATCTCGATCGTCGGCAAGGGCATCACGTTCGACTCCGGCGGCCTGTGCATCAAGCCCGCCAACGGCATGGTGACGATGAAGTGCGACATGGCCGGCGCCGCCGCCGTCGCTGCCTTCGTCGAAGCTGCCGCCGAACTCGAACTGCCGGTCGCCGTCACCGGCTACCTGTGCCTCGCCGAGAACATGACCGGCGCCGACGCCCAGCGCCCCGGTGACGTCATCCGCATGCACGACGGCACGACGGTGGAGATCGACAACACCGACGCCGAAGGTCGCCTCGTCATGGCCGACGGCCTCTGCTACGCCAGCGCCGAGGAGCCCGATCTCATCATCGACATCGCCACCCTCACGGGCGCTGCGGTGCTCGCTCTCGGCAACCGCACGGCCGCGGTCGTCGGCAACAACGACGAGGTCCGGGACGACGTCATCTCCGCCTCCGACCGCGTGGGCGAGCACATGTGGCCGATGCCGCTGCTCGACCACCTGCGCCCGAGCATCAACTCCGAGGTCGCCGACCTCAAGCACACCGGCGAGCGCATGGGCGGACTCATCACGGCCGCCATGTTCCTCAAGGAGTTCGTCGGTGAGAAGAACGGTGAGCAGATCGACTGGGTGCACCTCGACATCGCCGCTCCGGCGTTCAACGAGGGCGGCGCCTACGGCTTCACCCCCAAGGGCGGCACCGGCTTTGCCGTGCGCACGCTGCTCGAGGTCGCCGCGTCCTGACGCGGCCCTCCCCGCGCGAACCCGGGCCGTTCCGAGGAAGCCCAACTTCCTACTGACGGGTACTGGCCCGGGTTTCCGCAACCTCGCTCGACAGTGACAAGATGGGGTCTGATCGGGAGCCCGTTTCGCGACCCGCCCCCGGAGTCGACAACTTCATCCGCGACCCCAAACGTGCAATTTGGATTGAGGAGACCTCCACCCATGTCTGACCGCGTGACCATGCCGGCCCTCGGCGAGTCGGTGACCGAAGGCACCGTGACCCGTTGGCTGAAGAACGTCGGTGACACCGTTGCCGTTGACGAGCCGCTGCTCGAGGTCTCCACGGACAAGGTCGACACCGAGATTCCGTCCCCGGTTGCCGGCACGCTGCAGGAGATCCTCGTCGAAGAGGACGAGACGGTGCCGGTCGGCGCTGACCTCGCCGTCGTCGGCGACGGTGAGGCCTCCGGCGCTTCCGACTCCTCCGACGACTCGGCCGAGGCCGAGGACAAGGGCGAGGAGAAGACCGAGGAAGCTGCTGAGGAGACCTCCTCCGAGAAGGAGTCCAAGTCCTCCGACGACGAGCAGAAGTCCGAAGAGCCCAAGCAGGAAGCTGCCTCCTCCGGCGGCGGCGAGGTCTCCGGTGGCGAGAAGGTGACGATGCCGGCGCTCGGCGAGTCCGTCACCGAGGGCACCATCACGCGCTGGCTCAAGGCCGAGGGCGACGACGTCGCCGTCGACGAGCCGCTGCTCGAGGTCTCCACGGACAAGGTCGACACCGAGGTTCCCTCCCCCGTGGCGGGCAAGCTGACGAAGATCCTGGTTTCCGAGGACGAGACGGTGCCGGTCGGCGCCGACCTCGCCGTCATCGGGGGCGAGGCGGGCGGTTCGTCGTCCGGTTCGTCCGACGACTCGGCCGAGTCCGAGGAGAAGGCCGAGCAGCCGCAGGAGTCCGTCGACTCCGAGAAGCAGGACGAGGCCGTCGAGGCTGCCGAGAACAAGTCCGAGACCTCCGAACCCGAGAAGGCTCCCGAGGCCAAGGACGAGCCGAAGGAAGAGCCGAAGCAGGAGGCTCCCGCCAAGGAGTCTTTCTCCGGCGACCAGGGTGACAAGCAGCAGGAGGCCTCGACGAAGGTCGACAACTCCGGCACGTACGTCACGCCGCTCGTGCGCAAGATCGCGGCCGAGAACAACATCGACCTGTCGTCCATCAAGGGCACCGGTGTCGGCGGTCGTATCCGTAAGCAGGACGTCCTCGACGCCGCCAAGGCCGCTTCGGCGCCCAAGGAAGAGGCACCCGCCCCCGCACAGGAGTCGGCTGCCGCTGCTCCCGCAGCTTCGGCCACGCCGCAGGCCGCTCCCCAGGCGTCCGCCGAGGCCCAGGCCAAGCGCGGCACGACCGAGAAGATGTCGCGTCTGCGTAAGGTCATCGCCCAGCGCATGGTCGAGTCGCTCGCCACGTCGGCGCAGCTCACGGCCGTCGTCGAGGTCGACATGACCAAGGTCGCCGCCACGCGTGCGCGCAACAAGGAGAACTTCAAGTCCCGCGAGGGCGTCAACCTCTCCTACCTGCCGTTCATCACGACGGCGGTCGTCGAGGCACTCAAGGCGTTCCCGCAGGTCAACTCCTCGGTCGACGGCGAGAACATCGTCTACCACAACGCCGAGCACATCGGCATTGCGGTTGACACGCCGCGCGGCCTGCTCGTGCCGGTGGTCAAGGACGCCGGTGACCTGTCGATCGCCGGCATCGCGAAGAAGATCGCCGACCTTGCCGCGCGTACGCGTGACAACAAGGTGACGCCGGACGAGCTGGGTGGTGGCACGTTCACCATCTCCAACATCGGCTCGAACGGTTCGCTCCTCGACACGCCGATCATCAACCAGCCGCAGGTCGCCATCCTCGGCACCGGCGCGATGACGAAGCGCCCGGTTGTCGTCACGGACGAGTTCGGCAACGACTCCATCGCGGTCCGCCAGATGATGTACCTCGTCCTCACCTACGACCACCGCGTGGTCGACGGCGCGGACGCCGGTCGCTTCCTCTCGGCCGTCAAGGCCCGTCTGGAAGAGGGCGCCTTCGAGGTGTGACCCTCAGGCGGTCCGACGGCTTAACCTGAAGCCATGACCAGGCAGCGCATCGCCATCACCGGTTCCTCCGGATTGATCGGCGGTGCGCTGTCTGCATTTCTGCGCGAACGCGGGGACACTGTCGTGCGACTCGTGCGCAGGCACCCCGTGCCGCCGTACGAGGTCGCGCTGCCCGCCCCCGGTGAACCGGTGGACGAGTTGGCCGCCGCCTTGAACGATGTCGATGTCGTCGTCAATCTCGCGGGTGCCGGCATCTGGGACCATCGGTGGACGGCTTCGTACAAGAAAGCCCTACGGGACTCTCGCATCGACACGACGACGACGCTCGTCGAGGCGCTGGCCCACTGCACGCCGAAGCGCCTCGTCTCCGGCTCGGCGATGGGTTTCTACGGCGACCGCGGCGAGGAGGTCCTCGACGAGACCTCGTCAGCCGGGTCGGACTTCCTGGCCGACCTCGTCGTCGACTGGGAAGGGTGTGCCGAGCGGGTTACGAGCGACGGTCACAGCGTCGCGTTCGCCCGCACGACGCTCGTTGTCTCCGCACAGGGCGGGGCCTTCGCCCAGATGGCGCTTCCGGCCAAGTTCGGCGTGCTCGGCCCGTTGGGCTCCGGTCGTCAGTGGTGGAGCTGGATCAGCCTGCGTGACGAAGTGCGCGCCCTGGCCCACCTCATCGACCACCCGGACATCACGGGACCGGTCAACCTCGCGGCGCCACTCGCGTGCCGCCAGGCCGGTGTCGCCAAGGCGCTGGGTCGCTCGATGCGCCGCCCAGCCGTGGTGCCGGCGCCGGAGTTCGCACTGCGCGCAGTTCTGGGCGAGATGTCGACCCAGCTCACCGCCTCGACGAGAGTGCGCCCGGCCGTCCTGCAGGCGTCCGGCTTCACATGGATGGATTCCAACCTCGATCAGGTCCTCGACCGCCTCGCGGCCGATCTCAGCGACCACTCCACTCACTGATCCGCCACTGCCCGGCATCGCTCACGAGGCGCAGCTCCACCTGAGTGGATTGACTCGCCCTGCGCGACCGGTCGTTGCCATGGGTCACCGTGTAGCCCGAGCGCGTGACTGTTGCGGTGGCTCCGGCCGTACCGGCAGCGCCTCTCTTGGGGGTGTAGCTCGCGACGCGGTAGGAGACCCCCGAATAGACGATGCCGTCACGCTGCGCTTGGCGTAGGGCCGCGCTGTCGCTCGTCAGCGCCGGCGACTTCGGCGCCAGGCATCGCTCGAGCCGGCGCTGATCGACGGTGTTCCATGCCTCGGCGCGACATGCGAGCAGTGCCTCCACCTCGCCGCGGGTCGGTGGGCGCGAGATGGCACTCGACGAGTCCTTCGAGGCGGTGCTCGCCTTGCCGGAGGCCGAGGGTCGCGCCGTCGACGTCGTCGCTCTCGGCTCGGAGGTTGCGCCCCGCGCGGCGTACGGCGAGTGTTCCGCCGCGGCGCCTCGTGCCGGAGCCTCCACCGAATCGGGAGCATCATCCGTGGGCCACAGAGCGGCTCCGGCCACCAGCGTCACGCCCAACACCAGGGCGCCGACGAGCAGCGGTGTTCTGCCCTGCGCCCGCTCCCCGGAACGACGACTCCGGCTCACCTCGCGACGCGTTTCGGGACCTTCGGCGAGCTGTCGCTTCTGCGCTTCCTCCCGCAGACGACGTGTGATCGATTCGGCCGGCGCATCCGCCCCGGCCACTCGTGGCACCGCCCGATCGACGGGCACAGCCACCGGGTCGGCAGCCTCGAGAAGTTTGCGAGCCATGTCGTCGGAGTAAGGGCGAGCCGAGGGAGTGAGCGCCAGACCGGCCGCGATAAGGCGCTCCAGGGGCTCCGGGACGTCGGGCACGAGTTCGCTCAGCGGCGGCCGAAGCGACGCGGGCGCGGGCGCCTCGCCGACGAGCGCGAACCACGCCACCGCAGCCAGGGAGAACACGTCGCTCGACGCCGCAGGAGCATGGCCTTCAAGAACCTCGGGGGCGACGAAACCTGCGCTGCCCCATTCGGCCTCGCCGGGCAGAGCCGCCACGCGTGACGCACCGAGATCGCTCAACAACGGTCGCCCGACATCGTCGAACAAGACGTTGCGCGGGGTGACGTCGCCATGGACGCACCCTCCGTCGTGAATGCGCGAGAGCGCTCCTGCAATGGGCGCGAGTGCCGTCACGCACTCCCCCGCCGTGAGTCCGCCGCGACCGACGACGACGTCGTGCAAGCTCCCGCCCGGCAGGTACGGCATGAGCAGAACGCTGCGCCCGTCGTCGTCGCGGAGGAAGTCGACAACCGGCACGACGTGGTCCCCGGCATGACGACGCATGCTGCGCCACTCGGCGCGTCCGGAGGCCTCACCGGCCTCGCGGAACACCTTCGCCGCGAGGCTCGCACCACCGGGTGCGATGACGCGCCAGACATCTGCACTGCCGCCCGCACCGATGAACTCCTCCACCGTGTAACCCTCGAGCCGTGGCTCCTGTGTCATGACGGCCTCCCTGCTCCGTTGCGATCTGACGCCCGATCGGGTCGCCGTTTTCAGCCTGCCAAGATCGCGGCGAGCGGCGCAGAAGTTATCCACAGCCCCCTCCGAGCGCCCTGTCATAAGCCCGGGCGTAGGCTCCCCTCATGCGCGTCATCCACCTCGGCTTCGATCCTGATTTCGTCGATTACGAGGCCGGTTGGAGCAAACAACGGGAGATTCACGCCGAGGTCGTTGCGGGTGGCGAGGACACGGTTCTCCTGCTCGAACACACCCCCGTCTACACCGCCGGCAAGCGCACCGAGGCGCACGAGCGTCCCTTCGACGGCACGCCCGTCGTCGACGTCGACCGCGGCGGCAAGATCACGTGGCACGGCCCGGGTCAGCTCGTCGGGTACCCGATCTTCGCGCTGCCCATCCCCATTGACGTCGTGGCGCACGTGCGCCGCATCGAGCAGCTCATGATCGGTGTGTGCGCTGACCTCGGGGTCGAGGCCACCACCGTCGAGGGCCGCACAGGTACCTGGGTGCTCGCCGACGACAAGGGTCCCGACCGCAAGATCGGCGCCATCGGCGTGCGCGTCTCGAAGCGCGCCACGATGCACGGTTTCTCCCTCAATGCGAACTGCGATCTCGGCTGGACGCAGAC
Organism: Dermacoccus sp. PE3; assembly: GCF_001021715.1. Lineage (NCBI taxonomy): Bacteria > Bacillati > Actinomycetota > Actinomycetes > Micrococcales > Dermacoccaceae > Dermacoccus > Dermacoccus sp. PE3. The sequence goes on along the minus strand of NZ_LDCM01000002.1, from coordinate 252,116 downwards.
CATCGTTCCGTGCGGCATTTCCGACGCGGGCGTGACCACCCTGAGCAAGGAACTCGGCCGCGACGTGCCTGTGCGTGAGGTGCTTCCCCTCGTCGAGGCGCGTCTGCCGGATCTTCTGTCGCCCCGGCGTCGTTCGTGACGACTCTCGAAGTCGCTCGGGAAGTTCCGGCAGGCGTAGGCTGTTGTGTTGGAAAGGCCATGCCAAACCACCGCAAGGAGTCAGTGTCTTGACCGTCGCGCCCGAAGGCCGTCGTCTGTTGCGCGTCGAGGCGCGCAACGCCGAGACCCCCATCGAACGCAAGCCGAGTTGGATCCGTACCACCGCCAAGATGGGCCCGGAGTACAACTCGCTCCAGAAGCTCGTCAAGGGCGAGGGCCTGCACACCGTGTGCCAGGAAGCCGGCTGTCCGAACATCTTCGAGTGTTGGGAAGACCGCGAGGCCACGTTCCTCATCGGTGGTGACACCTGCACGCGTCGTTGCGACTTCTGCGACATCGCCACCGGCAAGCCCGGTCCCCTCGACCTCGACGAGCCGCGCCGTGTCGCGGAGTCGGTGCGCGAGATGGGCCTGCGCTACGCCACCGTCACCGGTGTGGCCCGCGACGACCTCAAGGACGGCGCTGCGCAGCTCTACGGCGACACCGTGCGTCTCATCCACGAACTCAACCCCAACACGGGCGTCGAGATCCTCCCTCCCGACTTCGGCGCCGTGCCGGAGCTCGTCGGCAAGGTCTTCGATGCACGCCCCGAGGTGTTCGCACACAACCTCGAGACGGTGCCGCGCATCTTCCGCCGCATCCGCCCGGCCTTCACCTACGAGAAGTCGCTCAAGGTGCTGACGATGGCGCGCGAGCAGGAACTCGTGACGAAGTCGAACCTCATCCTCGGCATGGGTGAGGAGGAGCACGAGATCGACCAGGCCCTGCAGGATCTGCACGAGGCCGGCTGCGACATCATCACGATCACGCAGTACCTGCGTCCTTCGAAGCTGCACCACCCGATCGACCGGTGGGTCAAGCCCGAGGAGTTCGTCCACTGGAGTGACCGCGCGGAGGAGATCGGTTTCTCCGGCGTCATGGCCGGCCCGCTCGTGCGTTCGTCGTACCGCGCCGGACGCCTCTACGCACAGGTCATGGCCAAGCGCGGCCAGGCCCTGCCGGAGAACCTCCAGCACCTCGCCGAAGCGGCATCGTCCCCGGCCCGCCAGGAGGCGGCGTCGTTGGTCGAGCGCACGCGCTCCGACGTATCCTGATCGGCATGGCAACATCCTCCGGCTCGAACGAGCCCAAGAAGTCACGCTTCCGGCGCGGTCGCGGTGAGGCGGGAGCGAGCAAGGCTCCCGGTCGCTCGTCGCAGTTCAAGCAGGTCTTCGAGACGACGCGCGCGAACGACCCGGCGCTGATCCCGTGGATGGTGGGGGCTTTCGCCCTCGTCTTCCTCGTGTTCCTCGCGATCGGTTTCGGTTTCGGCCACCCGATCTACTTCGGCATCCTCGGGCTGCTGTTCGGTCTGCTCGCGGCGATGGTGGTGCTGGCGCGCCGTGCGAACACGGCGATCTACAAGTCGATCTCGGGTCAGCCGGGTGCGAGCGCGGCGGCGATGTCGTCGCTTCGTCGCGGTTGGTTCGTCGAGCAGGAGCCGGTCGGCGCCGACATGGGTCGCAGCCGTCAGGTCAAGGATCTCTCGAGCGCCGCGATGGTGTACCGCGCCGTCGGCAAGCCGGGCGTCGTGCTCGTGGCCGAGGGCCCCAAGGGCGGCGCAACCCGCCTCCTCGCTCAGGAGAGCAAGCGCACGAGCCGCGTGCTCGGTCCCGAGGTTCCGGTGCACACGATCCGCGTCGGCACGGACGACGAGGCCGTCCCCGTCGAGCGTCTGACGAAGGACATGCAGAAGCTCCCCAAGGTGCTCACCGACGACGAGTCCGGCCAGGTGACGAAGCGTCTGCGTGCCCTCGGCGGACTCAGGCCGGGGGTGCCCGCCGGCGTCGACCCGAACAAGGCGCGCGTCAACCGTGCGGCCATGCGCGGACGCTGACCGCTCGATTCGAACGTGACGAAGGCTCCTTCCCCCGCTCGGGGAAGGAGCCTTCGTCGTTCAGCAGGCGGCGACGCGTCAGCGAGTGCGCAGGATGAGCGTTCCCGCGATCTTGTCGTGCAGTCCTCGTCCGTAACCGTCGGTGACGACGGCGGGTACGACGAGGCACAGCAGGACGGTGCGCACCGCGCCGGAGACCAGACCGGGAGGCGTTGCATCCGGACGCTGGACGACGAGCCCGAAGATGCGGTGACCGATCGTCATGCCGATGGTGCTCACGAGCAGGAAGTTCTCGATCGCGAAGACGAAAAGCGGCTTGAACCCCTCGGCGCCGGAGCCGCCCCAGCGGTAGTCGAGGAATGCCGCCGCGATCAGGGAGCACAGGAACCAGTCGATGAGCAGTGCGCCGATACGGGGAAGGAAGCGTCCCAGTGAACCCGGCCCCTCGACGGGGCGCCCTGCGGCGGGGTCGGTGTGGGCCTCGGGGCTCGTCATCGTCTCTCCTTTTCCGGACATGATCGTCTCGCACTGTGAGGCACGATCTGTGTTGCTACAACCCTAGGGCCGTGCCTACCGATAGGTTTAATCCGTGTGTCCGGGACGCGTCCCGGACACTTCGACAGATCGGCACGTGTGTAACACCGCTGAAACATTGAAGCCACGAGAGGGAAACTCCCCCCGACTACTGTCGTGGTGAACACGCGGTGCGACGCCGACCGGTCTCGCCCATCCGATCAGGAGGATCAATGTTCCAGACCGCTGACGAGGCCTTGAAATTCATCAAGGACGAGGATGTCAAGTTCATCGACATCCGATTCTGCGACCTCCCCGGGGTCATGCAGCACTTCAACATCCCGGCCGAGAGCTTCGACGCCGACGCGATCGAAGAGGGCCAGATGTTCGACGGCTCGTCCATCCGCGGTTTCCAGGCGATCCACGAGTCGGACATGAAGCTCGTGCCGGACCTCAAGACGGCGTTCGTCGACCCGTACCGCAAGGAAAAGACGCTCATCATCAACTTCTCGATCGTGGATCCGTTCACGGGCGAGCAGTACTCGCGCGACCCGCGCAACATCGCGGCCAAGGCCGAGGCCTACCTCAAGTCGACGGGCATCGCCGACACGGCGTTCTTCGGCGCGGAGGCGGAGTTCTACGTCTTCGACGACATCCGTTTCGAGACGAAGCAGAACGCCAGCTACTACTACATCGACTCCATCGAGGCCGCCTGGAACACGGGCCGCGAGGAGGAGGGTGGCAACCTCGGGTACAAGACCCGTTACAAGGGTGGCTACTTCCCCGTTCCCCCGGTCGACCACTACGCCGACCTGCGTGACGAGATGTGCCTGCGTCTGGCCGAGGTGGGCCTCGAGGTCGAGCGCAGCCACCACGAGGTCGGCACCGCCGGCCAGATGGAGATCAACTACAAGTTCAACGAGCTTCTGCAGTCGGGCGACGACGTCATGAAGTTCAAGTACGTCATCAAGAACACGGCGTTCGCGAACGGCAAGTCGGCGACGTTCATGCCGAAGCCGCTGTTCGGTGACAACGGTTCGGGTATGCACACGCACCAGTCGCTGTGGAAGGACGGCGAGCCGCTGTTCTACGACGAGCGCGGCTACGGCGGCCTGTCGGACATCGCCCGCTGGTACATCGGTGGTCTGCTCAAGCACGCTCCGTCGCTGCTGGCGTTCACGAACCCGTCGATGAACTCCTACCACCGCCTCGTGCCGGGTTACGAGGCTCCCGTGAACCTCGTGTACTCCGCGCGTAACCGTTCGGCGTGTGTGCGTATCCCGATCACGGGTACGTCGCCGAAGGCGAAGCGTGTCGAGTTCCGCGTGCCGGACCCTTCGGCGAACCCGTACCTGTGCTTCGCGGCGCAGCTCATGGCGGGCCTGGACGGCATCAAGAACCGCATCGAGCCGCCGGAGCCGGTGGACAAGGACCTCTACGAGCTTCCGCCCGAGGAGCACGACGCCATCGAGCAGGTTCCGGCGTCGCTGCCGGCCGTTCTCGACGCGCTCGAGGCCGACCACGAGTACCTGCTCGAGGGCGACGTGTTCACGGAGGACCTCATCCAGACGTGGATCGAGTACAAGCGCCTCAACGAGGTCGACCCGATCCGGTTCCGTCCGCACCCGCACGAGTTCGAGATGTACTACGACATCTGATCCTGGGAGACGAAGGTTGGAGGCCCCGATGCGGTGCGAGCGAATGCGAGCGCCGCGCCGGGGCCTCCGGCCGTAGTCGAGCGGGGTCAGATGTCGTAAAAAACATCGTCATCTGTGTCGACCTTTCCACAGCAAGCAAACCCACCTATGCCCCGCAGCCGCCCCCCATTCTGTAGACGTTCGGCGTCACATACGCCGCGCAACGTCTACAGAACCCGCCCAAGACGGCTCGGAGCCGTGCCAGTCTGGGCTCCATGTCTTCTTCTCGGGTGACGAGTTTCCTTAACGACGCTCTGACGTTCGACGTCGTCGACGAGGGGCCGCTGGACGGCGAGATCGTCGTGCTGCTTCACGGATTTCCCGAGCGGGCGTCGTCGTGGCGAGGAGTGACGGCGCGCCTCAACGAGGCCGGCTATCGGACGATTGCTCCGGATCAGCGTGGCTACTCCCCCGGCGCTCGCCCGCGGCGGCGTCGTGACTACGCGATGCCGCGGCTCGCCCAGGATGTCGTGGCGCTCATCGACACGCTCGACGCACCCGTCCACCTCGTCGGTCACGACTGGGGCTCCGCGGTGGCCTGGACGGTGACCGCGCACCATCCCGACAGGATCCGCACCCTCACGGCGATCTCCGTCCCCCACCCCGAAGCGTTCCTGCGCGCCATGCGCGGGCGTCAGCTCGCGCGCTCCTGGTACATGGGAGCCTTCCAGCTCCCGAAGGTCCCCGAGCTCCTCGCACGTCGGGCGGGAGGCGTCATGGACCGGGCGATGCGCGCGGGTGGCATGACGCCCGACGAGGTTGCCCGCTTCCGCACCGAGATCGTCGATGACGGCGCGTTGCCCGGCGGTCTCGGGTGGTACCGCGGATTGCCTTTCTCCAGTCAGAGCTGCCCAGCGGTCCGGGTTCCCACGACGATGGTGTGGAGCACCGGCGACGATTTCATCGACGAGGCGGGCGTTCGAGCCTGCGGCAACCACGTCGAGGCACCGTACGAGCTCGTCGTCCTCGAAGGGGCGAATCACTGGCTCCCGAGCCAGTGCCCGGCAGCGGTTGCCGACGTCATCTTGCGCCGAGCCGAAGGAACTCCTACTAGCCCGCGGTAACCGATCCGAGGCGAGCGTTCTTGGCGTCGCGCTACGGTGGCCTCATGGCTGAGAATCTTGAATCCGATGTGATCATCGATGCTCCTGTGGAGTGTGTCTGGGAGGTCGTCAGCGACCTACGCCGGATGCCGCAGTGGTCGCCCCAGTGCCGCAAGGTCATCGCGCGCGGACCGATTCGTCAGGGTACCTTCATGCTCAACGTCAACCGTGACGGCAAGCTGTGGTGGCCCACTCGGTCCAAGGTCACCGACTTCAGCCACCAGCAGCGTGTCGCCTTCCGCGTGCTCGACAACAACACGGAGTGGAGCTTAACGCTCGTTCCCGAGGGTGAGCGCACCCGCCTCGTCGAGCGACGTGACGTTCCCACTCGCGGCACCACCCAGATCTCGCGCGTCCTCATCGACAAGGTGCTCGGTGGCGAAGCCGACTTCGAGGCCAACCTCGCCGCCGGAATGAACGCCACGCTCAAGCGCATCAAGGCGAGTGTCGAAACGTCGAAGGCCGATCCGAGCGCATGAACGACGGTGCGCGCCTGTACGACATCGGCGAACTGCGTCGCCGAGCGCGGGCGCGGGCCGCACAACGGGTGGGGCAAGCCTTCGACGGGCAGATCGCGGACGACTCGGTCGCCGGCGTCCGGGTTCGTCGCTACCTGCCCAGTACCATCCACGCCTCCGCGACGACGTTCTTCTTCCTCCACGGCGGCTACGGCCTCTTCGGGGACGTCGAGCTCCAGGACGGGTACTGCCGCCTGCTCGCGATGCGGTTGGCCCACGGGGTCATCGCCATCGATTACCCCCTCGCCCCCGAGAACACGTTTGCTCACGCCATCGCGGCCGTGCAGGCGGTAATGAGGGAAGAGAACACCGGTGTGAGCGTTCTGGCGGGCGATTCGGCCGGTGGCGCACTCGCTGTCGCCACAGCGCGGGCCGGTGAGGAATGGCCCGAGTGCGTCGACGGTCTGCTGCTCACCAACCCCAACCTCGACCTCACGCTCGGCTCGCTCGCTCCGAACGCGCCGGCCGGACCCGACTCCGGCCTCATGAGCCACGCGTTCGCCCAATGGCTGGGCGACGAACACGCCGGGCTTCGCCTCGACCAGGACGCTCGTCGGTTGCCACGCACCCTCGTCGCGGTCGGCACGGACGACAGCCTCGCTCCCGAAGCCAGAACCTTGCACGCCGCCTGCACGCGAGCCCGCGTGCCGTCCCGGCTCCTCGAGTTCGAGGCCGTGGGTCACGGTCTCGTGAGCGAGAGCCACCTCGTCGAGCGCATCGCGGACGAAGCCCGCGTGTTCTTCCGCCTTCCGGCGAGCTGACGCCCCGCGTCAGCCGCCGTACACGATCTGCGTCGCGCCGAGGCGATCGAGCAGGTAGGCCGTTTCGAACGCGGCTTCCTTCCACGACTCGTACCGGCCGCTCACACCGCCGTGGCCGGCCACCATCTCCGTCTTGAGCAGGATCGGACGCTCGCTCTGGTCACTCGTCACGGTGCGACGCAGCTGCTGCACCCACTTGGCCGGTTCGACGAAGAACACGCGCGTGTCGTTGAGGCTCGTCGTGGCGAGCACGGCCGGGTAGCGCTCGGCACGCACGTTCTCGTACGGCGCGTAGGACTTCATGTACGCGTACACCTCGGCGTCGGCGAGCGGGTTGCCCCACTCCTCCCACTCCCCCTGCGTCAACGGCATCGACGGATCGAGCGTCGTCGTCAGGGCATCGACGAACGGCACCTGCGTGACGACCGCGCAGAACAGATCCGGCGCCTCGTTGATCACCGCGCCGATGAGCAGACCACCGGCGGAACCCCCCTCTGCAGCGAGGCGATCCGGCGAAGCCCAACCCGTGTCGACGAGGTGACGCCCACACGCGACGAAGTCATCGAACGTGTTCTTCTTGTGCTCCAACCGGCCGTCGAGGTACCAGGAACGGCCCATCTCACCACCGCCACGCACGTGGGCGATGGCGAAGACGACACCACGCTGCAGGAGGCTGAGACGTAGCACCGAGAAGTACGGATCGATCGACGACTCGTAGGAGCCGTAGCCGTAGAGGAGTACAGGGTTGGTGCCGTCGGCCGCGACGTCCTTGTGCGCCACGAGCGAGATCGGCACCTGCGCCCCGTCCGGGGCCGTGGCCCACAGACGGTGCTGCTGATAGTCGGACGGCTCGTGGCCACCGAGCACCTCACGGCGCTTGAGCAGCGTGACCTCGTCGGTCGTCGTGTCCCAGTCGTAGACCGAGCGCGGCTCGACGAACGACTCGGTGGCCACCATGAGCGTCGTCGCCTCGTAGGTGGGGTTGGCGCCGACGCCCACGGACATCAGCTCGCCGGAGAACGGCAGGTCACGTAGGACGCCGAAACCGTCGCCCTCCTTGGGCAGCAGCTTGACCGTGGCGAGGCCACCGGAACGCAGCCCGACGAGCACGAAGTCGCGGAACGCGGAGACGCCCATGAGGCGCTCGCCCTCTCCTCCTTCGAGGAGGAGCTGCCAGTGCTCGATTCCCGGCGTCGCGAGGGGCGCCCAGGAGACGTCGTAGTCGACGCGGTCGCGATTGTGCACGATGTAGAGGCGCTGACCGTCGATCTCGATGTCGTAGTCGAGCCCCGGAGTGCGCGGCTGAACGACGCGCAGACCTGCCTCGACGTCCTGCAGGTCGAGCAGGTGGAATTCCGCGGTGTCCTTCGAACCGAGCGACAGGACGAGCCACCGGTCGTCGTGCGTTCCCCCGATGCCGAGCCAGTACGAGGCGTCCTCCTCGGTGAACAGGAGCGTGTCCGCGCTCGGGTCCTCACCGACGACGTGGTGCCACACCTGGAAGGGCCGCCACGCCTCGTCGACGCGCGTGTAGTAGTACGACTCACCGTCGGCGGCCCAGACGAGGCCGTAGCCGACCCCGGTGACGCTCTCCTCGAGAACCTCACCCGTGGGGATCGTGCGCACGCTGATCTTGTAGCGCTCGTCGCCCTCGAAGTCCATGAGCGCCGCGAGACGGTTCTGGTCGGGGCTGAGAGCCAGGCCACCGACCGAGTAGAAGTCCTTGCCCTCCGCTTCGACGTTGCCGTCGAGGAGCACCTGCTCACCCGGAAGCGACGCCTCGGGCGTCGGCACAGGACGGCTGTCGCCTTCGCGGTACGGTGCTCGGCAACTGATGCCGTACTGCTGGCCCTCCACCGTGCGGGCGTAGTACCACCAGTCCTTGTCACGCACCGGGATCGACAGATCCGTCTCCTTGGTACGCCCCTTGATCTCGGCGAAGATCCGGTCGCGCAACTCCTGCTGTGGCGCAAGGACGGCGTCGGTGTAGCCGTTCTCCGCGTTGAGGTGCGCGATGACCTCGGGGTCGGACTTGTCGCGCAACCACTCGTAGTCGTCGACGAAGACGTCGCCGTGGTGGATGCGCTCGTGCGGCACCCGCTTCGCCTGGGGTGCGCTGGGGCCGTTCGTCGTCATGTTTCCTTCTCTTCGTCGTCGGCTCAGCCGAGGCAGGCGGGGCCCAGCAGCGCCTTGAGGTCGCCGAACAGGGCCGGAGTCGCGTTGACGCGCAGACTGTCGTCGAGCTTGACCGTGAGCGTGCGACCCGGCCGGGTGAGGCGCAGATGCACCTCTGTGATGCCGGGGTGCTCGCCGAGTACCTCCTTGAGCCGCTCGGCGAGGCCCTGCGTGGCGCGGGCATAGGGCAAGTGGAGGGTCACCGGGCCGCGTGGGCCGTCCGTGAGCTCCGGCAGCGTGAGTTCCATCGCGTTGAGCGCGACCGACTCGTCACGACGGTTGACGCGGCCCTTGACGGCGCACACGACGTCCTGACTGAGCATCGTGGAGACCGTGGCATAGGTCGAGGGGAAGAACAGGCACTCGATGGCTCCGTCCATGTCCTCGACCGTGGCGATGGCCCACAGGTCGCCCTTCTTCGTGCGCTTGACCTGCAGACCCGTGATGAGACCGGCAATCGTCACCATGGCCCCGTCGGGCAGCGAGTCCTCACCGAGGAGCTTTGCGACGGACGTGTCCGAGAACTGTGACAGCGCAGCCTCGATGCCGAACAACGGGTGGTCGGAGACGTACAGGCCGAGCATCTCGCGCTCGAACGCGAGCTTCGTCTGCTTGTCCCACTCGATCGGCGGAATCTGCGGTAGGGCCGCGAACTCGATGCCCGGCGCGTCGTCACCGAAGCCGGCGAACAGCGAATCCTGGCCGTGTTCCTCCTTGCGCTTCTCCTCGATGAGGGCGTCGACGTACGACTCGTGAATCTGCACGAGGCCCTGACGCGGGTGGCCGAGGTCGTCGAAGGCGCCGGCCTTGACGAGCGACTCGACGGTGCGCTTGTTGAGGACCGTCGCCGGGCACTTGCGCAAGAAGTCCTCGAAGGAGGTGAAGCGTCCCTTCTCCTCACGCGTCGCGACGATGGCGGAGACGACGTTCGAACCGACGTTACGGATCGCCTCGAGACCGAAGCGGATGTCCTCACCCACAGCGGCGAAGTTACCGATCGACTCGTTGACGTCGGGCGGCAGCACCTTGATGCCCATGTGTCGGCACTCGTTGAGGTACAGCGCCGACTTGTCCTTGTCGTCGCGCACGCTCGTCAGGAGCGCGGCCATGTACTCGGCCGGGTAGTTGGCCTTGAGGTAGCCGGTCCAGTACGACACGAGCCCGTAGGCGGCCGTGTGCGCCTTGTTGAACGCGTAGTCGGAGAACGGCAGGAGGATGCTCCACAGCGTCTGCACCGACTCCACGGAGAAGCCGTTGTCGAGCATGCCCTTCTCGAAGTTGACGTACTCGGCGTCGAGCACTTCCTTCTTCTTCTTACCCATGGCTCGACGCAGCAGGTCGGCGTTGCCGAGGGTGTAACCGGCCAGCTTCTGGGCGATCTCCATGACCTGCTCCTGATAGATGATCAGGCCGTAGGTCATGTTGAGGATCGGCTCGAGGGCGTCCGTCAGCTCGGGGTGGATGTAGTCGATCGGCTGGCGCCCGTTTTTGCGCAGCGCGAAGTTGGTGTGGGCATTGGCGCCCATCGGGCCCGGACGATAGAGCGCGAGAGCAGCGGAGATGTCTTCGAAGTTGTCCGGCTGCATGAGACGCAGCAGCTGGCGCATGCCGCCGCCGTCGAGCTGGAAGACACCGAGCGTGTCACCCCGCGCCAACAGGTCGTACGTGCGCGCGTCCGTCATGTCCTTGCTCAGCGCGTCGAGGTCGACCTCCTCGTCGCGGTTGGCCTGGATGTTCTTGAGGGCGTCGTCGAGGATCGTGAGGTTTCGCAGACCGAGGAAGTCCATCTTGACCAGGCCGAGCGTCTCGCAGCTCGGGTAGTCGAACTGCGTGATGACGGCCCCGTCCTGAAGGCGCCGCATGATCGGGATGACGTCCATGAGCGGCTCGCTCGACATGATGACGCCGGCCGCGTGCACGCCCCACTGACGCTTCAGCCCTTCGAGGCCGACACCGGCGTCGAAGATGTTCTTGAACATCGGGTCGGACTCGATGAGCGCGCGGAACTCGCCGCCCTCGGCGTAGCGCGCGTGCTCGGTGTCGTACATCTTCGCGAGCGGCACGCCCTTACCCATGACGTCGGCGGGCATCGCCTTCGTCATCTGCTCACCGACGGTGAACGGGAAGTCCATGACGCGCGAGGCGTCCTTGACGGCCTGCTTCGCCTTGATCGTGCCGTACGTGACGATGTACGAGACGCGGTCGTCTCCGTACTTGTCGACGACGTAACGGATCACCTCGGAGCGCCGGCGCTCGTCGAAGTCGACGTCGAAGTCGGGCATCGACTTTCGCTCGGGGTTGAGGAAGCGCTCGAAGATCAGACCGTGCGGGATCGGGTCGAGGTCGGTGATGCCCATGGCGTAGGCGCACATCGAACCTGCACCCGAACCACGCCCCGGCCCCACGCGGATGCCGTTGTCCTTGGCCCAGTTGATGAAGTCGGCGACGACGAGGAAGTAGCCCGGGTAGCCCTTGCCGACGATGACGTCCTGCTCGTAGCGAGCCTGCTTGATCGCGTAGTCCGGCACCCCTTCGGGGAAGCGCCGCTTGAGGCCGCTCTCGACCTCCTTGATGAACCACGACGTCTCGTCCTCCCCCTCGGGGCACGGGAAGCGCGGCATGTAGCGGCCTTCGCCCTCGGTGAAGGAGACTTCGCACTGCTCGGCGATGAGCAGCGTGTTGTCGCACGCGTCCGGGTGGTCGCGGAAGAGGTGACGCATCTCGTCGGCCGACTTGAGGTAGAACTCGTGCGAGCCGAACTTGAAGCGGTTGGGGTCGGTCAGACGCGAACCGGAGTTGATGCACAGCAGCGCATCGTGGTGAACCGCGTCCTCCTTGTTCGTGTAGTGCAGGTCGTTCGTCGCGAGCAGCGGTAGGCCCAGGTCCTTCGCCAGCTTGAGCAGGTCGCTGCGCACCCGACGTTCGATGTCGACGTCGAGGTCGTGCTCCATGAGCTCGCAGTAGAAGTTGCCCTCGCCGAAGATGTCACGGAACTCGGCGGCCGCCTCGACGGCCTTGTCGTACTGCCCGAGGCGCAGGCGGGTCTGGATCTCGCCCGAGGGGCAGCCCGTCGTGCCGATGAGACCCTTGCCGTACTGCTGCAGCAACTCACGGTCGAGGCGCGGGTACTTCGAGTAGACCTGATCGAGTGAGGCCTGCGAACCCATGCGGAACAGGTTGTGCATGCCGTCGTTGTTCTTCGCCAGCAACGTCATGTGCGTGTAGAGACCACGGTTCGAGACGTCGTCGGCCTCCTGGCCGCGCTCGCCCCAGGTCGTACGCGTGCGGTCGGTGCGGTGCGTACCCGGCGTGAGGTAGGCCTCGAGCCCGATGATGGGCTTCACGTCGTACTTGCGCGACTTCGACCAGAACTCGTAGGCACCGAAGAGGTACCCGTGGTCGGTGGTGGCGATCGCCGGCATGCCGAACTCCTGGGCACGGGCGAACATGTCATCGATACGGGCTGCACCGTCGAGCATCGAGTACTCGGTGTGGTTGTGCAGGTGGACGAAGCTGCGCGACTGACTGGACATCGGGGATGAGTCTACGACCGGCCACCGACAACCGCCTGTGCGCTGAGCGCCGCGTTCGCTCACGGCGGATCGACCACGAGCGCACGACCCTCGTGGCGACCCCCGCGAACACGGGCAAGTGTGTTGTTCAGCCCCTGATGAGGTCGAGCGCGCGCGCCAGATCCTCGGGGTACGGCGAGGTGAACGTCACGTGCTCACCGCTGCCTGGGTGCTCGAAACCGAGCTCGACGGCGTGCAGCCACTGGCGGTCCAGACGCAGGGTCTTGGCGAGCTTGGGGTCGCTGCCGTACAGCGGGTCGCCGACGCACGGGTGGTGCATCGCGGAGAAGTGCACGCGAATCTGGTGCGTGCGCCCCGTCTCGAGGTGAACCTCGAGCAGCGACGCCGAGCGGAAGGCCTCGAGAAGCTCGTAGTGGGTGACCGAAGCTCGGCCGGAGTTCATCACGGCAAACTTGTAGTCGTGGCCGGGGTGACGCCCGATCGGCGCGCTGATCGTGCCCTCGATCGGGTCCGGGAGCCCCTGAACGAGGGTGTGGTAGGTCTTGTCGACCGTGCGGTCGCGGAACGCCTGCTTGAGCAGCGTGTAGGCGCGCTCACTCTTGGCCACGACCATGAGGCCGCTCGTGCCCACGTCGAGGCGCTGGACGATGCCCTGACGCTCGGGCGCACCGGACGTCGAGATGCGGTAACCGGCGGCGGCGAGACCGCCCACGACGTCGGGGCCGTCCCAACCGACGCTCGGGTGGGCTGCGACGCCCGCAGGCTTGTCGACGACGACGATCTCAGAGTCGTCGTGGACGATGCGCATACCGGGGATCGCCTCGACGCGGGGCTTGGCCTCGCGAGGGCCGGTGCGCTCGGGCATCGTCACCTCGAGCCAGGAGCCGGCGCTCACACGCTCGGACTTGGCGACGACCTTGCCGTCGACGCTCACGGCGCCCTCGGCAGCCAGCTCCGCCGCCCGAGTCCGCGAGAACCCGAGCAGCCGGGCGATGGCCGCATCGACGCGTTCACCCTCGAGACCCTCGGGGACCGGAAGTGCCTTGACCTCGCTCATGCTGCGTCCTCGTTCCCGTCGTTCTCGGTTTCGCTCTCTCGATCACGGTCACGGATGCCGTCCAGGCCGACGCCGCGGAACGTCAGCACGACGACGAGGGCCGCAGCCGTGGAGATCGCGATGTCGGCCACGTTGAAGATCGGCCAGTTCGGCAGCTGGAGGAAGTCGACGACGTACCCCTTGCCGCCGCCCGGCGGACGGAAGAAGCGGTCGGTGAGGTTGCCCACCGCTCCCCCGACGATGAGACCGAACGCGAGAGCCCAGCCCGTGCTGCGCAGCTTGCGCGCCGTGACGAGCACCGCGATGACGACGGCTACCGCGATCGCGGTGATGAAGATCGTCGAGTTCGTGCCGAGGCTGAAGGCAGCCCCCGGGTTGTGCGTGAGCTGGAATCGCAGGAACGACCCGATCACTTCACGCGGGTGCCCGTCGGCCAGGGCGTCGAGCGCCCACGCCTTCGTCGCCTGGTCGATGCCGTAGGCCGTGGCTGCCGCCAGGCCGAGGACGGCGAGGTGCCTCGTCGACGCCCCGCGGGGCGTTCGAGGGTGGTCGGGTGTGGTCGCGGAACTCAGCGACGCTCCTGCTTCTGCTTGCATGACAGGCATAGGGTCGCACGCGGGAAGGCTTGAAGTCGAAGTTTGCCGATCGCGCCGCCGCACGATTCGCACACGCCGTAGGTGCCGTCGTCGATGCGGGCCAGGGCCTTCTCGTTCTGTTCGAGCACCTCGGCGGACTTGCGGGCCAGCGAGATTTCGTGCTCGCGCTCGAAGTTCGCGTTACCCACGTCGGCCTCGTCATCGCCGGCGCCGTCACCCGGGTTGCGCAGCAGCCCCTCGAGGTCGCTGGCCAGGCTCTCGAGTTCGGCTCGCACGCGCGCGACCTCAGCCTCGAGTTCCTCGCGCACCTCGGCCAGCTCAGCGTCGGTCCAGGGCTCTTCCTCGGCCTTCACGGCCAGATCCTGCGCCGAAGCCGCAGCGTCCTTGGTTGCCATCGTCTTCTCTTCCCCTTGGTGGTGGCTCGCCCGGCGCACGATGCTCCGAGCGAGCCTGATTAAGGTCAGAGGATAGGGCACAAGTTGAGGCTTCGTGCGTGATCCGCCGACGAATTCGCCTAACCGACAAGTAATCCACCCCGGCGTGGGGAACTGGCCGTCACGCCCGTCGCTACCCGGGTGCCGGACATGAGGAGGGGCCCCGACACCGGGTGGTGTCGGGGCCCCTCGTCACGAGATCACTGACGCTTGTCGGCGGGCGACTGCGTTCCCTTCTCGTCGAGCTTGCGAAGCTGCTCGCTGAGGTAACCCTTGAGGTTCGAACGGTAGTCCGTCTCGAAGCCCTTGAGGCGGTCGATCTCGCCGGTGAGCGACGTGCGGCGGGTCTCGAGGTCGGCCAGGATGCCCTTACGGCGCTCCTCGGCCTCCGACACGAGGCTCGTCGACTTCTCGGTACCGGTGCGCACCAGGTCATCGTGCTGCTTCTGGCCCTTGCTCACGAGGTCGTCGTGCTGCTTCTGGCCCTTGCTGACCAGGTCGTCATGCTGCTTCTGGCCGGTCGTCACGAGCTCGTCGTGGCGCTTCTTGGCCGAGCTGAGGAGCTCTTCGCTCTTCGAGTTGGCCTCCCCGACGACCTTCTCGTGGTGGGCCTTCGCCTCGCTCAGCAGGCGGTCGCGCTCGTTCTCGCCGTCCTTGACGTGCTGGTCGTGCAGACGCTGGGCGAGGGCGAGGACGCCCGCGGCGTCGCCAGCACCCGCCTTTGCGCCGTTGTCGCTCGGGGCCGCCAGGGCGGCCGAGTCGTTCTGCTGCTGGTTCTTCGTCGAGCGCAGTTCGTTCTCGAGTTCACTGACCCGCTTGCGCGCCGCCTCGAGCTCGGACTGAGCCGCGGCCGCCTCACGACGAGCGGTCTCCGCAGCTTCCTTCGCCGCGTCGCGCTCGCTCGTCAGATCGCCGACCTGCTTGTTCAGGGCGTCGGAACCGGACGTGTCGCTCTTGACGGGCTGCTGCGACGTGGACGACGTCTCACGGGCCTTGGCGAGTTCGGCCTTGAGGCGCTCGATCTCGGCCTTGTCCGCGTCTGACGAGCCCTGCCCCCCGGCAACCGGCGTGAGCGCCGGGACGGCTGCAGCACCGCGCGTAGCGGGCTGCCCGGCCATCGTGGCGTCGGACTCGGCCCCGCCCTGCCCGCGACGGCAGTCGTCGAGCTTGTCGCTCAGGGTGTCGTTCTCAGCGTTCAGTCGGCGCAACTCGACGACGATCTCGTCGAGAAAGTCGTCGACCTGAATCTCGTCGTAACCGCTGCGCCCGAAGCCCTTGGGTTTCGAGAACTCCTTCTTCACGACGTCTTCTGGCGTCAGCGCCATGTGTTCACCTCAGTAACGCTCGAGCCACGGGCACGCCCTGTGGCTACGGATCATGCCCGGCACGGAAGCCGGGCAATCGACAATACTCCTACGCTCACCCTATGAGATTCGCGGCCACTTGCACAGCCAGGGCCAGGATGATGAAGGCCAGATCGAGGGCGATGCCTCCCAAACGCAGGGGCGGAACCACCTTCCGGATGGCCTTCAGGGGCGGGTCCGTCAACGTGTAGACGAACTCCGCGACGACGAGAACCGGTCCCTTCGGGCGCCATTCGCGCGCGAAGAGCTGGATCCAGTCGAAGACCAGTCGTGCGATGAGCACGACGAAGTACAGATCGAGCAACGTGGCCACGGAGTGGCGAACAACGTCCATGTTTCCTCCGCATGGTCATCGGGTCGATTGGGTCAACGTACGAGCAGGGCCGCGCCTTCCCGGTTCGGGAAGACGCGGCCCCACCGACGTCGGACGCCGGGTGTCAGCTCTGGTTGAACAGGCCTCGCGTCGCCTTGGCGACCTCGGGGCCGGAGGTCGAGACCTCGACGTTCTCCGGGGACAGGAGGAAGACCTTGCTCGTGACGCGCTCGATCGAGCCGTGCAGGCCGAAGACGAGGCCGGCGGCGAAGTCGACGAGTCGCTTGGCGTCCGTGTCGTCCATGTCCGAGAGGTTCATGATGACCGGAACGTTGTCGCGGAAGGCCTCGCCGATCTCCTTCGCCTCGTTGTAGGTGCGAGGGTGGATCGTCGTGATGCGGCTCATGCTCGAGGCCTCCATGTCCGGGATGTCGTGGTGGGCCACCTCGGGCCGCAGCGGCGTGACCTCGGCGGGAGTGCGACGCTCGTACGCCTCGTACGTCTCCGGGTCACGCTCGTCGTAGGCGGCGTCGTACTCGTCGCCATAGGCGTCGACGTTCCGGGCTACATGAGGGTCGGTGTCGGACAGGCCGAGGTATTCCATCGTCTTGCGCAGTGCGCCACTCATAACTTCTTGCTCCTTGGTCCGCCCTGGCCCCTGCGGAAGGGCACCACGTGCTCGTCGGTGTCGCGTTCGAAGTTACCTGGCAGCAGGGCGTGAACCGAGTATTGCGCTACCGACACGCAGGTGTGTCGCGCCGATTTTCACCGCGGCCTCCAGATCGCCCGACATCCCCGCCGACAACACGCGCGCCGCGGGGTGGTCTGCGAGGAAGCTCTCGCGCACGGCGGCAAGCCGCTCGAAAGCGCGCTCAGGCTCCTCACCGCGCGGAGCAACGGCCATGAGGCCGCTCAACGTCACCCCTGACGCCTGAGCCACCTCGTCGGCCAGAGCAGCGAGCTCAGCGGGCGCCACGCCCCCACGTCCTTGCGAGTGCTCCTCGAGATCAACCTGGAGGAGAACCTCGAGCGGCGTGTCGCGCTCCCCACCCGCAGCGTCGAGCAGCGGGACGAGCTTGGGCCGGTCGAGGGACTGCACGACGTCGACGAGCGAGGCGACGCGCTTGGCCTTCTTGCTCTGCAACTGGCCGATGAAGTGCCGGGTCGGAGCCTTGAGAAGATCGGGGCGCTCTTCACGCAGCGAGTCGACCTTCTCGTGCAGTTCCTGCTCGCGGCTCTCCCCGACGTCGGTGACGCCCAACTCGGCGAGCGCGACGAGATCCGAGACCGGGAAGAACTTCGTCACCACGACAAGGGTCGGCTCTTCGTCGCGCCCCGCATCCCGGGTGGCCGACGTGATGCGCTCACGCACCTGCTCGAGCCGGGTGGCGAGTTCCGCCCGACGCTCGTCGTCAACCTCGATCACGCCGCCTCCGATCCGTCTCGGCGGACGATGACACCGGCGAAGCGGCCCGTCCGACCGTCACGGCGGTAGGAGAAGAGCCGCTCGTCCTCGACGGTGCACCCGGCGATCCACTCGAACGGCACGTCGAGCTCGGCGAGTTGTGACGCCACACCGGAGGCGACGTCGATGGCCGGGGTGCCCCAACGCGTGATCGCAGCGCTCGTGGGGTACTGCGTCCGAGCACCGTCGTACATCTCCTGCGGCACCTCGTAGCAGCGTCCGCACACGGACGGGCCGAGCGTGGCGCGCACCGATGTGGCCCCCAGGTCACGCATAGCAGCAACAGCCGCGGGCACGACGCCCGCGAGCATGCCGGGGCGCCCGGCATGAGCAACGCCGAGCACACCTGCCTCGGCATCTTCGAGGAGAACCGGGACGCAGTCCGCCACCATGACCGCGAGCGCGAGATCCGACGAGTTGGTGACCATGGCATCGACGGCGTGGACCTCCCCGAGCGAATCGGGTGTCACCTCGACGACATCGCGTCCGTGGACCTGGTTCATCCAGGCGATGGGATCGCCCCCGAGTTCCGCGGACAGGAGGTCACGGTTCGCGCGAACGTGCGCTTCATCGTCACCGACGTGAAGGCCGAGGTTCAACGCCGAGAACGGCGCCTCGCTGACTCCCGAGAGGGAGTCGGTGAAGCACCGTTCCAGGTTGCCTTGCGGCAGGTCACGCCGGTCGTGCCAGTAGAACATCGACCGGGGCCTTTCTCACTTGAGGAAGTCGGGGACGTCCAGGTCGTCACGGTCCTCGAAGGTGACCTCCTTGGGAGGACGCGCGACCTGCTGCTGACCCTGCGTCTGGGTGCCCGCTGCGGAGCTGCCCTGACGCTGCTCGGAGCCGGACTGACGCGAGTTGTCCTGACCGGCCTCCTGGCCGTGCTGCTGACGCGCCGGCGGAGCCGACACGCGCGTCGGGCCCGACGTCGTACCCGGCACCGTGGCCGGCTGGATCGTCTGGGGGGCCGCCGGCTGCTGCGTCTGCTGAGCCGGGGCCGCGGACGGCGCCTGCGTCATCGACGACTGCTGCTGACGCTGAGCGCCGCCACCGGCGTTGCCACCGGAGCGCTGCGACTCGTCCGAGCGCTTCTGCGGAGCGCCGCCGTCGAAGCCCGCCGCGATGACGGTGACGCGGACCTCGTCGCCGAGGGCGTCGTCGATGACGGCACCGAAGATGATGTTGGCCTCCGGGTGGGCGGCCTCCTGCACGAGGCGCGCGGCCTCGTTGATCTCGAACAGACCGAGGTCGGAGCCACCCTGGACCGACAGGAGCACACCGTGCGCACCGTCGATGCTCGCCTCGAGCAGCGGGCTGGAGATCGCGAGCTCCGCGGCCTGGACCGCACGGTCCTCGCCGCGAGCCGAACCGATGCCCATGAGGGCCGAACCGGCGCCTTGCATGACGGACTTGACGTCGGCGAAGTCGAGGTTGATCAGACCCGGCGTCGTGATGAGGTCGGTGATGCCCTGAACACCCGAGAGGAGAACCTGGTCGGCCGAACGGAACGCGTCGAGCATCGACACGGCGCGGTCGGATATCGACAGGAGGCGATCGTTCGGGATGACGATGAGGGTGTCGACCTCTTCGCGCAGCGCGTTGATGCCGAGCTCGGCCTGGTTGGCGCGGCGACGGCCCTCGAACGTGAACGGACGCGTGACGACACCGATGGTCAGCGCACCGAGGCCCTTGGCGATCTTCGCGACGACGGGGGCGCCACCGGTACCGGTACCGCCACCCTCACCCGCAGTGACGAAGACCATGTCGGCGCCCTTGAGGACCTCTTCGATCTCCTCGGCGTGGTCCTCGGCGGCCTTGCGGCCGACCTCCGGGTCGGCGCCGGCGCCCAGACCGCGCGTGAGCTCGCGGCCCACGTCGAGCTTCACGTCTGCATCGCTCATGAGCAGCGCCTGGGCGTCGGTGTTGATCGCGATGAACTCGACTCCCTTGAGCCCGACTTCGATCATCCGGTTGATGGCGTTGACGCCACCGCCGCCGATACCGACGACCTTGATGACGGCCAGGTAGTTCTGGGGAGTTGCCACGGGGAGGGGCCTTTCGAACGCGGGTGCGGGTATGCGAACTCGATGCTACGCGAACCGTCGACCACTTGGCGAACACTTCAACATCCCGTTGAACGTTACCTGCGGATTCCGGGTTCGCCCGCGCACGACAATGCGATCCGCCGCCGTGGCCCACTCCCCCGGACATTCGTGATGAAAACACCCTCTTTCCCCGTCACGACGGGGAAAGAGGGTCTCATCATCAAGTTGAGGGTTAGCGCCGCTCCAGGCTCTCGAGGATGCGTGGGCCCAAGTGCGTGATGTCCCCGGCGCCGACGGTCACGACGAGGTCACCCGAGCGAACTTCCTCCAGAAGCACGGCGAGCGCATCGTCGGCCGTCGGCGTGAACGTCGCGACACCCGACGTCATCGCATCGGTGATGAGGCGACCCGAGACACCCTCGACCGGCTGCTCACGAGCCCCGTACACGTCGAGGACGAGAGCACGGTCGGCACCGTCGAGCGCCTCCGCGAGACCGAGAGCGGCGTTCTGCGTCCGCGAGTACAGGTGCGGTTGGAACACGACGAAGAGCCGGCCCGACTCCTTGAGGGCGTCAGCGGTGCGCACGAGCGCTTCGAGCTTGCCGGGATTGTGGGCATAGTCGTCGACGACCCGCACGCCCGCGGCCTCGCCGCGGGGCTCGAAGCGGCGCGACGTTCCGCGGAAGGCACTGAGCGAGTGCGCCGCGCGCTCGGCATCGATGCCCAGCCCCTCGACGAGGGCCGTGAGGACGCCGGTGGCGTTGAGGACGTTGTGTGCGCCGGGCACCTCGAGAGCAAGATCGACCTCCCGCCCGCCGGGAAGTGCCACACGAGCACCCCAGGCAAATCCGGCACCGTGTTCACTCACGATGCGCACATCCGCGTCGTCGCTGCGCCCGTACGTGAGCACGCGCGCTCCCGCCTCGCGACGCTCGTCCGCCAGCGCGCGGCTGCCGTCGTCGTCGGCGCAGGCCACGAGAAGACCGTCGGTCGCGATGGTTGCCGCGAAGATCTCGTACGCCTTCGCGAGGTTCGCGGACGTGCCGTAGAAGTCGAGGTGATCGTCCTTGATGTTCGTCACGATCGCGACGTCCGGGTGATAGACGACGAAGGAACCATCGCTCTCGTCGGCCTCGACGACGAACACGTCGCCCTCCCCCGGTGCCGCGTTGACGCCGAGGCCGGCCACGTTGGCGCCGATTGCGAACGACGGCTTCTCCCCCAGCGCGGTGAGCGCTGCGGTGGCCATGCCACTCGTCGTCGTCTTGCCGTTCGCGCCGGCGACGGCGAGACCGCGGCGGCCCTGCATGAGCATGGCCAGACCCTGCGAACGGTGGAGGACACGCAGGCCGCGGCGGCGCACCTCGACGAGTTCGGGGTTCAATTCGTTGATCGCGCTCGAGACGACGACCACGGCGCCGTCCGGCACCTCGGCGACGTTCGCTGCCGCGTACCCGACAGCGATACGAGCACCCTGGGCACGCAGGTCGTCGAGCACCGGGAGCTCCACGTTGTCGGATCCGCTGAGCTGCACACCATCAGCCAGGAAGAGCCTCGCAACGCCGGACATACCTGAGCCGCCCACGGCGATCATGTGCACGTGCGGGACGTCGGCGAGGTTGGGCAGGGACTCGGAGAAGTCGAACCTCTCGTTCACACCGTTGCCCATGCTCATGCCCCCTTCGACGTCGAGGCGGCGTCCTCAACGAGGTCGACGAGCTTGCCCGCGGCATCGGCGTGGCCCTGACCGGCGGCTGCGCGGCGCATTGCCGCGAGGCGCTCCTCGTCACGCACGAGCGGCACGAGGTTCTCGTCGATCCAGGCCGGCGTGAAGTCGTCGTTGTCGACGACGATGCCGCCGCCGGCCGCCACGACGTCGCGGCTGTTCAGCTTCTGCTCTCCGTTGCCGATGGGAAGCGGCACGTAGACGGCGGGCAGGCCGACCGTCGTCAGTTCGCTCACCATGCCGGCGCCGCTGCGCGTCACGACGAGATCGGCGACGCTGTAGGCGAGATCCATGCGGTCGACGTACTCGACGACGACGTAACGGGCACCGCCCGTCTGTTCGGGAACCTCGAAGCCCTTGCCCCGTCCGGTGACGTGGAGGATCTGGATGCCGGCGCCGGTGAGCTGCTCGACACGAGCGCGGAAGGCCTCGTTGAGGCTCACTGCACCGAGCGAGCCACCGGTGACGAGCACGGTCGGGCGGCCCGGCTCGAGGCCGAAGTGCTCGAGACCCTCCGCACGCAACATGGCCGGCTTGATCTCGGTAATTTCTCGGCGCAGCGGCATACCGACGATCTCGGCGTCCTTCATCGGCGTCGAGGGGAAGGTCACCGCGACGTGCTCGGCCCAGCGCGCGCCGAGCTTGTTCGCCAGACCCGGGCGGGCGTTCTGCTCGTGGATGACGAAGGGCACGCCGGCCTTGCGAGCCGCGAGGTACATCGGCGTCGAGACGTACCCGCCGAACCCGACGATCACCTGGGGGCGGTGCGTCTCGACGAGACGATCGGCCTCGCGCAGTGCGCCACGGAAGGCGGCCGGGAAGCGAAGGGCTGCGCCGTTCGGGCGGCGCGGGAAGGCCACCTTCGGCACGAACGCGAGCGCGAATCCACGTTCGGGCACGAGGCGTTCCTCGAGCCCACCCGGCGAGCCAACAGCCGTGACGACCGCATCGGGGTGACGGCGGGTGATCTCCTCCGCGGTGGCCAACAACGGAGAGACGTGACCGGCGGTGCCACCACCGGCGAGCAGAACGCGATCGAGGGTGGTCATGAGCGACCCTTTCGGTTGGGCAGGACCGCCATCGTGCGGCGGACGAGACGGGGCTTGGCGCGCAGGGCTTCGGCAGCCCGTGGTTCGCAGCGTGCGAACGACAGAAGGATCCCGATGCCCACGAGCGTCATGACGAGAGCGGAACCACCGGCGCTGACGAGGGGCAACGGCACACCCACGATCGGCAGGAGGCCGAGAACGGAGCCGATGTTGACGACGGCCTGGAAGCAGATCCACATCATGATGCCTGCGGTGGCGACGCGCACGAACATGTCGGTGGACTGCGCGATGAGGCGGTAGCAGGCGTACGCGAAGACGAGGTACAGCGCGAGGACGGCGAGCGTGCCAGGCAGGCCCAGCTCCTCGCCGATGATCGCGAAGATGAAGTCGTTGTGCGCCTCCGGCAGCCAGCCCCACTTCTCGCGCGAGGCGCCGGGGCCGAGGCCCCACAGACCACCGTCGGCCAGAGCCCAGGAGCCGTGGATCTTCTGGTAGCAAGCAGCGACATCGATGTCGCTCGGAGCGTCACAGCCACCGAGCCACGCACCGATGCGCGAGGTGCGGTTACCGCTCGTCATGACCGCGACGGGAAGGAGCACCGCGATACCCAGGCCCAGCCAGGCGAACCAGGATCCCTTGGCACCCGCGGCCCACAGCATCCCCAGGTAGATGACGGCGAAGACCATCGTCGTGCCGAGGTCGCGCCCGACCATGACGAGACCGGCGAGCAGACCTGCGAACCAGAACGTCGGCAACACCGACTTCTTGAAGTCGTACAGCTGAGCCCGACGGTTGTCGAGGATGACGGCGACGACGAGGATCATGGCGATCTTGCCGATCTCCGACGGTTGGATTCGCAGCCCACCGACCTGAAGCCAGTTCCGGTTGCCCAGGACCTCGACTCCGACGCCGGGAATCATCACGGCGGCCTGCATCGCTGCGGCGAGCAGGAAGAAGATGCCGGCGACCTTCTTGAGGAACGGTGTCGGCAGCCTACTGAACACCGCCGCAGCCACGAGGCCGATGACGGCGAACATCAACTGGTTGGTGAACTGCGAGAAAACCGATCCACCGCGCATGTACGACTGGACACTCGAGGCGGACAGCACCATGACGAGGCCCAGCACGACGAGCACCGACGTGGAGCCGAGCAGCAGGTAGTACGTCGCGAGAGGCGACTCGAGCCAGCCTAGTCGCCGTCGCAGTCGCTCACCCCACACGTCCTGTGAGGTCTCCTCACGCCAGGGTGTGCGGGTCGTCATGCGTCAGCGCCACCCAGGGATTCGACGATGCGGGTGAACGCTTCACCGCGCGCACCGTAGGAGGCGTACATGTCCAACGAAGCTGCAGCAGGGGCAAGCAGAACGGTGTCCCCCGACTGCGCCATGCCTCGCGCGTGTTCGAGCGCCTGCGTCATCGCGGCCTCGGGTTCGCTCTCCTCGACGATCTCCACGGGAACGTCGGGGGCGTGCTCGGCAAGAGCACGCGCGATGGCGTCCCGGTCACGTCCCATGAGCACAGCCCCGCGAAGACGCGTCGCGTTGTCGCGGACCAGTTCGCTCACATCGGCGCCCTTGAGCAGGCCGCCGGCGATCCAGACGACAGGTTCGTACGCCGTCAGCGACGCGGCCGCGGCCGGCGGGTTGGTGGCCTTGGAGTCGTTGACGTACCGCACGCCGTCGAGCGTCGCGACGAGCGCCATACGGTGCGGCTGCGGCGAGTAGTCCATGAGCCCCTTGCGCACGGCGGCGGGTGAGACGCCGTAACTACGGGCGAGCGCCGCTGCGGCCAGTGCGTCGGCGACGTAGTGCGGCGCCGCCGCGTTCGGGCCGAGATCACGCAGTACGGCCAGTTCCGCCGCGCTCGTGCGGCGTTCCTCGACGAAGGCGCGGTCGGCGAGCACGTCCTCGACGATTCCGACCATCGACGGAGCCGGTGTGCCGAGAGTGAAGCCGATGGCACGACAGCCCTCGACGACCTCGGCCTCCTCGAGGAGCGCCTCCGTCGTCGGGTCGTCGACGTTGTAGACGCAGGCAGCCTGGGTGCGCTCGAAAACGCGTCCCTTCTGCCGGCGGTACTCCTCGAACGAGCCGTGCCAGTCGAGGTGGTCGGGCGCGACGTTGAGCAGGCACGACGCGAACGGCGAGACGCTGCGCGACCAGTGCAACTGGAACGTCGACAGTTCGACGGCGATGACGTCGAACGGCTGCGGATCGAGGATGGCCTCCATGATCGGCATGCCGACGTTGCCCGCGGCCACAGCGCGCAGACCTTGGGCCTGCAGGATCGACTCCAGCATCGTGACGGCGGTCGTCTTGCCGTTCGTCCCCGTGATGGTGATCCACGGGGCCGCGCCCTCACGCGGGCGCATGCGCCACGCGAGCTCGACCTCTCCCCAGACGGGGATGCCGCGATCCGCGGCGTCCGTCATGAGCGGATCGGTGGGAGGGACGCCGGGCGAGGTGACGACGAGCTGCGTGCCCTGGGGCGCACTCGTCATGTGTTCCGCACCGAACGCGATCTCGGCGCCGAGCACCTCGAGGATCTGGGCCCGTTCGGCCATGACGTCGGTCTTGTCGCGAGAGACGACGCGCACGTTCGCCCCTCGTTCGAGCAGCGCATCGGCGGCGGCGAAGCCACTGACGCCGAGTCCTACGACGAGGACCGAGAGGCCGGACCAGTCGGCGTCACGATGCGTCAGATCACGCTCGCCCCCGAACGGTTCGTAACTCGGGTCGAGCGGCCACAGCTCGTTGTCGGTCACTGGTTGACGTTCCATTCCGCGTAGAAGATTCCGAGGCCGAAGGCCACGCACAGGCCGGCGATGATCCAGAAGCGGATGACGACGGTGATCTCGTTCCAGCCCACCATCTCGAAGTGGTGGTGCAACGGCGCCATCCGGAAGATGCGTTTGCGGCGCAACTTGAACGACCCGACCTGAAGGATGACCGAGAGGGTTTCGAGGACGAACAGACCCGCCAGGATGACGACGAGGAACTCGGTGCGCGTCGTGATGGCCAGGCCGGCGAGTGCGCCACCGAGGGCGAGCGAGCCGGTGTCACCCATGAAGATCTTGGCCGGTGTCGCGTTCCACCACAGGAAGCCGAAACAGGCACCCATGAGGGCTGCGGCGACGACGGCGAGGTCGTGGGGATCACGCACGTCGTAACACTTGGCCGCGTTGGAGGCGAGGCCGTTCTGGCAGTTCTGGTTGAACTGCCAGATCGCGATGAGCACGTACGCGCCGAACACCATGACGCTGGCGCCGGTGGCCAGACCGTCCAGCCCGTCCGTGAGGTTGACGCCGTTCGACGTCCCTGCGATGAGCAGGTTCGCCCAGATGACGAACAGAATGAGACTGACGACCGTGCCGCCGAGGGCGAGCGAGACGTTCGAGTCGCGCGCGAAGGAGATGTTGTAGCTGGCGGGGGTGAGGCCGGCGTCGTTGCGGAACTGAAGGGCCAACACCGCGAAGATGACCGCCACGAGCGTCTGGCCGAGCAGCTTCTGCACGGACGTCAGACCCAGAGATCGCTGCTTGGTGATCTTGATCGCGTCGTCTGCAAAACCGACGAGCCCGAGGCCCGTCATGAGGAACAGCACGAGCATGCCGCTGGCCGTCACGGGCGTCATGGTGACGAGGTGGGCCATTCCGTAGGCGAGAAGGCTCGCGGCGATGATGACCGCTCCACCCATCGTCGGCGTTCCACGCTTCGTGTGGTGCGTCGTGGGGCCGTCGTCACGAATGAACTGGCCGTACCCCTTGCGCACCAGGAACTTGATGAACATGGGGGTGCCGAAAAGCCCGACGACGAGCGACACGATGGCCGCGATGAGGACGCCCTTCATGCGGTCACCTCCGTTGCGGGAAACGCGGACGTTCCGGCTTCCTCGACCAACCTATCGCCCAGCAGACGCAAACCCGAGTCACGACTCGACTTCAGCAGCAGGATGCGGCCCGCGCTCAGATCGCGCACGAGTGCGTCGTGCGCCGCGTCCGCGTTCTCGACCTCGTGGACGCGCTCGGCCGCCATTCCGGCCTCACGTGCCCCGACGGCGATGGGCGCGGCACCCGCGCCGACGACGTAGACCTCGTCGATCCCGAGGGCCGCGATCTCACGACCAACACCGGCGTGTTCGTCGAAGGAGCTCTCCCCCAGCTCACGCATCTCGCCGACCACGGCGATGCTGTGACGCTCGCGTCCCATGTGGGCCAGCGAGCGCATCGCGGCACGCATCGAGTCGGGGTTGGCGTTGTAGGCGTCGTTGACGAGCGTGATGTCGCCCGGCAGTTCGTGAACCTCCATGCGCCAGCGAGAGGTCGCTCCGGCGGCGGCCAGCGCCTCCACCACGGTGTCGAGATCGAGCCCCAGGCTGACAGCCGCTGCAATGACGCTGAGCGAGTTGCCGACCTGGTGCTCACCGAACACGGCAAGGCGCACACGCGCCGTACCGGCCGGGCACGTGAGGTCGTAGGAGGCGCGACCTGAGGTGTCGACCTCGACGTTCGTCGCGCGGTAGTCGGCGTCCTCTCCGAGACCGACGAGGACCACCGTGGCCTTCGTCCGTAACGCCATGGCGCGCACGCGCTCGTCGTCGACGTTGAGCACGGCGAAACCGTCCTCGGGCAGGGCTTCGACGAGTTCACCCTTGGTCTGCGCAATCGCGTCGACGGAGCCGAACTCGCCCATGTGCGCCTTGCCGACGTTGAGGACGATGCCCACCTTCGGCGGGGCGATCTTCGTCAGGTACTCGATGTGACCGACGCCGGAGGCACCCATCTCCGCCACGAGGTAACGGCTGTTCGAACCGAGCCGGCACACCGTGAGGGGAACACCGACCTCCGAGTTGAGCGAGCCGTGGGGTGCCACCGTCGGGCCGAACCGGGCAAGGACGGCCCCGAGGAGATCCTTGGTCGAGGTCTTGCCGGACGACCCCGTGATGCCCACGATCTCGAGGTCGGCAATCGCATCCACGACGCCGCGTGCCAGTTTGGCGAAGGCAAGCTCCGAGTTCTCGACGACGACGGTCGGCAGGATGTCGACAGCACGCTCACCGAGCACGCCGACGGCACCGGCGTCCCGTGCGGCCGGGGCGTAATCGTGCCCGTCCGCGTGCTCACCGACGCGAGCGACGTACAGGCTGCCCGGCACGCACTCGCGGGAGTCCGTGACGACGGATGCGCTCACCGTGGCGTCGGCACCGACGAGGTGACCTCCGGTGATGCGTGCGATCTCGTCGAGCGAAAATTCGATCACTTGGACGTCGACTCCTCTGAGCGGTATTTGATCGGGAACGGAAGCTTGTCGCTCTTGTTCGGCGGTATTTTACGCTGGCGCAGCGCCTCGGCCATC
The DNA here is from genome assembly GCF_001021715.1 of Dermacoccus sp. PE3. Lineage (NCBI taxonomy): Bacteria > Bacillati > Actinomycetota > Actinomycetes > Micrococcales > Dermacoccaceae > Dermacoccus > Dermacoccus sp. PE3. The sequence continues at coordinate 224,378 of NZ_LDCM01000002.1, read as the reverse complement.
ACCTTGGAAAACACGGGGGCCGCTAGGTCACCACCGAACGTTCCCGCCTGCGGACGCTGCAGCGTCACCGACACGATGAGCTGCGGATCCTTGGCCGGCGCCATACCGATGAAACCTGCGGTCACACCGTCGTAGCCACCCTTCACCGAGTCGTAGCGCTCGGCCGTCGACGTCTTGCCGGCGACGTCGTAGCCCGGGACGGCCGCCTTCGGCGCGCTGCCGTCCTTCGTCACGACACCCTGCATCATGCCGACGAGTTCCTTCGAGGTCTTCGCGCTGAAAACGCGCGTCGACTTCCGCTCGTCCGTGTAGGGCTGCATCGCACCGTCGCCGCCTTGAACCTCGGAGACGAGCTTGAGCGGCTCACGCACTCCACCGTTGGCGATCGCCTGGAACAGGCCGACCTGCTGCACAGCGCTGCTCGCGAGCCCCTGACCGAACATGATCGTGTACCAGGTGTCGCCCTTCCAGGTCGAGACCTTCGGCACGATGCCCGTGGACTCGCCGGGGAAACCGATCCCGGTGGCCTCCCCGAGCCCGAACTTCTTCATGTAGGTGTACAGCTTTTCCTTGGGCAGCTTCTCCCCCGCGAGGATCGTGCCGATGTTCGAGGACTGCGCGATGACACCGGCAAGCGTCAGGTACTCGGTGGGGTGTGGGTGCGAGTCGTGGAAAGGACGTCCCGCGCGTTTCAGGCTCGGCGGCACCTCGACATGCGACTTCGGCGTCATGATGCCTTCTTCGAGGACGGCGCCGGCAGTCACCATCTTCTGCGTGGAGCCGGGCTCGAAGGTGTCCGTGAAGGCACGGTTCTGCAGGTTCTCGGACTTGGCCGTCGACATGTCGTTGTTGTCGAAGCTCGGATAGCTCGCCGCCACGAGAATGTTGCCCGCCTTGTCCGCGACGACGATCTCGCCCGAGACCGCCTTCGACGACTTCACCTGTGCGGCGAGTTCGTTCTGCGCGAACCACTGCAGGTCGCTGTCGATCGTCAGCTTGGCACCACGGCCCGCAACCGGCTTGCGGTCGAGGTTCTCACCCGTCGCGATCTCGGAGCCGTTGCGTGCACGCTCGACCTGGTGCAGGCCGGCCTTGCCCTGCAAGGTCGTGTTGAGCATCTGCTCGATACCGCCACTGGGCACGTCCTGTGCGTTGACCGAACCGAGCAACGGAGCGAGGGCCGTGCCTTGCGGGTACTCGCGCTTCTGCACCTGCTCGGACGTGATTCCGGGCAGGTCGAGCGCCCGGATCTGGCTCCACTGAGCGGGGCTGATGTCCTTGGCGAGATAGACGAACCGACTGCCGCGGGCATCGGCGCGCTCGAACGTGGCCCGGATCTCGGCTGCGTCTCCCCCGAGGATGCGAGCCAATTCCTGGGAGACGCCGTCGATGCCCTTGGGCTTGCCGTTGGTCGAGCGCTCCCGGAACGACTTCGCGGCCACCGGGTCACCGGCGACGTCGCGACGCTCCACGCTGCGTGCGAGCACCGTCCCGGCAGAATCCGTGATCTCACCACGGGCTGCGGGGACCTTCGATGTCGACAGACGGTTGTTGGTGGCCTTCTGCGCGATCTCGTCCGCCTGGATCCACTGAACCTTGACGAGCTGCCAGGTGAACAACGACAGGATGACGGCGAAGACGGCCAGCATCGTGCGGGTACGACGACGGGGGTGACCGACGGCGCGCAGACGCGCCTCGGCCGGTCGCGACATACGCACCGGACGCGCCTTCGAGGGCGCCGGCCTGCGACGTTGTTCCACGGATTCCCCTCGTCGCGGACGAAAGCTCTTGCTCTTACTTCCCGGTCGTGCTCGTGGCGTCGGACTTCGCGTCGCTGCCCTTCGCCTTGGCGTCCTTGGACTTGGCCTGCTTGGCCTTCGCATCCGCTTCAGCCTTCGCCTTGGCGGCGTCGGCCTTGGCCTTCGCGTCCGCCGCGGCCTTCGCCTTGGCCACCGGATCCGTGATGTGCAGTCCGATGGTGCCGCTGTCGAGCACGTCGGCCGCCGCCTTGCTCGCGGGGGTCGTCGACAGCGTGTTCACACTAAGACGCTGACCTGCCTGGTTCGAAGTCGCCACGCCGACCTGCTTGCCCGTGGTGCGGTTCACGTAGCGCACCTGCTCGGCCCGGACCATGCCGTACTCCTCGGCCTTCACCGCAAGGTGCTCGGGTGCCGAGACCGCGGAGATCTCGCTGTCGAGACCCTGCTGACGGTCGTCGAGCGTCGCGACATCACTGCGCAGCTTGTTGAGCGTGAAGGACTGCTCCGCGCGCATCGTGTTGAGCAGGAGCAACGACAGCGCCGAAACGAACGCGAAGACGAAGACGAGCGCCATGAAACCCGAGACCGGACGCTTGCCAGCGACGGTCTCCGTCCGGGCACGCACCGGACGAACGGCCGCCGCGCGAGACGCGGGCGCCGGGCGCCTCGTCGTGCGTGCCGGTCGGGAACCCGCGCGCGTGGAACGGGGTGCGCGGGAGGGGGCGGCCAGTTGGCTCATGACTGGCTTCCTTTCGGTCGGGTACGACGGATGGCACGGAGTTTCACCGAGGCGGAACGCGAGTTGTGCTCCAGTTCGGTTGCTGAGGGAGTCGAGGCGCCACGCAGGAGCAGCTCGAACTCGGGAAGGTGCTCGGGCAGCTCCACCGGAAGCCCTGCCGGTGCGGTGGAACGGCACGCCCGAGCGAAGGCCTGCTTGGTGATGCGGTCTTCGAGGGAGTGGAACGACAGGACGGCGAGTCGACCGTCGACGGCGAGGGTGTCGAACGCGGTTTCGACCGTGTTCTCCCAGCCACGCAGTTCGTCGTTGACCTCGATGCGCAAAGCCTGGAAGGTGCGCTTGGCGGGGTGACCGCTCTGACGCTGCGAGGCAGAGGGAATGACGGAGCGGAGCATCTCGACGAGCCGCGCGGAGGTGGTCCACGCCTGCTTCTCGCGTTCCTTGACGACGGCGTGGGCGATCTTGCGCGCATAGCGTTCCTCGCCGTAGACGCGCAGGATGCGCTCGAGCTCGTCCTGCGAGTAGGTGTTGAGGACGTCGGCCGCCGTCTGCCCCGCGCTCGACTGGTCCATCCTCATGTCGAGGGGCGCGTCAGCGCGGTAGGAGAAGCCTCGCTCGAGTTCGTCGAGCTGGAAACTGGAGACGCCGAGGTCGAAGAGCATCGCGTCGGCCGGCCCGTCGAGGACGTCTGCGAGCTCCGTGTTGACGGCGTGAACGCCGCGGAAGCGCTCACCGAAGCGAGCCAGACGCTCGCCGGCGAGTTCAAGGGCCTGCGCGTCACGGTCGATTCCGACGACGCTTGCCTCGGGGAAGCGTTCGAGGACGGCTTCGGCGTGGCCGCCCATCCCGAGCGTGCCGTCGACGTACAGAGCTCCCGGACGCTCGAGGGCCGGGGCGAGAACGTCGAGAATCTCGGCGAGCATGACGGGAACGTGACGATCGGCGGCGGGCGCGAACTCGTCTCGCATGTTCACTCCCTCAGTGCTCGGGTCGTCGGACGTCGGTCCTCGTGCGTGGTGGTCGGGCCGCTGCGACTCTGCGTCCAGGGCCCCCGCCGCTGCGCTCCGGCACCGGGGAAGGTGTGCCGGAAAGCAGCGGCCGGAGACCTGGACGCAGAGGGCTACAGCAGCCCCGGAACGACCTCTTCCGCCTGGTCGGCGAACGGCTGTTCCGCGCCGGCGAGGTAGTCGTTCCACGCCTGCGTGTCCCAGATCTCGATGCGGTTACCCGCACCGATCACCGTGCATTCCTTCGACAGACCTGCGTAGTCACGAAGCAGCTGCGGGATCGTCACGCGTCCTTGCTTGTCGGGGATCTCGTCGGAGGCCCCCGAGAGCAGGACGCGCTGGTAATCACGCACCGCACGCGAGGTGACAGGCGTCGTGTTCATCGCCGTGGCGATGCGCTCGAACTCGGCCATCGGAAAGACGTAGAGGCAGCGTTCCTGTCCTCGAGTCATGACCAGCCCGCCGACGAGACGTTCGCGGAACTTCGCCGGAAGGAACATGCGGCCCTTGTCGTCGAGTCGAGGCGAGTGGGTACCCAGAAACACGGCTGGGCACCTCCCGTCACCGACACGTCGATCCGATGTCCCCCACTCTACTCCACTTCACCCCACAAAGTCTCCCCCCTTGCCCGGAATCGACCGGCGAGTTGGTGAAGCGCCCCAGTGATTGCAAGGAAGTTCACGAGTGGAGTGCGGTGGAGGAGAATCGTGCGCCAGACCCGGCAGAAGCTTGCCCCACGACGCTCCACGGCGAATGGACCGCACGGACTTCCGCGGAATTCCGCGATTTTCCACCAAGGACGAAGCGCGCTCCACAGCGGACTCACGCCTCGTGGGGCGAAGTGGGGAGCGCGGTGGAGGACGGGGTGGAGCAGGGTGGAGTGGCGTGGAAGGCTCACCTTCGACCATCCCCACGTGCCTGTGCAGGACAGGGGGCCGCCGTATTTGGCAAGATCGGTTTGTATGGACACCTCGTCACGCGATCACGGCTACCCCGCCCCCGCTTCCCGCCGCCGCTCGGGCGTCGACGTCATCGCGACGGCTGACGCTGTGCGACGCAACGTCGAGCAGGTCATCGAGGGCAAGCCGGACGTCGTCCGGGTGGCCACGACGGTGCTCTTCGCCGGCGGGCACCTGCTCGTCGAGGACGTGCCCGGCGTCGGCAAGACGGTGCTGGCCAAAGCCCTGGCCCGTTCTGTCGACGCATCCTTGCGCCGCATCCAGTTCACGCCCGACCTGCTTCCGAGCGACATCACCGGCGTGACGATCTACGACCAGACGAGCGGCGAGTTCCGTTTCCGTCCCGGCGCCGTCTTCGCCAACGTGGTCATCGGCGACGAGATCAACCGCGCGTCCCCCAAGACGCAGGCTGCGCTGCTCGAGGCCATGGAAGAACACCAAGTGACGATCGACGGCACGACGCGTGCGCTGCCCGACCCGTTCATGGTCGTCGCCACGCAGAACCCCGTCGAGATGGACGGAACCTTCCCGCTGCCCGAGGCGCAGCGAGACCGGTTCATGGCGCAGGTGAGCATGGGCTACCCCTCGCCCCGAGCCGAGTTCGACATGCTCGAGCACCACGGTGTCACCGATCCCCTCAGCGTTCTGCGTCCGGTGACGAGCGCCGCCGAGATCGCCGCCTGCGTGGGTGCGATCTCCCGTCTTCACACGAGTGACGCACTGCGGCAGTACGTCGTCGATGTCGTCTCCGCCACGCGCGAGCACCCGAGCGTCCGCCTCGGCGCCAGCCCGCGTGCGTCCCTGCAGCTGCTGCGCGCCGCGCGCGCCCACGCCGCACTCGCCGGCCGCGACCACGTCATCCCCGAGGACGTCACCGCGATGGCACCGGCCGTGCTCGGCCACCGCGTGCTTCTGCGCCGCGGCCGCAACGACCTCAGCGCGAGCGAGGTCGTCGCCGACGTCATCGCCGGCGTGCGCGTGCCGACCCAGCGCGCCTCTCGGTGAAGTCGCTGCCGCGCCCCACCCGCCGAGGTTTGCTCGTCCTCGTGGCGGGGGCACTCCTCGTCGTCGTGGGGGCGGCCTCAGGCTTCACCGATGTGGTGCGTGCAGGCATCTTCGTCCTGGTGCTGGCGCTGCTGGCCTTCCTCATCGCCGTCGCCGCTCGGACCGGTCGGGTCGACGTGACCCGTCACGGCCCCCCGGAGCGCCTCAGCGTCGGTGACGAGGGGCAGATCACGCTCGGCGTGAAGGCCCGGCGTGCGGGATGGATCGAGACGACGCTCGAGGAGCCACACACGTTCACCCGCCACGGCGTGGCGAGGTGGCCCCTTTCGCAGGTTCAAGGGGGTCGGGCGGCCTACGACGTCACCGCACGTCACCGTGGCTCCTTCACGAGTGGACCGGCGCGACTCGTCGCGTCCGATCCCTTCGGCCTCTTCGAGACGTCGCTCGAGCAGGGCCGTGCCTCGACCTGGCTCGTGCGCGCCCACACGGTGAGTCTCGAGACGCCGCAAACCGTCGCTCAGGGTGACGGCGACGACACCGTCATCTCCGCTCACGCGACCCACGCCGGGCGACCCGGCGCCAGCATCCGCGAGTACGTCCAGGGCGACGACCTGCGCACCGTGCACTGGCCCGCCACGGCGCACCGGGGCGAGCTCATGGTGCGTCAGTTCGACCCGCCGGCCGAGCCCCGCATCCATGTGGTCGTGCTCGGCAACGTGCCACGACCCGGTACCAACGAGTCGTGGGAGTGGCTGATCAGCGCAGCGGCCTCGGCATGCACCGAGCTCGAGAACCACAACCTCGCAACCCTTGCGACCGTCGGCGAGCGCGAGTACGACAACCATGACGACATCCTCGACGCCCTGGCTCGCGCTGGTGAGAGTCTGCCCGACCGTTTGACCATCGAGGAGAGCCCCACCTTGCTCTTCCTGCACACGAGCGCCGATCACTTCCCCCCGGCCCCACACCACTCCCCGGCGTTCGCCTGGGTGGGCGGCGCGAGCGCGGAGCACGGCGCGAACGAACTGACCCGGTTGGGTTGGGACGCCGTCGCCATCTCCCCCTACGACTCCATCGCCGAGTCCCTGTACCCCGCGATGTCCGGAGGTGATCTTCGATGAAGAGTCGTCAACTCCCCTCCGACGTCGCCCTCCTGCTCCTGGCGCTGGCCGCGAGTTGGCCGCTGGTGGAACTGACGAGCAGCTCTGCCCTCGTGGGGCCCGCACTCGCCGTCGTCGCTCTCGTGTGGTTCGTCGGCGCTCTGTGCCGCTTCACACACCGCACGCCGGCTCTCATCGTGACGGCACAGCTCGTCGCACTCGCCGTCGCCACCCTGGGAGTCTTCGTCGCCAAGGGAGGGTCACTCACTGCGGCGTCCGTGAAGGCAACGGCCGCCTCTGCCCAGGAAGCGGCGAACACCTCCGTCGCTCCGTTGCCGGCGATGCTCGGCGTCCTCGTCATGCTGGCTCTCGCCGCGGGTCTCGTCACGCTCGTCGTCGACTACGTGGGCGGCACCGCACGTATGCCCATGCTCACGGTCCTCCCGGTGGCGGCGCCCTTCATCCTGGCCACCACCGCACTCGGTGACACCCTTCGCGCGCGCTACTTCGTCGCGGCGGCGATCGCCTGGGCCCTCGTCGTCCTCGCAGCGTCCTTCGCCGAAGGCTCGAGCTTGCGCACCGGCCTCATGCGCTCCCTGCCGGTGTTCGCCGCCATGACGGCGGTCGCCGTACTCACGGCTCTCGTCCTGGCCCCCTCAGTGCCACAGCGAGCCACCCCCGCGCTCGCCGAGGGCGGAGCACAGGGCGTCAACAACTCGGTCGACTTCTCCGAGACGCTCGACCTCAGCAAGAGCCTGAACTCTCGCAATGCCGCGCCCGTGCTCACCTACACGACCCAGGCAACCACTCCTGCGCCGTTGCGTGCCACGACGAGCTCTTCCTACGCTGACGGCGTCTGGCGCGCCGAGTCGTCGGGCCCGTTCACCGATGCCCGCCCCAACACCGAGTTGCCGAACCCCGGCGCCGAGGATTCGATGCCGGCGCGCACGGAACGCATGTCCGTGACCCTCAACGGCATGCAACCGCCGTTCGTCGCGGCGCCCGCTCAGCTGCGTGCGGCCAACTTCGGTTCCGCGAACCCGACCTTCCGTGTCGGCACGAACAACGGTGTGCCGTTCCTGTCGCAGCCCGCGCCGGCCTACTCGGTGCTCTACCGCGAGTACACGGCGGCCGCACGACCCACGAGCAACGAGCGCGCGGGAGTCGGTGGCAGTGTCACGGCGAAGGATCTCGACACCGCAACGCTCCCGGAGGCGGCGAAGCAGCGCATCACTCGGCTCAATCAGGCCTCCGGGGCCGCCGACGCGGGAACACCGTTCGAGCAGGCCGTCGCGCTGCAGCGCTATCTGCGTACCGACCCGTCGTTCACGTACTCGCTCAGGTTGGCCCCGACCCGTTCGGAGAACGGTCGCGAGCTCGATCCGCTGTCGAACTTCCTGGAGACGCGACGGGGCTACTGCACTCAGTTCGCGACGGCCATGGTCATGGGAGCGCGGCAGATGGGGCTGCCCGCGCGTGTGGCCATCGGCTTCCTGCCCGGCACGGAGCGCAGCGGCACGTACGAGGTGCGAGCTGCGGACGCCCACGCCTGGGCGGAGGTCTACTTCCCCGGTATGGGGTGGACGCGCTTCGACCCGACGCCCGGCCTGCGTTCGGGTGCGCCGCCGCCCTACGCGCCGGACACCCCCACCGGCGACTCGTCGGCGTCCTCGTCCTCGAGTGCGCCCACGAGCTCGACGAGCACGTCCTCGTCCACCTCGAGCGTGCGCCCGTCGAGCGAGACGAGCACCTCGTCGAGCACGACCCAGCCGGCCGAGCCCGACTCGGACTCCTTCCCTTGGGCCCGCCTGCTCGCGGTGCTGGGGGGTCTTGCCCTGGTCGCGCTGCTCGCGTCGGTCCTGCCCCTGGCGGGTCGACGTAAGCGGCAGGAGGTCACCCGTACGGCATCGACGGATCGCGAACGTGACGAGGGAGCGTGGCACGCCATGCTCTGGTCGCTGCGCGATCTCGGTTACACGACGCCGGAGGGCTTGTCGCCACGAGCCACCGCAGAGGCGTTCGCCCGGGACAACCCGGAGTCGGGCACCACGGTGCGTGAGGCGCTCGAGCGAGCGTGTTCAGGTATGGAAGCCTCGCGCTACGCGCCGACGACGGGCCGGTCCCAGGCGTCAGCGTGTGACCGGGTGGTCCGGGCTGCACGGGACGAAGCATCGTGGGGTGCGCGGGTGAAGGCCCTCCTCGTCCCTGCCTCGGGTCGCGCCTACCTCACGGCACTCGGCCGCCGGAACCGCACCTGACGCCACACGAGATGACCCCGGCTCTCCCTGACGGGTGGAGCCGGGTTCGTCCGTTTTCGCGCCGATCCTCCGTCCGACGCCGCGCGGGCGAACGCTGGTGCTGGGTTTGGCCGAAGATGCGACCGATATCCCTGCCACCTTCAGCCAAACCCACCATCCTTCGGCGTGAAGGGTTCCGACGACGTGCACACGCCGCTACTCAGTCGAGGTAGTCGCGCAGAACCTGCGAGCGCGACGGGTGACGCAGCTTGCTCATCGTCTTGCTCTCGATCTGACGGATACGCTCGCGCGTCACGCCGTAGACCTTGCCGATCTCGTCGAGCGTTTTCGGCTGACCGTCGGTGAGACCGAAGCGCATCGAGACGACGCCCGCTTCGCGCTCGCTCAGCGTGTCGAGCACCGAGTGCAGCTGCTCCTGCAGCAGCGTGAAGCTCACGGCGTCGGCCGGGACGACGGCCTCGGAGTCCTCGATGAGGTCACCGAACTCGCTGTCGCCGTCCTCGCCGAGCGGGGTGTGCAGGGAGATCGGCTCGCGACCGTACTTCTGGACCTCCACGACCTTCTCGGGGGTCATGTCGAGTTCCTTGGCCAGCTCGTCCGGGGTGGGCTCGCGGCCCAGGTCCTGGAGCATCTGGCGCTGGACGCGGGCCAGCTTGTTGATGACCTCGACCATGTGCACCGGGATGCGGATGGTGCGCGCCTGGTCGGCCATGGCGCGGGTGATGGCCTGACGAATCCACCACGTCGCGTAGGTCGAGAACTTGTAGCCCTTGGTGTAGTCGAACTTCTCGACCGCACGGATGAGGCCCAGGTTGCCTTCCTGGATGAGGTCGAGGAAGAGCATTCCGCGACCGGTGTAGCGCTTGGCGAGCGACACGACGAGACGCAGGTTGGCCTCGAGGAGGTGGTTCTTGGCGTTCTTGCCGTCCGAGGCGATCCACCACAGCTCACGCTTGAGCTTCATGTCGATCTTGTCGCCGGAGTCGAGCTTCTGCTCCGCGAACAGGCCGGCCTCGATGCGCTTGGCGAGCTCGACCTCCTGCTCGGCGTTGAGCAGCGCGACCTTACCGATCTGCTTGAGGTAGTCCTTGACCGGGTCTGCCGTGGCGCCTGCCGTGACGACCTGCTGAGCAGGAGCGTCGTCCTCGTCGCCCTGACGCAGGACGAAGCCGCCCTTCTCGTCCTCCGGCTCGGAGGTGTCGCCGGCCTTGCTGTCGGAGGCCTGCTCGGGCGTCTCGACATCGTCACCGGTTTCGGCCGCGATGTCGACCGGCTCGACCTCGTCGACCTCGGGCTCGTCGGCGGCCTTACCTGCCTTCTTCGCAGCAGCCTTCTTCGCAGCAGCCTTCTTCGCCGTCGCGGTCTTCGCCGTCGCGGTCTTGGCCGTGGCCGTCTTGGCGGCAGCCTTCTTGGCCGTCGTCTTCTTGGCGGGAGCCTCGTTGGCGGTCTCGTCCGCCTCGCTCGACTCCTCGACAGCCGCAACCTTCGCGGTCGCGGTCTTCGCCGTCGCCTTCTTGGCGGTGGTCTTCTTGGCCGCAGTGGTCTTGGCCGCAGCGGACTTCGCGGTGGCCTTCTTGGCCGTCGTCTTCTTCGCGGCCGCCTTACGACGTCCGGCTGTGGTGGCCACGGCCTGCTCGGCGTGGGCCTGGTCGAGGACGACCTCGATGTTCTCGGCGGCCAGCGCCTTCAACACGGACTTCTGCTTGGCGGACGACACCTGTGCCTCTTCGATCGCGTCCTTCAATGCGACGCTGTCCACCGAGCCCGTCTCACGACCCGATTCGAACAGAGCTGCCAGAGCCGGGTGGTCGACATCCGCGGGAAGTGCGGGGGGCTGCGTGGTCTTCGACACTGTCGTCACCAACTACCTTCCGAAAGTAATGCGTCGCCGTCGTCGGCCGCAGGGCAGCGACGATCGAAGCGACACCGGAACGAGGAGTGCGATCACGAAACCCCGCGCTTGGCGCTCCGGGTGGTGACCGCTTCTTCACCCATTATAAAACTCGACGGACGAAACCGCAGAATCACGGGGTTCAACGAGCTTCGATTGACGTTCATTCCCTGCCCCGGATCGGCCGCCATCTCAGCAACTGAAGGCCGTTCGGGAGCCTCAGGGCTTGACGGCGAGCACGGGGCACGGGGCGTCGAGCAACAAGCGCTGAGCACTCGTGCCCAGGATCAACTTGCCGACAGGGGTGCGCCTGCGCAGCCCGATGACGAGCAGGGCGGGCTGCACTCGGGAAATCTCCTCGAGGATGGATTCCACGGCGTCGGCGCCGTCCTGCACATCGACGACCTGTGCGCCGGTGTACTCCTCGGCCGCCTTGCGGGCCGCGGTGCGAGCCTCGTCCGAGGGCACCGTGCACACCACGATGAGCGGGCGACCCAGATCCTTCGACTGGCGAGCTGCCTCGGCGAGGGCGGCTTCGCCCTCGGGGCCGGGCGCGAAACTGACGATGACGGACATGGCGACCTCACTCGCGAAATTCGGAATCTGCCGTCACGCTACCCGAGGCCCCTGCGGTGGGCCACTCATGCGACGCCGCGCACGAGCCGCGGTGTTCCGCGCAACGGTCGCTGGACGAGTTCATGCACGAGCGACGCGATCTGGTCGGCCTCGATGAGGAATCCGTCGTGGCCGTAGGGCGAGTGGATCATGCGCAGTCGTCCGCGACCGTAGGCGCGCACCATCCGCGTCGATGCGCTCACGGGAAAGAGTCGATCGGAGTCGACTGCGGCCACGAGGAGTTCTCCTTCGTACGCCTCCAGCACCGCGTCGAGCCCGCCGCGTCCTCGCCCGATGTCGTGGGTCGCCATGGCCTGCGTCAGGCGCACGTAGGCCAGCGGGTCGAAGCGTCGCGCGAGTTTGGCCCCGTGGTGGTCGAGGTAGCCCTCGACGCTGAAGCGACCGCCCTCGAGCGGGTCCTCACCTGGCTGGGGCTCGGCGCCGAACCGTGCCTCGAACTCGCTTGCGCTGCGATACGAGGCGTGAGCGATCTGGCGGGCCAAGGCGAGGCCGTTCGTGGGAAACGTGCCGTGACGCAGGTAGTCGCCGTCGCGGAATTCCGGGTCGGACGTGATGGCGACGACCTGGGTGTGACCCCAGGCAATCTGGTCCGCGGTCGCGCAGCCACTGCTCGCCACGACCAATGCCCGCTCGACGCGGTCCGGGAACCCCGCGACCCACTCGGCCGTGCGCATCCCCCCGAAGGAGCCTCCGATGACGGCGTGCAGACGTCGCACACCGAGCGCTTCGAGGCACGCCGCCTCGGCGCGGACCTGGTCTCGGACGGTCACCTGCGGGAAACGTCCGCCCCAGGGCTCGCCGTCCGGAGCGAGCGAGATGGGGCCGGTACTGCCACGGCATCCACCGAGAACGTTGATGGCGACGACGAAGTACTCGTCGGTGTCGAGTGCTGCGCCGGGGCCGATGATTCCTGGCCACCAACCCGGGGTGGGCTGCCCGTCGCCAGTATCGCCGACGACGTGCGAATCACCCGTGAGCGCGTGCTCGACGAGGACGACGTTCGACGCGTCGTCGTTCAACTCGCCCCAGCACTCGTAGGTCATGACGACGTCCGGCAGCGTGCGGCCACTTTCGAGAACGACGTCTCCCAGAGCGACGGCTCGTGCCTGCGCGTTGAACCCACTCGGCGCCTGCACAGGACGCGTAGCGGCCGGTGCGACGTGCGCTGAATGAGAGCTCGCCATATGTCCTCCTCGAAGGACTCGCCGAAGCGACTGGCGAGTCCGCGCTTGCCGCAGCGTTCACGGCCCTGTCGTCACCCGGGGCACCCCACCGCGGTGGAGGGTTGCCGCTCAGTCAGCCGGGGCTTGTGTGACTGAGACTCTTGACGCTTTGACACTAGGGCGAGTGCAGCGAAGGCGCCAGGAAGGCCCCTGCTGATGTCCACGATGTGAAGCGCCGGCCCGGTGGCTGCCCGCACTCTCTCGCCTCGTCGCCACGACGTCAGCGACGGCGCCGCGCCGCACGATTCGGCCTCGCCGGCCGCAGGAAGTCCTCGTACGCCATGCCGGAGGAGGTCATCCTCACGACGAGGTCGACGAGAGGTAGGCGCGCGCCCCGTTCCTGGGCCTCGGCGGCGGCGAGCACAGCGCTGGGCCGCTCCCCTTCCCGCCAGCGCGCGAGCGCCACGAGACACAGCCAATGGGCTCGCGCCGGCTCGGGCACGGCGACGAGGATCTCCAACAGGCGCTGCGAACTCACCGGCTCGGACCAGCACTGCCGCGTGGTACGGGCTCCCGCGGCCAGTTCGGGCACGACGCTCCACACCATCTCGTCGCGCAGGAGTGGATCGGGCATGGCGTCGACGACGAGCGCCAGAGCCTCACGCTCGCGAGTGCTGTGGGGGTGCCCGGAGCCTGAGGCCACCTCACGCCAGGCCGCGCGCACCCGGCCGGTCTCGCCCGGTAGCCCGACGAGCAGGTCGGCGACGGCCCGTTGGGCCAGTGGCGAAACCGCGTGGAGGGAGGCCACGGCTTCGTCACGCGATGACGCCGGTTCGAGGCGTCCCTCGAGGGCCGATGCGAGGGAGGGCACATCGGCGGCAGTCGGCACTGGGGCCAGTGCACCGTCACAACAGCCTTTGGTGCACGTCGTTGCCCACCAGACGTCAGGGGCCACGACGAGGGCGTGCTCCACCTCGACGGCCGGTGCGAGAGCCCGCGTGACCAGGTCGAGATCGACGCCGGGACTGCACTGGTAGGCCGTGACGGCGACGCCACTCGTGCCGAGACGATTCGACGCCTCGACGACGCGATCGCGCACGTGGTGAACGTGCTCCGGGGTGACGACGGCCTCGTCGAAGCGGGCAGCCCCCGAAACTCGCCCGCCGTCCATGAACGTGACGACGAGGGACGCCGTCGGAGCGAAGCCGAACTCGTACGGCATGAGGGCGAGCAGCGGGCCCATGCCCGAGAGATGAAGTGTGGTCATGGCTTCACGAAGCCATGACCACACTTCTCACGACCAGTGCGAGGCGCTGGCGCCTGTGGACAAGGGCGTCCTCAGCGCACGCGCTCCCCCGCCAGCGTCACACCTGTGCGCTTCTCCCAGTCGAGGAAGTCGTCGGTGACGTGCACGAGCGAGCTCGCCAGCCACGTGAGGACGGCGGCGTCGTCCGCAAGACCCACGACTCCCAGGAGCGCCTCGGGCAGCAGATCGACCGGCGAGGCGACGTAGGCCGCAGCAGCCGTGAGCAGCGCGAGCTGCGCGGTGCTCACGCCCCGGTACGAACCGGAGCGCACAGCGCGAGCCAGGCGCGGAAGTGCGCTGAGGCGGGTCGTGAGCGAGGGACCTCCGGCGGCGGACGCCGCCGTCACTGCGGCAGCGAGGGATTTCAGGCCGGCGAGTCGGGTGACGCGGCGACCGAGCGAGGTGGGACGTGCCATCGAAGTGCCTCCGGTTGACGAGCGTTCAGGTGAACAAAGCGACAACGCCGACGCCACGCGGTGCATTCCGCGAGCGCGGGCGTCGTCACGATCGGCGGAGCGTCAGGCCGTGGGCGGCACGGCCGCGATGAAGTCCTTGCGCGCCGCGTCGGCGATCTTGCGCAGGAGCATGACGTCGAGCCCCGCACCGATGAAGCCACCCGCAACCGGGATGACGCGCGGGATGCGCGAGAGGAACTTGCGCCCGACCTGCGTGCCCAGGCGGAACGCGACGGACTTGTTGACGACCGCGAGCGCCGCCGGGGGCAGACGACGGGTCGCAACATTCGTCGCGACACCGCCGCTGAACGCACCCATGCCCTTGAGAACCTGCGTGGCATCGGCGCCAATGAGGTCGAGCAGGATGGCCGAACGGACCGACTCGTCGCGCAGGTTGTGGCCGTACAGGTGCGCGATGGAGGCCATCATGCGCGTGGCAACGGTGTAGAAGCCGACGATGTTGGCGGGCAGGGCCACGGGCATCGTGATGAAGCCACCGAGGTTGGTGACGAACCCGTTCGCACCCGCGAGCTTCGTGTGTGAACGCACGATGGCGTCGACCGCGGCTTCGCGTGAACCGTTCTTCTTCAACGCCTCGTCGGCCACCTTCGCCGCGGAGTCGAAGGTGGCGACGCCGTCGATGCCGGTGGAGATGAGGTGCTGGGCCAGGGAGTTGGCGGCGCGATCGAAGGTGCCGTTCGAGCCCTGAGCCGGCTCAATTTGCTTGTCGTCTTTGTCTTTACCGAATCCGAACATGGGCTGATCCTTGCAGCGCACCGATGACTGGGCAACCGGTACCGCGAACGCGGGCCTCGTCAGTCGGCCTGGGGGCGATTCGGCGAACCGTCGGAGTCGTCCGAGTCGTCGGCGTGGTGGGCGGCGCCACGCTCGCCGCCGGGCGTGTCCTCGTTCTCGTCGCTGCCCGAACGCAGGAACTGCTCGAGTTCCTCGCCGATCTCGTCGGCGCTGGGCAGTTCGTTCATCTCGGCCGCGAGCAACGACCGGCGCCGGCGGCCCTCGGTGAACGTGTCGTACTGCTGCTCGAGGCCGGAGACCACCTCGGTGACCTCGTCGTTCTCCCCGACCTGCTTGGCGATGTCGGCCCGGTGCAACCCAGCGATGGCGGCCAGCTCCTGCGCCGGAATCGCGAGACCGGTGAGCCCGGTGACGCACTCGAGAGCCGCGATGGCGGCGTCGCCGTACTCGACCTGCACGAGGTAGTGCGGCACGTGGACGGCGAATCCGGCCGTGTCGATGCCGGCCTCGGCGAGACGAATGTGGAGCAGCCCCTCGGCGCTGGCCGGGATCTGGACGTTGCCGAACAGCGGCTCGTTCTCGGTGAGGTAGCGCTGGTTCGAGGCGTAGCGCGTGAAGCCGATGGGACGCGTGTGCGGCACCGCCATCGGGATGCCGTGCGCGCTCACCATGAGACTGACGCCGAACATCGAGGCGAGCATGCGCGTGGCCTCGGCGACGCGCTCCCACTGGTAGTCGGGCTCAGGGCCGGTGAGCAGGAGGAACGGCGTGCCCTCGGCGTCGATGACGCGGTAGAGCACGAGCGACGGGTCGTCGTACTCGCTGAAGCGGTCGCGGTCGAACGTCATGACCGGACGACGGCCGCGGTAGTCGAGCAGCTGGTCGAGGTCGAACGACGCGACGACCGTGTGCTCGAGGGTGCCGAGGATGTGCTGGGACATGAGCTTCTGAGCGAAGCCCGCATCGATGAAGCCGCCGAGGGCGACGACCATCGTGCTCGCACGCAGGTCGTGCGAGGTCGTGTCCGTCTCCAGACGAAACAGCTGAGCCGGGTCGAGCACTGGCCTCTCCTTCGATTCGATGTGCCTGGTGCAACGTCCCCGTCACACGGAAGATTCCCGCAGCGTGCGGGCGAACAACCGACTCGCGGGACGCTCAGTTCGCGGCCGCGTCCACGACGTGCTCGCCGTGACCGGCGCTGCGCAGGCTCTCGCGCAGCTTCTGCGCGTTGGCTGCGAGGATCTGCTGGTCCTGGCCGTGAACGACGTCGTGCGGGTCGAAGTCCGCAGGCGACTGCGTCGGCCACACATGCAGGTGCAGGTGGGCCACCTCGTAGCCCTCCGCGAGCAGGCCGATGCGCTTGGCCGACCAGGCCTCCTGCTGTGCCTGCCCGATCTTCTGCGCCACGTCCATCAGGTGCGAGAGCACCTGCGGGTCCGCGGCCGTCCACTCCTCGATCTCCTCGCGGGGCACGACGACGGTATGCCCGTCGGTGATCGGGTCGATCACGAGAAAGGCCACGCACGTCTCGTCCTGCCAGACGAAGTGACCGGGGATGTTGCCGTCGATGATCTGCGTGAAGATGCTCGCCATATCTCCAACCTAGAGGAGATCAGAGCGCTTCGGCAGCGTCCATCGCCTTGTAGATGCGCTGGGGCGAGACAGGATGAGCCGTGCCGAGACGCTGCGCGAACAGGCTCACGGCGAGTTCCTCGATCATCCAGCGGATGTCGACGACGTCGGCGTCGGTGCGGCGTTCGGGGCGCAGCGCCGCGAGCATGTCCTCGTACTCGGCGCGCACGGTGGCGAGCTGATCGGCTCGGTCGGCGTCCCGCGCGGTGTCGGTGACGCCCTTCGTCACACGCTCGAGCAGCGCGCGGACGTAGACGTCGAGGCGCGGCAAGCGAGCCATGCCGGTCTGCGCGACGAAACCCGGATGGATGAGCGCGACGAGGTGGGCTGCGACGTCGTCGTGCAACGCCTTGGCAGTCGGCGACGTGAGTTTGCCCAGCGCGAGCTCCACCTCGTGCGCGTGCTCGAGCACCGGGGCGAGCCTCTCCGACGCCTCGAGAACGAGCGGTGCCACCTGCTGACGGACCGTGCGCAGCGCCTCCTCGAATTGTTCGGGCGTGCGCACCTCGTGGTTCGGCATCCCCGCGACGACGGAGTCGACCGCCGCGGCGAGCACGTCGTCCATGAGGGCCGTCATCGAACCGTGCGGGTTGTTGCCCAGGGCCAGCTTCTGGCGGTTCGACATCAGACCGAGGATCCGTTTCCACGGCACCTGGGTGTTGAGCAGCAGAAGTCGACGCGTGCCGAGGCGGCTCGCCTGCGTCGCTTCGGAGCGCGTTCCGAGCACCTCGACGGCCACGCTCTCGCCGTGATCGACGAGGGCCGGGTAGCCGGTGATGCGCTGGCGCCCCGTGGTCTTCGTGAAGGTGGACGGCAGGTCGTCGAGGGTCCAGGCGGTGAGGCCTTTTTTCTCGAGGTCGCCGGCGGCCTTGGACATCGACTGACGCAGACGCCCCGCGAGCGCGTCCTGAAGCTCGGCGAGGTGCTTGCCCTCACGCAGTCGTTTGCCCCGAGCGTCCTCCACCCTGAAGGTGACCTTGAGGTGATCGGGCAGGCGGTCGGTGTCCCAACTCCCCTCGGGCACACGCACTTTGGCGAGGTCGAACAGGGCGTCGGCGAGCTCGTCGGTGAACGGACGCTCGCCCGCCGCGCCACCCGCGTCCATGAGTGCGAGCGCCCGGCGCGCATGATCCGGCGCGGGCACGAAGTTGCGGCGCACGTTCTTCGGCAGCGACTTCACAAGGGCGGTGGCGAGTTCCTCACGCATACCGGGCACGAGCCAGTCGAAGCCCTCGTCACTGACCTGGTTGAGCACCGGCAGTGGGATGTGAACGGTCAACCCGTCGGCGTCCGCGCCCGGCTCGAACTGGTACGTCAACCTCAGCTTGAGCTTCCCCTGGCGCCACGACTTCGGGTAGGCCGTCTCGTCCACGGCCTTCGCGTCGTCGGCGACGAGGAAGTCCTCGGTGAAGGTGAGGAGCTCGGGCTCGGTGCGCCGCTTCTCCTTCCACCACCTGTCGAAGTGCGCACCCGAGACGATGGATGCGGGCAGGCGCTCGTCGTAGAAGTCGAAGAGCGTGTCGTCGTCGACGACGAGATCGCGGCGGCGAGCGCGCGCTTCGAGGTCGGCCATGCGGGCCATGAGGCGGGCGTTGTCCTTGAGAAAAGCGTGCTGCGCATCCCAGTCACCCTCGACGAGAGCGTGACGGATGAACAGGTCCCGGGCCGTCTCGGGTTCGAGCGGTCCGAGTGCCACCCGGCGCCCGACGACGAGCGGGACGCCGTAGAGCGTGACGCGTTCGAGCGCGACGGCGGACGCCCGCTTGCGCTCCCAGTGCGGCTCCGCGTGCGAACGCTTGACGAGATGCGCGCCGGCTTTCTCGACCCACAGCGGGTCGACGACGGCGTTGGTGCGCGCCCACATCCGGGTGGTCTCCACGAGTTCGCCCGCCATGACCCAGTCGGGCTGGCGGCGGAAGAGCGTCGATCCGGGCTGGATGGCGAAGCGCGCGTTGCGGGCACCGAGGTACTCACGCTTCTCCCGATCACGCACACCAACGTGACTGAGCAGTCCCGTGAGCAGCGCTTCGTGGATGGCGTTCTCGCTCGCGGCGTTGTCACTCATGAACAGCTTCGCCTGCTTGCAGGCCGCCTTGAGCTGCGTGTGCAGGTCCTGCCACTCCCGAAGGCGCAGATAGTGCAGGTACTCGCGCTTGGCGAGGCGGCGGAAGGCGCTCGAGGAGAGCTCCCGCTGCTGCTCACGCACGTAGTTCCACAGGTTGAGGTAGCCGAGGAAGTCGCTCGATTCGTGCTTGAACCGGGCGTGCTGCTGGTCGGCCTGGGCCTGCGCGTCGGCCGGTCGCTCCCGCGGATCCTGGATCGACATGGCAGCAACGATGATGAGCACCTCGCGCAGCGACCCGTTGGCCGCGGCGGCGACGAGCATCCGCCCCATGCGCGGGTCGACGGGCAGGCGCGCGAGGGTGCGGCCCGTCGGTGTGAGCTTCTTGCGCTGCCCGCTCGCCTTCGTGTCGAGCGCGTGCAGCTCCTCGAGGAGCGCCAGGCCGTCCTTGATCTGACGGGCGTCGGGCGCCTCGACGAAGGGGAAGCGCGCGATGTCGCCGAGTCCGAGCGACGTCATCTGCAGGATGACGCTCGCGAGGTTGGTGCGCAGGATCTCCGGGTCGGTGAACTCCGGACGCGACTCGAAGTCCTCCTCCGAGTAGAGGCGGATGCAGATGCCGTCGGCCACACGTCCGCAGCGTCCGGCGCGCTGCCGGGCCGACGCCTGCGAGATCGGCTCGATGGGCAACCGCTGGACCTTCGTGCGTTGGCTGTAGCGCGAGATGCGAGCCGTGCCGGTGTCGATGACGTAGCGGATGCCCGGCACCGTCAGGGATGTCTCGGCGACGTTCGTCGCGAGGACGATGCGTCGGCCGTTGTGCGGCGCGAACACCTTGTGCTGCTCGGCCGCGGAGAGTCGGGCGTAGAGCGGAACGATCTCGACGTCGTGCCGGGCGCGACCCCAGTCGGCGCCGCGCAAGGCGTCGGCTGCGTCGCGGATCTCACGTTCACCGGAGCAGAAGACGAGGATGTCCTGGCTCGAACCGTCGCCACTGCCGGAACGCCAGAGCTCCTGGGCGGCCTCGACGATGCCGGTGACCTGGTCGATGTCCTCGACCTTGGGCTCGTCCTTGGGTGACGAGGGCGCGATCTCGCGCACGAGTGGGCGGTAGCGCATCTCCACCGGAAACGTCCGCCCGGAGACTTCGATGATGGGCGCCGGGCCCTTGTCGCTGGCGAAGTGCTCCGCGAAGCGCTCCGGGTCGATCGTCGCCGACGTGATGATGACCTTGAGGTCGGGCCGGCGGGGAAGCAGCTGCTTAAGGTAGCCCAGGATGAAGTCGATGTTGAGGCTGCGCTCGTGCGCCTCGTCGATGATGAGGGTGTCGTACTGACGCAGGTCGCGGTCGCGCTGCATCTGCGACAGGAGGATGCCGTCGGTCATGACGCGCACACGCGTCTTCTTCGACGACTCGTCGACGAAGCGGACCTGGTACCCGACGACGTCACCGAGCTCGACCTCGAGTTCCTCGGCGAGACGTTCCGCGACCGAGCGGGCAGCGATGCGTCGTGGCTGCGTGTGCCCGATGGCGCCGCCGAGGCCGCGACCGATTTCCAGGCAGAACTTCGGCAACTGGGTCGTCTTGCCCGATCCGGTCTCACCCGCGACGACGACGACCTGGTGGTCACGGATCGCCTCGATGATCTCCTCGCGAGCCTCGGCGACGGGCAGGTGCGCCGGGTAGTTGAGGACGAACGGAGCGCTCTCCTGCGCGTCAGCTGCGGGAGCCTCGGGTACGGCGGACGGGGACGGATTCACTGAACTGGTCACAGTCCCTCCAGTCTCTCACGGCTCGGCAAGGAGATTTCGGTGGTCAACCCTGCGGCAGAACCGTCAGAGCACCGCTCAGTGCGCCGGTACCTCGAGGAACTTCGGGCGTCCCTTACGCGGATCGGCCAGGAGGTCGGCGAACGACTCGGTGTTGCGCGAGAGCGTGACGAGGAGGTCTCCACTCGGCGTCGCGAGTTCCGGATGCGCGAGCGGCTGGTAGGCGACGACGCCGTCACCTTGGGAGTACGGTTCGGCCACGGCCCGTTCGCCCCGCCAGGGCCCCGACGGGGTGGGCGCGCTCCACACCCCGATGTTCTGCCCGAACTCACCGCCCTGCTTCGACACGAGCACGAAGCGCTCGCCTCGGCGCACGACGGAGAAGGTCTGTGAGACACCCTCGTGCGCGAGAAGGAACGGACGGGCAGCCCCCGCGTCGGTGACGAACGTGCGGCCGTTCCAGAACTGCCACTCCGGGCCGTCGGACAGCTGCGCAAGTCGGGTTCGCGCCACGTACGCGCCCTTTCCGGTGCTGCCCTTGGGCTGCTGGCTGCCGTAGACGTAGACCCAGCCCTCGTCGCCGACGAGCGCCGAACCCCAGTTGATCTGCTCGGCATCAGCGTTGTCGGGCGTCACGTCGAAACGGGTGACGGGCTGCGGCGCGCCGCCACGCTCGACGGCGTAGACGGCCATCGTCATGCCGCGGTAGGAGAAGTCGAAGAGGCCCTCCTTTCCCGGTTCGATCCGGGAGCATCCGACGAGGACGATGTCTGCACCGCGCATCGGCACCGTCATCGCGCTGTTGGGCCAACACACGCGGCGTCCCTCGAATCCGCCGATGACCGGGCCGTTTCCCGGAGCGCGCACCTCGTCGAAGCACCGCCCCGTCCCGACGAGCATGCTGTTGGCGACCACACGCGGGGTCGTGCCCTTCGCCCGTGTGGTGTCGCCGAAGATCCAGAGCACCCGTCCATCGCTGAGCGGGGTCGTCACCCCGACGTCGCCGCTGCGCCAGGTCGCGAGCGACAACGAGGCCATGTCGCTTTCCCGCTCGGCGGACGACGCCCGTGTGACTGCACGTTTCACGGCACTGCACTCGCTGCGCACGAGAGCGTTCGGTGCGGCCGCGAGCGCCTTGTCGGCCCTGTCGAGAAAGGGTCGCGACCCGATGCGATCGGTGGAATCGGGGACGCTGAGCGTACAGCCACCGAAGGCGAGCGTGAGGCCGGTGGCACCCACGAGTGCGACACGGCGACGTCGCACTCGTGTTGGCCTGCTCCGGCGCGGCGTCATCGTCAGGGAAGCAGCTGCGAGACGGCGTGGATGAAGAGGCCGACGAGGCCACCGACGACGGTGCCGTTGATGCGGATGAACTGCAGGTCGCGCCCGACGAACGTCTCGATGCGATCCGACGCGTCCTGGGCGTCCCAGCGCTCGACCGTCGAGGAGATGAGGGTCGTGATCTCGTGGCCGTAACTCGTGACGAAGCTGGCCGCGCCCGACTCGAGGCGTCGCTCCACGGTGGCGCGCAATGCCTCGTCGTGCTGGAGCCGGTCGCCGAGGGCGCGCAGGTGTTCGACCATCCGCTCGCGCAGGGCACCCTGCTCGTCGAGGAGCGCGTCAGTGAGCATGCGGCGTACCGACCCCCACAGGGCGATCGCCGAGTCGGCGACGCTCGGGTGGTCGAGGAAACGCTCCTTGATGTTCTCCGCCTGCTCCTGCGTGCGCTCGTCGTGCTGCAGGTCGTGGGCGGCGCGGGCGAGGAAGGCGTCGATGGCCTTGCGCATGTTGTGGTTCGGGGTGTCGCGCACCTCGGCGAGCCACTTGACGATCTCGAGGTGGATGCGATCGACGACGGCGTCGTCGAGCCACTGCGGTGACCACCAGGGGGCCTTGGCGCCGACGATGCGGGAGACGGCTTCCTTATTCTCGCTCACCCACACGTGCATCTCGGTGACACACACGTCGACGAAACCGTGGTGGGTGCCGTCGGCGACGATGCCCTCGAGCAGGTGACCGGCGAGTTCACCGATGGGTTCGCGGCGCAGTCGCGGCAGGAGGACGGTGTCGAGGAAGTGGCGCACCTCGTCGTCGTCGAGGGTTTCGACGGCGCGACAGAGGGCCGGGGCCGCGTCGGCGACGACACGCTCCGCATTGCCGGGACGCTCGATCCACTCACCGAGGCGGCGTGGAATCTCGGCCTGACCGATACGTTCGGTGACGAGCTCGGGCGTGAGGAAGTTCGAGCCGACGAACTCCTCGAGGCTCTTGCCGAGCTGATCCTTGCGCGTCGGGATGATGGCGGTGTGTGGCACCTTGAGGCCAAGCGGGTGACGGAACAACGCCGTCACGGCGAACCAGTCGGCGACGGCACCCACCATCGCGGCCTCGGAGGCGGCGTTGACATAGCCCCACACGCCGTCTCGGCCGTGCGTCAGGACGAAGACGAGCGCCGCGAACGCCAGCAGGCCCGTGGCCACGAAGCGCATGCGGCGCAGGGCGGCTCGGCGCTGTTCGTCGGATTCGGGAAGGGCGAGGCTCGTCGACACCCCGACAGAATAGCGAGCGTGCGTCAGGCGGCGAGACGCCTCACGGTATCGGCGAGGGAATCGAGCTGTTGCTGGATCTCGGGCCAGGTCTGTTCGAGGTCGATGTGGCGCGCGTGGACGTCGGTTCCGGTGCCGGGCATCCGGATGCGTGAGGCCGGACGGCGCGCCGCGTGGGCGTAGACGACGAGGGCGTTCGCGAGACCGAGGGACGAGGCCTGGACAACGACGGGGAAGAACGTGGCGGCGTCGTTCGCGATGGCCGTCATCGCCGAAGCGGCCGCTCCGCGGGATCGGGTGCCGGTCGTGGCGCCGAACGACGTCGGCATCGCGCTGCGCTGCAGGGCGCGGGCCGTCACGTCGGAGGTGACGGCGTCCGGCGTGCCGAGGTGGTAGCAGGTGCCGAGCACGAGCACCGGACCGCGCGGGCCACTGACGAGAACGTCGGCGTTGGCCTGCACCCCACTCGACTCCCCCGGGTCGAGCTGTTCGGTCTGTTCGACACGCAGCCCGGGCCACAGACGCGAGCGCAGCTCACCGGCCACGAAGCGCAGGAAGACGTACTCGACGTCGAGCAGGAACGCGTGCGCCTGCTGTACGCCCTCCTCGTGCCGGATGGCGAAACCGTCGAGCGCGAGACGCGCGAGGTCGAGCGCCTGTTCGTAGTGCTCGTTGAGTCGCGTGATGACGATGTCGGTTGCGCGCTCGGCGGCGGACGGCGAGCCGACGCCCTCGAAGCGGGCGAGCAGTTCGACGGCTCGACGCCGAGTGGACGGCGACAAGCCGTGACCCGTGAGGATGACGCGCACCGCGGCGGCGAGGACGCGGTTCTCCTCGATGTCGGCCGTGAAGTCGTCGTAGCGGCACTCGGGCTGCGCAGCGGTCCACGGACGTCGGGCGATCTCCTCGACGAGCAGGCGCCCCCGGATCGTGGCGAGTGGTTCCTGACGCGACTGGTAACCGTGCAGAAGGCCGCGACGGGTGGCCGCTTCGATGGCCCGCAGGACCGCGAGCGCTGACCCGTCGAGCAGTTCGTCACTCGCGAAACCGCTCGTGCCCTGCCCCCAGACGACCTCGTCGCCGAGGCCGGCCAGCATCGCGAAGAGCGAGTGCATCGGCGCGGCCGGAGTAATACGGATCTGCAGGCCCGGCACGCTGATCGATCCGACCCATGACGTCGTCTCGAGGACGACCGTCTGCGGGTCGGCGGTGGCGAGCACCTTGACCTTGTCGTCGGCGACGGCGAAGAGGGCGCTGCGCCCTTCGGCGCTCAGGCGGACCGGTGCGGAGCGGGCATGCTCACCGACGACGACCGTCTGCACCTGTTCGCCGGCCACCGCCTCGGTCATCCGCCGTCGCGCGCCGTGGCGCTGTCGGAGGCGGCCTCCGCACGAGCGGCTTCGCTGTGGCGCGCCTCGACGGCGTCCCACGTGAACGTGGCGAGCACATCCTCGCGGCCGTAGAGCTGGTCCTCGATGAACGGGTAGATGCCGTACTGCCACACCCGGCGCAGCTTCTCGTCGTCGAGATCGGTCGACATGAAATGGCTGTGACCGATCTGCAGGTGCGGGCCGCGCAGGATCTGACGCAGTTCGTCGTTCACGCGGTCGACGAGACCGGCCACCCACACGGGGCCGTCGTTCTTGGCGAGCCAGCGCGCGAGCAGTCCCTCCATCGGACCCTCGTGCGGCATGAACGGCAGGCAGTGGAAGCGACGACGCAGCGCCGCGTCGACGAGCGCGATGGACCGGTCGGCCGTGTTCATCGTGCCGATGAAGTACAGGTTCGCCGGCAGCTGGAAGCCTTCGTCGGGGCGGTAGCTCGTCATGACCGAGTGGGAGCGGTACTCGAGCAGGAAGAGCAGTTCACCGAAGACGCGCGGCAGGTTGGCGCGGTTGATCTCGTCGATGATCATGACGTGCGGCGTCGTCGGGTCGGTCTCGGCCGCCTCGGCGAGCAGCGCCAGCGGGCCCTTGCGCAGTTCGTAGACCATCGCGCCGCCGGCGTCGAGGCGCGGGCGATAGCCCTCGAAGAAGTCCTCGTAGGAGGTCGAGGGGTGGAACTGGACGATGGCGCGCTTGGCGGGGTCCGGCTGGAGCGCGGCGGCGAAGCGCTGCGCCATGAACGTCTTGCCGGTACCGGGCGGGCCGTAGAAGATGACCTGCTTCTTGTCCTTGAGCAGGCCGTCGATCTCGCGCACGAACTCCTCGTCGACGAGCAGGTCGGCGGCGGCCTCGGCGAGCAGGTCGCGCTCGGGGTCGATGCTCGATTCACCAGTGCGCAGCAGCCAGTGGGCGAACTGGGCCTGACCCCACGGATCGGCGGGCAGGAGGGGCTCGAGCTTGGCACGCAGACGATCGCCCGCGAGGACGTGCAGGCGTCCGCGCGAGAGCTCACGGCGGCGCGGCAGCGACACGTCGAGGGCCTGCGCCATGGCCACCTTGCCGTCGCGTCCGGCCATCGCGTAGACGGGCAGGTAGCGGTGCGGGTGCGCGATGGCGAGCAGCTTCATGACGACGGACTCGTCGAGTGCCACGTCGTCGGAGTTCGTGGGCGCGAGGGCCGCATCGATGCGGTCGGCGTCGTCACCTTCGCCCCACAGCAGGTGCGTCAGGGTGCGCGAGAGGTTCTCCAGGCCCTGCGCGTCCAGCGCGGCGAGGCGGGCGTCGAGGACCGAGTGCGTGCCGGTGGAGCCGTACGCTCCCCCGGCGATGATGCGCCGGAACGTCGTGAGGTCGAACGCCGCGAGCGCCTCGGGCTCCAACGACGCGGCGAACTCACGGCGTCGTTCGATGTGCCACTGGTCGCGCTCGGCCGGGTACGGACGCTCGGCGAGGAACGTGCGCAGGGCGACGGCGAGTTCCTCGTCGACGCCGGCGCCGCGTGTGTCGGCGCCACGCATCATGTCGACGAGCGGCATGAGGCGACGAACCGTCTCCTCGATCTCGTCTCCGAAGTCGATGCGTCCCACTCCTTTGGGATGCGGGAACCAACACCCCACGAAGACGTCGCCGCCCTCGTAGGTGTCGCCCGTCGGACGCAGACGGTCCGACGACGAGCTGGGCGCCACGTGGATGAACTCGAGGCCTTCGGGAAGGTCATCGTCGAGGCGCGTGCCGAGCGCTTCGTGACGCGCGGAGCTCGAGGCGCCCTCCCACCCGGAGACCAGACCGACGGCGATGCCGGAGCGCGTGAGCCAGACCCGGATGCCGGGTGCGCCACCGCTGCTCGCAGGCAGCAGCCACGTCGTGTGCGAGTCACAGCGGTACGCGGCGCGTGCCGTCGTTTCGGTACGGGTCTGCAGGCTCGTCTCCGCGAGGTCGACGCCGGTGACACGCTCGAGCGCCTTGTGCAGGGTGCGCGCGACGAGGGCGGCGTGACCACGCAGCTGCAGCGCAAGGGATGCAGCGCGTGCCTCGTCCTCGGCGGCGGCGTAGCCGACACCGGGGGTGTACGTGGCGTGCAGGCGAGCGGCTTCCTCCGTGAGGGCGGGCAGTGCCTCGCCGAAGCCGACGAACGAGGGGTCGTCACCGAGGTGGCTGACGACACGCTGGGCGATGTGCGACTGCCCGGGCGCGAAGGCACGTGCGAGGTCGACGAACGCGACGTAGCGCTCCGCATGGGTGAGATGACGGCCCATCCATCCCAGGGTCTGGAACGTGTCCGATCCACCCGGCCACAGGATCGGCCAGTCGGCCTCCGTGTCCGTGGCCCACATGAGCGACAGCAACGACGGAATGCGTGAAAGGTCCGGGCCTGCTCCCCCCACGGTCTCCTCGACGAGACGGATCGCGGCCGTGGCTTCGTCGTAGGACGTGGGCGTGTGCAGCGCCCAGGCCAGAGCCGCCTCGAGTTCACTGCGTCGGCCCTCACAGTGGGCCACGACGCGCGGCAGCCAGTGCCGTGCCAGCGACACGGCAGCCGAGTACGGGCCGGGACGAGCGGCCCACTCCTCCAGACGGGACGTGAAGAGGTCGACGTCCGGCGAGCGCATCATGTCGGCGATGAACTCACGCGCCTCGCCGCACCGCACGGGAGCGAGGGCGTCGAGCTGGTGCCAGGACCCGACGAACACCGGATCCGCTTCGGCCCGAGCTCGCATGAGGTCGAACGTGCTCGCCCACCGGGCGAGGTCGAGCCGACGCTGAGCGGCTTCCGCTTCGTCAGGCTGCGGCGCGTGCACGTCCATCGGTTACCTGTCGTCCGTTCGTCGTGAAGGCTTCGTACGCGGCCTCGAGGTGAGGTCTCGTCACCGAGGCAGCGGAATCCATCCTACGTCGCAGCACGACATGGGACGCCCGTCCGACTCCTCCGGTCCTCGGGCGTTCCCCGGGCGCTTCGCCGCACGGCGGAAGGCCCGGGGCGCCTCGTCAGGCCCCTCAGTTGACGACGCGCAGACGGATCGTCTCCGGCATCGACTGCAGCTGGTCGAGCAGCGCCTCGGGCAGCTGGGAAACGACGTCGGTGACGACGTAGCCGCTCTCGGCCGAGGTGTCGAGCATCTGGCCCTCGATGTTAACGCCGTGCTCGGCGAGGATGCCGTTCATCCGGGCCAGGACGCCGGGGACGTTCTGGTGGAAGTGGATGAGGCGGTGCTGGCCGGGACGCTCGGGCAGGTTGAGCGAGGGCAGGTTGACGTTGAGCGTCGTCGAACCGCGCTGGATGTAGTCGCGCAGCTTCGCGGCGACGAAGCGACCGATGTCCTCCTGCGCCTCCTCGGTCGAGCCGCCGATGTGCGGTGTGAGGACGACGTTCGCGAGGCCCTGCAGGGGCGAGCTGAACGGTTCGCCCTTCGACTTGGGCTCCTCGGGGAAGACGTCAACGGCCGCACCGGCGATGTGACCGGACTCGAGGTGCGTCTTGAGCGCGTCGTAGTCGACGACGAAGCCGCGCGAGAGGTTGAGGAACAGCGCCCGCGGACGCATGGCTGCGAACTGCTCGGCGCCGAAGAAGCCGGCGTTGCCGGAGCGACCGTCGACGTGCAACGTGACGACCTCGGCAACGGACAGCAGTTCCTCGAGGGAGCTGCAGCGCGTGGCGTTACCCAGCGCGAGCTTGTCGTCGGTGTCGTAGAAGTAGACCTTGAAACCGAGCATCTCGGCGACGACGGACAGCTGGGAACCGATGTTGCCGTACCCGACGATGCCGAGGCGGCGACCGCGCACCTCGTGGCTGCCCTTGGCGTCCTTGAACCAGACTCCGTCGTGCAGCGCGCGGTCCTTCTCGGTGAGACGGCGGGCCATGATGATGATTTCGGCGATGGCGAGCTCGACGACCGAGCGCGTGTTGGAAAACGGCGCGTTGAACACGACGACGCCCTTCTGCGCTGCCACGGCGAGGTCGATCTGGTTCGTGCCGATGCAGAAGGCTCCGATGGCCTCGAGGCTCGGCGCGTTCTCGAGGACGCGGGCCGTCACCTCGGTCTTGGAGCGGATGCCGAGCAGCTGAACACCCTCGAGCGCCTCGATGAGCTCGTCCTCGTCGAGAGCCCCGACGCGGGTCTCGACCTCGAAACCGGCATCACGGAGCAAGGACTCACCGAGGGGGTGGACGTTCTCGAGCAGCAGTGCCTTCACAGGGAGAGTTCCTTTCCGGTGTGGCGGTTGCGCCCGCCAATGAGGTCGCGGGCTGCTCACATCATGAGACAGCACCGGGCGCCGCGGACGCCGACGCATCTCACGAAATAAGACGAGTGCGGGGCGCCGCCCCGAAGGACGACGCCCCGCACTCGATCAGGGCTGAGCGATCAGCTGCAGCCGGAGGTGCTTCCGCAGCCCTCGCAGACGTAGCAGGAGCCGGCGGGACGCATCTTCGTGCCGCAGGTCATGCACATCGGGGCGTCGGCTGCCTTGCCCTGGAACTTCTCCATGAGCTCGGCCGAACTGTGGATCTCGGAGCCGACCTCACGGGCGGAGGCCGCACCGGAACCGGACTTCACCTCGTCGGCGTGCTCCTCCGTGGAGGTGGCAGCTACCGGACGCTCACCGCGTGCCGCCGCCGGGGCGACGGACTGCGAGTTGGACTCGGCGTCGAACGGCTCGTCGTCGCTCTCGATCGGCGTGTAGGAGCCGGTCTCGAGCTGGCGAGCGCGCTCCTCGGCCGTGTGGATGCCCATGAAAGAACGCGTGTCGAAGTCGAGGTAGTCGAGCGCCAGGCGGCGGAAGACGTAGTCCATGATCGACTGCGCCATACGCACGTCCGGGTCGTCCGTCATACCGGCCGGCTCGAAGCGCAGGTTCGTGAACTTCTCGACGAACGTCTCGAGCGGCACGCCGTACTGCAGGCCGATCGACACGGCGATGGAGAACGCGTCCATGACACCGGCGAGCGTCGAACCCTGCTTACCGAACTTGAGGAAAAGCTCACCGAGATCGCCGTTCTCGTACGTGCCGGCGGTGAGGTAACCCTCCGCGCCACCCACGGCGAACGACGTCGTCTGCGACGAGCGACGCTTCGGCAGGCGCTTGCGCACGGGGCGGTACTCGACGATCTTCTCGACCGGCGTCTCGGCGACGGTCTCCGTGGCCGTCGCGGGCTCGGAGCTCTTCTCGTTCTTGCCCGACGAGAGCGGCTGGCCGACCTTGCAGTTGTCACGGTAGACGGCGATGGCCTTGAGACCGAGCTTCCAACCCTCGAGGTGCACCTCGGCGATGTCCTCGACCGAGGCCGACTCCGGCAGGTTGACCGTCTTGGAGATAGCACCCGACAGGAACGGCTGGCAGGCGGCCATCATGCGGACGTGGCCCATCGGGGAGATGGCGCGCGCACCCATGGCGCAGTCGAAGACCTCGTAGTGCTCCGGCTTGAGGCCGGGAGCGTCGATGACGTGGCCCTTGTCGGCGATGTGCTCGACGATCGCCTCGATCTGCTCTTCCTGGTAGCCGAGCTTCTTCAGCGCGCGCGGAATCGTCTGGTTGACGATCTGCATCGAACCGCCGCCGACGAGCTTCTTGAACTTCACGAGCGAGAAGTCCGGCTCGATACCGGTGGTGTCGCAGTCCATCATGAAGCCGATGGTGCCGGTGGGCGCGAGGACGGAGGCCTGCGCGTTGCGGAAGCCGCCCTTCTCACCGTTCTCGACGACGTCGGCCCAGGCCTTCGTCGCGAGCGCGTGGATGTCGCTGGCCATGGCGCCCATGTCCTTGTGCGAGGCGAGCTCGTCGTTCGCGGCACGGTGCTTGCGCATGACGCGGTTGTGAGCGTCGGCGTTGCGGGCGTAACCGGCGTACGGTCCGACGACGGAAGCTATCTCGGCGGAGCGCTTGTAGGCGGCACCCGTGAGCAGCGACGTGATGGAACCGGCCAGCGCACGGCCGCCGTCCGAGTCGTAGCCGTGGCCGGTGGCCATGAGGAGCGCACCGAGGTTGGCGTAACCGATGCCGAGCTGGCGGTAGTCGACCGTCGTCTTGCCGATGGACTCCGTCGGGAAGTCGGCGAAGCAGATGGAGATGTCCATCGCCGTGATGACGAGCTCGACGACCTTCTGGAAGGTGACGGCGTCGAACGTGTCGTCGTCCTTGAGGAACTTCAGGAGGTTGAGCGAGGCCAGGTTGCAGCTGGAGTTGTCGAGCGACATGTACTCCGAGCACGGGTTGGACGCCGTGATGCGGCCCGTCTCCGGGTTCGTGTGCCACGCGTTGATCGTGTCGTCGTACTGCACACCCGGGTCGGCGCACTCCCACGCGGCCTTGTTGATCTTGTCGAACAGCTCGCGGGCGTCGACCGACTCGATGACCTCACCCGTGTCACGGGCACGCAGGCCGAAGGTTGTGCCGTCCACGACGGCCTTCATGAACTCGTCGCTGACACGAACGGAGTTGTTCGCGTTCTGGTACTGCACGGAGACGATGTCGCGGCCACCGAGGTCCATGTCGAAACCGGCGTCACGCAGCGCACGGATCTTGTCCTCCTCGCGCGCCTTCGTCTCGATGAACTCCTCGATGTCCGGGTGGTCGACGTCGAGGACGACCATCTTGGCCGCACGACGCGTGGCGCCGCCGGACTTGATGGTGCCTGCCGAGGCGTCGGCGCCGCGCATGAACGAGACCGGGCCGGAGGCGGTGCCACCGGAGGACAGCAGCTCCTTCGAGGAACGGATACGCGAGAGGTTGAGGCCGGCACCGGAGCCGCCCTTGAAGATGAAGCCCTCTTCCTTGTACCAGTTGAGGATCGAGTCCATCGAGTCGTCGACGGACAGGATGAAGCACGCGCTGACCTGCTGCGGGCTCGCCGTACCCACGTTGAACCACACCGGCGAGTTGAACGAGAAGACCTGGTGCAGCAAGGCGTACGTGAGCTCGTGCTCGAAGATCTCGGCGTCGGCGTCGGACGCGAAGTAGCCGTTGTCCTTGCCGGCCTTCGTGTACGTGAGCACGACGCGGTCGATGAGCTGCTTGAGCGACTTCTCGCGAGCGTCCGACCCCAGCGCGCCACGGAAGTACTTCGTCGTGACGATGGTGGAGGCGTTGAGCGACCAGAAGTCGGGGAACTCGACACCACGCTGCTCGAAGATCGTCTCGCCGGTCTTCCAGTTCTGCTGGACGACGTCACGCAGCTCCCAGGTCACCGCGTCGTAGGGGTGGACGCCCGGGGTGGTGAAGATCCGCTCGATCGTGACGCCGTTGTTCCGGCGACCCGACTTGGCTCGAGCCTTCGTGGTCTCGGTCATGACCGCATGCCTCCTGGCACTTCTCGTGGGTTTGGTGTGGTGTGTCGTGAAGTAGGGGGTGAGCCGGTGGAGCTCAGCCGGCGTCGCGCAGAGCGTGCCTGCGCAGGTCGGCGACGGCGTCCTCGAAGTCAGTCAGTGACTCGAAGGCCTGGTAGACGGACGCGAACCGCAGGTACGCGACGTGGTCGAGTTCGCGCAGCGGGCCGAGGATCTCGATGCCGACATCGTGGGCGTCGATCTCCGCAGCCCCCTTGGAGCGGATCGACTCCTCCACCTGCTGAGCGAGGACGGCGAGCTGATCGTCGGAAACCGGGCGGCCCTGGCAGGCCTTGCGCACGCCCGACATGACCTTGTCGCGAGAGAAGGGTTCGCTCACACCGGAGCGCTTGACGACCGTGAGGCTCGCGGTCTCGACGGTGGAGAAACGCTTGCCGCAGTCGGGGCACTGGCGGCGACGCTTGATGCAGGTGCCGTCCTCGGTCGAACGGGAGTCGACCACACGGGAGTCGGCGTTGCGGCAGAAGGGACAGTGCACGTGCCACGCCTCTCGATCGCAGGATTCCACCGCCTCGTGACGGTATGAACCCCAACACCGGCATCGCGGGAATTCTTCCGCAAACAACCACATGTTGGGGGCATTAGGGCGCCTGTGCCCTACATCTAGGAATCCTAGGTTGCGTTGGCGACCGCTCGCAACCGTGTCGGCAAACCCGGCGCACCAACCCCAGCAATGACGCGGAAAAGATGTGCGGCTCGCCCCAGCGACACGCCGAGGGGGCCGCTCAGCCTGCCGGAACGAGAATTCGCTGGCCGGCCTGAACGTGCATCGAGCTCATGTTGTTGGCCTCCTGGATGGCCACCACACCACGGTCGTTACGCAAGGACGGCAGCTCACGGGCGGCGATCTGAGAAAGGGTCTCCCCGTCCTTCACCGTGACCGACGTCGCGCCACCGGCAGGGTTAGCTTCGGCCACGGCCTTGGCCGCAAGGAGGCCACCGCCGACGAGAACCAGAAGCGCCAGAAGGGCAGCGAAGCGACGGCGAGCGAGAACGGCACGACGCGTCAACGGGGCGCGCCGCGTGCTACGACCACCCTCGAGGGAATCGACGACCGCAGGCCCCGACGGAACGAGGTGCAGGTGACGACGAGGGCTCGGCGCGACCGCCGGGACGTCCAGACTGGGCACAGCACTCATGTTCATTCCTCCTGACTCGGCGCGGATGCATCGAACATCCGTGCGATAGAACAACTGTACGACACAAACGTTCGAAAGCAAGGCCGTCGGCGGCGTGTTTCTCGTACATGTTTGCGAAAACTGTGTACGGTGGTGCCTACGTTGATCCCGAACGCTCACACCGAATCAGCGGCCACCGACAACCCCGGAATTCCGGGGAGAATCAGGGCTCCGCACCGAGGTCCGCGTCCGCGAGATCACTGTTTTCGTCGATGTGAGGAGACGCCATGGGTGAGGTCCACTCCATGAACAACCGCGCGAAGGGCAAACTGACCCCGCGACAGCAGAAAGTGCTCACCGTCATCCGGCGCTCGGTCGACGAGCGCGGTTACCCGCCGAGTCTGCGCGAGATCGGTGAGGCCGTCGGGCTGACGAGCCCGAGCTCCGTCGCACACCAGCTCGCCACGCTCGAGCGCAAGGGTTACCTGCGTCGCGACCCCAACCGCCCTCGCGCCATGGAGGTCGTCTCCCCCGACGACGGCGCCGACACCCGCGGTTACCGCGGAGGCACCTCGGTGCGTGCAGCGTCCGAGAGCACGTACGACGAGACCGACTCGGGCAACGAGCGTCCGCAGGCCTCCTTCGTCCCCGTCGTCGGACGCATCGCCGCCGGCGGGCCGATCCTGGCCGAGCAGGCCGTCGAGGACGTGTTCCCCCTCCCCCGTCAGATCGTCGGTGACGGCGAACTGTTCCTGCTCAAGGTTGTCGGCGACTCGATGATCGAAGCCGCCATCTGCGACGGCGACTGGGTCGTCGTGCGCCAGCAGCCGGAGGCGTCCAACGGTGAGATCGTGGCTGCGCTGCTCGACGGCGAGGCCACCGTGAAGACGTTCAAGCGCACGAACGGCAAGACGTGGCTCCTGCCCGCGAACGAGAACTACGAGCCGATCGACGGCGACGAAGCCAGCATCATGGGCAAGGTCACGGCGGTGCTGCGCAGCGTCTGACTCTCGCCCACCCTCACGTCGTCGCGTTCGCCTCGGTCTGCACCTGCAGGCCGAGGCGTTCGCATGTCGCGGTGAGGGTGGCACCAAGCGGTTCGTGTAGCACGAGATCGGCGCGCTCCGAACCGCGCATGCTTCCCAGACCGACCAGGGCCACGGGCTTGCCCGCCTTGAGCGCCGCCGAGACGAACCGGAAGCCCGACATCACCTTGAGCGAACTTCCGAGAACGAGAACCGCCCGTGACAGTTCGAGCTGCGCGTAGCAGTGCTCAACCGTCGCGGTGGGCACGCTCTCGCCGAACATCACGACGTCGGGCTTGACGACGAGCGAATCACAGTGCGGACAGGCCACGAGAACGAACGCATCCTCTGCACTCCGGGCAACCTCGGCGTCTCCGTCGGCCAACAGGGCCACGTCGCGCGGGAGGTTCGGGTTGGCGTCGCGGATGCGCCCCTGGAACTCGGCTCGATCCGAGCGGCTGCCGCACTCGACGCACTGCACCGAGGAGAGCGAACCGTGCAGTTCGAGGGCGTCCGCTCCGGAGGCCGCATGAAGACCGTCGACGTTCTGCGTCACGAGGTGTTGCACGAGACCTGCGCGCTGCAAGGCTGCAACAGCGTGGTGGCCGCCGTTGGGCCGAGCCGCGGCGAAACGTTCCCACCCGACGGCGCTGCGAACCCAGTAGCGTCGGCGCGCGTCGTCCCCGCTGAGGAACTGCTGGAACGTCATGGGAACCGTTCGGCGGGTGCCGTCAGGCTTGCGGTAGTCGGGAATGCCCGACTCGGTCGAGAGACCCGCCCCGGTGAGCACGAACAGGTCGCCCTGCGCGACGAACTCCGCCAACGCTGCAGTCACAGGTGGCCCCTCTCATTCGAGAATCGATAGAAACTACAACATCCGATAACGCCGGGTTATTCTCTACGGATGATCGACGCCGCCGGCCTTCGGGTCATGAAAGCCATTGCCCAGGAGGGTAGCTTCACCGCTGCCGCTGCTTCCCTGGGCTACTCCCAGCCTGCCGTGTCCCAGATGGTGCGCCGCTTGGAGGACAAGACGGGCACGGCTCTCGTCGAGCGCCTCGGACGTTCGGTGCGTCTGACCGAGGCGGGCCACGTGCTCGCCCGCACAGCCACTCCGGTGCTCGCCGCTCTCGAGGCGGCGGAGGGCGAAGTGGCCTCGATCGCCGGCCTGAGGGCGGGACGAGTGCGCCTCATGGCCTTCCCCTCGGCCTCGTCGACCGTCGTCCCACGAGCGCTGTCGCTCGTCAAGCAGCGCTACCCCGACGTTCAGGTCACCTTCGCGGAAGCGGAGCCGCCGGAGTCACTCGCGGCGCTTCGGGCGGGAGATTGCGATGTTGCAGTCGCGTTCTCCTACGACGGCGACGAGATCGCGGCACACGCGGAGGATCTCGAGGGGCTCACCACGCTCGACCTGCTCGAGGACGAGGTGCGCCTCGCCGTACCGGCCGATCACCCGTTTGCCGGAAGGGGCTCCGTGTCGATGGAGGAGCTCGAGTCCGCGTCGTGGATCGCCGGATGCCCGCGCTGCCGGGGCCACCTGCTCTCGCTCGCCACCTCGGCGGGTTACACCCCTGACGTCGCGTTCGAGACCGAGGACTACGTCACCGTGCTCGGACTCGTGGCCGAGGGGTTGGGCGTGGCCCTCATCCCGGAGCTCATCCTGCGTTCGACCCAGCACCCCCGCGTGGCCACCATCGCCATCGAGCCGGCGAGCCGTCGTTCGGTTCTGGCTGTCACCACGCCCGACCTCCAGCGTGTGCCGGCGGTCAAGGCCACCCTCGACGCGCTGCGGGAAGCAACCGACGCTCTGCCGAACCTGTAGCCGGTTCCCTCCGGCTCGCGAGTGGAATCTCCTGCGACTCTCACCGGTGTCATCTCTGCGGTTCGACCGTGAGCGATCTACCGACGGGTACGACGTCGAGGTCTCCTGAAAGGTCCGTTCGGTAGACGGCTGTTCCGCTCTGGGCGAGTAACGACAGGAGCGATTCCTTCGGGTGTCCGTAATCGTTGCCCTCCCCCACCCCGATGAGGCCGACCCGCGCCGAAGCCGCCCGATAGAGCCCGGCACTCTGGTTCGCGCTGCCGTGGTGAGCTATCTTGACGAGGTCGTAGGGACGCGACGCTGCTCGGCGCGTCACCTCCCCGATGCACGCGGCCTGCGCCTCCCGTTCGACGTCGCCGAGCATGAGCGCATGCACGCTCGGCGTCGCCACATCGAGCACGAGGGAAGCATTGTTGACCGGCGAACCCGCCGCCAACGCTCGGCGTGGCCAGAGGACGTCGAGCACGGCGTCACCGACACGGACCTGCTGACCCGGTGCGAGGCGTTGCGCAACCTTCCCGTAACGGCGCAACACCTGCCTCGTCTGGGCATCGGCATCCCTCTCCCCTCGGCCACCACGAGGGCTCGAGCTGTGGCTCGTCAGCCACGTCACGAAGACCTCGACCGACGGCTGCCGCTCG
Source organism: Dermacoccus sp. PE3 (assembly GCF_001021715.1). Classification (NCBI taxonomy): domain Bacteria; kingdom Bacillati; phylum Actinomycetota; class Actinomycetes; order Micrococcales; family Dermacoccaceae; genus Dermacoccus; species Dermacoccus sp. PE3. Next base: position 188,002 of record NZ_LDCM01000002.1, on the reverse strand, counting down.
AGTACGGCCCCGAGACCATCGACGTGGTCGGCATGCAGGTGCGTGAGCACGACGGCGTCCACACGCGTCACGCCGTGACGATCGAGGCACCCGGTGACGTCCCCTTCCTCGGGTCCGGTGTCGACGAGGATCGCCGCCTGCTCACCGGTGCGTACCAAGGCGGCATCTCCCTGCCCGACGTCGCACTGGGCATACAGCCACCCCGGATCTGCGCGTCCCTCTCCGGGGATCGGAAGCCACAGGGCCGCGGGGACGAGCGCCACCAACGTGACGGATGCCCACCCTCGAAGGCCGAGCCACGGGACGATTCGCCACCCGAACAGGAGCGCCGCGAGGAGGACGACGGCCAGCACGATGCCGGGCGCCCCGCTCGGCCACGGCAACGAGCCCCCTGGCACGGACGCGGCGACGTGGGCAATCGTGGAAATGACCCAGGCGGGAAGACCCGCCGCCCACACGAGCAGATCGGCCAGAGCCGGGACGAGTGGTGCCACGAGCAGAACGACCATCCCCGCGAGCGTGGCCGGTGCGACGAAGGGCTCCGCGAGAACGTTCGCCGGCAGGGAAACGAGCGACACGGCACCACTCAGCGCCACGAGGATGGGCAAGCACAGCGCCTGGGCGGCGACGGGAATGAGACACAGTTCGATCGCGTGGGTCAGCTTCGACGACGGCGTTTGCGGCAACCGTTCCATCAGGGCGTTCGCCCATCGCTTCGCGAAGAGCACGAGGCCGAGCGTGGCGAGCGCCGAGAGCGCGAACCCCGCACTCACGGCGAGCCACGGATCCCACATGAGGAGCAGCGTGATGGCCGCCCCGAGCGCCGGGCAGGCAGCTTTCGGTCTGCCCCACGACGTGCCGAGCAACCCGACGATGCCCATCGCTCCGGCACGGACAACGCTCGGATCCGGATGGCACACGAGCACGTAGAGGAGGACGACAAGAAGAGCCGCCACTGTGCGGGCGCGCCGACGCAGACCAGACCAGGACAGACACCACGACGCCGCGACGAGCACAATGGTGACGTTCGACCCGCTCACCGCGTTGAGGTGCGACATGCCCGTGACGCTCATGTCGTCGTTCAACTCGGCCGGGATCGCGGCGACGTCACCGACGACGAGAGCCGGCACGAGGCCGCCCGGGTCGTCCGGGAGGTTTCGAGCCGCGTGCGACAGACCCCGGCGCAAGACTTCGAGTTGTGCGATGACCGGTGGCGACCCGTCAAGGACATGAGGTCCACCGCGCGCCACGAGCAGCGCCTGGGCAGACCCGAGCCGTTCCGAGGGCGCGAGTCTGCCCTTCACATCGAGCCGAGCTCTCCACGGCACGGTCCGCCACCGTCCGTCACCGATCAGGACGACCGGCGTCGCCACGTCGACCCGCGTTCCGCGGGCCTGGACTCGGTGCACGGTGAGGGGAACGAGATACCGCGTCTCCGCAGCGCCCGGCCCCTTAGGTTCAAGGGCGCGGGGTTGCCCCGTGACGACGGCCTCGAACGTTCCGCTGGCTCGTTCGGCCGCCAACTCGGCGAGCGGCCCCTGACGTTGGTGAGCGAGTTGTCCTCCGGCCGCCGTGGCGATCAGCGCCGTGACGACCGCACAGAAGGCAACGCCCACGACGAGCGCGCGCCGAACCCGCGACAGGAACAGTGCTCCCCCCAGCGCTGCGGCGGCGAGCGCCACCACGACGACCTCGGTGGCCGAGGCTCGTAGCGCGAGCAACACGGCGAGCACGCCCCAGCCACAACATGCCGCGCCGAGCAGCCGGAGGTCGTGCTCGCTCCTCACACCGTGACCTTGGAGCGCAGCCGCTCCAGGGCCTTGTCACCGATGCCGCTGACCTCACCCAACTCCTCGACGCTCGAGAATCGGCCGTGTTCCGTGCGCCAGTCGAGGATTCTCTGCGCGAGGACCGGCCCCACTCCGGGCAGGGTGTCGAGCGCGGCCGCGTCGGCCGTGTTGAGATTGACGAGGGCGGACGCCCCTGCAGAGGCCCCCGGGGTTCCCGGTGTGATGGCCGCTGCACCCGATGACGGTTGACCACCCGCCGGAGCCGCGGGCGGGCTGGGAACCGGCGGGGACTCCCCCGGCCTCGGCACGATGACCTGCTCTCCGTCGGCGAGTGGCCGCGCGAGATTGATGCCGGAAGCATCGGCTCCCTTCAGCCCACCGGCTGCCCTGACGGCGTCCTCGACCCTGGCGCCCGGTGTGACCGTGACGACGCCGGGAGTGCGCACCGCCCCGACGACGTGGATGTTGAGCGCCGACGGCGACGCCGCCGCGGCGGGGGTGGCCGCTGTCGAGGCAGGGTTCGTGGGCGCCGCGGCAGCGCCCGATGAGGTGCTCGACACCGTGGCACGCCCCGCGACCTGCAGCGGTTTGGCTGAAGAGCCTGTTGCGGCGCTCGATGTGTCCGGCGTGAGCATGACACGCACCCCGAACACGAGAGCAGCCAGCAGTGCACACAGTGCAACCACGACAACGGCCGTGCGTGACGGCGCCCAGCGAGCCTCGTCGAGCGGAGCAGGAGGGCGGATGAGCCGTCGGGGCGTGCGCTCCGGCTCAGGGGTCCACGCGGGTTCGCGACGTGCCCGTTCGATCTCCGCGAGCACTTCGTCGAGCCGGTCGTCACTATCGTGTCGAGTCGTCATGGCGTGACGCTACGAAGGCCTCCGGAGTGAACACCATCCTGCGCCGCTTGAGCCTGTGGAAGCGCCTGCAGCGACAGTTCGGGGGCATGCGCAGGCATCACGCCTGTGGATGAAAGCTCGGACGCTGCCCGCCCGGCTCACGACGGAATCAGCCCGTCACGCGGCGTCGGTGTCCCCGTCCGGGTCGGCCCCCGACGAATCCTCCGGCATCCGCGCCACGGCCACGCCGATCGCCCCGCTGCCGATGTGCGCCGTGACGGCGGCGGCCAGCGGTGCCTGCACGATGGGTTCTGCCCAGGTCACCGGCTCTGCTCCGTCAGTGTCCTTCTCCGCCGATTCCGTGAGGAGCCCCGTGAGTCGCTCGGCAAGGTCCTGTCGCGTCACGGAGTGCACGGCGCAGACGACCGGGCCCGGTCCGAGGGCCCGCGCCTCCGCGAGCGCCCACCGCCCCAGGCGTTCGATGGCCTTGCCCGTCGTTCGCACGCGTGCCAAGGGCTCGATCACCCCGTCCTCGAGGCGCAGCAGCGGCTTGATCGACAGCGCGGAGCCGAACAGAGCACCGGCGCGACCGACGCGGCCACCGCGACGCAGCGGTTCGAGCGAGTCGACGTAGAGCGCCGTGCGCGACGTCGTCGCCACGGAACGGATGACCTCCTCGACCGCGGCGAAGCCCTCCCCGCGCACGGCCGAACGGGCCCCCGCGAGCGCCGCAAAACCCATCGCCATGCCCATCGTCGTGGAGTCCACGACGGACACGGGCACCGGCGACTCGGCCGCCGCGAGGCGCGCCGAACTCACCGTGGACGACAGCTGGGCCGCCGCGTGAACGGAGACGATCTCGGTGCAGCCCTGACCCGCGAGGTACTCGTACGCCTCGACCATGCGCGCAGGCGCCGGCCGGGCCGTCGACAGTTCCCGCTCGTTCTGTTCGGCTTGGGCCACCGTCTCCCCGGTGACGCCCTCACCCTCGACGAGCGCGCGCCCGTCGATCGTCACGGTCAGCGGCACGACGGCGAGCGTTCCGCCGAGCGCCGCCACGAGCTCGTCCGGCAGGCACGCCGTCGAGTCCGTGACGACGCCCACGCGAGGGGCGTCCCGCCGTCGCGCAGCCATCAGTTCGCGACGATGTTGACGAGCTTGGGAGCTCGGACGATGACCTTGCGAACCGTCTTGCCCTCGAGGAACGACTGCACTCGCTCGCTCGCCATGGCTGCGGCCTCGAGGTCGGCCTCGCTGATGTCGGCGGCGACGTCGAGGCGATCGCGCACCTTGCCGGCCACCTGGACGACGGCCACAACGGTGTCCTGCACGAGGAACGCCGGGTCGGCGACCGGGAACGGCTCGAACGCCAGCGTCGTGTCGTGACCCAGGCGCTTCCACAGCTCCTCACCGATGTGCGGGGCCAGCGGCGCCGTCATGAGCACGAGCGCCTCGGCCGCCTCGCGCGGCACGGCGTCGAGCTTCGTCAGCGTGTTGTTGAGCTCGATGAGTCGAGCGACCGCCGTGTTGAAACGCAGGTTCTCGAAGTCGGCGCTCACCGCGTCGATCGTCTGGTGGAGTGCGCGCTTCGTGGCGTCATCCATCGGCGCATCGGTGACGGTGACCTCGCCGCTGCCCTCGTCGACGACGTTGCGCCACAGACGCTGCAGGAAGCGCTGCGAGCCGACGGCGGCACGGGTCTCCCACGGACGCGACGCGTCGAGGGGGCCCATCGACATCTCGTAGACGCGGAAGGTGTCGGCGCCGAACGCGTCGCACATCTCGTCCGGCGTGACGACGTTCTTGAGCGACTTGCCCATCTTCCCGTACTCACGGGTGACGCGCTCGCCCTGCCACTCGAACACCGTCTCGCCGTCGACCTCGCGCTCGGTGACCTCGGCAGCCGGCACCGGCTGGCCGCGCCCGTCACGGTACGCGTAGGCCTGCACCATGCCCTGGTTGTAGAGCTTGCGGAATGGCTCCTCGCTCGAGATGAGGCCGAGGTCGAACAGCACCTTGTGCCAAAAACGCGCGTACAGCAGGTGCAGGACGGCGTGCTCGGCGCCGCCGACGTAGAGGTCGACGCCGCCCGGGTCGTTCGCGACGCCCTTGCCGAAGCCGCGGCCCTTGCCGAGCCAGTACTCCTCACAGCCCGCGTCGACGAATCGTTCGTCGTTTGCGGGGTCTGCGTAACGCAGTTCGTACCAGCACGAACCGGCCCAGTTGGGCATCGTGTTCGTCTCGCGCGTGTACGTCTTGCGACCGTCACCGAGGTCGAGCTCGACGCTCACCCACTCGCTCGCACGCGACAAGGGCGACTCCGGCATGGACTGGGCGTCCTCCGGGTCGTAGGTCTTCGGCGAGTAGTCCGCGACGTCGGGCAGTTCGACCGGCAGCATCGACTCCGGCAGGGCGTGCGCCTCGCCGTTCTCGTCGTAGACCACCGGGAAGGGCTCGCCCCAGTAGCGCTGGCGGCTGAACAGCCAGTCGCGCAGGCGGTAGGTCGTCGTGCCGCTTCCGCGCTCGTTCGCCTCGAGCCACTCGATGATCTTGACCTTGGCGTCCTCGATGCCGAGCCCGTCGAGGCTGAGGCCCGAGGTGGCCGAGTTGATGGCGACGCCCGCGCCGGTGAACGGCTTGTTCTCCGGGTGGCCCTCGGACGGCTGCACGGTGCGGATGACGTCGAGGTCGTACGCGGCCGCGAAGTCCCAGTCGCGCTCGTCCTGCGCGGGCACGGCCATGATGGCGCCGGTGCCGTAGCCCATGAGGACGTAGTCGGCGACGAAGACGGGCATGCGTCGACCCGTCACCGGGTTCGTGGCGAAGGCACCGGTGAAGACACCGGTCTTGCCCTTCTCGCCGGTCTGACGCTCGAGGTCGCTCTTGCGGGAGGCCTCACGACGATAGGTGTCGACGGCCTCGCGCGGGCTGGTCGCGCCCCCGCTCCATGCGTCCTTCGTGCCCTCGGGCCACGTGTCGGGCACGAGCGTGTCGACGAGCGGATGCTCCGGGGCGACCACCATGAACGTCGCGCCGAAGATCGTGTCGGGGCGCGTCGTGAAGACCTCGAGCTGAGCGCCCTCGTGGTTCTCGACGTCGAAGCGGATGCTCGCGCCGTTGCTGCGACCGATCCAGTTGCGCTGCTGCAGCTTGATCGACTCCGGCCAGTCGAGGCGCTCGAGGTCGTCGACGAGGCGGTCGGCGTAGGCGGTGATACGCATCATCCACTGCGGCAGATTGCGCTTGAAGACCGGGAAGTTGCCGCGCTCGGTGCGGCCGTCGGCCGTCACCTCCTCGTTTGCCACGACGGTGCCGAGGCCGGGCGACCAGTTGACCGGAGCGTCCGACTTGTACGCGAGGCGACGGGCGTTGACGGCAGCGGCGCGCTCGGTGGCGTCCAGTTCGGCCCATGCGCGGCCGTCCGGCGTGGCGACGCGACCACTTTCGAGGGCTTCGACGAGCGTGTCGATCGGACGGGCCTTACCCGCGTCCTCGTCGTACCAGGCGTTGAAGATCTGCAGGAAGATCCACTGCGTCCACTTGTAGTAGGACGGCTCGATCGTGGCGAAGGTGCGACGCATGTCGTGCGACAGCCCGAGCTGACGCAGCTGGCGACGCATGTTGACCATGTTGTCCTCGGTCGTCTTGCGCGGGTGCTGGCCGGTCTGGACGGCGTACTGCTCCGCCGGTAGGCCGAACGCGTCGTAACCGAGGGTGTAGAGGACGTTCTTGCCCTGGGTGCGCTGGTAGCGCGCGTAGACGTCGGTGGCGATGTAGCCGAGCGGGTGCCCGACGTGCAGTCCCGCACCGGAGGGGTAGGGGAACATGTCCTGGATCATGACCTTCTCGCGCTCGGCCACGCCCTGCGGGTCGGCCCACGGACCCGTGGGGTTGGGGGCCTCGAAGGTTCCCTGCTCCTCCCACACGTCCTGCCACTGCTTCTCGATCTGCCCCGCCAGTTCGGCGGTGTAGCGGTGGCCGTGCTCGGTGTCGCTCAAGGAAGTACCTCACTCGCGTCGTACGGCGTCAGCGCGACGCCGGATTGTTCGCCCGTCATTATGTCAGCAGCCGCCGTCGCCGCCCGGGCACCGGGCTCTGGCGACCTTCGATGTTGCCTCGGAAACGCGGCACCTGTGCCGCGGTCCCCGCTCAACATCGAAGGGTCGTCACCGCGGACGGTGACGACCCTTCGTCGTGCTGAGTCCTCGTGAGGACTCATGGAAGAACTCAGAGGTTGTTGAGCTGCTTCGCCATGGCCGACTTCTTGTTGGCGGCCTGGTTCTTGTGGATGACTCCCTTGGAGACAGCCTTGTCCAGCTTCTTCGAAGCGGCAGCAAGGGCCGTGGTAGCGGCGTCCTTGTTACCGGCTTCGACCTCGGCGCGGAACTTGCGGATCCAGGTACGCAGCTCAGCCTTGTAGGACTTGTTGCGCTCCGTACGAACAGCGTTCGTCTTGATCCGCTTCATCTGCGACTTGATGTTTGCCACGAAAACTCACTTCTTCGGTCGAATGATTCTGTCGTGAGGGCGACAGTCGGCCTCTCGGATATGGCGTGGGGACACCTGGCGATGAGAGACCGCTGGTTACTGCTTGCGTGTGCGCACGACCTGAGCCCACACGCACTCGTCCAAACTTACCAGCCGGAACCCGCGGGCACGCAATCGGCCGAAGCGCTCGGCGTCCGACCAGCTTCAGCCTCGCTCGGGCGGCGCGTGACGCTGCTTGCAGATCTCGAGCACGGCGTGCTCGACGGCGTACTGCGGATCGCGCCCGCCGCCCTTGACAGCGAAGTCGGCCGCCGCCACGGTCTGGATCGCCCGGCCGAGCCTGACGCCGTCCCAGCCGCGCGACGCGCCGCGGGCACGATCGATCTGCCACGGGGGCATACCGAGCTGCTTGGCGAGTTCAGCGCTGCGTCCTCCCCCGGCGGTGGCCACCTTGGCAACCTGCCGCAGCTGTGAGGCGAGGACCGCCACGACCGGAACCGGGTCGAGCCCGGAGGCGAACGCGTGACGCAGGAGACGAAGCGCTTCAGGAGCATTGCCGGCGATAGCGGCGTCGGCCACCCGGAAGCCCGTGGCCTCGACCTTGCCCGAGTGATAGGTGGCGACGACGTTCTCGTCGACGACGCCCGTCGTGTCGTCGACGAGTTGCTTGCACGCCGCGGCCAGCTCCGACGTGTCCTTGCCCGCTGCCTCGAGCAACGCCCGCACGGCCTCGGGGGTGATCTTGCGGCGCGCGATCCGGAATTCGTTCGTGATGAAAGCCGACTTGTCGCGGTCCGACTTCATGGCCGGCGCCTCGATGACGTGCGCCTTCGCCTTCTTCATCGCGTCGAGGACACGCTTGGCGCGGTTACCACCCTTGTGGAGGACGACGAGGTGCGCGTCGTCGAGCGGGTGCTTGAGTACGTCGGAGAGTTCGTCGACGAGCGGATCGGTGGCCTCGTCGAGGTCGCGCACGACGACGACGCGGTGCCCGCCGAACAGGCTCGGCGACAGGTCCATCGTCAGCCGGCCCGGCTCGTACTCGAGCGCGTCGAGGCGGATGACCTCCGCGTCGGGGTGGCTCGAACCGAGGGCCTCGAGCACGTGCGAGAGCGCTCGTTGCGCGAGCACGCGCTCGGGGCCGGTGATGAGCACCAGCTGAGGCAGCGCCGACGATTCGTTCATGGCGTCAGCCTCTCATCGGCCACCGACAACCGGGGCGCCGACCGGATCAGCGACCGCTGCGTGTGCGCTGAGGCAAGCACACCTCGCGAGACGAACACCCCGATCGTCGTGCTGCTCACAGCGAACGTCACTCCCCCGCCGGGCGGATGCCGAGTTGCGCGCAACGGGCGAGCACCGACTCCGCCGAGAGTTCGAGGTGGTCGGCCAGCTCTTCGGCTGACAGGCCCATGCTGACGCCCTCGCGCAGTTCCTCGTCGGACTCCGCCGTCCACGCCTCGCCGCCGGTGACGGCGGTTCGGGCCGTGTCGTCGACCGGAGGCGGCGTCGACTTGGTCGGTGCCTTGATGGCGCTGGCCGTCCCCATTCCGCTGACACCGGCTGCCGCTGCGGCGGCGAGCGCCCGCTCCTTCGCGTCCGCCGAGGAACCTGCCGACGACCCCGACGACGCTGCCGAGGACGCCGACGAAGCGCCCGACGAGCGGACGGAACTCGACGAGGGGCTGGGAACCGACGGCTGCTTCGTCGAGCGCGTACCGGCCGCCGGCGGAGGGGTGACGTCCGGGGCGTTCTCGTCGAGACGAGCGAGCGCCTTGAGGATGAGCGCACGATCGGTGGTCGGCCAAAACGGCGGCAACGAGCGCTGGAGGAAACCGGCGTAGCGGGCCGTCATCATGCGCGAGTCGAGGAACGCGACGACGCCACGGTCGTCGGTGTGCCGGATGAGGCGCCCGGCGCCCTGCGCGAGGCGCAGCGCGGCGTGGGTGGCCGAGACGGCCATGAACCCGTTGCCGCCCATCTTCGCGATGGCCTGCGAGCGAGCCGAGGCGAGGGGGTCGTCCGGTCGCGGGAACGGGATGCGGTCGATGATGACGAGTTGGAGGCTGCTTCCGGGCACATCGACGCCCTGCCACAGCGTCAGCGTGCCGAAGAGGCACGTGCGGGCGTCGGCGGCGAAGGTGCGCACGAGGGTGCCCATCTGGTCCTCGCCCTGGCACAGCACGGGGATCTCGTCGCCGAAGCGCTCCCGCATCGCCTCGGCGGCGGCCTGGGCGGCGCGCATCGAGGAGAAGAGGCCGAGCGTGCGTCCACCGGCCGCGCGCACGAGCGTCTCGATCTCGTCGAGGGCCTGCGGTGAGAGTCCGTCACGCCCGGGCGGAGGAAGGTGCTGGGCGACGTAGGCGATGCCCTGCTTGGGGTAGTCGAACGGCGAGCCGACGTCGAGGCCCTTCCACTGCGGGCCGCCCGCTCCGCGCAGGCCGAGGGTTCCGGCCACGGCGTCGAACGAGCCACCGAGTTCGAGGGTGGCCGACGTCATGACGACCGATCGCTCACCGAAGATCTTGTCCCGCATGAGCATGGCCACGCTCATCGGCGCGACACGCAGCGCGGAGACGCCGGTGCGCTGGTTGTGGGAGACCCACAGGACGTCGAGCTCCCGCTCCTCGAGGATGCGTTCGCACGTCTCGAAGATCTCGTCGATCGCGGCTCGAGCCATCTGGCGAACGCCGTCGTTGTCCTGCGGGTTCTTCGGCTTCAGTTCCGAGGCGATGGAACGTGAGGCGTCGAGAATCGTGCGCAGGGCCGCCTCGAGAACGTCGGAGACTCCGAGCAGCCGCCCTTCCTGGTGTTGCTCGAGTGCCTCGCCCAGCACCTCGGCCCCGCGCTTGAGGTCGTCGGTCTCGGCGAGGCGGCCACAGCGCTTGGCGGCCGCGTTGATCGTTCCGGTCGTCAGTTCGTCGGTGATGGTCGCGGTGACGCGGTCGACGAGCTCGTGGGCCTCGTCGACGACGAGCAGGTCGTGCTCGGGCAGCATCTGGCGCCCCTCGAAGGCGTCGATCGCCATGAAGGAGTGGTTCGTCACGACGACGTCGACCTCCTTCGCGTCGGCGCGCGCCATTTCGACGAAGCAGTCCTCGACGACGGGGCACTTGCTGCCGAGGCACTCGTGGCTCGAGACGGAGACCTGGCGCCACGCCCTCTCGGACACGCCGGGCACGAGTTCGTCGCGGTCGCCGGATTCGGTCTCGTCGGCCCACTCCCGCAGGCGCACGACCTCGCGGCCGGTGCGTCCGGCGTGTTCGTCGACCTGGCCGACGCCCATGAGCGCGCCCTCGTCGTCGTCCGGGTAGCCACCGGTGAGCTTGTGCTGGCACAGGTAGTTACGCCGCCCCTTGACGAGCGCGTACGTGGGCCGGCGCCCGAGTAGCGGTTCGAGCGCGTCGGCGAGGCGCGGCATGTCGCGATCGACGATCTGCGCCTGGAGGGCGAGCGTGGCCGTGGCCACGATGGCCGGTTTGTTCACCTCGAACGCGTGACGGATCGCGGGCACGAGGTAGGCCAGCGACTTTCCCGTGCCCGTACCCGCCTGCACGAGCAGGTGCTCGTCGCGCTCGATGGCCTCCTGGACGGCGTTCGCCATCGTCGACTGCCCCGGCCGCGGGACGCCGCCGACGCCGGAGACGGCCGCGGACATGAGTTCGTCGAGCGAGGGCAGTTCGGGCATGCGCCCACCCTATGGCAGCACCGGGACGCCCTCCGAGTCGCGACGCGGGCACGGCTGTGGAAACGCCTGTGCGGGCGTCGTCACTGTGGACGACGCCCGCACAGGCCACCGCATGCGGCTCACTCGCCGGGCAGAACCCCCGGCAGGTGCGGCGCGTGATCGGAGCAAATGTAGTGCGCCACGAGCGCCGTCCACCCCGTCTGGTGCGCGGCGCCGAGGCCGACGCCGGTGTCGCCGTGGAAGTACTCGCTGAACGTGACGTGCTCGTCCCACAGCGGCCCGTTCGGGTACTCACGCTGGTCGCCCGGGCGGCCGTTGGGTCCGAGACGGAAGAGATTGACGAGCCGGTCCTCGAGGTCGGAGACGATCTCGGACAGCTTGACCATCCGCCCCGATCCGGTCGGGTACTCGTACTCGACGTCGCCCTCCGCCGACGCGGCGTACAGACGCAGCGAGTCGACGACGAGGAAGTTGACCGGGAACCACACCGGCCCACGCCAGTTGGAGTTGCCGCCGAACAGGTCGATGTCGGACTCTCCGGGGGTGTAGCGGATCGACATCGAGCGTCCGCCGATCTCCGCCGTGTACTCCTCGCGGTAGGCCGCGGACAGCGAACGGATACCGAACTCGGAGAGGAACTCGTTCTCGTCGAAGAGTCGTTCGAGCAGCAGGCCGCGGCGTCGCTTGGAGATGAGCGTCATCGTCAGCTTCTCGCCGCCGGAGTCGGCCTCGGCCTGCGTGATGGCCTTCATCATGGCCGGCTCGCGCTCCATCATCCACTCGACCTCGCGCACGAAGTCGGGCAGTTCGTGCTGCACCCAACTCGGGGCGATGAGCACGGCCATGAGCGGCAGCAGGCCGACCATCGAGCGAACGCGCAGCTGGATGATCTCGCCGTCCCCGTGCTGGAGGGCGTCGTAGAAGAAGCCGTCCTCCTCGTTCCACAGGCTCGACACCTTCTCCGGCGTCGTGCGGTCCATCGCGTGGGCAAGGTTGATGAAGTACTGCAGGAACGTCGTGGCCGTGTTGTCGTAGGCCCGCTCGTGGCGCGCGAGTTCGAGGGCCATGCGCAGCATCGACAGCGAGAAGAACGCCATCCAGCTCGTCGCGTCGGACTGTTCCAGCTTGTAGCCCGGGGGCACGGCGGTCGAGCGGTCGAACAGCGCGATGTTGTCCATGCCGAGGAAGCCGCCCTCGAAGAGGTAGGAGCCCTCGGCGTCCTTGCGGTTGACCCACCACGAGAAGTTGAGAAGCAGCTTGTTGAAGACCTGGATGAGGAAGGCCTGGTCCTGTCCGCCGTCGATGGCGTAGACCTGCCAGCAGGCCCACGCGTGGACGGGCGGGTTGACGTCCTCGAAGGCCCATTCGTACGCGGGCACCTGACCGTTGGGGTGCTGGGCCCACTCCCGGCACATGAGCACGAGCTGGTGCTTGGCGAACTCGGGGTCGATGTGCGCGAGCGGCACGGTGTGGAACGCCAGATCCCACGCGGCGAACCAGGGGTACTCCCACTCGTCCGGCATCGAGATGACGTCGGCCAGGGCGAGGTGGCGCCAGCCGACGTTGCGTCCGTGTCGGCCCTCGACGCCGGTGACGCGCTCACGCGGCGGCGCCTTGACGGCCGGGTCGCCCTCGAGCCATTCCTCGACGTAGTAGCGGTAGAGCTGCTTGCCCCACAAGAGGCCCGCGAAAGCGCGACGGGCAATGTGACGGTCGTCGTCGCTCACCGTGGCCGGGATGACCGCGGCGTAGAACTCGTCGGCCTCCTCGGCGCGCACCCGACGGACGATGTCGAAGCCCTCACCGAAGGCCGGGTCGCCGGGCACCGGCTCCTGGTGGGCGGTTCCCTTGGGCTGGTGGGCGCTCGAGCGCCCGACGCCGCGCAGACGCAGCCGCACGGTGACGCTCTCACCCGGCGCGATGGCCTCGAAGTGGTACCAGAAGCCGACCTTCGTGCCGTGGTCGAGGCGGATGCCGTCGCTCTCCCCCGCCACGATGCGCTGGTTGATGCCGTCCTTCGTCAGCTCACGGGGGTTGGTCTCCGCGCCGAACACGGCGATCTCGTTCGTCTCGTTGTCGCAGAAGATGATGCGCGGCTCGCCGTCGGCGTGCAGTTCGTAGTCGCCGAGCCAGCCGTGTTCGGCGCGCACGCAGTTCTCCGTGACGAGGGAGATCGAGGGTTCACGCTCGTCTCGTCCCCACGACCACGTGTTGCGGAACCACGCCTGCGGCACGAGGTCGAGCGGCGCGGCGTCGGGGCCGTGGTTGGTCGCGGTGTACTCGAGGCAGATGTCGGTCGGGTTCGCCTTGGCGTGCGTGACCTCGATGTCGAAGAAGCGGTTCTCGTCGAAGACTCCCGTGTCGATGAGCTCGTACTCGTCGTCGGTTCGCCCGCGCGAGGCGGCCTCGGCGCGCAGGTGGTTGTACGGGAACGCGGCCTGGGGGTAGCGATAGAGCCACGTGCCGTAGGAGTGGGTGGGGGTGGCGTCGGTGGGCCACCAGACCTCCTTGACGTCCTCGCCGTGGTTGCCTTCACAGTTCGTCAGGCCGAACAGACGTTCCTTGAGGCGGTCGTCCTCACCGTTCCACAACGCCAGCGAGACGTTGAAGAACCCGAAGCGGTCGCACAGACCCGCCAGTCCGTCCTCGCCCCAGCGGTAGGCGCGCTGGTGGGCGTGGTCGAACGGCAGGTAAGCCCACGCGTTGCCGTCGGCAGAGTAGTCCTCACGGACCGTGCCCCACTGGCGAGCGGCCATGTACGGCCCCCACAGACGCCACGGGTCGCTGTCCTTCGGTGCCTGGGCCAGACGGCGGTGTTCGGCGGTGGCCGTGGTGCGGGAAGACGAACTCACGAGCGCATCCTATTGAGGCCCGCTGTGGACGGACGAATCCGTGGCGCGAAGCTCAGGCGACGCTGGACGTCAGATACGGCTCCAACTCGCCGGCCAGTTCCTTCGTCACCTTGGCGTGCACGTGGGTGCCTTCGGGGCGGTGCTCGACGCCGAGCACGTCACCGTCGGCGTGCACGCGGCTGAGGAGGTCACCTCGCTCGTACGGCAGCAGGAGTTCGACCCGCACGTCGGGGTGGGGCAGTTCGTCCGCGATGAGTTGCAGCAGTTCGGGCAACCCCTCGCCCGTACGAGCCGACACGGCGATGCAGTGCTTCTCGTGGCGCATCAGGCGGTCGATGACGTCGGGGGCGGCGATGTCGGCCTTGTTGATGACGATGACTTCCTTGACATCGCTCGCGTCGACGTCGGCGAGCACCTCGCGCACCGCGGAGATCTGCGACTCCGGGTCGGGGTGGGAGCCGTCGACGACGTGCAGGAGCAGGTCGGCGTCGGCCACTTCCTCCAGTGTCGAGCGGAAGGCCTCGACGAGTTGGTGCGGCAGGTCGCGCACGAAGCCGACGGTGTCGGCCAGCGTGTAACCGCGCCCGTCCGGCGTCTCGGCGCGGCGGACCGTCGGGTCGAGCGTGGCGAACAGCTGGTTCTGCACGAGCACACCGGCGTTGGTGAGGCGGTTGAGGATCGAGCTCTTGCCGGCGTTCGTGTAGCCGGCGATGGCGACGCTCGGCACGTTGTTGTTGCGGCGCCCGCTGCGCTTGGTGTCGCGAGTCGTCTTCATCTCCGCGATCTCGCGGCGCAGTTTGGCCATGCGCGTGTTGATGCGACGTCGGTCGAGTTCGATCTTCGTCTCACCGGGACCGCGCGACCCCATGCCCTGGCCACCCGCGGCCTGACCACCGGCCTGACGCGACATCGACTCACCCCAACCGCGAAGACGCGGCAGGAGGTACTGCATCTGAGCCAGCTCGACCTGGGCCTTGCCCTCCTTGCTCTTCGCGTGCTGGGCGAAGATGTCGAGGATGAGCGCGGTGCGGTCGATGACCTTCACCTTGACGACGTCCTCGAGAGCGCGGCGCTGGCTCGGGGCGAGCTCGCCGTTGGCGATGACGGTGTCGGCGCCTTCGGCGACGACGATCTCCTTGAGTTCCTCGGCCTTGCCCTTACCGAGCCAGGTGCCCGGGTCGGGGCGCAGGCGACGCTGGACGACGCCCGCGAGCACCTGGGAGCCAGCCGTCTCCGCGAGAGCGGCGAGCTCACGCAGGGAGTTCTCGGCGTCCTCGCTCGAACCCTCGGACCAGACGCCCGCCAGGACGACGCGCTCGAGGCGCAGTTGGCGGTACTCGACCTCGGAGACGTCCTCGAGCTCCGTCGACAGGCCGTGCACACGGCGCAGAGCGGCGCGCTCTTCGCGCTCGATCTGGTCACCATCGTAGGAGTCGACGACAAATCCGCGGTCGTCGTAGACGACCGTCGCGTCGTCGCCGTCCGCAAGCGCCTGGGCTCGGCGGGAAAGGAAGTCGGCGGGGTTGCGCTCGTTCAGGGCTGATCCTCACGTTGTACGTCGTTGCGGTCGAGGTGACGCGCAGAGTTCGATCGTTGCAGGGTTCAACGAGCGAGGCCAGCGATTTACTCCCGCGGTTGCGACTCGCCCGGGCGGAGTTCTCCGCTCCCGCGCCGGTTCTCGAGCCAATGCGGCGGTCGTAGGCTGTGCCGTGATGAGCGATCACTACTTCACTGCGGAGCCGGCGTCACCCGACGAACGGCGCACCCTCACCTTGCGCCTGGCCGGGCGCAGCGTCGCCATGCAGACCGCACCCGGTGTCTTCTGCCCCGACCGTCTCGACTCGGGCACTGCTGTTCTTCTCAACCACGCACCGGCGCCGCCCGAGGCGGGCACCTTCATGGACATGGGCTGCGGCTGGGGTCCGATCGCGACGACGCTCGCCCTGGAGAGCCCCAGCGCACACGTGTGGGCGGTGGACGTCAACGAACGCGCCCTCGATCTGTGCGCGACGAACGTTGCGGCTCAGGGGTGTTCGAACGTGACGACCGCTCGCCCGTCGCAGGTTCCGGCCGACGTTCGGTTCGATCTCATCTGGTCCAACCCGCCGATCAGGGTGGGCAAGAAGGTGCTGCATTCGATGCTGCTCACTTGGCTACCCCGCCTCGTCGTCGGCGGGCGCGCCTACCTCGTCGTCCAGCGCAACCTCGGCTCGGACTCACTGGCGAAGTGGCTCGTGGAGCAGTTGGGCGACGCCTACGAGGTCACGCGCCTGACATCGGTCAAGGGGTTCCGCATTCTCGAAGTGGTGCGCACGTCCGACGGCGGACCCACGCCCTTGGAGGCTGCGGAGGACACTGGCGCACCGGCGCCAAACGCGGACGTCTAGGCCATTGAGTATCGCTCAGGTTCACGTTCACTGACGACGTTTTTCGTTGGGACACACACCGTTTCGCCGACCACACGTCGAGCGTTGTCCGACCGGGCGACTCAGCGTTGCGGCAGGTCGACCTCACCGTCGGCGACGAGCTGAGCCGGCCCCGAGAGCGCAACCTCGTCGCCCTTGATGTGCACGCCGAGCGTGCCGCCGAGAACGTCGACCTTCCAGTCGAGCTGGCCCTCAGGCTTGCCGCCCCACCACCACGTCGCGATGGCCGCGGCCGCAGCGCCGGTGCCGCACGAGCGCGTCTCGCCGCTGCCGCGCTCGTGCACGCGCATGCTGATGTGGGCGTGCTCGATCGCATGGACGAACTCGACGTTGCTGCCGTGCTCCGGGTGAGGGTCGACGTGCGGTGCCTCGTGCAGCTCGAGGGAGCCCAGGTGCACCGACGGAGGTAGCGCGACGACGGTGTGCGGGTTGCCGAGGTCGAGGCTGAGCGCGGGCAAGGGGTCGGGCGAACCGTGGACCTGGACGACGGAGTCCATACCGCGGCGCTCGGCCTCCTCTTCCCGGGCGAGGCGCCACTGGCCGAGCTCGACGGCCCAGCCGTGCGGGACGGCCACCATCTCCTTGACGCCGGCGCGCGTCGCGATGGCGAACTGCTCGCTCGCGACGAGTCCGCGCGAGCGCAGGTATTCGGCGAAGACGCGCGTTCCGTTGCCGCACATCTCGGCGAGCGACCCGTCGGCGTTGCGGTAGTCCATGAACCACTCAGCCACTCCGGCGAGCGCCGCGACCTCGGGCACCGCAGCCGTGCGCACGACGCGGATCATGCCGTCGCCGCCAATGCCGGCGCGGCGGTCACACAGGAAGGCGACGTCGTCGACGCTGAGGTCGAGGGTGCCGTCATGATCGGGCACGAGGACGAAGTCGTTCTGCGTGCCGTGGCCCTTGGTGAATGGAATGCGCGTCACGCGCTCATCGTGTCACACGGCGTCAGACGCAGCCGCGACCCTTCCGTGCCGCGCCGGGCTGTAGCCGTCTACTTCCGCCAGGGCGCGATCTAGGAGATCGGGTGCGTCGTAGGGCAGCCACACCGGCCGCGGATCCGGGCGGAACCACGCGCGCTGACGACGGGCGAACTGGCGCGTCGCGATCGCCGTCGCCTCCTTCGCGGCCCGCTCGTCGAGGAGGCCGTCGAGGTGCTCGAGCGCCTGGGAGTAGCCGATGGCCCGGCTCGCCGTCCGCCCGTTGCGCAGGCCTCGGGCGTCGAGTTCACGCACCTCGTCGAGCAACCCGCGTTCCCACATGAGGTCGACACGTCGCTCGATGCGGGTCACGAGTTCCGTCGGGTCGGCCTGGAGGCCGAGCACGATCGTCGGTTCGAGGAAGGTTTTCGTCGGCGCCGTGGCGCTGAAGGGGCGTCCGGTCAACGCGATCACCTCGAGCGCGCGCACGACCCTGCGCCCGTTGCTCGCAAGGATGTCGGCAGCCGCCGCGGGATCCTGCTCGGCCAACTCCCGGTGAAGGGCGCCAGAGCCCTCGTCCTCGAGGCGCCGCTCGAAGCGGGCGCGCACCTGCGGATCTGTCGGCGGGATCTCCAGGACGTCGAGCGCGGCCCGCAGGTAGAGGCCGGAGCCACCCACGACGATCGGAACGTTGCCACGAGCCAGCACCCCTTGAATGTCGGCCCGAGCCTCGCGCTGGAAGCGCGCGATCGTCGCCTCGTCGAGGATGTCGAGGGTGTCGATCTGGTGGTGCGGGATGCCGCGCCGCTCTTCCACAGGCAGCTTGGCCGTACCGATGTCCATACCGCGGTAGAACTGCGACGCATCCGCGTTGACGATCTCGCCGCCGAGTCGCTCGGCAAGGTCGAGCGAGAGAACGCTCTTGCCGGTTGCCGTCGGGCCGACGACGGCGATGACGCGCGGTCGCACGAGCGCTCGATCGGAACCGGGGGTGTTCACGCGCCTATTCTCCCAAAGCTCGGAGCACGCTTGCACCAGCCGCGCACGGCGGTGCTTACGCCGCGGCGGGAGTCGGCGCCTGGCCCGCGCGACGCCACAGGGTGAGGGCGAGACCGAGCGCCGCGAGGACGGCGGCAAGCACGAGGACGAGCGTCCCGCCCCATCCCAGCGTGGCGAAGGGCCACCCGGCCAGCGCACCGATGACGGACGAGCCCGTGTAGTAACCGAACAGATAGAGCGAGCTCGCCTCGGCGCGATGGCGCGTTGCGAGGGCCGTCACCCACCCGCTGGCGCTCGCGTGGGCGGCGAAGAAGCCACCGGTGAACGCCAGCATGCCGACGAGCAGCGTCGCGAGGTTGTCGAACCAGGTGAGGAGCAGGCCGAGAGCCATCGTCAGGGTCGAGACGACGAGTACCGGCCCGCGACCGTACCGGTCGGCCAAGCGTCCGGCCCAGGCGGACGTGAGCGTGCCCGACAGGTAGAGGCAGAACACGAGGCCGACCACGGCCTGCGGCAGAGCGAACGGCTCGCGCAGGAGGCGGAACCCGAGCACGTTGTAGATCGAGACGAAGCCGCCCATGAGGAGGAAGGCAACAGCCACGAGTGCCATGATGCGCGGGTTGCGCAGGTGGCGGGCCAGATTGGCGCTCGACGCGCGAAGACCGATCCGCTTGGGTTCGAAGAATCGGCTCGCCGGAGCGAGCTTCACGAAGAGGGCGGTGAACACCAGCGCGACGACGGCAGCCGCTTCGAGTGCCCACCGCCACGTCGTGACGTCGAGCGCGAACGAGGCCACGATGCGTCCGGCCAGCCCACCGATCGTCGTCCCTGCGATGTAGCGGCCCATGGCCGTTCCGAGGGACGCTCCGTCCACCTCCTCGGCGAGGTAGGCCATGGCGACGGCGGGCACACCGGCGAGGGTCAGGCCCTGGAGGGCACGGCCGGCGAGGACGACCTCGAGCGAGGTCGCGAGAGGAATGAGCAGGCCGATGATCGCGGAGAGCAACGCCGAGGCGACCATGACGCGGCTGCGTCCGAAGCGTTCCGAGAGGATGCTGGCCGGAACGATGGCGAAGGCGAGCACACCGGTCGTCGCGCTGACGGCGAGGGCCGCCACGGCCGGGGACGCATCGAACTCACGCGCGAGGTCGGGCAGGACGGCCTGCGCCGAGTACATCGACACGAAGGTCGCCATACCGGCCGCGAAGAGCGCCGTCGTGATGCGGGTATAGCCGGCGTCGCCGCGCACATAGCCCCGCGGTGCATCGGCGTGCTGTGTCGTTCCGGGCTGCTCGGTCTCCGCTGTCGCTGTCATGTCCCTCACTCTGCGCCGGGCGGCCCACATACGGAAATACGTTCTCAATGCCACACTGATGCACATGACGCATGAACAGGATCCGGAGGTTCTCTCAGGTCACAACTGGATCGTGACCCTGGCCGAGGTGGAGAACGTCACCGATGCCGCGGCGATGCTCGGGACGACCCAGCCGACCCTCTCCCGGAGGCTTGCGACGCTCGAATCAGCGCTCGGAGCGTCGTTGTTCGATCGACCGGGGCGGCGGCTGCGCCTCAACGACGCCGGACGCATCTACGTCGACGCGGCCCGCCGCGCGGACTTCACGATGGCCGTCGCCCGCGCGCGCATCGCCGAGATGCACGGGGGCGACGACGAACTGCGCCTCGGCTTCCTCCACAGTTTCGGCCCCTGGCTCGTGCCCCACCTGCTGGGCCACGTGCGTCGGAGTCACCCGCACGCACGCTTCCAACTCGTGCAGGACGCCGCCGAGACGATCTGTCGCCTCGTCCGCGAGGGCGACCTCGACGTCGGGATCGTCTCTCCGAAGCCGCGCGTGGAGGAAGGCCCCCAGTGGCGCTCGCTCATCCAGCAGCCCATCGCCCTGGCCGTTCCCGAAGACCACCCGTTGGCCTCACGCGGGGAAGTGACGCTACGCGACGCAGCCGAGGAAACCTTCGTCACCATGCCGGCTCACTACGGCATGCGACGCGTGCTCGACGAGGCCTGCGCCGAGGCCGGATTCCGCCCGCGTCTGGGGACCGAGTGCCAGGAGTTGGGTACGGTGCGCGGGCTCGTCGAAGCGGGGCTGGGCGTAGCCCTGCTCCCCCGCGAACAGCGTCGATCAGGCGCGGACGGTGTGCGCCTCGTGACTCTGTGCGACCCGGCACTCACGCGCGAGATCGGCATCGTGCGCGCCGCCGATCGGGTGCTCCCCGCCGTGGCACGTTCGCTCGCCGACGCGGAAGCGCCCCCACTACCTTTCGGGCAGTAGGGGCGCGTGGCGTGGGATGAGGAGCGGCGTCAGCCGATGCCGCAGGCGGGGGCGCTCGGCGCCGGGGTATCCGGCTTGCCGATCGACGGCATGCCGAGCGCGACGGCGGGCTTGGCCGCGCCGGCCGGCGTTCCCGCTGAGGCCGCGTCCTGCAGAGCCTGCCAGGCGTCGCCGCCGCGAGTGCGACGCACGTCGTACGTGCCCCCGTCGAGACCGGAGTCCGCGACGAGGTGGTGCGGCGCACCGTAGGTGACCTCGACCGTCACCATGTCGCCCGGGCGAGGGCGCTCGGCTCCCTCGGGAACGGCGAAGTGGACGAGACGGTTGTCGCGGGCACGGCCCGACATGCGGTTGGTCTCGGCGTCCTTGCGGCCCTCGGCCGGGGCGACGAGCACCTCGACCGTGCGGCCCTCCTGCTCACGGTTGCCCGCCCAGGAGACGCGCTCCTGGAGCTCGATGAGGCGCTCGAAGCGCTCCTGCACGACTTCCTTGGGGATCTGGCCGTCCATCGTGGCCGCCGGGGTGCCGGGGCGAATGGAGTACTGGAACGTGAACGCGGAGCTGAAGCGCGACTTCTCGACGACGTCGAGCGTGCCCTGGAAGTCCTCCTCCGTCTCGCCGGGGAAGCCGACGATGATGTCGGTGGTGATGGCAGCGTCGGGCATGCGCTCGCGCACCTTGTCGATGATGCCGAGGAACTTCTTGCTGCGGTAGCTGCGACGCATGTCCTTGAGCACCTTGTCACTGCCCGACTGCAGGGGCATGTGCAGGCTCGGCATGACGTTCGGCGTCTCGGCCATGGCCTCGATGACGTCGTCGGTGAAGGCGGCCGGGTGCGGACTCGTGAACCGGACCCGCTCGAGGCCTTCGATCTCACCGCAGGCGCGCAGCAGCTTGCTGAAGGCCTGGCGGTCGCCGAACTCCACGCCGTAGGTGTTGACGTTCTGGCCGAGCAGGGTGATCTCGACGACGCCCTGGTCGACGAGTGCCTTGACCTCGTTGAGGATCTCGCCGGGTCGGCGGTCCTTCTCCTTGCCGCGCAGCTCGGGCACGATGCAGAACGTGCAGGTGTTGTTGCAGCCCACCGAGATGGAGACCCAGCCCGAGTAGGCAGAGTCACGGCGCGTCGGCAGCGTCGAGGGGAAGACCTCGAGGGATTCGAGGATCTCGACCTGCGCCTCGGCGTTGTGGCGCGCGCGCTCGAGCAGCACCGGCAGGGAGCCGACGTTGTGTGTTCCGAAGACGACGTCGACCCAGGGGGCGCGGCTGACGATGTCGGAGCGGTCCTTCTGCGCGAGGCAGCCACCGACGGCGATCTGCATGCCCGGCGTCTTGTCCTTGACCGGGCGCAGGTGGCCGAGGTTGCCGTACAGCTTGTTCGAGGCGTTCTCACGCACCGCGCACGTGTTGAACACGACGAGGTCGGGGTTCTCCGGGCGCTCGGTGTCGGGCACCGCAGCGAAGTCGGTGTACCCGGCCTGCTCGAGCAGCCCCGAGATGCGCTCGGAGTCGTGGACATTCATCTGGCACCCGTGGGTGCGCACCTCATACGTCTTAGCCATGGCCCATCGATTCTAGTGCGCCTCGTCGGGTGCGGCCGAACCCTGGATTTCCTTGATGACCGACCACACGAGCGAAGGCGGATATCCCTTGCGGGCGAGGAGCCCGGCGAGACGCCTCGTCTGCGTCTGTTCGTCGAGGCGCGACATCGTTGTCATCTTCTTGCGCGCGAGTTGGAGGGCGACGGCGCGCTCGGCGTCGTCGTCGACCTGTTCGAGGGCGCCCTCGGCCACCTCGGGGGTGATGCCCTTGCGCT
Source organism: Dermacoccus sp. PE3 (assembly GCF_001021715.1). Taxonomy (NCBI): domain Bacteria; kingdom Bacillati; phylum Actinomycetota; class Actinomycetes; order Micrococcales; family Dermacoccaceae; genus Dermacoccus; species Dermacoccus sp. PE3. The sequence continues at coordinate 165,896 of NZ_LDCM01000002.1, read as the reverse complement.
TGAGCTCCTGCGCGAGCGCCTTGCGCGCCAGTCCGCGGGAGGCGATTTGTGAACGCACGAGCATGCCCGCGTAGGCCTCGTCGTCGACGAGCTTCACGTCCTCCATGCGGTCGAGCACGGCTTCCGCCACGTCGTCGTCGACCTCCTTCTCGCGCAGTTTGTCCGCGAGCTGCGCTCGACTCTTCGGGGCGGCCGTGAGCTGACGCAGAACGATCTCGCGAGCAAACCCCAGCGGATCCTTCTCGCGCTCGGCCGCCTCCTCCTCGCGGCGCTTCTGCGCCCGCTTCTCCCGGCGCTCGGCCTTCTCGGCCCACGTGAGCTGCTTCTTCTTACGCCCCTTGCCCTTGGCGCCACGGCCCGACGACCGTGCGCCCTCGCCGAAGGACGAACCCGAGGAGCCTCGCCGACCGGCCGAAGACGACGGTTCGTCATCGCGAGGCTCGAAACCACCCGATGTCGGGCTTGAGCGCTCCTCACCCCAGGTGGTCGATGCGTCGAAGCTCGCCTCGACGACGTCGGAGGGGTCGATGAAATCGGGCAGCCCCAGAGACTGCCCGACGTCGTCAGGTCGGTGGTTCATGCGCGTGCACAACCCGGCGCGCGCCGGGTTACCGGTCGCGCGCCGGCGTCGATCAGAAGTCGACCGCAACCTCGGCGTCGATCGGCGCATCCGGGTCGAGAACGCCTGCCGCGTCCTCGGCGTCCGGGTCGACGAGGATGCCCAGCTTCCGCTTGATCTTCAGCTCGAGCTCGTCGGTGAGCTGCGGGTTGTCCTTGAGGAAGTTGCGGGCGTTCTCCTTGCCCTGACCGAGCTGGTCTCCTTCGTACGTGTACCAAGCACCGGACTTGCGCACGAAGCCCTGCTCGACACCCATGTCGATGAGACCACCCTCACGGGAGATGCCCTGGCCGTAGAGGATGTCGAACTCGGCCTGCTTGAACGGCGGAGCGACCTTGTTCTTGACGATCTTGGCGCGGGTGCGGTTACCCACGGGCTCCGAACCGTCCTTGAGCGTTTCGATGCGGCGCACGTCGATGCGAACCGAGGCGTAGAACTTGAGCGCCTTACCACCGGTGGTCGTCTCCGGGGAGCCGAACATGACACCGATCTTCTCGCGCAGCTGGTTGATGAAGATCGCCGTCGTGCCGGTGGAGTTGAGCGCACCCGTGATCTTGCGCAGTGCCTGGGACATGAGGCGCGCCTGCAGACCGACGTGGCTGTCGCCCATCTCGCCCTCGATCTCGGCGCGGGGCACGAGTGCGGCGACCGAGTCGATGACGATGATGTCGAGCGAACCGGAGCGGATGAGCATGTCGGCGATCTCGAGCGCCTGCTCACCGGTGTCGGGCTGGCTGACGAGGAGCGAGTCGGTGTCGACGCCCAGCTTGCGGGCGTACTCCGGGTCGAGCGCGTGCTCAGCGTCGATGAAGGCGGCGATGCCGCCGGACTTCTGGGCGTTGGCCACGGCGTGCAGCGCGACGGTCGTCTTGCCGGACGATTCCGGGCCGTAGATCTCCACGACACGACCACGCGGAAGACCGCCGATACCGAGCGCGACGTCGAGCGCGATCGAGCTGGTCGGGATGACCTCGATGGGCGGGCGCACGTCCTCACCGAGGCGCATGATCGAGCCCTTGCCGTGAGCCTTCTCGATCTGAGCCATCACGGTGTCGAGCGACTTCATCTTGTCGCCGCCTGGGGAAGTGGTGGGAGCCTGGGACTTGGCCATGGCGTTCTCCTTCGTCGAATCGTGGATGAGCGCGCCTACAGACGATCGAGCCCTCGGTCCACGTGCGGGTGACCTGGTGTCGAATCAGACGCTAGAGGCGAACACCGACAACCCCGCAATGGCAGCCCACGCACGTTGTGGACGGGGGTTCCCCGGCGTCGCATCTGTGGATGACGATACACGAAAGTTAGAACACGCGTTCGATCACGTGCAGCGTGGCGTGGCGGGAGGCGTCCCGGCTACTCGAAGGGGCGCTCGACGATGGGGAGATCCTCACCCAGACGGCGCGACTCCGGCACCTCGAAGGCGTCGCACACGGCCTCCCACACGCGGCGCGCGGGTACCCCCTCGGCGAGCGCCTCGTTCGCGGTGCGCCCGCCGAGGTCGGTGAGCACGTGGCTCGAGGCGACCATCGGGCCGTAGGCATCACCGAACTCGCCGAGCATCAGACGATTGAACTCACTCTCACGCACTCCCCCAGACTCTCCCGCCCGCACTCGGTTCGCCAAACGAGCGCCTTGCCTGACGGCCGACCTCCCCGACTCCGCGGACGCGCCACGTCCCTGCGTGCCAGGGTGGAGAACATGCTGGAACGTACGCCCGCCCATGTCCGCCCCGGAACCCGAGTGCTCGTCACCGGCGCTGCACGTGGCATCGGAGCCGCGCTGGCCACGCAACTCGCCTCCCACGGCGCACGTGTCGCCTTCACCGGTATCGAGCCCGACGCGCTCGAAGCGGCTGCTTCGGCCGCCGACAGCCCTTCGTACGCACTCGATGTCAGCGACCGTGACGCCGTCGACGAGGTCGTCGATCGCGTCGCAGCCGACTTCGGCGGCCTCGACGTCGTCGTCGCGAACGCCGGCATCGCACGGCAACTGCCGATGACGGGCGGCGACCCGAGTGTCATGGAGCGCATGCTCGAGGTCAACACCCTCGGCGCGTACTACACGGCCCGCGCGGCCGCGCGACACGTGGCGCACCCCGGCGGCTACCTCCTCATGACGTCCTCGCTCGCGGCGGCGGTGCACCTACCGTTGCTCGGTGCGTACTCGGCGTCGAAGGCGGCCGTCGAGGCGGTCGGCGACACCCTACGCATCGAACTGCGCCCCGACGGAGCCCGCGTCGGCGTCGCCTATTTCGCCGAACTCGACACGGAGATGACCTCCCGCGGGTTCGACACGGGAGCAGCGCACGCCCTGCTCGGGTCCCGGGGCACGTTGAGTGGCCTCGGCTCCCTGCCCCAGGCCGTCGACCGCATCGAACGCGGTATCGCCCGCCGTTCTCGCACCGTCTGCGCCCCGGCGTGGGTGCGCCCTGTCGTCCCGCTGCGTCATTTGGCCCAGCGTGCCGTCGAGTTGCGGGGCTTTCCCAACCTGCGCGAAGCCCTCGAGCTGGCCCGCAGCGAGGACGCCCCGTGGACGACTCCGCAGCCCGACGGCAGGCCGAGCGCACGTCACGGGGAGCACGCACGATGACGGCGCGCATCGCACCCGGCGGCCGTCGCGAGATCGGAGCCGTCGCCTGGCTGGGCTCGCGGATCGCGGGTCGGGTCACAGGAACCGAGCCACCGGCCTTCATCACGACGCTCGGGCGGGGACGGCGGCAGTTCTGGGGGTGGCTCGCGTTCGCCGGTTCACTCATGCCCTTCGGCACGCTGACGCGGCGCGAGAGCGAGTCGGTCATCCTGCGCGTCGCGGCCGTCTCGGGGTGCGCCTACGAGAGCGCCCACCACCGTCACCTCGGCGAGCGCGCGGGCTTGAGCGCGGCCCAGGTCGACGACGCCAACGACACGGGCGACCTCAGCCCGGCGCTGTGGAGCGAGCGGGAACTCACAGTGCTCGCAGCCGCGGACGAGTTGGCCCGCACGGGTGACCTCACCGACGCGACCTGGCAGCGAGTGCGCGGTCAGCTCAGTGAGCGCGAGGCCATCGAACTCGTCCAGCTCACCAACCACTACGTCATGCTCGCCACGACGCTGCGTGTGCTGCGCGTCGAACCGGATGCGCCCCGACGCACGGCGTGATTGAGAGCCCACCGACGCCGGTGACGCTTCGGGTAAACACCGCGACGACGGGGTTGTCGGCGGCTCGTGGGAGGCTGCCGTCATGAGCAGTTCCGTCGTCGAGCGCTTCTCCCCTGCCACGCGTGAGTGGTTCACGGGAACGTTCGGCGAGCCCACTCCCGCGCAGGAGGGCGCGTGGGAATCCATCAGTGAAGGTCGGCACACGCTGGTCGTCGCCCCGACCGGTTCGGGTAAGACCCTCAGTGCGTTCCTCTGGGCGCTCGATCGGCTCGCGAGCACGCCGCGCCCCGACGACGTCGACCGTCGCTGCCGAGTGCTCTACGTCTCGCCGATGAAGGCCCTCGCCGTCGACGTGGAGCGCAACCTGCGCTCACCGCTCGTCGGCATCAGGCACGCCAGCACGCGCCTCGGCCTCGAGGAGCCGGATCTCGGCGTCGCCGTCCGCTCGGGCGACACGACGCCGGCGGAGCGCCGCGCGTTCTCGTCGCGCTCGGCGGACGTTCTCATCACGACGCCGGAATCGCTGTTCCTTCTCCTCACGAGTAGCGCCCGCGAGCGCCTGCGGGGCGTCGAGTACGTCATCGTCGACGAGATCCACGCCGTCGCCGGCACCAAACGCGGAGCGCACCTCGCCGTGACGCTCGAGCGGCTCGATGCGTTGCTCGACTCTCCGGCGCAGCGCATCGGGTTGTCGGCGACGGTCAGCCCGGTGAGCGAGGTGGAGCGCTTCCTCGCGGGCGGCCGCCCGGTCACGACGGTGCAGCCGCCCAGCACGAAGAACTGGGAGCTCGACGTCGTCGTGCCCGTGGAGGACATGGCCGACCTCGCGACGACGCCCACACCGGACGCCGAGGCCTCGTACGACGATCACGCGCCCGAGGCAACGGCCTCCATCTGGCCTCACGTGGAGGAGCGCATCGTCGACCTCGTGGCCTCGCACACCTCGACGCTGGTGTTCGCCAACTCTCGGCGCCTCGCCGAACGCCTCACGGCGAGACTCAACGAGATCTGGAGCGAACGCCTCGAGGCGGCCGAGGCCGAGCGTGCCATGAGCGCAGGGGAATCCGAGGGCCCCGGTGACCCCGCAGACGCGCACGAGCCGGAAGCCGACGCTGATTCCGGGGAGTTCATGCACGGGTACGACCCCCGGGCGAGCAAGCCGGCCGCCCAACTCATCGGTGGGGCGGGCACGAGCCGAGGCGCTCCGGCGGTCCTGGCCCGCGCGCACCACGGCTCCGTGAGCAAGGACGTGCGCGCCGAGATCGAGACCGAACTCAAGGCCGGCCGCCTGCCGGCCGTCGTCGCCACGAGTTCGCTGGAACTCGGCATCGACATGGGCGCCATCGACCTCGTCGTCCAGGTGGAGTCGCCGCCGAGCGTGGCGAGCGGCCTGCAGCGCATCGGACGCGCGGGCCACCAGGTGGGTGCGACGAGCCACGGTGTGCTCTTCCCGAAGTACCGTGGCGATCTCCTCTCGGCAGCTGTCGTCGTCGAGCGCATGCGCTCGGGTGAGATCGAACCTCTGCGGGTGCCGAGCAACCCCCTCGACGTCCTCGCCCAGCAGGTCGTCGCCATGGTGGCGATGGACGACGTCCCCCGCGCCGATCTGCTCGCGCTCATGCAGCGCAGCGCGCCGTTCGCCTCGCTCACCTCCGGGGTGCTCGACTCCGTCCTCGACATGCTGTCGGGCCTCTACCCGAGCGACTCGTTCCGCGAGCTGCGCGCACGCATCGTGTGGGATCGCACCGACGACGTCCTGCGCTCACGCCCGGGCGCCCAACGTCTCGCGGTCACGTCCGGCGGCACGATTCCCGACCGTGGGCTGTACGGAGTCTTTCTCGCGGGCGGTGACGGCCCCGGCCGTCGCGTCGGTGAGCTCGACGAGGAGATGGTCTACGAGAGCCGCGTCGGCGACGTCTTCACGCTCGGCACGAGCACGTGGCGCATCGAGGACATCACGCGCGACCAGGTGCTCGTGACGCCGGCTCCGGGCCAGGCAGCGCGCTTGCCGTTCTGGAAGGGCGACTCCCTCGGTCGTCCGCTTGAACTGGGGCGGGCCATCGGAGCGTTCGCCCGCGAACTCGGCGACCTCGACGACGACGCAGCCACCGCCCGGGCTCGCGCCGTCGGTCTCGACGACCTCGCTTCCCGCAACCTCGTCACGTACCTGCGCGAGCAGCAGGAGTCCACCGGACGCCTCCCCAGCGACCGCACCATCGTCGTCGAGCGCTTCCGCGACGAGATGGGCGACTGGCGGGTCGTCGTCCACTCCCCCTTCGGCGCAGCCGTCCACGCGCCCTGGGCCCTCGTCGTGGGCGCGCGGATGCGCGAACGCTTCGGCGCCGACGTGCAGGCCATGCACACCGACGACGGACTCGTCTTCCGGCTGCTCGACACCGAGGGCGACGACGACACCCTCACCGCGGCTTTGCTCGAAGCGATCGTGCTCGACCCCGACGAGATCACCGCCCGCGTCACGGACGAGGTGGGTGGCACCGCGCTGTTCGCCTCCCGCTTCCGGGAGTGCGCCGCCCGGGCGCTTCTGCTCCCGCGTCAGAACCCGGGACGCCGCCAGGCGCTGTGGCAGCAACGCCAGCGGGCCGCCCAGCTCCTCGAGGTGGCGAGCGACTATCCGAGTTTTCCCATCGTGCTCGAGGCCGTGCGCGAGGTCCTCCAGGACGTCTACGACGTGCCGGGCCTCGTCGAGCTCATGCGCTCGGTGGAGCGCCGCGCCATCCAGGTGGTGCACACCGAGACGACGTCACCCAGTCCGTACGCCAAGGCCATGCTGTTCAGCTACGTGGCCCAGTTCCTCTACGAGGGCGACTCGCCGCTCGCCGAACGCCGCGCCGCCGCTCTGTCCCTCGACCCGGAGTTGCTCGCCGACCTGCTCGGCTCGGCCGGTGGCCTGTCGATCGCGGAACTGCTCGACCCCGACGTCGTCCGTCGCCACGAACGCCGACTGCAACTGCTCGATCCGAGCCGCCGGATGCGTCACGCGGAAGACCTCGCGGACGCATTGCGCACCCTCGGCCCGTTGACGCTCGACGAGATCGTTGCGCGCTCGGGGCGTCACGACTCCGCTGACGATGATTCCGGGAGCCGGGATCCCGGGGAACCTGATGCCTCACCGCACAGCGATGCCGCCCCGAATCTGAGTTCCGACGAGTGCCGTGCCTGGTGGAACGCCCTCGTCGGTGAGCGCCGCGCCATCGAGGTTCGGTGGGGCTCTCGGACGAGGCTCGCAGCCGTCGAGGACGCAGCTCGGTTGCGCGATGCGCTCGGTGTCGCCCTGCCGCCCGGCGTCCCGCAGGCCTTCCTCGAGCCCGGCGACACGCCCCTCGACGATCTGCTCACGAGGTACGCCGCGTGCCACGCACCGTTCACGGCGCAACAGGCGGCCGAGGCCTTCGCCCTCGGGGTGTCCGTCGTTCGAAACGCCCTCACGCGCCTCACACGAGCCGGACGCCTCACGCACGGCGCGCTGCTGCCCGACGCGCTGGGCGGCGGCGATACCTCCGGCGAATACTGCGACAACGCCGTCCTGCGTTCCCTGCGTCGGCTGTCCCTCGCGGCTCTTCGCGCCGAGATCGAACCGGTGTCCGCCACGCAGTACGCCCGGTTCCTGCCCCGCTGGCAGCAGGTTGGCGACACGTTGCGCGGTGCCGACGGCGTGCTGGCCGCGCTCGAACCCCTGCTCGGTGTGCCCATGCCGGCGTCCGCGATCGAGAGCCTTGTCCTGCCCGCACGAGTTCGCGGCTACCGGCCCGCCGACCTCGACGAACTGCTCGCCTCGGGTGAACTGCTCTGGCAGGGCCACGGCAGTATCTCGGCCGACGACGGATGGATCAGTTTCCACACGCCCGACTCGGCACCGTTGACGCTTCGGTCGGGCGCCGGCGACGCACCGGCCGGCGATTCAGTCGATGCTCACGCTCCTGCGCCGCGCGCCCACGACGAGACCACCGATCACACCGAAGCGCACACCACCGACACTGATACCACCACGAGCCACGAGACCGCTGTCGCTGCGCAGCGCGTCACGTCGCGCTCGGTGCGCGACGTCCTCGCCCGCGGCGGAAGTCACCTGTTCCGTGACATCGCGGGAGCTCTCGGATCACACGATGACACCGCCGTCGCGACAGCCCTCTGGCAACTCGTGTGGGAGGGCGCCGCGAGCGGTGACACCTTCGCGCCGGTTCGGGCCCTGCTCAGCGGCGGCGCCAGTGCCCACAAGCCGCGAGTTCCGAGTAACCGCGGTTCTCGGTACGCGCGCCTGCGTGGCCCGTCGCTCTCCACCCGCTCGCGACCGACCGCCGCCGGTCTCGCGACGGGTCGTGGACCGGCGCACGGCGCGGGCCGGTGGCGGCTCCTGCCGGAGGCCCACGACGACCTCACCGAGCGCACGTTCATGGCTGCTGAACTCCTGCTCGTCCGACACGGGGTCGTCACGCGCGGCGCCGTCGTGGACGAAGAAATACCCGGCGGGTTCTCCGCCGTCTACCGGGTGCTCGCCGGCGCCGAGGAGCGTGGCCTCGTGCGCCGCGGTTACTTCGTCGAGGGCCTCGGGGCGTCCCAGTTCGGTGCCGCCGTCGCCGTCGACTCGCTGCGTGCCACACGAGCGCCCGAACCCGATCCGTGGGGTCGACGCGAACCGGAGATCCTCGTGCTCGCTGCCTGCGATCCCGCCAACCCGTTCGGCGCGGCCCTGCCGTGGCCGGCCGCCCAGGATGCTCACGCCGGGCATCGTCCTGGCCGTAAGGCGGGTGCCCTCGTCGTCATCGCCGACGGCGAGCTCGTCACCTATCTCGAACGTGGCGGTCGAACCGCCCTCACGTGGCCGGCTGACGACGCCGCCTGGGCACCCGTAGCCCGCGCCCTCGCCGACCTCGTGACGCGTGGTGCGCTCTCGTCGCTCACCGTGCGCACGGTCAACGGCCTCACCGCCCTCGGCAACGAGGCTCCCCTCGTCGCGGCGCTGCTGGAGGCGGGCTTCCATTCCTCACCCCAGGGCATCCGCAAACGCCGCTGACGTTCCGCGGTCCGAGCATGACGAAGGCCCGCCACCCGCTCGAAGTGGGTGACGGGCCTCGTCCTGGCGTGATGCGTCAGGCGGCGCGGGCCACCGCGTCACGCTGCGGGTGCAGCACAACCGGGGCGCTGGCCTTCTCCGCGGCCTGAACGCTCGCGGCGACGAGCGACAGCGTCTCGGACATGGGCAGCTCGAGAGCCTCGCAAACCGCAGCGAGCAGCTCCGAGGAGGCTTCCTTCTCGCCGCGCTCGATCTCGCTGAGGTATCCGAGCGAGATGCGGGCCGTCTTCGAAACCTCGCGCAGGGTGCGCCCCTGTGCGCGGCGCTGCTGGCGCAGCACGTCACCGAGCTGTTCGCGAAGCAAGATCATGCTTTCCTCCTGGCGACGGCGCATCGGTGCGCGCGATTGGCGATGTCAGGTTCCAACATAGCGCTGAGGGGTGACAACCCCAACGGGTGTTCACCGCGTGTGGTCGAGCGCCATCTGCCAGGCCGCCCAGGCGGCTGCCCGACGGATCTCGGCGCGATCCCCCACGAACTGAAACCTGTCGACATGGCAACGCCCTCGCTCACCCGGAGATTCCCCGGAGAACGCGACGGCGACGTAACAGGTTCCGACGTCCTGGCCGTCCTGGATGGCGGGTCCTGCGACGCCAGTGGTGGCCACGGCGAGGTCTGCCGCGAAGAGGCGTACGGCACCGTGAGCCATCTCGAGAGCGACGTCGGCGTCGACAGCACCGCGCTCACGCAGCAGGTCGGCATCGACGCCGAGCACCGCGGCCTTGGTGGGCGTCGCGTAGGTCGCGGCTCCCCCGCGCAGCACGGCGCTGGCGCCGGGAACGTCGGCGATACCCGCGCTCACGAGGCCGGCGGTGAGGGACTCGGCCGTGGCGATCGTCAGGCCACGGTCACGCAGCTGCTCGACGAGACGCGTCGCGAGATCGGCCGAGTCGTTCTCGGTCACGGCGCGTCGGTCCTGCTCGCTCATGACTGCGTCGAGCGCGCCCGCGCCGTCCGGGCGCTCTCACGTCGCAGCTTGGCCGCGCGGAAGAAGTAATCGATGCCAGTCGCGACGGTGACGACGATGGCGGCCGCCATGACGACCCACGCCCCGATGTGGCCCCAGTCCGGAAGCGGCAGGACGAAGAGTCCAGCGGCGAGCGCCTGCAGGGCCGTCTTCAGCTTGCCGCCGTGACTCGCGGGGATCACGCCGTGACGGATGACGACGAAGCGCAGCGCGGTGATGGCGAGCTCGCGGGCGAGCACGACGATCGTGGCCCACCACGGCAGCACGTCGATGATCGACAGCCCGATGAAGGCCATGCCCATGAGCGCCTTGTCGGCGATCGGGTCCATGAGCTTGCCGAACTCGGTCTCGAGGCCGCGGGATCGGGCGATCTGGCCGTCGATGCGGTCGGTGATCGAGGCGACGACGAACAGGACGAACGCGATGATGCGGTGGGTGGTGTTCTCACCGCCGTCGGCGAGCAGGAACCAGGCGAAGAACGGTACGAGGGCGATACGGCCCATCGTGAGAACGTTCGCGAGGTTCCAGGTGCTGACGGGCTTGCGCGCCCCGGTGGGCGTCTCGGTCTCGAGATCGCTCATCCGCTTCACCGCACCTCGGCGACGAGGTCGATGCCGTCGGTGGCGACGACCTCGACGCTCACCATGTCGCCGATGGCGAGGGGGCGCTCGTTGCTCGTCTCGACGTAGGTGACGCCGTCGACGTCGGGGCCCTGCTGTCCGGCGCGGCCGACGAAGCGCAGTTCGCCGTCCTCGTCCTCCTCCGCCTCGATGAGGACGTCGAGGCGTTCTCCGACGCGCTCCTCGGCTCGCTGGAGGTTGAGTTCCTCGGTGAGCGTACGGAAGTGCTCGAGGCGGGCTTCGATCTCGTCCGTGGGTAGCTTGTCCGCGTAGCTCTCGGCCTCGGTGCCGTCCTCGTCGGAGTAACCGAAGACACCGACGACGTCGAGACGCGCGGCGACGAGGAACTGCTCGAGTTCCTCGAGATCCTTCTCGGTCTCGCCGGGGAAGCCGACGATGACGTTCGAGCGGATGCCGGCGTTCGGCGTGCGGCGGCGCACGTCGTCGAGGAGCGTGAGGAACGACTCGCGGTCACCGAAGCGGCGCATCGTGCGCAGGAGCGGCCCGGAGGCGTGCTGGAAGGAGATGTCGTAGTACGGCGCGACACCGGGCGTGTTCGCCATGACGTCGAGCAGGTCGGGTCGGATCTCCGCAGGCTGCAGGTACGACACACGCACACGCTCGATGCCGTCGATGGCGGTGAGTTCGGGAAGCATGGTGTCGAGCAGACGCAGGTCGCCGAGGTCCTTGCCGTACGACGTCGAGTTCTCCGAGACGAGGAAGACCTCCTTGACGTCGTGCTCCGCGAGCCAACGCGCTTCGGCGAGAACGTCGGAGGGACGGCGGGACAGGAACGCGCCGCGGAAGGCCGGGATGGCGCAGAACGCGCACCGTCGGTCGCAACCGCTCGCGATTTTGAGCGGGGCCCACGGGCGTCCGTCAAGACGAGCCCGAATGACGCGCGGCGTACTCACCGGCGAAGCGACCTCGACGTCGGCGGGCTGCGACGTCACCGGCGCTGCGCCGTGACCCGGGAGTGCCAGACCAGCGGCGCCGTCCTGGCGCTTGGCGGGAGAGATGGGCAGCAGTTTGCGGCGATCCCCAGGCACGTGCGCCTCGGGCTTGTGCCCAGCCAGCACCGCTGTGAGGTGGCTCGACATGTCCTGGTATGAGTCGAAGCCGAGGACGGCGTCGGCCTCCGGCAGCTGCTCGGCGAGCTGGTTGCCATAGCGCTCGGCTAGACACCCGACGGCGACAACGGCCTGGGTGCGGCCGGTGTCCTTGAGGTCGTTGGCCTCGAGTAGTGCGTCGATTGAGTCTTTCTTGGCCTGCTCAACGAAACCGCAGGTGTTGACGACGGCCACGTCGGCGTCCGCGGCATCGTCGACGAGGGTCCACCCCTCAGACGCGAGGCGCCCGGCCAGCTCCTCGGAGTCGACCTCGTTTCGAGCGCACCCGAGGGTGACGACGGCAACGCTGCGGGACGGGGCTGAAGTCATGGCGTCAGTCTAGTGGCGCCCGGGGCCCACCCTGCCGCCATCGTTGGCTGCGGTGCGGCCAACGATGACGAGGCATCACATCGGCCATTCGGTGAGAGGGGCCTGTCAGTGGTGACGCCTACCATGAATGACGTGTATGACGCCCCCTCGACTGTCCCTGCGATCCTGCTCGTGCTCGTGCTCACCGTCTCCGGTTGCGCGAAGCTTGCTGCCCGCTCCACGGCGGATGAGGCCTTCATCAGCCTCCGTCTCCCTGTCATCCTGCGGAAGATCAAGGCGCCCGCTCTGCTGCCATTCGGCGAACTCGCGTTGGCCGTCGTGCTGGTGTTCGCCTGGGGCTGGCTGCAGCTGCTTGCCGCCGTTGCCGCCGTCCTGCTGTTCATCGCATACACGGTCGTCATTGTTCGCGCCCTGACGTTTGGCGAGCCCGTGCAGTGCTCCTGCTTCGGCAAACTCGGCCTCGGTGGCGTCGATGTTTTCACCGCCGTCCGTAACCTCCTCCTGGTCGGCCTCGCAGCCCTGACGCTGGTGGACGCCGCGGTGCACCGCAGCATCGCGGCCCGGCTCGCCAACTTCGACGGTGGCCAGTGGTGTTGGCTGGCGGGCGTCCTCGCCGCCGTCGTCCTCACGTGGCTTATTGCTGGGCACCGCGGAGAGGCCGGTGCCGTCAACGCGGCTGCGCCGTCCGCGGACGGCGAGTACCTCCGCGCGCCTACGCCCTTCGTTGCGCTCGAGACGGTAGACGGCACGACGATCGCGCTGCGAGACCTGCCGACAGGGCGCCCCGCGGCAGTCTTCGTCGTGTCCCCCAGCTGCGGATCCTGTGTCAGCGTCATTGAAAAGGTCCGCGCCTGGCAGCACACCGTGCCGCACGTGCGCACGGTGATCGTCCTGCCCTCGTTCGCCACGGATACCTACCACGGCCTCATCGACCCGCAGGATTTCGAGGTCTACTTCGACCCACAGGCCACCTTCACGCAGATGGTTCGAGGCGGGACGCCGACGGCCCTCCTCCTCGGCACCGACGACCTGATCGCCGCTGGGCCGGCCATCGGCGGCCCCGCCGTCGCGTCATTCATGGACGACATTGCTGCCCATCAGGAGCCCGCCATGAACAAGGTGGCGACGCCTACCGTCACGACCGGCACGATGGTGACGGAAGACCCCACCTTCGACTACACCAGCACCTCCCTGACGACCACCCCGCTGGCTGAGGTCGCGGACGACGGCATCGAGGACTACGAGCGGCGCCCCACCCCCTTCGCCCTGTTGGCCGACGGCGAGGGCAACCGCGTCTCGATGATCTCCATGGCCGATTCCGGCCCGGTCGTCCTGCTCATGGTCAGCCCTGGTTGCGGCTCCTGCCTGCCCGTCATCGAGCAGGCGCAGGGCTGGGAGGCGCAGCTGCGCGGCATCCCCGTCCGACTTGTCGTCACGCACGAATCCCATCTGCAGCCATTGCAGGAGCAGGGCTACGCGCCCAAGAGCATCCTCATCGACGAGCACAACGCCCTGCTGCAGATGTTCGGATCCGGCACGCCGACCCTGGTCGCGCTCGGGCCGGACCGGTACCTGCTGGCGGGTCCGGTCAGCGGCTCGCAGGCCATCACCGAGGCGATGGAGGAGATCATCGCTGAGGTGGCCGCGGCCCGGCCTGAGGCTGGAGACGGTGATCGGGCCGACGCCCTCACCGACTCGGCGCGCGAATAACGGAGCGTGACAACGGAGTGTAGTGAGCGGTCGACACGCCACCTGACTCCCGCGGTCACGCGATTCGCGCGGTCACGGGAGTCAGGTGGTCGACACGCCTGAGCTCACCGCATCAGACCCGTTTCGACGATGTCGGTGAAATGGACCTTCTTCGGGATGACCTTGTCCTCGAACAACCGATCGGCGAGCGTCTGTTCGAGCCGGATGTCAGCTGCCGTGACCGGACGTTGATCGGTCTTCTTATGCGAGATCGCGGATCGGGTGACGGACAGCGGCAGCCGGGATTCCTGGGACCAGGCCCGGGCGTAGGCGTCGAGGTGTGTTGCTCCCCAGGCATAGGCCTTCTGCAGACGTCGAAGGTAATCGCGCAAGGCGGCCACCCGATCGGCGTCCCCGAGCGTATCGGTCGACGCGAGCGAAAAGTTCAGCCCAGCCTCGTCCGGGGGACCGCCTCCGATGGCCCGCGCCCCGCTGCGGAGCTGTTGGGTGACAAACGGCTCCCAGATGACCCACGCGTCCGCATCTCCGCGGGTGAAAGCGGCCGCACCGTCGGCCGGCGGAAGGTAGACAAAGGTGACCTCGGACGGTTTCACACCACCTCGGTGCAGGAAATTCAGAAGCAACCCGTGAGCCGAGCTGCCCTTGGGCACCGTGATCCGCTTGCCCCGCAGATCGGCGGCGGTGGACAAACCCGAGTGCTTCTTCACGAGGACGGATGAGTCGCGATGGTTCCGCAACGCGGTCGTTGCCACGATGCGGAATCCCGAGCCCGCCGCTGCTCCGAAGATTGGCGGGGTCGACCCGACTCCGCCGACGTCCACCTTGCCAGCCTGGAGAGCTTCGACGATGGCCATCCCGTAGGTGAACTGCGAGAACTCGATCGTGTACGGCGTGTCGTCGAGCTGGCCGGACGCGCGCAGCAGGGATCGTACTCCGTCGGTTTGGACGGCGACTCGGAGCGTGGCGCCACGCGCCGATCCGCCTTGTGCGACACGCACCGTCGCGGTGCGGGAAGCATCCGAGGGGCGGGTGAATCCCACCAGCGCCGACGCTCCCAGAAGACCCCCGGCCAAGACGCCACGCCGTGTCCAACTCGAACGGTCGCCCGCAGCCGAGGAGGAACTCCCCTGCGGCTGGGCCTGCGCGGTCAGAGCTCGAGCCTTGTCGAGATCCGCCGTCAGACCCGCGACGAGGGCGTTGACTTCCGCGTCCTCACGTCGCCTCGGACGGGGCAGGTCCACCGTGCGATCCGCAACCACTGTGCCCTCGTTGAGTACAACGACCCGATCGGCCAAGAGCACCGCTTCACGGACATCGTGCGTAACCATCACGACAGCCGGTCCGTGACGTTGCCAGAGGCGGACGACCAGATCCTGCGCCTCCTGACGCGTGAAGGCGTCCAGGGCACTAAACGGTTCGTCGAGGAGCAGGAGGTCGGGTGCGGTGACGAGTGCCCGCGCAAGAGCGACACGTTGTCGTTGTCCACCCGACAGGGCACGCGGCCAGGCGCGGGCCCTGTCGCCGAGCCCCACCTCTGCGAGCGTCTGCGTGATCCTCGCGTCCAGTTCCGCCCCGTTGACACCCATACTTTGTGCGCCTAGCCGCACGTTCGCAGCGACGTCCTCCCACGGCAACAACCGCGCGTCCTGGAACACGACGGACACACGCTCGCTCGTGCCCACCGCCCCAGAGACCTCGCCGCGATCGAGACCGGCCAGGAGGCGCAGCAGGGTCGACTTGCCCGCGCCCGACCGTCCCAGGACCGCAACGAACTGCCCGGCGGGGATGTCGAGGTCGAGGTCATCAAGGACGACGTTGTCCCCGAATCGCCTCGAGACGGACTCGAGATGGACGGCAAGGCCCTTTCGGCCGTCCAGTCCCGGGGACGTCCACCGATCGGTGGGCCCACCAGGGTGCTTCGACTGGTTGTCGCTCATTGTGACGTTCCTTCCGTTCGCCACCGCAGGGCGCGGCGTTCCGCCACCCGGACGGCGGCGTCCGTGATGAGCCCGAGGGCGGCGTAGGTGAGCAGGCCCACGACGATGGTGTCGGTCTGCATGAAGTCGCGGGCGTTGTTGATCATGAAGCCGAGTCCGGCCGTCGCGCTCATCTGCTCTGCAACGATGAGGGCCAACCAAGCGAAGGCGAGAGCTTGCCGGACGCCCACCAGGGTTCCGGGCAGGGCACCGGGAATAATGACGTGCCTAAAGCGCTGCCACGCCGTGAGGTCCAGCGCGTCGGCGAGCTCGTACAGATCGGAGTCGATGGATCGAAGCGCACCTACCGCGTTGAGGTACAACGGCACGCACACCCCGAGCGCCACCAGGAGGATCTTCGGCGCTTCCCCGATCCCGAACCAGACGATGAACAACGGAACCAGCCCCAGCAGGGGCAGAGTCCTGAGCATCTGCATCGGCGGATCGATAATCGCCTCACCGGTACGCGTCAGGCCCACCGGGAGCGCTGCACCCAAGGCAATGAGCGACCCCAGTGCGAATCCGAACCCGGCACGCTGCACCGAGACGCTGAGGGCAGTTGTGAGCGTGCCGTCGGAGATCAGCGACCCCAGCGTTGAGAGGACCCGGGATGGCGGTGCGAGAACGTCCTGCGGCAACCAACCGATGACACTCACGGATTGCCACACCGCGATGATTGCCAGCGGGCTCAGAGCCCGCACCTCCCAACTCGGCGGCTCGTGATCACTGCGGATGAGATTCCGCCGCCTCCTACGGCGCGCGTTGGAGCCAGCGCTGCCTAAGCGCACTCGGGCAGGCAAGGTGTCGTCGGCCGATCCCGGCGAAGCAACAGCTGCCGCCGTCGACGCCCGAGCTGTGCTGCTCGTCACGTTCATGAGTCACTCCTCATAGGTTTTCATTATGATTTGTCAAACATTTGCTTATGCAATTGCGGAAAGAATGCCGGCCAGGTCAGTGGCCACGACCTGGCCGGTGCAAACCCTCGAATTCGAGAAAGATCCTCAGCTCACGGCTCGGTCGTGCGAATGCTCTTCCGCCGGGACCGCCTCCACCCGTGGGCGCACCCCCTCACCGAACCAGTAGGCCTCCTCCAGGCACGGGTATCCGGACAACACGAAATCGTCAAAGCCGACGTCGCGGTACTGCCGAATCAGGTCTGCGACCTCAGCATGTGAACCGACCAGCGACGTTCCGGCTCCACCGCGCACCAGCCCCACGCCAGCCCAGAGCCCGGGGTAGATCTCCAAATCGGCAGTGGTCCCTCCGTTCAGCGCGAGCATGCGCCGCTGCCCTTCGGATTCCGACCGACGCAGCGCGTCCTGCTGACGTTCGATGAGTTCCGCGGGGATGCGCTTGAGTAGCCCTTCCGCGACCGCCCAGGCCTCGGCGGATGTGTCTCGGGAGATCGTGTGCAACCGAATACCGAATCGCACAGTGCGGCCCTGCCGGGCGGCCAGTTCGCGGACTCGGTCGATCTTCTCCTTGGCCTGTGCCGGCGGCTCCCCCCAGGTGAGGTACACGTCGGCGTGGCGGGCCGCGATCTCGAGTGCGGCTGGCGAAGATCCGCCGAAGAAGACCTCGGGACGCGGGGTCGGCGTCCGCGAGAGTCGCGCTTGTTCCACCACCAGGTGTTCGCCGCGATAGTCGAACGAATCCTCGCAATCCCACAACCGACTCACGACGTCGAGGAACTCTCCGGTCCGCGCATATCGGGCGTCCTTGCCGAGGAAGTCGCCGAACGCCCGCTGCTCGGACGATTCTCCCCCGGTGACGATGTTGACGTGGAGTCGACCGTCAGTGATGGTCTGGAAGGTGGTGGCCATTTGCGCTGCCAGAGTCGGCGAGACGGACCCTGGGCGGAAGGCGACGAGAAACTTCAGCCGCTCAGTGTGCTGGGAAAGCGCAGCGGCCATGAGCCAGGAGTCCTGGCACCACAGACCCGTTGGCGTCAGGACGGATTCGAAACCGTTGGCCTCCGCCGCCTGTGCCACCTGACGCAGGTAGCCCGCGGACGGTTCACGGGTTCGATCAGTGCCCTCGACCGCGGCCCCATGACCTCCAGAGACAATTCCACGCGAGTCGCCGGAGGTCGGTAGGAACCAGTGGAAGGTCGGCTGGTTCGTGGACGTGCTCATCATCGGACTCCGTTCGTCGTTCGTGACACTGAGGGCGAGACGCTGTGATGCGCTCCGTTGTGGTGGGCAAGCGGACCGCGATCTGCGACGTGCTCGGCGCTATCCACCTCGGCGACGATGAGGCAGCTGTCTCCCGCCTCATGGGCATCACGGACCGTGGCTGTCAATCGAGCTGCGACGTCCGTGAGTCGCGGCAGACCGGTCCTGTCCCACGACCAGAGACCGTCGTCCTGAAACCGGGCCTCACGCGGGCCGGCGAATCGGGTCATGAGCTGCCCTTGGTTCTCGTCGAGAAGGTGGAGGGCGACACGTCCGGTTCGCACGATTGAAGCCAGCGAGTGAGACGTGCGACTGATGTTGAAGGACACGAGGGGTGGGTCGACCGAAACCGAGTGGACAGACAAAGCGGTCAAGCCGACCGGCCCTGCCTCCCCGGCAGTCGTGATGACCCAGACGCTCGAGACCGCGCGGCGAAACACGGGACGAAGATCGGGCTTCACCACCGAGACAACGATCTCGGTGTGAGGTGGTGCTGTGGGCAACATGAAACTCATCTCTTGATCAGTGAGCGGGGAAGGGCGTCTAGCGCGCGTACGACGTACCGGGTCACATCGACAATCGGTGATCCGACCGGACGGCATCTCGGGCATGGGCGGGCTACGACCCGAGAGTCGAAAGTCGCGAGGGTCGCGCCCACGGAGGCGTTGAGATCGTCGTGCGTTCTTCAGCGACATGCACTGACGCGACGGCGCATCAAATCAACCGTCCGACGTCGGCAGGCACGAAAAGACGAAACGCGGTGTTCCGACATGAGAATCAACTCCATCGCTTCTGGCGTGAGCACCGTTCCGCGAGGGTCGGTTGCTGCGGCGTCGACGAGCCAGATCTCTCGGCCGCTCTGGATGGGATGAATGCAGTCAACTGGCTGGTCGCGCCACCCACAAGCAGAATCCACATACTGGGACACGACACCTGTATCGCAACTACCACCTCGGACGCCACACGGGACCGTCCGGGACACAAAAGTCCCTGCATCCCGATGATCCGGGATGCAGGGACTCCTCCATCAGGCTGGCGCCGCCGACCTGGCGACCTCAGCGACCGTGCTGCGTCAGCTCCCAGGCGTCCTCACTACCGTCACCGCCGTCGTGCCCGTCGTAGTACTGCTCCCCCTGGGCGGGGATCGCGTCCTGTGACTGGGCCACAAGGTCGACGGGGCCGTCGCCAGCACCGTCCGGCTCCGGCACGTCCTCGCCCTTGAGGAGGGCCAGCGTCGTCGGCAGATCCTCGGGTTTGACGAGGACGTCGCGCGCCTTCGACCCCTCGGACGGGCCGACGATGGCTCGCGATTCGAGCAGATCCATGAGGCGACCGGCCTTGGCGAAGCCGACGCGCAGCTTGCGCTGCAGCATCGAGGTCGAACCGAACTGCGTCGTGATGACGAGCTCGGCCGCCTGCAGCAAGACGTCGAGGTCGTCACCGATGTCCTCGTCGATCTCCTTCTTGGGCGCCGTCTGCTGAACGTCCTCGCGGTAGTTGGGCGCGAGCTGAGCCTTGACGTGCGCGACGACGCCGTGGATCTCCGACTCGTTGACCCACGCGCCCTGCACACGCATCGGCTTGCTCGTGCCCATCGGGAGGAAGAGCGCGTCACCCTGACCGAGGAGCTTCTCGGCGCCGGGCTGGTCGAGCACGACGCGGCTATCGGCGAGCGACGAAGTCGCGAACGCCAGACGCGACGGCACGTTGGCCTTGATGATGCCGGTGACGACATCGACCGACGGGCGCTGCGTCGCGAGGATGAGGTGGATACCGGCGGCACGCGCGAGCTGCGTGATGCGCTGGATCGAGGCCTCGACGTCACGCGGCGCGACGAGCATGAGGTCCGCCAACTCGTCGACGACGACGAGGAGGTACGGGTACGGCGCGAGCTTGCGCTTGCTGTCCGGCGGGAGGGTCACCTTGCCCGCACGCACGGCCTTGTTGAACTCGTCGATGTGCTTGTAGCCGAACGCGGCGAGGTCGTCGTAGCGCGCGTCCATCTCGCGCACGACCCACTCGAGAGCCTCGGCGGCCTTCTTCGGGTTCGTGATGATCGGCGTGATGAGGTGCGGGATGCCCTCGTACGCCGTCAGCTCGACGCGCTTGGGGTCGACGAGCACCATGCGCACCTCTTCGGGCGTGGCCCGCATGAGGAGTGAGGTGATCATCGAGTTGACGAAGCTCGACTTACCGGCACCGGTGGCACCGGCGACGAGCATGTGCGGCATCTTCGCGAGGTTGGCCACGACGTAGCCACCCTCGACGTCCTTACCGACACCCATGACCATCGGGTGGTGATTGTTGCGGGCCGCCTGGCTGCGCAGCACGTCACCGAGGCTGACAAGTTCCTTGTCGGCGTTCGGGATCTCGATACCGATGGCCTTCTTGCCCGGGATGGGCGACAGGATGCGCACGTCGGCGCTGGCCACGGCGTAGGCGATGTTCTTGCTCAGACCCGTGACGCGGTCAACCTTCACGCCGGGGCCGAGCTCGACCTCGTAACGCGTGACCGTCGGGCCGCGGGTGAAACCGGAGACAACGGCGTCGATGCCGAACTGGTCGAGCACCTCGGTGAGCGCGTCGACGACGCGGTCGTTCGCGGCCGAACGCTCCTTGGGCGGCGTGCCCTCCTCGAGGAGGGTCGACTCGGGCAGCGTGTACGTGATGTCGCCGGCGAGGGCGAGCTGCTCGACGCGCTGTGGGAGCTGCTCCGTCGGCTGAGCCTCGACCTGACGTTGAGGCACCTCGGCGGCCGGGCGCTGCGCCGTCTCCTGGCGGGCTGCGGCGGCCTTGGGCGATTCGCCCGGACGCTGCTTGGAGCCACCGGCCGTCTCGACGGTGGCGGTGTCGGCCTCGTCCGTGGTGGCCGGGCGTGACGTGGTCGCACGCGAGCCGCGGGCCCGAGCCAGGGCTGCCGCGCCGGCCGACGTGGCGCGCTCGCCCTCGTCGGCGGAGCCGTCCGCCGGGTCGCCGCCTTCGATCGTGTCGATGTCGTAGATCTGCTGCTCGCCGCGCTGACGACCGAGGGTCTTGCGCGAGCCACGCCCGCGACCGCGCGGACCGCGGCCGACGACCTCTGCTGCCTGCTCGTACGGCTCGTCGCCGTGGTGCACGTCGGCGGCGCGGCGGGGTGCTCCGCCGCGCGCACGGTTGCCGATGTCGGCGCCGTGCAGGTCGTCGGCGACGGCGTCGCGCTGGGCGTAGTCGCGCTCCTCGGTCGGAGCGTGACCGCCGAAGATCGTGGCCTCAACCTCACGCAGACGCTGAGGGATGCGGTTGACCGGCGTGCGCGTCAGCACGAGGAAACCGAAGAACGACACGAGGCCGAGGATGACGCCGGCGCCCCAGAGCGTCAGGCCTGCGGCCAGCGGGCCACCGGAGATGACGCCGAGCACTCCGCCGGCGTCACGCACGGCGTCGACGTCACCCGCGGCCGGGCGTCCGCCGACGAGGTGAGCGATACCGGTGGAGCCGAGGGCGAGGATGCCGAGACCGATCGACATGCGGTGGGTGGGCTGGTGGCCGCGCGGGTGGCGGAACATGTGCAGACCCATGCCGATGAACACGACAGGCAGGACGTAGGCGATGACACCGAACGTTCCCGCGGCGACGGCGTGGACGATGTCACCGAACATGCCGGGCAGGTTCCACCACTCGCGCGCCGCGACAACGATGCCGAGGGCGAGGAGGAAGAAGCCGATGCCGTCGCGACGGTGCTCCGGCTCGAGTTCGGCGGCGCTGGCGCCGACACGACGCACGGCGCCTCCGGCGACGTGGGAAACCCCCATCCAGGCGCCACGAGCGGCACGGCTGGAGGCCGACGGGCCCTGCTGAGCCGAGCTCGAACCGCGCCCCTTGCCGGGCGCGCTCTTGGAGGGCGCCTGCTTGCGGGGCGCGTTCTTCGCCGGGGTGGTGCGGGCGCGCGAGGAGGTGGTGCTCCGACTGTTCGGGGCACTCTTCTTCGCTACGAGAACGCTGTCGTTCGGGGGTGTTTTCCGTGTCGCCACCCGGCCAGATTACGGGAGAAGGCGCGCAGTTCTTCGGCCCCACGCCGGGGACCTCGCGACGATCTGGCGGCCCCGAGGGGCGGCGTGAACAGCGAGTCGCATCTCACCATCCGGGCGACCTCGGGCACATTCGTGGACGGTTCGAGGAGTCGCGTGTCACGGTGTTGCCTGGTCACGAGTTCCAGCGCACAGCCCCGGCTTGCTGGACGGCAACCCTCCACCGCGGTGGGGTGCTCCGGGTGACGACCTGGCTGCGTGCGACCGCACGCAGCAAGTGCGGGTTCGCGACGCTTCTCGTCGGGCGGACCCCTGACGAAGGAGTCTCCTCATGAGTTCTGTCCTTTCGACGCTCGCTGCGACCCGTCAGCCGAAGTCGTTGCCCGCTTCC
Organism: Dermacoccus sp. PE3; assembly: GCF_001021715.1. NCBI lineage: Bacteria > Bacillati > Actinomycetota > Actinomycetes > Micrococcales > Dermacoccaceae > Dermacoccus > Dermacoccus sp. PE3. The sequence continues at coordinate 143,767 of NZ_LDCM01000002.1, read as the reverse complement.
CTCTCTGCTGTTCGGGCGAGCGCCCGGGCCACCCCTGCAACCGTCTCGGACGGCGTCGGTGTGCCGACCTTGCACCACACGGTTGTCGAGTTCGCGAACCTCGATCACGGTGCCACTGCTCCGGCCCTCGTGGGCGTTGCCGAGGCTGCGGAGCGCATCCTGCGCACCTACGGCTCGGTTCATCGCGGGGCGGGGTACGCCTCGCGTCTGACGACCGGCTGGTTCGAGGAGGCGCGTTCGGAGGTGGCGCACTTCGTCGGTCTCGGCGAGGACAGCCACGTCGTCTTCACGCGCAACACCACGGATGCGCTGGCTCTGCTCGCCCACGTCCTGCCCGACAACGCTCAGGTCTTCGTCTTCGAATCCGTGCACCACGCGGCGCTCCTCCCCTGGCCCGCCGAGCGCACGACGCGACTGTCGGTGCCGTCCTCCCCCGAGGCTGCGATCGCCACCGTCGACGCCGCGCTCTCCCGCTTCCGCGCGACGTCGGATGCGCCCGCGCTCGTCGTCATCACGGGCGCGTGCAACGTGACCGGGGAGATCTGGCCGATCGGTGAACTGGCCGCCGTCGCGCGCTCCCACGGGGCACGGTCGGTCGTCGATGCGGCGCAGCTGGCTCCGCACCGCGTCATCGACGTCGCCGCGTGGGGCGTCGACTACGTCGCGTTCTCGGGTCACAAGATGTATGCCCCGTACGGCGCCGGCGTTCTCGCGGGTCGCGCAGACTGGCTTGATGCAGCCGATCCGTACCTTCCGGCCGGCGGTGCGAGCAAGCGGGTGACAACGGACGACGTCGTGTGGTCCGAGGGCCCGGCACGGCACGAGGGCGGCACGCCGAACGCCGTCGGCGCTATCGCTCTCGCGGCGGCCGCGGCGAAGCTGCGCGCTCACCGTCACGCGATCGAGAACCACGAGCACCGCGTTCACGGCATCATCCGCGACGGCTTGAGCGCGCTGCCAGGTGTGGAGATTCTTCACGTGCTCGGCTCCGACGAGGAGCCTGTCGACGGTGTCGGCGTCACGACGTTCACGGTCGACGGGTACGATCCGACGCTCGTGGCTCAGGTGCTCGCGGACGAGCACGGCATTGCGGTGCGCGACGGCCGCTTCTGTGCGCATCTGTTGTGTGACAAGCGGCTCGGCAAGGGCGCTACGGCGGTGCGCGCCTCTATCGGCCTCGCGACGACGGTGGAGCATGCGCACCGTCTCGTCGCGGCGGTGCGTGCGCTCGTGGAGCGCGGGCCGGCGTTCGAGTACGTGCACACGCCGGGCATCGGCTGGGCACCGGTGGGTGACGAGCGGGATCTGAGCGAGCCCCGCCCCTGGTGACGGACGGCTCGGGCCGCCGGTTCTGGGGACCGGCGGCCCGAGTCATTCGCAATGGCCTTGCCCGGAGGGTGCCCGGAAGGAGTGCCGAGAAGGGCACCAACACGCCCGGTTGCCCGGGCCCGCGTCCGACCGTCAAGTGACTACCCAGACGCCGCCATGGCTTGGCGGGCGGAAATTGCGCCGACCACGGGCTGGTGACAGCCATACGAAAGCTGCCCACCCCGAGAAGTGGACGGCCGTGTGTCGCACCGAGACAGGCCCGCCAGGGCCTGGCCGGAAGGCGCACCGAACAATGCAGCGGTGTGGTTTCACGCGCAGGGAAGGCCGAGCTTGCGAGGCCCAACCCTGCGCGCGAACACCACACCGCGACCGATTGTTCTGAACGCTCCGCCGGCGCGAAGTGCCGGCTACGCGTTCAGAACAATCGGAATGATCATCGGCCGGCGGCGCAGCTTGCCGCCGACGAAGCCGCCGACGGTGCGGCGGATGACCTGCTGGAGCTGGTGGGTGTCGGTGATGCCCTTGCCGCGGGCGTCGGCGAGCGCCTGTTCGATCTTGGGGCGGATGCGTTCGAACACCTCGTCGCCTTCGGCGAATCCGCGGGTGCGGATGTCGGGGCCGGCGACGATCTCTCCGGTGGAGGCGTTGCGGACGACGGTGATGGTGATGAAGCCTTCGTCGCGCAGGACGCGGCGGTCCTTGAGCATGTCTTCGTCGGTGGTGCCGACGAGGGAGCCGTCGACGTAGACGTAACCGACGGGCACGGCGCCGGTGATGGCGGCCTTGCCGTCGACGAGGTCGACGACGACGCCGTTCTCGGCGAGGAGCACCTGCTCGGCGGGCACTCCGGTGGCTGCGGCGAGCTTGCCGTTGGCCACGAGGTGGCGCCATTCGCCGTGGATCGGCATGACGTTCTTCGGCTTGACGATGTTGTAGCAGTAGAGCAACTCGCCGGCGGAGGCGTGACCGGAGACGTGCACCATGGCGTTGCCCTTGTGCACGACGTTGGCGCCGAGGCGCATGAGGCCGTTGATGAGGCCGTAGACGGCGTTCTCGTTGCCGGGGATGAGCGAACTGGCCATGAGGATGGTGTCGCCGGGGCCGACGTCGATGCGGTGGTCGCGGTTGGCCATGCGGGCGAGGGCGGCCATGGGCTCACCCTGGGAGCCGGTGCAGATGAGAACGACCTTGTCGTCCTCGAGCTGGTCGAGCTTCTTGACGTCGACGAGCACGTTGTCGGGCACCTTGAGGTAGCCGAGGTCGGCGGCGATCGTCATGTTGCGCACCATGGAGCGGCCGACCATGGCGACCTTACGGCCGTACAGTTCGGCGGCGTCGAGCACCTGCTGGACGCGGTGCACGTGCGAGGAGAAGCAGGCCACGATGATGCGGCGCTCGGCGCGCTCGAAGACGCGCTCGATGGCGGGCGTGATGTCCTTCTCCGGCGTGGTGAAGCCGGGCACCTCGGCGTTCGTCGAGTCCGTGAGGAACAGGTCGACGCCCTCCTCACCGAGGCGGGCGAAGGCGCGCAGGTCGGTGATGCGCCCGTCGAGCGGCAGCTGGTCCATCTTGAAGTCGCCGGTGCCGAGGATCGTTCCGCCGCCGGTGCGCACGAAGACGGCCAGGGCGTCGGGGATGGAGTGGTTGACGGCGACGAACTCGCAGTCGAACGGGCCGATCTGCTCGCGCTGACCTTCCTTGACCGCCATCGTGTACGGGCGGATGCGGTGCTCCTTGAGCTTCGCCTCGATGAGCGCGAGGGTCAGCGTCGAGCCGATGAGCGGGATGTCGCTCTTCATGCGCAGCAGGTACGGCACGGCGCCGATGTGGTCCTCGTGGCCGTGCGTGAGCACGATGGCCTCGATGTCGTCGAGGCGATCCTTGATGTACTCGAAGTCCGGGAGGATGAGGTCGACGCCGGGGTGGTCCTCGGGGAAGAGCACGCCGCAGTCGATGATGAGCAGTCGACCCTCGTACTCGACGACGGTCATGTTGCGCCCGACCTCGCCGAGGCCTCCGAGGGCGACGACGCGGACGCCGTTCTTGGCCAGGGCGGGCGGTGCGCTCAGTTCGAGTGCGGTGTCGTTCACGAAAGTCCCGATTCGCTCAGGCCTTCGCGCAGGCGCGCACGCATGTCGTCCGTGGCGGGCAGCAGCGGAAGGCGGATGAAGTCACTGTCGATGACACCCTTGTCGGCCATGGCGGCCTTGGCCATGATGGCGCCCTGCGAGGTGTTCATCAGGGCGTCGATGGCCGGGATGAGCCGGGTGTGCAGCTCACGGGCGCGGGTCATGTCGCCGGCGTCCACGGCGTCGATCATGGCGCGGAACTCGTTACCGGCGACGTGTCCGACGACGGAGACGAGACCGACGGCGCCGAGACTGAGCCAGATGAGGTTGGAGACGTCGTCACCGGAGTACCAGAGCAGGTCGGTCTCGTTCATGAGCTTGGTCGCCTCGAAGAAGTCGCCCTTGGCGTCCTTCACGGCGAGCATCTGGTCGATCTTGGCCAGTTGACGGATCGTGTCGCTCGCGAGCGGCGTGCCCGTGCGGCCCGGAATGTCGTACGCCATCGCGGGCAGATCGGTGGCACCGACAACGGCTTTGAAGTGTTCGACGATGCCGGCCTGCGTCGGCTTGTTGTAGTACGGAGTCACGACGAGCACGGCGTCGGCGCCGACGGCCGCGAGCGCCTTGGCCGCGCGCACCGAGTGTGCGGTGTCGTTCGTTCCGACGCCTGCGGTGACGGCGCAGCGGTCGCCGACGGCGTCGACGACGACGCGGACGGTCTCGACGTTCTCCTCGTCCGTGGTCGTCGCGGACTCACCGGTGGTGCCGTTGACGACGAGGCCGTCGTGTCCGTTGTCGACGAGGTGGTTCGCGAGGCGAGCCACACCCTCGTAGTCGATGGAGCCGTCAGGTTTCATCGGTGTGACCATGGCCGTGACCATGCGTCCGAAAGGTGTCGTCGTCATGCGCCCCAGGCTAATGCACGGCCTCCGGCTGTGGCCCGAAGCCTCGCGCGAGGCGGTCCGGCACTCGACACGGGCACGGCTGTGTGGGGGCAGCGCCGTACAGTGGCCGGGTGCAGCAGTATCTCGACCTCCTCACGCGCATCCTCGACGAAGGCGCCGTCAAGGGCGATCGCACCGGTACCGGCACCCGCAGCGTGTTCGGCCACCAGATGCGCTTCGATCTGTCGCAGGGCTTTCCCGTCACCACGACGAAGAAGCTTCACCTGCGTTCGGTCTTCGGTGAACTTCTGTGGTTCCTGCGCGGTGACACCAACGTCGGCTGGCTGCACGAACGCGGCATCTCGATCTGGGACGAGTGGGCCGACGAGTTCGGCGACCTCGGCCCGATCTACGGCCACCAGTGGCGCAGCTGGCCCACCCCGGACGGCCGGCAGGTCGACCAGTTGGCGCAGGTCGTCGAGGCGATCAGGACGAACCCGAACAGCCGTCGCCACATCGTCTCCGCGTGGAACGTCGCCGACGTCGACGACATGGCCCTGCCGCCGTGCCACACGATGTTCCAGTTCTACGTCGCCGACGGGAAGCTCTCGTGCGGCCTCTACCAGCGCAGCGCCGACGTGTTCCTCGGGGTGCCGTTCAACATCGCGAGCTACGCGCTGCTCACGCACATGGTGGCGCAGGTGACCGACCTCGAGGTCGGCGACTTCGTCCACACCCTCGGCGACGCGCACCTGTACTCCAACCACCTCGAGCAGGCGCAGCTGCAACTGACGCGCACGCCGAAGCCGCTGCCGCGCCTCGTGCTCAACCCCGAGATTCGCGACATCGACGGCTTCGACCTCGACGACATCCGCCTCGAGGGCTACGAGGCCGAGCCCACGATCAAGGCACCGATCGCGGTCTGACCGCACCGAAACACCCCTCGCCGGCTCCCGACCCGGCGCGTTCGAAGGAACCGACATGAGCCACCTGACATCCATCGCCGCCGTCGCGCGCAACGGCGTCATCGGCGCCGACGGAGACATGGTCTGGAACATTCCGGAGGACTTCAAACACTTCAAGCGCACGACGATGGGGCACCCGATGATCATGGGGCGCACCACGTTCGAGGGCATGGGTGCGTTGCCCGGCCGCCGCTCGATCGTCGTCACGCGCAACCCGGAGTACGCACCGAACCTCACCAAGGGCGACGACGTCGTCGTCGTGCACTCGCTCGACGAGGCGCTCGAGGAGGTCGCCGGCGAGGACGCCTTCGTCGTCGGTGGCGCACAGATCTACGAGGCCGCGATGGACGAGGTGACACACCTGCTCATCAGCGAGATCCCCCTCGAGCCCGAGGGCGATGCCCACTTCCCCACCATCGACCCGAAGCATTGGCGCGAGAGCGACCGCGACCCGCGCGATGGCTTCACCGTCGTCACGTACGAACGGCGCGAAGCATGACGCCCGACGAGCGGCGCGACGAGGTCGAGCCGGCCGTGGGTCATGGGGAACACGGCCACGGACAACACGGCAATGGACAACACGGCGGTGGGCAACACGACGTGGACGGCCGACACGACGGCCCCGTGGACGCGCTCCACGAGGACGAGGGTGCGGTCAAGAAGGACTCGATCTCACTGGCCGTCGCCACCGGCGTCTACGGCATCAGCTTCGGGGCTCTCGCCATCGCGGCGGGCCTCAACACGTGGCAGGCGATGGCGCTGTCGCTCCTGCTCTTCTCGGGCGGTTCGCAGTTCGCCGTCGTCGGAGTTCTCGGTGCCGGCGGCACGGGCGCATCCGCCGTCGCGACCTCGACGCTCCTCGGTGTGCGCAACTCCATCTACGGCCTGCAGCTGAACGCGATCCTGCGCCCCCGCGGTCTCAAGCGTGTCGTCGCTGCGCAATTGACAATCGACGAATCCGCCGCCATGGCCGTCGGTCGCCCGACGGCGAAGCTGTCGGGCATCGGTTTCTGGTGGACCGGCTTCGGCGTGTACCTGCTCTGGAACTTCATGACGTTCGTCGGCACCATCGCGGGCAACGCCATGGGCGATCCGAAGAAGTACGGCCTCGACGCCGCAGCGGTCGGTGCGTTCCTCGCCCTGCTGTGGCCGCGCCTCGGCACGCTCCAGGGCAAGCTGACGGCCGGGCTCGCGGCCGTCATCGCCCTCGGCCTCTCCCCCGTCACCCAGGCCGGCCTGCCGGTGCTCGCCACCGTCGTCGCGGCCATCGCGGTCGGCCTGTGGTGGTCGACACGCACGGACGAGGTGCCGACGCTGCCGAGTGACGACGCCACCGAGGAAGGGGCGGGCGCATGAGCACCTGGGCCACCGTTCTGCTCGCGAGCGGCCTGTCGTTCGTCCTCAAGTTCATCGGCTACCTCGTGCCGCCGAAGTACCTCGAAGGCAAGAAGACGTCGAACGTCGTCGCCCTGTTCCCCGTCGCGTTGCTGACGGGACTCGTGTGCGTTCAGGCGTTCGTCGGTGACCACGGCAAGCTGGTGCTCGACGCTCGCGCCGCCGCCGCGCTCGCCGCGGTCGTCGCGCTCCTGTTGCGCGCGCCGTTCATCGTCGTCGTCCTCGTGGCCGCCGCGACGGCCGCGCTCATCCGCTTGATCTGACCCGTCGACCGGCCCGGTCACGAACGGGCCCGGCGACGGAACGACACAACGAACGAACCCGGCCTCCCCCCAAGGAGGGAAGGCCGGGTTCTTTCTTCGGCGTCACCGCTGACGGGAGTCGACAGGCGTCAGGCCGCCTTCGGCTGCACCTGGCGCTGCACGAGGTCGGTGACGTTCTGCGGCTTGCGCTCGAGCTTCGCGGCGAAGTCGTTGGGCAGCGACAGACGGATGATCGTCCACCACGCCGAGGCGACCTGGCGCGGCAGCGAACCCGTGACGTACGACAGGCCGTAGCGCTCGCAGATGTCCTGTACGTCCTTGCTGATCTCCTCGTAGCGGTTGCTCGGCAGATCCGGGAACAGATGGTGCTCGATCTGGTAGCTCAGGTTGCCCGTGGCCACGTGCATCGCCTTCGAGCCCGAGATGTTCGCCGAGCCGAGCATCTGACGCAGGTACCAGTCGCCGCGGCTCTCGCCGACGATCGACTTCTTCGTGAAGGTCTCGACGCCGCTCGGGAAGTGACCGCACATGATGACGGAGTGCGTCCACAGGTTGCGCGTGAGGTTGGCGATGAAGTTGGCCTTGATCGTCTGCTTGCCCGAACCGGTGAGCGCCGCGAGGAGCGGGTGGGCGACGTAGTCCTTCGTGAACTGCTCGCGGATCTTGTGCAGCACCTTGCGGCTGTCACGCTGGAAGACGGCCTTGTCCTTGCGGCCCTTGAGGTACTTGCCGAGCTCGAGGTCGTACGCGGCGATGCCGTACTCGAAGAAGCACGCGTTGATGAAGTTCCACGCCGGCTGGCCGAGGTAGAACGGCACCCACTTCTGGTCCTCGTCGACGCGCATGATGCCGTAGCCGAGGTCGTTGTCGCGGCCGATGACGTTCGTGTACGTGTGGTGCAGTTCGTTGTGCGAGTGCTTCCACAGGTCCGACGGCGACGCGTTGTCCCACTCCCACGTCGAGGAGTGGATCTTCGGGTCGCGCATCCAGTCCCACTGGCCGTGCATGACGTTGTGGCCGATCTCCATGTTCTCGAGGATCTTCGCGGCGGCCAGGCCGACCGTGCCGACGACGAACACCGGCTTCTTCTTGGAGAACAGCAGCAGGGCGCGCGAGCCCATCTCGAGGTAGCGCTGGCCCTTGATCACGCCGCGGATGTACGCGGCGTCCTTCGCGCCCCGGCTCTCGACGATGCGGGCGCGCACGGCATCCAGCTCCTCGCCGAGGCGCTCGATGTCGCTGCGCGTGAGGTGTGCGACCGGGTTGACGTCCTTCTTCTGCATCGCGGTCATCGTGCGTCCTTTCGTCGGGGTGACGTGTGAGTCGTGAGGGTTCGGTGGGCGCCGGGGCGGTTGTCGCTCGCGTGGTGGGGTGTGGGGTTCATCGCCCGATCTCGCAAGCCCCGGCGACGCTGGAGATGCAGGTCTGCACCATGACGCCGTCGCCTTCGCTTCCCGAGGTGATCTCGCCGGTGCGCAGATCGCGCACGTTTCCCGAGCGCAGGGGCAGCACGCAGCCGTAACAGATGCCCATGCGGCAGCCGGAGGGCACGAGGGCCCCGGCGGCCTCGGCGGCGTCGAGGATGGCGGTGTCGCCGGCGACGTCGAGTTCGAGCGTGTTCGAACCGTCGTGGAGGGTGAGCGCGCCGCCCTCGCCGGGCTCGGCCAGTTCGACGGTGAACTCCTCGGTGTGCAGGTGATCGGCGACGCCGTTGAGGTCGGCGTACTCCCGCAACGCGCGCAGCATGCCCGCAGGTCCGCACGCGTAGGTGATGCGATCGCGCCAGTCGGGCACGAGGTCGTCGAGCTCGCGCGGCTCGAGTCGCCCCTCGGCCTGGGTGTGACGCTCGACGAGGCGAATGCGGCCCGTCGCGTCGAGCGAGCGCAGTTCGTCGGCGAAGATGACGTCCTCGGGGTGGGCCGCCGAGTGCAGGACGACGATGTCGTGCGCGCTCTCGGCGTGCTCGGTGTCGGCGGCGAACGCCTCCTCGGCGTCGATGCGGTGACGCAGCATGCCCATGACGGGCGTGATGCCGGAGCCCCCGGTGACGAAGAGAACTGGCTCGGCGCCGCCGTTCCAGGTGAAGGCGCCGTCGGCCTGCTCCATCTGGACGATCTGACCGGGACGCAGGCTCTCCTGCAGGTGCGCGCTCACGACCCCGCCGGTGAGGGCCTTCACCGTGATGGAGATGTTCCCGTCGCCGCGCGGGCCGGAGGTGACGGAGTAGGCGCGCCACAGGCGCACGCCGTCGATGTCGACGCCGATACGGATGTACTGGCCCGGGCGGTGCCCGAGCCAACCGCGGCCGGGCTGGAGCGTCACGGTGCTGGCGTCGGCCGTCTCGGGCGTGACGTCGACGACGCGGGCGCGCAGATACCGGCGCGAGCGAAGCGGGTCGACGAGGTCGACGTAGTCCTCGGGCACGAGAGGCGTCGTGAGGGCGCGCACCGCACGCCAGGCGAGGCGGGTTGCCGAGCCCGCCGGAGAGGTTCGTGCCACGCTCGGCAGCGAGGTCGTCCGAGTGGGCGAAAGCGAGGTTACGGCCATATCGACAGTTTATCTAGCCCTATCGGCGTAATTCTTGGCTCGGACCCGACGTGTTTCTCGAGGTATTTGTTCGTAGAGTGTGAACATGCCGATTCTCACCGACCGCACCCTGGCCGAGCTTCGGGCGTCCCTGCCCGAGACGGCGAGCGCCTGCGTCGAGGCGATCGTCGAGGAGGTTCCCGGTTACGACCGCGCCTTCGATCCTGCGTTACGCAGCAACATCGAGCGCGCCGTCGAACAGGCCCTCTCGGGGTTCGTCGCCACCCAGATCGAGGGCGACCGCGCGACCTCCCGTTCCACCCTCGACGGCGCCTACCGGCTGGGACAGGGAGAGGCGGCGAGCGGTCGCTCCACGGACGCTCTGCTCGCCGCCTACCGCGTGGGTGCTCGTGTCGCGTGGGCTCAGTTCGCCGGCAGCGCCGTGGCCGCCGAGGAGCCGGCGGCGAACGTCGCGGCCCTCGCCGAGAAGACCTTCGCCTTCATCGACGAGTTGTCCGCCCAGAGCCTCGCCGGTCACACGGCGGCCCTCACCGCCCGCACCCGTGAACTGGCCCGTCGCCGGGATCAGCTGACGGCGGCCCTCGTCGCGGGCGAGGCCCGCCCGGCCCTCGAGCACCTCGCCGAATCGGCCCGGTGGAAGGCGCCCGAAACGCTCACCGCCCTCGTCGTCGACGGCGAACCGCGCACGGCGCTCGCCACGGCCCTCGGCGAGCGCGCCCTGTGGTCTCCCGTTGCCGACGGTCCCACCGTCGTGCTCGTCCCCGGCGTGCGAAGCAACGCTCGGAACGGCCTTCTCCAGCGCTGCGTCGGTACGCCCGCCGCTCTGGGGCCGACCGTGGCGTGGACCGACGCCGGCGAATCAGTCCGTCAGGCACTGCGCGCGCTGCGTTTCGCGAGCGCCGATGACGGCGCCGACTGCGACGAGCTGTTGCCCGAACTCGCTCTGGACTCAGCGCCTCTCGTTGCCACCCGACTTCGCGAACGTGCTGTGGCTCCCCTCGAGGACCTCTCCCCCGCCAAACGGGAGGTGCTCGCCGAGACGCTGCTCGCCTGGCTCCTGCACCAGGGCCGTCGTGACGAGGTCGCCGGCCGCCTGCATGTCCACCCGCAGACGGTGCGCTACCGCATGAACACGGTGCGCGAACTGTACGGCGACGCCCTCACCGACCCGCGGCGCGTGCTCGAACTGACGCTCGGTCTCCTCGTCGAGGCACGCACCGAACCCACCTCTGACACGAAGGACGAACGATGACCACCGAACGTCGGCGCACGCCGCTCGGCGACTCGCTGCGCCAGCATGCCGGTGAGATGCCTCCCGTCTCGCACGAAGGCGTCGACGCGGACGTCGTGCGCGTGGCCAAGCCGCTGCTGCGCGGGTGGTTCCACCTCGTCCTCGCGCCGATCTGCCTCGTGGGGTGTCTCGCGCTCGCGATCCTCGCGCCGACGACGGCCGGGCGCGTAGGCGCCCTCGTCCTCGGAGCGACGGGAACACAGCTGTTCGCCACGTCGGCGCTCTACCACCGCAGGTACTGGAGCCCGCGCGCCGACGCGGTCCTGCGTCGCATCGACCACTCGAACATCTACCTCATCATCGCGGGCACGTACACGCCGTTCGCTCTCGTCCTGTTGCGCGGCAACCAGCGGTTGTCGCTCCTGCTCATCGTGTGGATCGGTGCCGTTGCCGGCGTCCTGTTCCGAACGTTCTGGGTCGGCGCGCCGCGCTGGCTCTACACCCCGATCTACGTCGCCCTCGGCTGGGTCGCCGTCTTCTACGCCGCCCCGCTGCACGCCGCGGGCGGCACCGCCGTCATGACGCTCATCGCCGTGGGAGGCATCCTCTACACCATCGGCGCCGTCGTCTACGGGTTCAAGAAGCCCGACCCGTGGCCCACGGTGTTCGGCTTCCACGAGATCTTCCACGCGTGCACGGTGGCCGCGTTCGTCGTCCACTTCGTCGCGGCGTGCCTCGTCGTGTTGCGGGCCTGACGAGGCCGGAGTCAGATCGGTTTGTCGTGGCACGAATGTCAACCATGTCGTCGTTCTGCTCGTTAGCGTGACGACTCTCACTCCCAGGCTCACCCCGGAGGTCCACTCATGCCGATCGAACGTACATCTGACCTCGCGCCTCCTGCTCAACTCGAGCTGGGCTGGCGCCTCGCGGCTGCCTGCTCAGCCGCTGCGTTCGGACCGGACGAGCCAACGCGCGCCGAACGGCACGGGTGGTTCTACGACGATGGGGGCGGCACCTCGGCCCGCATGATCCTCGTCGACGGTGGTCGAGCCGTGCTTCTCGGGTGGGATCGCGACTTCACGCGCACGACCGACGAGGGCATTGACGTCCTCGAGACAGCCCCGGTTGGGTGCGTCGCTCCGCGAGCGTGGCTGCTTTCCCGCAGCCCGGGGTCGGATTCGTTGCCTGGTTCGAGGGCGGCCGGTGGCGCGCGCACGAGCACGCTGCCGAGCACGGCATGGCGGATTGGGCGGGGAACACCGCGTTCGGCACGACGCAGGGACGCCGTGAACTCATCGATGACTTCCTCGACAGTGCCGCAATGGACCATCTTGAGGATGACGACCCCCGTGAGGAAGCGCGGGCGGACGACGCGACGATTGCCCGCGTCCTCGATGAGGGTTACCTCCCCAGCCGCGAGGCGCTGCTCGCCATGATGGTGTTCGAGGAATGCGACCTCGACGCGGCGGCCGCGGCGATTCGCGCGTTCGGCGATGTCACGCCCGTGTCACTCGACGAGGAGGCGCCCACCTCACAGGACTGAGCGTCTCGCCACCTCGGTGGTGACCGGGCCGCCATCAGCGGCACCTCGCGTCACCCCCATGCCCCGGCCGACGAGGGCTCCTTCTCGTCCTGCGACCTCTCCGAGCGCTTTTCGGCGTGGTGGCGGCGCCATTCGAGCAGCCCGGCCAGAACGATCGCGATGCCCATGCCGGTGGCGATGCCCGCGATCGGGTTGTCCTCGAACGCGTGCCCGCCGATGTAGCCGATGACGGTGCCGTGCACGGCCCACACGAGCGTCGCGAGAAGGTCGTACGGCGTGAACGAGCGCAGGGGGTAGCCGGTCGCGCCGAGCGAGAGCGTCGCGACGCAGCGGCCACCGGGGATGAAGCGCACGACGAGCAGCGCCCACGAACCGCGTTGGTGGAGCACGCCTCTCACGCGTTCGACGGTGCGTCGGCGTTTCGGCTTCTTCTCGAGCCACGACGTGCCGAGCAGGTGCCCGAGCCCGTAGGACAGGTGATCACCGAGGCACGCACCGAGTGCGGAGACGAGAACGACGAGGACGACGTTGGGCCCGTGCGGATCCGACGCGGCGTACACCCCGGCAAGGATGAGTGGCGCCTCGCTGGGGAAGACCGGAACGAGCGCGTCAACGGCGCACAGACCGAACAGTGCCGCATACACCCACCACGAGGTCATGAGGTGCTCAAGCGGCCCCAGGATCGCGTCGGTCATTGCCCGAACCTAGGAGGTCGACATGACGGGCACCTGACCCGAGGGTGAACGGTGGCACCTCACCCGGCGACGGCCCGCCGCGGGCCACGCCTCAAGGTGGACAGGGCCAGCGAGTCCTAGCGCGCGGAGCCCGCCTCGACGATGTCCTTGATCCGCGGGAGCGTCGCGCCGATGCCCTCGCGCGCGGCAAGGCGACGTTTCTCGGCTTGGGCCCGGGCGTCGTCACCGAAACGTTCGGCGAACGTGCGCTCGCTCTGTTCGGTGAACGTCGTCGAGTGCGTGAGGCGCGTGCCATCACCCTCGCGCTCCATGCGGTAGCTCCAGCGCACCTCGGCGGGCACGACGTCCCAGGCGAACTCGACGCCGGGCTCGGCCACCGCGACCTGCGAGGTCGTCGTCCACTCGCGCTCGGGCGTTTCGTTGTGGCCGGTGAAGCGTGCGCCGACGTCGCGGGCGTCGTTCTCCCATTCGACACGGCGGCACTGCTCGCTCCACTCACCGGTGCGTGTGACGTCGCTGATGACGGCGTACACCGCCTCGGGCGTGGCGTCGATGCGGATGTCGTCGGAGAGTTCGTACGTCATGGGACGAGCCTAGGGTACCGGTGCGGGTTCCAGGCAGTTCGGGTCAGAGGCCGAGGAAGTTCTCCAGGCCCACGGTGAGGCCGGGCGTCGTCACCACGTTGCGAACGCCGGTGAGCACGCCGGGCATGAAGCTGACGCGCTCGAAGCTGTCGTGACGGATCGTGAGGGCCTCACCCTCCGCGCCGAACTGCACCTCCTGGTGCGCGACGCGCCCCCGCATGCGGATGGCGTGCACCGGGATGCCGTCGACGCGGGCTCCACGCGCGCCGTCCGGGTCGTGTTCCGTGGCGTCCGGAACGTCGCCGAGACCGGCCTCGCGGCGGCCCTCGGCGATGGCGCGCGCTGTGTGCGCGGCCGTGCCGGAGGGCGCGTCGACCTTGTTCGGGTGGTGGATCTCGACGACCTCGACCGACTCGTAGAAGGCCGCCGCCTCGCGCGCGAACTTCATCATGAGCAGGGCCCCGATGGAGAAGTTCGGCGCGATGAGCACACCGACGCCGTCGGCTGCGTCCACCTGCGAGCGCAGCGTCGCGAGCTTCTCCTCGGTCCACCCCGTCGTACCGACGACAGCCGAAACGCCCCGAGAGACACAGTGGGCGAGGTTGCCGGGCGACGCGTCGGGCACGGTCAACTCGATCGCGATGTCGGCGCCCCCCAGATCACCGAGGTCGTCACCGACGTCGAACCGGCCGACGAGTTCCATGTCCGGGGCCGCCTCGACCGCCTTGACGGCCTCGCTGCCCATGCGCCCACAGGCGCCGATCACTGCAACCTTGATCGTCTCGCTCATGGCCCGAGCCTAGCGACGCAGGTTCTTGACCCGCTCGACGATCCGCATGGCGAGTGGCTGCCACGCGTGCAGGCGCCCGCGATCGCCCTTGCGCTCGACGTTGTCGCCATCGCCGTCGGAGTCGAGGCGGATGTCGGAGACGACGCGTAGGCGCGGGTGCTCGAGGTCGCCGTCGACGATCTCACCCGCCTCCCAACGGAAGTCGAGGCCCTTCTCGGTGACCTCCACCGTGGCGAGGTTGTTGTCGAACCACGGCCCGTGCGTCGTACGCCAGGTGAAGTGCGGCGTGCGCACGGCCTTCGTCCGCTCGACGACCTCACGCAGCGGCCACGCGAGTCCGCGACCGATGATCGACTGCCCCGCGCGCACGTGCCGCGGCAGCGGGTTTCGGATCGGCGAACACACGGCCTGGAAGATGCGCGACTTCGTGCCGTCGGCGTCCTGGACCTCGGAGAGGAACGAGTTGTGGATGTCACCCGAAAGGAACGTCACCGTGCGCGGGGCCACGCCGCGCTCACCGCGCGCAACCTCGAGCACCATGTCGGAGACCTTGAAGAACGTGTCACTGAACGCGGCCCAGTGCTCGAGGTCGATCGTCTGGCGCATCTTCTCGCCGAGGCTCGCCATCGTCTTGCCCCACGCGCCGTCGCACGCGGCCTCGTCGAGCGCCTCGAGCATGTGGATGCCCTCGGGCATGAAGAACGGCAGCGACGTACCGATGAACAGGTGCTCCACGTCCCCGCGCAGTTCACCGTCGAGCCAGTCGAGCTCCTCGGCGTCCAGCATCGCGCGGTGGCCGGGGCGCAGATCGCGCGCGGCGCGCGAGTCGAGGACGATGAGCTTGCTCTCGCCGAGATCGCGCGTGTACGAGAAGCGGTACGACTGGGCGTCCCGGTCGACCTTCTCCGCGAAGGCCTCGATCATGTCGGTGATGTCGAGCTCGTCGCTGCCGGTGTGCGCGGTGATCTTCTGCCAGACCTCGTCCTCGGCGAGCGCCTCGGGCGAGAGGTTGCCGCAGTGCTGGTAGACCCAGTACGACGAGAGCGCGCCGACGATGCGACCGTGCCACCAGGAGGTCTTGTTCATCTCCTCGTGCCACGCGAGCGAGGTGTTCCAGTCGTCGCGCACGTCGTGGTCGTCGAAGATCATCGCGCTCGGCATCGTCGAGAGCATCCAGCGCACCGCCGGCTCGCTGTAGGCGAGGCGGTAGAGGTGGGCGTACTCGACGTAGTCCTTGAGTTCCTCGCCGGGTTCGCTGTCGAGGCCGCGCTTCTCCTCGATGAACTCCTGCATGGCCTCCGACGTGATGTCGGCGTATACCTGGTCACCGAGCAGGACGACGAGGTCGGGCCACCGCTCGTCCCTGGGGTGACGCGCCATTTCGTGCGCGTAGGCGCGCAGCGAGTCGATGCCGTTGGTGCGGTTGTGCTTGGCGTCGTGCGGCACGCTCGTGCGGCAGCTGCCGAAGGCCATCTTCGTCGGACGATCGGCCTTGAGCATCTTGACGACCGGCGCGGGGAACGGCGAATCGGGCTGCGGCCACGCGTGTTCGCCGTTCACCTCGACCGTGTACTCGTACACCTGGCCGGGCTCGAGGCAGTCGAGCAGGACGAGGGCGTAGTGATGCCCGTGCGCCGCGAACGTGCGTGCGCTCCACGACTTCTCGCCGATGCGCACCGTGAGCTCGCCCGCGTCACGCGTCTGCGCCCAGAGCGTCGCCTCGCGCTCCCCCGCATAGCGCACCATGGGGCCGAGCTGGATCGGCTCGTTCGTCCTGAGGTCGTTCGTCATCATTCGCTTCCGTCGACACTGCGGTTGTCTTCCACTTCGGCCGTGAGTCCCCACATCCCGGACGGCCGCGTCGGATGCCCACGCTTCAACCATTGCTCGTGGGCGTCCACTGCATCGTGCCACCGCAGGTCGAGGTCCGAGGGCTGATCGGCAACACCGTCGTTGTCCTTGTCGAAGACGACGTCGATCGCTTGGTAGTTCTTGAAGCGCTGCATCGTGGACTGCAGGGTGTACGCCTGCTGGTCGGCCAGGGTGAGGTCGACGTCGTCCGTGAACTGCGTCATGAGCGAGCGTGGGTACAGACGGCGGTGGAGCACGACGTTGACCTCGCACCCCACGACGAACGCGACCGCCATGATGTAACAGGCGACGAGAATCGTCAGGATGCTGCCGTACGTGCCGTAGATGTCGCTCGAACGCGCGCCGAAGATCTTGGTGAAGGTACTGCCCGCCGCCATGAACAGCTGCCACACGACCGTCACGAGCAGCGCGCCAGGAGCCAGACGACCCCACCCCTGCCCGCGAGCCGTCGTCATCTTCATGAGGAGCAGGAAGATGACGGTGCCGAACACGAGGTTGAGCGCGAGCATGAGCGGGCCGGGTACGTGCCACATCTGCGGCAACCAGCCCAGCGCGACCAGTGCGGCTCCGAGGAAGAGCAGCACGGCAGCGCTGCGCACGCGCATGAGGATGGGGTTGGGGCGCGCGTTGCGCGGCACCGACCAACACGTGTTGCTCGTGTGCTGAAGCGCCTGAGCCACCCCGAGGCCACCGTAGAGGGCCACGATCGAACCGAGCACGATGCCGGAGACGCTGCCGCGCAACGCGCTCGGCGCGGCGTTGCTCAGCGTGTTGCCGAGCACGGGAATCTGGCCGAGCACCGAGTCGAGGATCTGCTTGTGCAGCCGCTCGTTGCCGTGAATGAAGAAGCCGAGTGCCGACTGCAGCAGCAGGATGAGCGGGAAGACCGAGAGGAAGCCGTAATAGGTGATGAGCGCCGCGAGATACGCGCCCTGGTCGTCGATGAACTTGTACACGACACCGATCGGGTACCCGAGCACGGGGTGACGGCGCTGAAACGCGTCCGCCCGGTCGACTGCTCTCACCCGCCCATCCTCCCACGAAGCCCGAATCCCGCCGGAACGTCGTGGCCGTGAAAGGGAACGTCTTCCACGCATGCGGAAAGCTCCGCCCCCGACGAACGTCGGGAGCGGAGCCTTCATGCTCGAACCGGTGTGGCTCAGGCGTCCTCGGAGGTCGCCTTCGCCTCGTTGCCGTCGGAGCCTGCGTCGACGAGCTGGTCGGCGGCGGCGTTGCCCTCGCCCTGCTCGGCGCCACGGCCACGACCGCGACCGCCACGGCGACGCTGACGCGGCTTCTTGTCACCGGACTCGTCCTCGGAACCCGAGTGCGGGTCCATGTGACCGGCGGAGTCGGCGACCTCGGCAGCAGCCTCGGCCGTCGCGGCGTCCGTGTTCTCCGGCGTGTTCGCGGACTCGGCCTTGGCCTCCTCGACGACGGCGAGCGAGAGCTTGCCGCGCGGGTCGACCTCCTTGAGCTCCACCTGGACCTTCTGGCCGATCTTCAGCACGTCCTCGACAGCGTCGATGCGCTTGCCACCGACGAGCTTGCGCACCTCGGAGATGTGCAGCAGGCCGTCCTTGCCCGGAAGCAGCGAGACGAACGCACCGAACGTCGTCGTCTTGACGACCGTGCCGAGGAAGCGCTCGCCGACCTCGGGCATCTGCGGGTTGGCGATCGCGTTGACCGCGGCGCGCGCAGCCTCGGCGCTCGGGCCGTCCGTGGCACCGATGTAGACCGTGCCGTCGTCCTCGATGGACAGGTCGGCGCCCGTGTCCTCCTGGATCTGGTTGATCATCTTGCCCTTCGGGCCGATGACCTCACCGATCTTATCGACCGGGATCTTCACCGCGAGAACGCGCGGGGCGAACGGCGACATCTCGTCGGGAGCGTCGATCGCCTCGTTCATCACGTCGAGGATGTGCAGGCGGGCGTCGCGCGCCTGCGTCAGTGCACCGGCGAGAACCTGGGCCGGGATGCCGTCGAGCTTCGTGTCGAGCTGGATGGCCGTGACGAACTCACGGGTACCGGCAACCTTGAAGTCCATGTCACCGAACGCGTCCTCGGCACCGAGGATGTCGGTGAGGGCTGCGTACTGCGTCTGACCGTCGATCTCGGCGGAGACGAGACCCATCGCGATACCGGCGACCGGGGCGCGCAACGGCACACCGGCGTTGAGCAGCGACAGGGTCGAGGCGCAGACCGAACCCATGGACGTCGAACCGTTGGAGCCGAGAGCCTCCGAGACCTGACGGATGGCGTAGGGGAACTCCTCGCGCGTCGGCAGCACCGGCATGAGCGCACGCTCGGCCAGAGCACCGTGACCGATCTCGCGGCGCTTCGGCGAACCGACGCGGCCCGTCTCACCCGTGGAGAACGGCGGGAAGTTGTAGTGGTGCATGTAGCGCTTGCGCGTCACCGGCGACAGGGAGTCGATCTGCTGCTCCATGCGCAGCATGTTGAGCGTCGTGACACCCATGATCTGGGTCTCGCCGCGCTCGAAGATCGCGGAACCGTGAACGCGCGGCAGCACCTCGACCTCGGCCGAGAGCGCACGGATGTCCGCCAGGCCACGGCCGTCGATGCGGACCTTCTCGCGCAGGATGCGCTCGCGCACGAGCTGCTTCTGCAGCGAACGGAACGCGGCGGAAACCTCGGACTCGCGGCCCTCGAACTCGCGGCCCTCGCCGGCGAGCTCGGCCTTGAGCGCGTCCTTGATCTCGTCGAGCTTGTCCTCGCGCTCGGCCTTGCCGGCGATCGTCATCGCAGCGGACGTCTGATCCTTGGCCGACTTCTCGACCGCACCGTAGACGTCGTCCTGGTAATCGAGGAACACCGGGAAGTCCTGGACCTCCTTGGCGGCCTGCTGCGCGAGCTCGACCTGAGCCTCACAGAGCACGCGGATGAACTTCTTCGCAGCCTCGAGGCCCTCGGCGACGACCTCTTCGGTCGGGGCCTGGGTGCCTTCGGCCACGAGGTTCCACGTCGACTCGGTGGACTCGGCCTCGACCATCATGATGGCGACGTCGTCACCGACGAGACGGCCGGCGACGACCATGTCGAACGCCGAGCGCTCGATGTCGGAGAAGTTCGGGAAGGCGACCCACTGGCCGTCGATGAGCGAGACGCGCACGCCACCGATCGGGCCGGTGAACGGCAGACCGGAGATCTGCGTGGAGGCCGACGCGCCGTTGATGGCGAGAACGTCGTACTGCACGTCCGGGTTCTGCGCGAGAACCGTGATGACGACCTGGACCTCGTTGCGCAGGCCCTTCTTGAAGGCCGGGCGCAGCGGGCGGTCGATGAGGCGGCAGGTGAGGATCGCGTCCGTGGAGGGACGACCCTCACGACGGAAGAACGAGCCGGGGATCTTGCCGGCCGCGTAGCTGCGCTCCTCGACGTCCACCGTGAGGGGGAAGAAGTCGAAGTGCTCCTTGGGCTGCTTGCTGGCGGTGGTGGTGCTCAGCAGGCAGGTGTCGTCGTCCAGGTAGGCGAGGACTGCGCCGTTGGCCTGCTTCGCGAGACGTCCCGTCTCGAAGCGAACCGTGCGGGTGCCGAACGAGCCGTTGTCGATGACGGCTTCGGCGAACTGGATCTCGGGACCCTCCATTTGGGCCCTCCTTCTTGTTTCATCTACGTCTCGGATGCGCACATCGTCGTTGTGTGCGACCCGTTTCTTGCTGCCGAGCGACCCGTCCGGGCCCCTCGAAACACCGAAAGGCGGCCACTCGTAGACGAGTGACCGCCGTCCGGCGTCAAATCATGGTGATCAATGCGATCAACGGCGCAGGCCGAGGCGCTTGATCAGCGAGCGGTAACGCTCGATGTCGACCGACTCGAGGTAGCGAAGCATGCGCTTGCGCTGACCGACGAGCAGGAGCAGACCACGACGCGTGTGGTGGTCGTGCGGGTGCTGACGAGCGTGCTCCGTCAGGCCCTTGATGCGCTCCGTGAGGAGGGCAACCTGCACCTCGGGCGAGCCCGTGTCGCCTTCGGACGTGCCGTACTCGGCGATGATCTTCTTCTTCGTCTCAGCATTCAGGGCCATGCCCAACTCCTTCAACACATCGTTGCGCGGTGCTCCCAGGCCTGTTCACTGGGGCGCTCTTGGTCCGCGGCCGATCGACGGCAGAGTTCAGATTATCAGCGGGGCCGGGTGCCGACCTAATCAGCGCGGGAGCCCTCGGCGAAGCGCGGCGTCGCGTCGAACGCGGCACGACGCGAGGCACGGCGCAGCGCAACCATGATCGGTCGACCCGCGACGAGGATGAGGGCGACGTTCGTGATGACGCGCCCGAGGTCCCAACCCAGCGACGTGGCCAGGGTGTAGGCGACGAAGCGTGCGAGGTTGTCGCCCAGCGGCGCGCCGGGCACCGGCATGATGGCCGGGTCGTCGCCGGTGGCGAACGGCCAGAGGGACATGTTGAGCACGAACCCGTAGGCGAGCGACGCGAAGGCGCCGTAGACGCACAGCAGGAGCAGTTCGAGCGGCCACCTGAGCCCGCGCCGCCACGGCAGAAGGCCGGCGCCCATGGCGACCCAGGCCGCTCCGAGCATCTGGTACGGCAACCACGGGCCGATGCCCGCAGTGAGCACGGCGGAGGCGAACATGCTCGTCGCGCCGAGCGCGAAGCCGAAGCCTGCTCCGAAGACGCGGCCGCCGAGGACGAGAAGGAAGAACATCACCTCGATACCGCCGGTCCCCGCACCGAGGGGGCGCAGGACGGCATCCACGGCAGACAGGACGCCGAGCATCGCGACGGCCTTCGCGTCCATCCCGCCGTCCGCGATCTCGGCCAGGACCACGACGAGCATGAGCGGCAGGAGGATGGCGAAGAGCATCGGGGCGTCACGGCTGTGGCCGGCGACGGCCGAGTGCTCCTCGACGAGGAGGGGCCACAGGTTCGCGAGCAACCCGATGAGGCTGACGACGAGGATCGTGGCGGCGCTGCGCGGCTTCAGACGGACGGCGCTCGTTGCCTTCGAGCGGGCGGCGCGTTTCACCGGCCGGGCGGTGCCCGCGCGCTCTTCCGGGTTCGCAGAAGCCTGCGGACTCATGACGGCACTCCGAGCACCGTCAGCGCATCGCTCAAGGTGAGTGCGGGAACGGGCGCGAGCACCTTCGCCATCTGTGGGGCCAGGGCGGGCGACGCCGTGAGCACGTCGCGTGCACTGCCGGTGGCGATGAACTCTCCCCCGGCCATCTGGATGACCTCGTCGGCCACTGCAGCGGCAAACTCGACGTCGTGCGTCGCCACGAGAACGGCCCGCCCTTCGTCGGCGCGCCTGCGCAGGATCGCCCGCAGGGCCTCCTTGCCGGCGTAGTCGAGACCGCGGGTCGGTTCGTCGAGCACGAGCACCTGAGGTTCGGCCACGAGCTGGACGGCGATGACGAGCGCGAGGCGCTGCCCTTCGGACAGGTCGCGGGGATGCATGGCCGGGTCGATGCCCGGGGCCAGGTTCGCGAGGTACGCCTGGGCAGCACCGG
The DNA here is from genome assembly GCF_001021715.1 of Dermacoccus sp. PE3. Taxonomy (NCBI): domain Bacteria; kingdom Bacillati; phylum Actinomycetota; class Actinomycetes; order Micrococcales; family Dermacoccaceae; genus Dermacoccus; species Dermacoccus sp. PE3. Next base: position 122,112 of record NZ_LDCM01000002.1, on the reverse strand, counting down.
GCTCGCGGCCGGCGTCGGAATCGGCCTGCGCGAGTTCCTCCCGCACCGTGTCGAGGTAGAGGAGGTCCCCGGCGGTCTGCGGCACCATGCCGACGAGACCGCGGCGCTGCGCGGGGTTCAGTTTCGCGGGGTCGAGCGATTCGCCTCGTGCGGAGACCACGCCGATGCTGCCGCCGTCACGCCGGCCACTTCCCTGAAGCGCCCACATGAGCGTCGACTTGCCGCAGCCGTTGCGGCCCATGAGCGCCGTCACCGTGGCGGCGCAAAGGTCGAGGTCCACACCCGCGACGACGTCGAGGCCGGACAGGCGAACGCGTACGCCCCGCGCCTCGAGCACCGGCGCAGTCGAGGGCACGTCTGTCCCGCGGATGGGCGGTGCCTCGACCGTGAAGGGCGCACTCGCGGCGCGCTCCACGAGCACCCGCCGCGCGTCGCGGATCGTCAGCGGCAGCGGCGACCAACCGGCGGCACGACCGAGTTCGACGACCGGCGGTGCGACGTCGGATGCCCCGAGCACCTCGCCGGGAGCGCCGGAGGTGACGACGCCGTTCGCCCCGACGTGCACGACCTGGTCGGCGAACGGGAGCACGCGCTCGATGCGGTGTTCCGCGACGACGACGGTCGAACCGACATCCTGGACAAGGCGCGTGAGTACGGCGAGAACGTCCTCGGCGGCCGTGGGGTCGAGCGCCGAGGTCGGTTCGTCGAGGACGAGGATCTGCGGGTGCATGACGAGCACACTTCCGATGGCGACGCGCTGCTGCTGGCCGCCCGAAAGGTCGCGCAACGGAGCCTCGCGCAGCTCGGCGATACCGAGCAGATCGAGCGTCTCCTCGACCCGCCGACGCATGACCTCCGGCGCTATGCCGAGCTGTTCCATGCCGTAGGCGAGTTCTTCCTCGACGGTGTCGGTGACGAAGCCGGCGAGGGGGTCCTGCCCGACGTACCCGACGACGGAGGCGAGTTCGCTGGGCTTGTTCTCGGAGATGTCGAGCCCGCCGATGACGACCCTGCCCTGCAGGAGTCCGCCCGTGAAGTGCGGGACGAGCCCGGTGAGCAGCCCGAGGAGCGTCGACTTGCCCGAGCCGGTGCGGCCGATGACGGCGACGAGCTCACCGCGTTCGATGCGCAGGTCGACGTCGCGCAGCGAGGGGTGTTCGGCCCCGTCGTACGTCAGCGTCGCGGCGTCCATGACGACGGCGGGTTCTCTAGTCCAGACGGTGGCAGCGTCACGCCCTCCCACGTCCCCCGCGGTAGTTGTGTCGTGTGTTTCGGTCATGAGGTGGCTCCTCGCAGGGCCCGGGCGTCGCGTCCGGGCGCTGCGTCGTCGAGGGTGCGTTCGGGCGCGCTCGTACGCCGCGGGCGTTCCGGTTCGGGTGTGAAGAACGCCGGCAGGAGCGCGGGCACGAGCGCGAGCGGGAGCCACAGGGGTACCACGGGCATGGCGAGGGGCGAAACCGAGAGGTTGCGCGCGTCGGGCTGGTCCGCGAGAACCGCACGAACGGCCACAAGCGTCACGATGCCGCAGGCAACGACGGCCCACTCGAGCAGGCCCCACGGGTCGCGCCGGTAGCGAGTGCGACGCATCGAACGTCCCGCGCATGCCACCCCGACCACGCTCGCCACGATGCCGACGACGAGCACGGGCGCCGTCGTCCACCAGGGAACGTCGCTCACGACTCCCTCGGCTCCGGAGCCCTGCATCGTGCCGTAGACGCCGACGCACGTGAGCAGCGCACCGCCGAGCATGAGCACGCCGATGACGAAGCGCGTCACGAAGGGCCGCTCGGCCCGACGGCCATAACCGCGTGCCTCCATCGAGGCCGCGAGGGAGATGGAGCGGTCAAGCGTGTCGTGCAGCACGGGAAGGGCCACCTGCTTGACGCGCGTGGCGCGGCGGGCGTCGCCACGCAGCACGCGCGCCTTGCGCACCCGCTGGACGCTCTCGACCAGCTGGGGTGCCACGGACAACGCAATGACGGTGGCCGTCCCGATGTCACGGACGGCCGGCGGGGTGGCCGCGAGCAGGCGCTTGGGGTTGGCGAGGGCGTTGGCTGCGCCGAAGCAGAACAGCATCGTGGCCAGGCGCAGGCCCTCGAGGAAGGCACCGACGAGGCCGCCAAGACCGACCGGGCCGAGAAGAGTGATGCCGCGAGCCCACTCGGGAAGCTCCACGTGCGGCAGCGGAAGGACGATCGTGTCGCTCGTTTTCATGCCCACGAGGACATGCAGAACGACGCGGCTCACGACGACGAAGGCTCCGAGCGCCGCGTAGAGGCGCAGGCTACGGGCCCACGGCGCATAGGGGCGCCGAGCGACGACCGTGAGCACCACGACGGCGAGCACGAGGGCCAACAGGACGGGATTCGTCGTCGTGGCGATGGCAACGGCCATCGCCGTCGCCCACATCCACCACGCACCGGGGTGGACGACGCGACGGCGATGGCCGGAGGCCGAGGTCATCCGCGACGACGTGCCGCGTATCCGCCTCCCACGGCTGCGACGCCGAGCACACCGACACCGGCGATGATGCCGGGAAGGTTGTTGCTGCCTGAGCTCTTCTTCTCCGGCACGGCGAGACCGGGCACACTGCCCGACGTCGAGATGCTCGGGTGAGCAGTGTTCTTCGGCTGGGGCACCTTCGTACCGGTCATCTTGGTGGCGGCGGGCGTGGCGCCCTTCTTCTTCACACCGACCTTGTACTTCTTGGCATCGCTCGAGTTCGCATCGAGCGTCGTCGACGAGCCGTCACTGAAGGTGATGACCTTGAGTGGCTTCCCGTCCTTCGTTACGAGGGCCGTTGCCTTGACCGTGGGAGTCGACGTGGCGCCCTGGCCCGGCTTCGACCCCGAGGTGGTCGGCTGGGGGCTGCTCGTCGAACCAGCCGTCGACGACGGCTTGCTCGGCGTCGGTTTCGGCGCAGCCGACGTGGAGCCGGCCTTCGTCGAGGACGGCTTGGCGGTCGAGGGCTTCGAACTCGACGGCTTCGGCTGCGACGTGGTCGGCTTCGTGCTGCTCGGCTTGGGCGAGCTGGGCCTCGGAGTCGATGTCGTGGGCTTCGTCGTGCTCGGCTTCGGCGACGTGATCGCAGCAGGCACGGGCACGGACGGCGCGGTGCCGTTGCCGAAGCGGAATCCGACGACTCCGCCCGGGGTGGCGGGCAGCGAGGCGACACCGAGGTTCGAGTAGTTCCACGAGCCGCCGCGCTTGGCGCTGAAGACCGCCCAGTAGGCGTTCGTCGGAGGCATCCGGCACGGCGAACTCGACGGGTACCCGTTGACGCCGCAGAGCACGCCGTCGTGGTACTGCGTGGAACCGGTCGTCGAGAACCCGGCGGCCCGCAGCGCCTGGAGCGCCGTGCCCGGACTACCCGGCGCGCAGCCAGTGGCCGAGCCGCTCGGGAACTGGACGACGACGGTCACGCCGCTCGTCGCACTCGTGCACGCACCCGCAGCGGACGCGGGCGCTGCGGCACCCGTCGTCACCGCACCGAGGCCCGCGAGGGCCGAGGCGCCGACGAGAACCGGTGCGCCGAGGCGCGCGAGATCAGCGGCGACGCGCGTACGCAACGGCACCTCCCGCGGTGACGAGGATGACCGCGCCGAAGGCGAAGCCGAACGGCACGGTGTTGTCCGAGACCTTGTCGGTGTTCACGATCGGGCCGGTGGCGGGCGTCGTCGACGTCGACTGCGGCACCGTGGACGTGGACGGCTCGCTCGGGCTCGTCGTCGAGGTCGGCGCTGCGGTGGCGTCCGTGCTCGTGGCGCTCGTGGTGCTCGTGGGAGCCGGCGTGGCGGAGGTGGACGTCGAGTTGCTCGACGAGGTGGTGGTCGGCTTCGGCGCGCTCGTCGTGGACGTCGAGGTGCTGGGCGACGACGTGGGCTCGGAGGAGCACGAGATGGCGGGAGTCGTGGTGGCGCCACCCTTCGTCAACGAGACGAGGGGCGCCCTCGTGAACGCGTAGAGACCCTGGGACGTGGCGCGGGTCTCGTTGCCGGCGAGCTTGCCGGAGGCACCGGCGCTCTTCATCGCCGCGAACGCGGTGCGGTCGTAGGCGATGGCGCCACGCACAGCGGCAGGGAACGAGCAGCCGTACTGCAGCGAGGCGACGAACGACTGCGCCTTAACAGCGCGCGCGCCCTGACCGCCGAGGGTGAACGCCACCGCCGCGAGGCCCGTCGAGTTGGCGTTGGGGGTGGTCGTGCCCGTTCCGCCGGCGACGCCACCGTCGGCGTTCTGCTTCGTGGCGAGGAAGTTCACGGCCTTCGTCACGTCGGCGCCGTGACCGCCGGCGGCGGCGAGCGCCTGCACGGCGAACGACGTGGCGTCGGGGTCGGAGACGCACGCCGAACCGTCGTCGGCCAAGCGGAATCCGCCGTCATTGCAGCGCAGCGAGAGGAGGTAGTTCGTGGCCTTCGCGTCAGCGGGCGCGCCGGCCTTCTGCAGCGCGATGACGGCGAGGGACTGGGTGACGGCGTTCGAGTAGTCGCCGTAGGCCGAGACGTCGGAGAAGCGGCCGCTCGGCTTCTCGAGGCCCTGCAGCTTCGAGACGAGGTCGACGCCGCCGAACGCGCGCGGGTTCTGCCCCTGTGCCTTCGCGACGATGAGGGACTTCGCCACAGCTCCGGCGTACACGTCGGTGCCCGGCATGGCGTAGTCACCCACACCCTTGGCGAACGCTGTCGTGGCGGCACCGGCTTCGTTGCCCGCAACGCCGGCCGACGTAAGGGCCAGGATGCCGTCCGCGGAAAGGCCCGCGTCGAGGTAGGTCTGACCCGCGTAGGTGGAGCTGAGCTGGTGCCCGCCCGCCGCGAACTGCCCGGCGAGGAAGGACGCCGCGGCGTCGGTTCCCGTCGCCGGAGCTGCGGTGGCGGGGGCCGAAGCTGCGGCAACGAGAGCGACGAGGGCGGCGCTGGTGAATCCGGCGCGACGCAGGTGGGTCGTCATGATGACCTTCCGGGCAGGTGCGTGGCCGGTGGTCGACACCCTGCTCGAACGACGAGCCGGGCCCCTCCCGCTGACCTCGACGGGTGTGTTAGGCAGATGTGATCAGACACAGCCGAGACGAGGCATTCCGGCTCATCAGCGAACTGATCTACGGCTGCGGGTCAGCGCCGGAATTCGACCGGCTTCCCCTCGTTCTCGGCTCTCCGGCACGAGCCGAAGATCGCATGCAGGCTATCACCAGCCGCCGTGCGCCCTCGTCTCAGCGAGAGCGCCTGACGAGCGCGTCCCAGACGGAGCGCGCGATGGGTGCGGCGGTCCGTCCACCCTCGCCTCCTTCGTCGACCCGAACGACGACGACGTAGCGCTTGCCGTCCTCGTCCGCCCCGCCGAACGAGGCGAACCACGCGGTGGCGTGCTTGCCGTAGACCTCGGCCGTCCCTGTCTTGCCGTAGACGGGGTGCGCGTCGAGGTCGAAGCCTCGGAAGGCCTCGGAGGCCGTTCCCGTCGAGACCGCCCGTTTGAGGCCCTCGAGTTCGCGGGCGTACATCCGGGCATCGAGGCCGAGGACACGCGCCTCGGGCGTCGGGAGCACCGTCTGGGAGCTGCCGTCCGAACGCGCGGTTGCCACGGCGACGCGGGGCGTCGGTACGCGCCCGTTCGTCGCGAGCGCGGCGAACGACGTGGCCACCTGCATCGGCGTCGCGGCGACGTCACCCTGGCCGATGGCGAAGTTCACCGCGTCACCTGCGCGCACGACGTAGCCGCTCGTGCAGTTCTCCTTGGCCACCTGCGTGAGGTACGAGGCACGGTCCTTGTCGGCGATCTCCGGGTACCCGCTCTTCGCCCGCCGGCAGGACGCCGCCTTCGTCGCCTCCCACTCACGGCGCTTCGTCGCGCGGTCGGGAATGGAGCCGCTCGCCTCCGCGGGCAGGTCCACCCCGGTTCGCGCGCCGTAGCCGAACTCGCGGGCCACGCTGGCGTACGGGTCGGGAGCGTCGGTGGACGCCTTCACTCCCCCGGCCTTGACCCAGGCGTCGTACGCCCACCGGTAGAAAACCGTGTCGCAGGAGACCTCGAGCGCCTTCGGGATGTCGATCGTGCCGTGCGCCTGCGACTCGAAGTTGCTGTAGGAGCGGTTGCCGATCATGACCGACGACGGGCAGGAGTACGAGCCGTTCGGGTCCACGCCGGTCTGAGCCGCGGCGAAGAGGGAGAACACCTTGAACGTCGACGCGGGTGGGCCGGCCACGGACATGGCGCGGTTGGTCAGCGGGTCGCCGGCCCTGGTGTCGAGCAGTGAGTCGTACTCGGCCTGCGTCACGCCGCCGTTCCACACGGACGGGTCGTAGGTGGGCTGGTTCGTCATGGCGACGACGTTGCCGCTGTCCGCCTCGAGGACAACGACGCTTCCCGAACCGGCCTTTTGCCCGCGCTTCCGGGCTGCGGCGATGCCGTCGGCGAGGGCCTTCGCTGCGGCGTCCTGCACGGCGGGGCGGATCGAGGTGACGACGTCCTGGCCCGCCACCGGCGGCACGTCCGCCACCTGACGTTGCGCCGTTCCGTCGGGTCCGATGGCGGTGGAGCGCTTGCCGTCGCGTCCGCGCAGGACGGCGTCGTACTGCTTCTCGACACCCGTGCGGCCGAGCAGCGTCGGCACACCCGACCCCGAGCTCGAGACGCCGGTGTCATCGGCTGTCGCTGCCGTGAGGTAACCGGCCACCTGGGCGAGGGAGTCGCCGCGGGAGCCGTAGGTTCGGGTCGCTGTCGGTCGCACCGCGATGCCGGGGTAGGCCTCGGGGCGCTCGAGCAGCGCGTTCGCAGCCGACGCCTCGACGTCGGAGGCGATCGGCACCGCCTCGAAGGGATGCCCGGCGAAGCAGACCGGCGACGGCGCGGCGCCCTTCGTCCCGCACGCCTTCGTCCGCGCCAAGAGGCTTTGCGGTTCACGGCCGATGGCCGAGGCGACCCGCGCGAGGAGCTTCGGGGCATCATCACGTGCGAGAGCCTGCGGGGAGATGGTCAGCGTCGTCGTCGAGCCGTTGCCTACGAGCACGGTGCCGTCTGCCGCGAGGATTCGTCCGCGCTGCGCGGGCACGACGACGTGGCGCGTGTTGATGTCCGCCGCAGCGCGCGCGTTCTCCGCGCCGTCGACGATCTGCAGTTGGACGAGACGACCCACCATGACCGTCGCGACGAGAGCGACGACAAGAGCCATGACGAGCAACCGCGCACGTCCCGACGCCCCTCGCGCACCACGCGAACCTGCCCCACGGAAGCTCGGCACGAGCAACGGTCCGAACGGACGGCGTTCCCTCGGCACGCCTCGGCGCAGCCGGGTCATGCGCGTCCTCGTTCCTGCTCGCGCAACGTCCACCGCACCCAGGTCGGAGCGAGGGCTGCGGTGAGAACGGCCGTCGTGGCCGTCGAGCCGAGCAGCGAGTACGGATCGACCTGAACCGAACCGGACGCCACCACTCGCAGGGCGAGAACGACAAGGGAGGCAGTGAGGGCTCCGAGGCCGCCCACGATGGCCGGTACCCACGCGGCGCTGTTCCACGACCTCGCGGCCCTGGTGACGACGAGCGCCGCCGCAACCGCGGGAACGAGCGCGAGGCCCGGCGCCGACGACGCGGGCGGCGCGAGGTCGAGCAGGAGCGCCCCGGCGATCGCCCACGCGACGGCGGACCACGCACCGCCGGTCACGCCTGCGGTGACGAGCAGGGGCACGAGCATCCACGGCGCCCAGGTGGGAACGAGGGGCAACACGGTGACGGCGAGCAGGAGAGTCAGAACGAGCCACGCAACCCGGCTCCACGCCACCGCGGAGGGCCGAGCCACGATCGTCGTGGGCTCGCGCAGGGGCGTGCGACCGGGAGCACCGGGGGTTTCAGCAGCCACGCGCGCCATCAGTGGTTCTCCTGCGGCACGAGAACACCCACGACCTCGAGCGCACCGGGGTCGACGAAGGGACGCACGGCGGCGTTGCGCTCCGCCTGACCGTGGTCGGCCTCGACGCGGCTCACCTTCCCGAGCGGAATACCGGCGGGGTACGGGAACCCGTTCGGGCTGCCTGCCGTGACGACGGTGTCGCCGATGCGTACCGAACCTCCGTCGGCCACGACGAGGCTAACCTCGCTGCCGCTTCGCTTGGCCACACCCGCCGGCGCGCTCCCGCTGAGTCGGGCCAGGGAACGGGTGCGCTCGACGCGCGCCCCCACTACGGACGAGGGGTCGGCGAGCAGCGTGACCGTGGAGGAGTCGGCCCGGACTGCGGTGATGCGCCCCACGAGGCCGCGATCGCCCACGACGGCCTGCGAGAGTGAGATGCCGTCGCGCGAGCCGATGTCGAGTTCGACCTTCCGCTCGCTACCCGTTGAAGGTGCCGGCGTGAAGGCGACGGCATGACCGACGACAACATCGTGCTTGCCGCCCCCGAATCGTTCGGAGAGCGTTGCCGATTCCTCGACCGCTGCGAGTCGCTCCTCGGCCGATCGAGCGCGTTCGCTCACGGCCAGGTTCTCCTTCGTCAGGCGCTTCACCTCCGCGTCGCGCCCGGTGAGGGACGAGACGAGAGACGTCACGCCACGTGACAGGAGCGAACTGACGCCGTCGCGCACCGGCGGAACGAGGTTGACGACGAGCGCGATGACGAGGAGGACGGCAACACCGATGCGCCTGCGTCCGGCGCGCGACCGGGTACCGCGTCCCGGCGCAGCCACCGCCGCGGACGCACCCGAATCTCGCCTCAACGCTCCACCTGCGACAGCAGCGACCGCGTCGCTGCTGGATCTTCGACGCACGTGCCCGCGCCCGTGACGACCGCGGTCAGTGGATCCTCGGCCAACCGGACGGGAACGCCCAACTCGTGGCTCATGCGCACGTCCAGGCCGCGCAGCATCGCTCCCCCGCCGGTGAGGACGATGCCGCCGTCGAGGACGTCGCCGGCCAGTTCGGGAGGGCAGGAGTCGAGGGTGGAGCGCACCGTCTCGCAGATCGTGAGCAGGTGCGGTTCGAGGGCTCGGCGGATCTCCCCGCTCGTCAGCGTGACCGCGCGCGGAAGGCCCGTGATGAGGTCGCGACCGCGCACCTCGTGGGTGAGTTCGTGACTCATGGGGAAAGCCGAGCCGATGGCCATCTTGATCGTCTCCGCGCTGCGCTCGCCGAGCAGGAGCGCGTACTCGTTCTTGACGTGGTTCGCTATGGCCTCGTCGAGGTCGTGGCCCCCGATGCGCACGGAGTGGGCACGCACGACGCCGCCGAGGCTCGTGACCGCGACATCGCTCGTGCCGCCGCCGATGTCGACAACCATCGCGCCGGCCGTCCCGTGAACGTTCAGGCCGGCACCGAGGGCAGCTGCGACCGCCTCTTCGATGACGTCGACCCGCCGCGCCCCGGCGCGCATCGCCGCGTCCTCGAGCGCGCGACGTTCGACGCCCGTCACCTCGGAAGGAACACAGACGACGATGCGCGGGCGGATGAGGCGCGACGGTCGGGAGCGGGCAATGAAGTAGCGCAACATCCGCTCGGCGGCGTCGGCGTCACTGATGACGCCCGCGGCGAGCGGACGCACGATGCGCACCTTCGCCGGAGCTCGCCCGAGCATCTCCTTGGCATCGGACCCTGCGGCGAGGAGCTGGCCCGTGGCAGCGTCGAGCGCGACCACGCTCGGTTCGTCGACGACGATGCCCTCCCCCGCTTCGTAGACGAGGGTGTTCGCGGTGCCGAGGTCGATCGCGAGGTCGCGGGACGGGTTTCTCAGGCGCTCGAACACGCCGCCGAGTATTTCAAACTCGGCTGGACGTTCGCGGCACGTCCACGCGGTCGACACCTCGACGCGGCAGCGGTGTTCACCCGCGCCGCTTCATGATGAGCAGTTCCCCGGCGCTGCGCACATACGGGTCGTTGTAGCGACCGGCCACCTCGAACCCGGCACGAGCGAACATCGTGGCGATGCGCTCGGAGGTCACCGGATCCAGGGCCCCGTGCTCGCCCGGCGCGGCGGCACGCTGTTTGCCCTCGCGCGAGTTGAGCGAGACGGCATAGCGAATACCCTTGCCGCAGACGAGATCGACGTAGTTCTCGACGACGTCGGGCTCCATCTCCTGGAACGAGAAGGAGTTGACGAAGACCTCGAAATCCTCCTCGAGGTCCGGCAGACGGTAGTTCGGAACGACGCCGCTGTCCGGCACGGTGAGCGGGCCGGCATCCGGCCGGTCGAGGTACGTCGTCACACGATCACCGAACAGTTCGGTGAGGTACCAGGACGCAACGGTCAGGAGGGGTGGGATGTCGGCATCGACGTACCGCACGTTCTCGTCGCGGCTCATCAGGATCTCGCCGAGGGCGCCGAAGCCGCCGCCGATCTCGAGAAAGCTCGAAGGCGGTGCGTCGACGTGCTGCGACAGCGCGGCGAGAACGAGAAGGTAGTTGTTGTAGGCGCGTCCGACGGTGACCGCCGAATCGTCCTTCGTCACGGGGAACGCCTGCGGCGGACGGCCCACGCGACTCTCACCGTGCGAGCGCAGATCGAACGGCCACCGCTCGGTGTTCCACCACGCGCTCGCGACGTCGTGATCGCGCCACGCGTCGCGACTGCCGCTGAGTGCGGCCCGAAAGTATCCCGGGTTGACGCCCTCCCGGCTCGTTCGTGCCACGTCGAGGAGCTCTTCGCTCAACGCCGGGGAATAACCGTCTCCGTAGAGCGGATAGAACCAGAACGACGCGGTTGGCCAGCGCTTGAATTCCTCGAGGCCCCGCTCCTGCAGGTCGTGGAGAAGCTCACGCAGGCCGGGCCCCCAGAAGTTCGTCGGGCGGAACTGCTCGTTCACGCCCTCGATCTCACGCAAGGTTCGCTCGGTCAGGTCGTTCCACGATGCGCTCACGATGCCTCCTCGAGGTGAACTCGGGCGCCCGCGTTCAGGGTCTCACGTCTGCCGTTCGTCTTCTCGAAAACCACTCGCGCCGTTCGCCCTGCCACGGGCAGAATGAGGGTCGGCGCAGGCTCGCGCCCAGCGCACCGCGTGACCCCAGCTCACGCGGACGGCGTGAAGGGAAGCAGATTCTCGAGCCGAGCAACGCCTTCACCGCACATGCACACGTTCGGCTGCGGTTCATGCTGGGGATGACGCAGACCGTGAGGTGTGACATGACACGTGACCAGGATTTCAAGCGACTCGTGCGAGCTCGGATGCGCGAGACGGGTGAGAACTACACCCTCGCACGAAGCCACTTCGAGAACGCTTCGCGCAACTCCGCCAGGAACGACGCTCCACACGACGAAGCGAGCGCCGACGCATCCGCAGACGTCCGATCGTCCACCGCCGGCGCAACGGCCCATGAGCGCGCGGCGGCACAGCAGCGCCGCACGATTCGCCCGTTCTTCGACGCCGAGGGGCGCCGCTTGCTCTCCATCCCGACCAAACGAAGCACCCGCATGGCCGTGCTTCTCGATCTCGTGCGGCATTTCGAGCCAAATCGCGAGTACACCGAAGCCGAGGTGGGCGCTGTGCTCGCACCGGTCCATGAGGACGTCGCGTACCTGCGCCGCGAACTCGTCAACGTCGGCTACCTGACGCGCTCGGCTGGCATCTACCGGCTGGCCGAGCGAGTGCCGGAGCGTGACGTGCGCTGGGCACACGAGTTTCCCGAGTGGGAGCGGCTGTGGCTCCCGGCGTACCTGGCCGAAGCCGGGGTCAACCCCGGGTGACCCATCAAAAGCAAACAGAGCGGCGCGCCCACCGGGGCGCGCCGCTCCTTCACGTCACGTGGTCGATCAGAGGTTGGGGAACCAGATGCCGATCTCGCGCTCGGCCGACTCCGTGGAGTCGGAGCCGTGGACGATGTTCTGCTGCACCTTGAGGCCCCAGTCGCGGCCGAGGTCGCCGCGGATCGAACCGGGGGCGGCCTCCGTCGGGTTGGTGGCGCCGGCGAGCGAACGGAAGCCCTTGATGCAGTCGTTGCCCTCGATGACGGCGACGACGACGGGGCCGGAGCTCATGAACTCCACGAGCGGCTCGTAGAACGGCTTGCCCTCGTGCTCGGCGTAGTGCTCGGCGAGCTGCTCACGCGTGGCCTCGGTGACCTGCAGCGCGGCGAGGCTGTAACCCTTCGCCTCGATGCGGCGCAGGACCTCGCCGGTGAGGCCGCGACGGTAGCCGTCGGGCTTGACGATGACGAGCGAACGCTCGGTCTGTGCGGTCATGACGGGTTCCTCCAGAGGAAGTTTCGAGTGCTTGCTTCGGATGATGTCAGGCGTGCACGGCGGCGTCGACGACGCCGGTGGCGAGCAGCACGTAGATGACGAGCGCGAGCCCGATGCGGTAGATGACGAACGGGCGGAAGTTGTGGGTCGAGATGTACTTCATCAGCCACGAGATGACGGCGTAGCCGACACCGAAGGCGATGATGGTGGCGATACCGATCATGCCCCAACTGCCCGAGTCGGCGTCCTTACCGGCCGAGGCGACCTCGACGACCTGCAACGCGCCCGAGGCGAGCACGGCCGGGATGGCGAGGAGGAATGCGTAGCGCGTTGCCGCCGGACGCGAGTAGCCCATGAACAGACCACCGGCGATCGTGCCGCCCGAACGCGAGACACCCGGAATGAGCGCGAGCGCCTGGAAGAGACCGAACTTGAGGCCGTCGGCCCACGACAGGTGCTCGAGGTCCTTCTCCGTCTGCTTGTTCTCGAGGCGCTTGTCGGACTGGATGTCGGCCACCATGATGACGAGCGCGAAGACGAGCAGCATCGTCGCGGTGATCCACAGGTTGCGCAGCGTGCCCTCGATCGCATCCTTGAACAGGATGCCGAGCAGGGCGATCGGGATGGTGCCGATGATGACGAGCCAACCCATGCGAGCGTCCGGGTCGTTCTTCTCGACCTTGCCGGTCAGCGACCCGAACCACTGCTTGACGATGTGGACGATGTCCTTCCAGAAGTACACGAGGACGGCTGCCTCGGTGCCCAGCTGGTTGATCGCCGTGAAGGCCGCGCCACCACCGTCGTTGCCGAAGAAGACGCGCCCGACGAGGAGCTGGTGCGCCGATGACGAGATCGGCAGGAACTCGGTGAGCCCCTGCACCACGCCGAGGACGATCGCCTCGAGCCAGTTCATGTATTACTCCCAACGAAGTTGCGCGTCAGTTCGTCCATCTTGTCGCCCTGCACGAGCGCGGTGATCCACAGCGCGAGGAAGAGCAACCCGGCGATGAGCATCAGTGGTGCGATGAACGCGGTGAGCAACGTAGCCACCTGAAGCACCCACCCTAGGGGGATGCCGATCGACTTCCGCATCGACGCGGAGGCGTACAGACAAAGCACAGCCAGACCGAGGCCACCCCAGAGGTAGAGGCTCTGGTTGCCGCCGCCGTCGGGGTGCTCGGCGTTCTCCAGACCCCACGCCGTGAGGGCGAAGAAGAACAGGATGAACGCCTGGCAGCCGATCGTCGCGCCGGCGAGCTGTCGCGTCTTGCGCTCACCGATGCCGGTGAAACGCAGGCGCCGGATCCATTCGGCGGTCACGAGTTCGTCACCCCCAGGAGCATGCGCACCTCGGCGGCCGTGATGACCGACCCGGTGGCGAGCACACCACCGCCGACGCCCTCTTCGTCGGCCAGCTGTGCGGCGTGGTCGAGCGCGTCCGGCAGGTTCTCGATGACGGTGACACGGTCGTCGCCGTACAGCTCGGCCGCCAGCGTGCCCAGCTCCCGCGGCGCCATCGAGCGCGGCGAGGTGTTGCGCGTGACGACGACGTGGTCGAGCGTCGGCTCGAGGGCCGTGAGGATGGCCTCGGCGTCCTTGTCCGCGAGCACGGCGACGAGACCCACGAGGCGGTTGAACTGGAACGAGTCGGCGAGCGCCTCACGCAACGCGGCCGCACCGGCCGGGTTGTGCGCGGCGTCCACGACGACCGTGGGTGAACGGCGCACGATCTCGAGACGACCGGGCGACGTCACGCCTTCGAGCGCTGCGCGCAGGACGTCGTCGTCGATCTTCTGCTCGCCCCCGCCGAGGAAGGCCTCGACAGCCGCGATCGCGAGCCCGGTGTTGTGCGCCTGGTGCTCGCCGAAGAGCGGCAGGAACAGATCGGCGTACTCGGCGGCGAGGCCACGCACGGAGATCATCTGTCCGCCGACGGCAGGTTCGCGGGCTGTCACGCCGAAGGCGTCGTCCTCGCGCAGCATCGTGGCGTCGACCTCGAGGCAGTACTCGCGCACGATCTCGTCGACCTCGGGGGCCTGTTCGGCGACGACGGCGATGCCGCCCGGTTTGATGATGCCCTTCTTCTCCCCCGCGATGTCCTCGAGGGTGTCGCCGAGCAGGCGCGTGTGGTCGATGGCCACGGGTGCGATGACGGAGACGACGCCGTCAGCCACGTTCGTGGCGTCCCACACGCCGCCGAGGCCGACCTCGACGACGGCGACGTCGACGGGCGCGTCCGCGAACACGGCGTAGGCGAGGACGACGAGGACCTCGAAGTAGGTCATCGTCGGCTCGTCGGCGGCGAGGCATTCGGCGTCGACCATCGCGATGAATGGCTCCACGTCCTCCCAGACCGCGACGAAGCGCTCCGGGTCGACCGGCTCCCCGTTGAGCGCGATGCGCTCACGGAAGTCGTGCAGGTGCGGCGAGGTGAACCGGCCTGTCTTGAGGCCGTGCTCGCGCAGCACCCGCTCGACGATGCGCGTCGTCGTCGTCTTCCCGTTCGTGCCCGTGAGGTGGATCATCGGGAACGTCTTCTGCGGGTCGCCGAGCAACTCCATCGCCCGGCGCACGCGCTCGAGCGAGGGCTCCGGGTTGTTCTCCGGGGTGCGCGCGAGGATCGAGTCCTCGATCTCGCGCACCCGCAGCCGCAGCGCGGCCTGGTGCTCGGCCTCGCGGGCCTCGGCGTCAGGAGCGCCGCTTCGCTTCGTGGGCGTCACTTGCCCTCCACCTTCTTCACGACGATGCGGACCTTCTGCTTGTCGCCGACCTCGGCCTCGGTACCGACGCCCTCGGGCAGCTGGTGTGCGGCACCGGCCGAACCGAACTGGACGGCGAGCGTCTCGCGCATGATGAGGTCCTGGTGCGCGACGGTGGCGCCCCAGACCTCGTCGTCACCGGTGACGGTGAGCGAGATGCGGTCGGAGATGTCGAGTCCGGCGTCGCGGCGGGCCTGCTGGACGGCGCGCACGACGTCACGGGCGAGCCCCTCGGCGGCGAGCTCTGGGCTCACTTCGGTATCGAGGACGACGAAACCGCCGCTCGGCAGCATCGCTGCCGCCGTGTTGGCGCCGGCCTTGTCGGCGTCGACAGCCATGTCGAGCGTGTACTCGCCCTCGACGAGTTCGAGCCCGCCGGCGGTGACGACGCCGTTCGCGTCGACCGACCAGTCACCCGACTTGCTGCCCTTGATGGCCTGCTGGACGTTCTTGCCCAGGCGCGGGCCGGCAGCGCGAGCGTTGACCGACAGGCGCTGGCTCACGCCGAAGCGGTCGGCGTCGGCGCTGGCCGAGTCGGCCAGGACGAGGTGACGCACGTTGACCTCGTCGGAGACGAGGCTCGCGAACTCCTCGAGCTGGTGCGGGTTCTCACCGACCACCGTGACGCTCGCGAGCGGCAGACGCACACGCAGGCGCTCCGCCTTGCGCAGGCCGAGCGTCACCGAGCAGACCTCACGGGCACGATCCATGGCGGCGACGAGCTCGTCGTTCGCCGGCAGGTCGTCGGCGACCGGCCAGTCGCTGAGGTGCACGGAGCGGCCACCCGTGAGACCGCGCCAGATCTGCTCCGTCTCGAAGGGCAGCAGCGGTGCGGCGACGCGCGTCACGACCTCGAGGGCCGTGTAGAGCGTGTCGAAGGCCTCGGCCGACAGGGACTCGTGCGACTCACCGGTCTGCGCCGAGGCGCCCGTGCCCCAGAAGCGCTCGCGGCTGCGGCGGATGTACCAGTTCGTCAGGACGTCGAGGAAGCCACGCACGCTCTCGCAGGCACCGGCGATGTCGTAGGCGTCCAGCTGCGCCTGCATCGTCTCGACGAGGTCACGCAGCTTGGCGAGCAGGTACCGGTCGAGAACGTCGGTCGAGCTCGTCGTCCACTTGGCCTCGTATCCCTCGCCGCCGTTGGCCGCGTTGGCGTAGAGCGCGAAGAACGACCACGCGTTCCACAGCGGCATCATGACCTGACGCACGCCGTCGCGGATGCCCTGCTCGGTGACGGACAGGTTGCCGCCGCGCAGGATCGGGCTCGACATGAGGAACCAGCGCATCGCGTCGGCGCCGTCGCGGTCGAAGACCTCCGAGACGTCCGGGTAGTTGCGCAGCGACTTGCTCATCTTCTGCCCGTCGCTGCCGAGCACGATGCCGTGGCAGATGACGGAGCTGAACGCCGGCTTGTCGAACAGCGCCGTGGCGAGGATGTGCAGCGTGTAGAACCAGCCGCGCGTCTGGCCGATGTACTCGACGATGAAGTCGGCCGGGAAATGGTTCTCGAACCAGGCCTCGTTCTCCATCGGGTAGTGCACCTGGGCGTAGCTCATCGAACCCGAGTCGAACCAGACGTCGAGCACGTCGCTGACGCGGCGCATCGTCGAGTTGCCCGTCGGGTCGTCCGGGTTCGGACGCGTGAGCTCGTCGATGAACGGACGGTGCAGGTCGGGCTCGCCTGCCGCGTTCTTGGGCAGCGTGCCGAAGTCGCGCTCGAGGTCGGCGAACGAACCGTAGACGTCGATGCGCGGGTAGGCGGGGTTGTCCGACTTCCACACCGGAACGGGACTGCCCCAGAAGCGGTTACGGGTGATCGACCAGTCGCGCGCGTTCTCGAGCCACTTACCGAACTGGCCGTGCTTGACGTTGCCGGGAACCCACGTGATCTCGTCGTTGTGCGCGAGCATGCGCTCCTTGATCTTCGTCACCTCGACGAACCAGGAGCTCACCGCCATGTAGATGAGTGGCTGGCGGCAACGCCAGCAGTGCGGGTAGGAGTGGTCGTAGCTCTCGCGGCGCACGAGAACCGTGCCGTCGCTGACGTGGCCCGTGGCGGCCCCGTCCGAGGCACCCTTCGTCGCTGCCTTGAGGTGGTCGATGATGTGCGGGTTCGCGTCGAAGACCTGCATGCCTTCGTAGTCGCTCACCGGGTAGGTGAAGCGACCATCGGGGCCGACGGGGACGACCGGCGGGATGCCCGCGGCGTCCGTTGCGACCTTGTCTTCCTCACCGAAGGCGGGGGCCATGTGGACGAGACCCGTACCGTCATCGGTCGTGACGTAGTCGGCCGACAGGATGCGCCACGCCTTGCCCACGACGCGCTCGTCGTCGAGGAAGTACGTGAACGGCGCGGTGTAGGTGAGGCCGACGAGCTCGGAGCCCTTCATGCGACGCACGACCTTCGCGGCAAGCGCGTCGGCGTCGAGCTTCTCGCCGAACAGGTCCTTGCTGTAGGCCGCGAGCCGCGCCTCGGCGATGACGTACTTCTCGTCGCTGCCGGTCGGGGCGTCAGCCTCCACGACGACGTAGTCGATGTCGGGGCCGACGGAGACGGCCAGGTTGCTCGGAAGCGTCCAGGGCGTCGTCGTCCAGATGAGGGCCTTCTCGCCCGTCTCCAGGGTGAAGCCGACCGTCACGGCCGGATCCTGACGGTTCTGGTAGACGTCCTCGTCCATGCGCAGTTCGTGGTTGGACAGCGGCGTCTCGTCGTTCCAGCAGTACGGCAGCACGCGAAGGCCCTCGTAGATGAGGCCCTTGTCGAAGAGCGACTTGAACGCCCAGATGACCGACTCCATGTAGCCGGCGTTGTACGTGCGGTAGCCGCGGTCGAAGTCGACCCACCGGCCCATGCGGCCCACGTAGTCGACCCATTCGTCGGCGTACTTCATGACGCTCGCCTTGGCGGCGTCGTTGAACTGCTCGATGCCCATCTCGACGATCTCGTCCTTGGTCTTCAGACCGAGCTGACGCATCGCTTCGAGCTCCGCGGGAAGGCCGTGGGTGTCCCAACCGAAGACGCGGTCGACCTTCTTTCCGCGCATCGTCATGTAGCGCGGCACGAGGTCTTTGACGTAGCTCGTGAGGAGGTGGCCGTAGTGCGGCAGACCGTTGGCGAAGGGCGGGCCGTCGTAGAAGACGAACTCGTTCTCGCCGTTCTCGCCGGCGTCACGCTGCTCGACGGAGGCGCGGAACGTGTCGTCGGCCTCCCAGAAGGAGAGCACCGACTTCTCGATGTCGGGGAAGTTGGGCGAGCTCGGCACGCCCTTGATGCCAAAGGCCTCGCCGGTGTGGCCGGCATCGTTCGCGGGCTGGGTGAGGTCGACCTTGGGATAGGTCATGGCGGCATCCTTTGCGGTCACATCGGGGAACAAGGACGACCCTCCGGCGTGTGCCGGTGGCCGCGGTACCACCTTGCTTGCCATCTCGAACCCGCGTGCACGGGGAGCGACATGACCGCTTCATGCCGGCTGTGACGGGCCACTCCCGCCCGGTTCTACTGGGCCCGAGGGGGCTGTTCTTCCGGGGACTCGCCGCTGATGACGGCTCGAACGTCGTTGGCGCCATGCTACCGGGGTGAGCGTTGTCAGAGAAACCGGCGACAGGCGCCCTCAAAGGGGATTCTGTAGACGTTCGGCGTCATATACGACGCGGAATGTCTACAGAATCCCCGGGATCGCGCACGGCGATACGGTGGAGGCATGACTCGACCCGTCGTCCTCGTCACCGGAGCCACCCGCGGCATCGGAGCCGCCGTCTGCGACGCGCTCGCCGACGACCACGATCTCGTCGTCGGGGGCACGAACGCCGATGCGGTCGCGGCCGTATGCAACCGCTATCCGTCGGCGCGCCCTTTCACGGCCGACCTCACGGACGCGAGCGCCGTGGAACGGGCCGTCGACGAACTCGGCCTCGAACGTCTCGACGGGCTCGTTCACTCAGCGGGCCTGCTGGGCAGCGGAGCCTTCCGGGATCTGACCAGAGACGACTGGCGACGCACCTTCGAGGTCAACGTCTTTGCCGTCGCCGACCTCACGCGCCTGCTCCTGCCCGCACTCGAGGCGGCGCCCGGCACGGTCGTCGTCATCAACTCGGGTTCGGGCCTGACCGCGAACGGGCCGGGCGGCGTCTACTCGGCCTCGAAGTTCGCGGCCCGCGCCTTGACGGACGCGATGCGGGAGGAGTTGCGCCCCGCCGGCATCCGCGTTTCGTCGGTGCACCCGGGCCGCGTGGCGACGGACATGCAGGTCGAACTCAACGAGTTCGAGGGCCGCGAGTACGACGCGGAGAACTACCTGCGCCCGGAGTCGGTCGCGAGCGCCGTTCGCGCCGCACTCACCGCGACGCCCGACGCCAACTTCGACATGGTCTCGGTCCGCCCCGGCCCGGCTGCGTCCAACCGCTCGTGACGTGAAGCGTTCGCGGTAGGACACTTCCGAGGACACCACGAGCAGCACTCCGGCCAACGACCAGCGTCCGCTCGAATCACTCGACGGTGACCGACTTCGCCAGGTTTCGCGGCTTGTCGACATCGTGGCCCAGCGCCACGGCCGCACGGTAGGCCAGGATCTGGGTCGGAATGGTGAGAAGAATCGGATCCAGCTCCGGTTCGTTCTTGGGCACGACGACGGTGTCCACGCCGAGGTGGGCGAGGTCGACACCCGGATGCGTGATCGCTACGAGCGGACCCTTGCGGGCCAGGACCTGCTCACACGCAGCGATGTTTCGCTGCGTGAGTTCATCGTCCGGCACGATCGCCACCGTGGGCATGTCGGGGTTGATGAGGGCGAGCGGGCCGTGCTTCAGCTCGCTGGTCTGATACGCCTCGGCGTGCACATAGCTGATCTCCTTGAGCTTCTGGGCGCCTTCGCGAGCGACCGGGAAGCCGCGCACACGGCCGATGTAGAAGGCGCTCGTCGACTGGGCGAGCTTGCCCACGATGGGCGCGAAACCGTCGGAGGCATCGATGATGTCCTGGATCTGCGCAGGAATCCGCTCAAGACCGGCGATGATCCGCTTGCCGTCCGCGAAGGAGAGGTCGTGCAGACGACCGAGGTGCAACGCGAGCATGGCGAATGACAACGCCATGTTCGTCAGCGCCTTGGTCGAGGCCACGGCGATCTCGGGGCCGGCGTGCAGGTAGACGCCCCCATCGACTTCGCGCGCGATGCTCGAACCGACGACGTTGACGAGCCCGATGACGCGCCCGCCCTTGCGCTTGATCTCGTTGACGGCGAACGCAGTGTCGGCGGTCTCACCACTCTGCGACACGACGACGTAAAGAGTGTCCGACTCGATGATGGGGCGGCGGTAGCGGAACTCGGACGCAGCCTCGGCGTCCGCAGGGATGCGTGCCAGGTCCTCGATCAGCTGAGCCCCCACTTGACCGACGTAGTACGCCGAACCACAGCCGAGGATCTTGACCCGTCGGAACGAGCGAAGTTCGCGGGCGTCGAGCGCAAGACCGTCGAGGCGAGCAGTGGCGAATCGCTCGTCGAGGCGTCCGCGCAGACAGGTCGCCGCAGCTTCAGGCTGCTCGCACAACTCCTTGAGCATGTAGTGCTCGTGACCGGACAGCTCCAGATCCTCGGCCGCCACGCTGATCTCCACCGGAACGCGCCCGGTCTCGTTCGAATCACGGTCGAACGTGACGAATCCGTCGGCGGTGACGGTCGCCAACTCTCCGTCGTCGAGGTGGACGACACGATTCGTGTGCTGTACGAGCGCCGCGACGTCGCTGGCGACGAACATCTCCTTCTCGCCCACCCCCACGATGAGTGGCGAGCCACTGCGAGCGACCACGATGCGATCGGGATGACGCTCGTCCAGTACGGCCAGCGCGTAGGTGCCGCTCAGCCTCCCGAGGGCGTCCAGAACTGCATCTTCGAGGGTTTCGGCCTCGGCGCGGGCGATGAGGTGCGCGACGGCTTCGGTGTCGGTGTCGCTGCTCAGGCGCACGCCCTCTGCTTCGAGGGCGGAGCGCAGATTGGCGGCGTTGTCGATGATGCCGTTGTGGACGACGCTGATACGGCCGTCCGCGCTCGAGTGCGGGTGGGCGTTTCGCTCCTCAGCCGGTCCGTGGGTGGCCCAACGGGTGTGTCCGATGCCGATCCTGCCCGAGAGGCGCTTGGGCAGCGCGGCTTCGAGCGCGCGCACACGACCAACGGTCCGTACGCGTGTCGTGCCCTTCGGTCCGAGAACCGCGACGCCTGCCGAGTCGTAGCCGCGGTATTCGAGACGGGTAAGCCCCTCGATGAGGGACGGGGCGGCGGCCTTCCTGCCCACGTAGCCGACGATTCCACACATTTCGTATTCCTTTGCGAGGGGCTCAGCCGTAGACGATGCGGCGCAGTTGCCGCTCGCTCAGCTGCGGAGCCTTGACGGGTCGGGTTCGCAGTTCGTCCGCGATGACGCGAAACGCCTCTGCGTTGCGGGTGCCGTAGAGCTGAAGATGCGCGTGCCGACGACGCACGTATTCCTCGACCGGTTCGTCGTAGAAGGCGAGTACGTCGTCGATGACGCGCGCTGCCTCGTTCGTCGGCAAGCCGGTGCTCACCGCGATGCGCTGTACGAGTTCCTCATCGGGCACGTCTCAAGAGTGCGGCCAAGGCGAACGAAGACCAACTATTTGCCCGAAATCGGGCAGATTCCTCAACGTTCAGCCCCGCCTCGTGCCGTCGCACCGCCCCTCGTCGGCAACGCATGCGGCACGTAGCTCTGGCACCGAATCCGTCTCGTCGCTCAAGCGATGGAGGCGGAACCGCGTCCACCCACAGCGGGGCGTACATGTTCTGCGAAAACAGCTCCCCCCGCCCCGTCCGCAACTAGTCTGATGTGACCTGATTCACACTTCTCTCTCGAAGGAGCCCCCATGAAGGCTCGACTTTCCACTCTTGCCGTCCTCGGCGCAGGCGCGACAGTGCTCGTAGGCGTCGCCGCTCCAGCACAGGCGGTCCCCGGCGTCTACTACAAGGACTGCGCGGCGGCCATCGCAGCGCGCGCCGCCCCCATCTCGGCCAGTGAGCCCGGCTACCGCCTCGGACTCGATCGCGACCGCGATGGCGTCGCCTGCGACCGGGGCCTGCCCGACGGATACGTCAAGCGTGCCCCGTCCACGCCAGCTCCCGCTCCCGCAACGTCGACGACAGCCCCGACCCCGGCAAGCGAGGCCCCCGCGACGTCGACGCCGCCCCCGTCGAACTCGACCGCCAGCGCTGCGGGCCCGATTGTTCAAACCGATCACGTGGGTGGTGACAAGGGCAACTCCGGCTTGACGATCCTGTCCGGTGTCGCAGCGGCAGCTGCAGCGGGCGCCGTCGCTGCTCGACGGTCCGCCAAGCGCTGACCTCACCGACCCCGTACAGCAAGGGCCGGGTTCCAGTTCGAACTGGCACCCGGCCCTTGCTGTACGGCAGGCGCCTCAGCGCCCGCGCTGCTCGCGGACCATGCGGTGGGTCAGCAGCGCGTGCTGCACGCCGTCGCCCTTCGTCAGCGACTCGGGGCTGACGGAGCCGCCGAGCGGCAGCATCGGCGTGAAGTAGTACAGCTCGCCGTCGCCCAGCGGGCCGAGCTTCGATCGCGCACCCTGGTGCGGGCCTCGCAGGTCGGAAAGGTGTGAGCTCTGCGAGAGCAGGTGCTCGGTGAAGAACTCCTCGACAGAACCGGCGACCACCATGTTCGTGAGGAAGTGCGGGTCGAGGCACTCGACCTGGCCCGACGGAGCCACGTGGTACACGTGCCCGAAGCTCGTCACGGCGAACGGAATGCTCGACACGTCGGCGCCGAACCACTCGACGAGCACCGGCATCCACCGGCTCGGGTCGACGAGCAACAGTTCCTGCTGGCCGTACCAGCCGAGGCCGTGGCGGCGGTACAGCTCGACGAGCGACGAGGGCAGCTTGCCCTGCGCGTACTCGAGGAAGCCCTCCCCGACCGGCGTCACCTGGGTGGGGGCGTACCGCGAGACGAACGGCTCCAGCGCGAAGGACCCACGCGAGTCAAAGTTCATCGGACTTACTCCTTCTCGGGTTCACGCACCGACTCGCAGCCACTGCGCGAACGCCTCATCGTCGCGCGCCCGTGCTGTCGCGGGGCACGCCCATTCCTTCTAAGACTAGGCGGACGGCGCGGGCGTTGTCGCATCGAGGTGAAAGGGCATGAAAACATGGCCCCATGACTGCTGACTCCACGCCCACCGCTCGTCCCATGCCGGACAAGCCCACCGTCGACGGACTCGAAGACACGTGGGGCGCGGTATGGAAGCAGAACGGCACGTACACCTTCGACCGCGAGCGCGCCCTCGACCTGCCGCGCGAGCAGGTTTTCGCCATCGACACGCCCCCGCCGACGGCGTCCGGTTCACTGCACGTGGGTCACGTGTTCAGCTACACCCACACCGACTGCATGGCGCGCTACCAGCGCATGCAGGGCCGCGAGGTCTTCTACCCGATCGGCTGGGACGACAACGGCCTGCCCACCGAGCGTCGCGTGCAGAACTACTACGGCGTGCGCGGTGACGCGACCAAGGCGTACATCCCGAACTACACGCCGCCGCTCGAGGGCGCCGAGGGCAAGAGCGTCAAGGCCGCCGACCAGCAGCCCATCGGGCGTCAGAACTTCATCGAACTGTGTGACGTGCTCACGGTCAAGGACGAGGAAACCTTCGAGGCCCTCTTCCGTCGCCTGGGCATCAGCGTCGACTGGAACGTCTCCTACCGCACGATCGACGAGCGCTCCCGCGCCGTCGCCCAGCAGGCCTTCCTGCGCAACCTTTCGCGCGGCGAGGCCTACCAGCAAGAGGCTCCCGGTCTGTGGGACGTGACGTTCCAGACGGCCGTGGCCCAGGCCGAGCTCGAGGCGCGCGACTACCCGGGGGCCTACCACCGCGTCGCGTTCCACAGCGACGCCGCAGACGACGGCCGCGTCTACATCGAGACGACGCGCCCCGAGTTGCTGCCCGCCGTCGTCGCGCTCATCGCGCACCCGGACGACGAGCGCTACCAGCCGCTGTTCGGCACCACGGTCACGAGCCCGCTGTTCGGCGTCGAGATCCCGGTCCTCTCGCACCCGATGGCGGAGATGGACAAGGGTGCCGGCATCGCGATGTGCTGCACCTTCGGTGATCTCACCGACGTGCAGTGGTGGCGCGAACTGCAGCTGCCGACCCGCTCGATCATCACCCGCAGCGGCCGCATCACCGCCGAGACCCCGGAGTGGATCGCGGGCGGTCCCGGCGAGCAGCTCTTCGCCGAGGAGCTCGCGACGAAGACGACGTTCACGGCACGCGAGAACGTCGTCAAGGCGCTCATCGCCTCCGGCGACCTCGACGGTGAGCCAAAGAAGACCCAGCGCAAGGCCAACTTCTTCGAGAAGGGCGACAAGCCCCTCGAGATCGTCACGAGCCGCCAGTGGTACATCAAGAACGGTGGCCGCGACGCCGACCTGCGCGCTGCCCTCGTGGAACGCGGCAATGAGATGACCTGGCACCCGGGCTTCATGCAGAGCCGCTACACGAACTGGATCGAGGGCCTGCACGGCGACTGGCTCATCTCGCGCCAGCGCTTCTTCGGCGTGCCGTTCCCGATCTGGTACCCGGTCGACGCGCAGGGCGAGACCGACTACGACAACCCGATCGTGCCCGACGAGGCCGACCTGCCGATCGACCCGCAGGGTCAGGCGCCGAAGGGCTACGACGAGTCCCAGCGCGGTCAGGCGGGCGGCTTCGTCGCCGACCCGGATGTCATGGACACCTGGGCGACGTCGTCGCTGTCGCCGCAGATCGCCACCGGCTGGCCGATCGCCGACGGCAGCGACCACGGCAGCGACGCCGAGCTGTTCGCCAAGATCTTCCCGATGGACATGCGCCCGCAGGGCCACGACATCATCCGTACCTGGCTGTTCGCGACGGCGGTGCGCGCGCACCACGAGAACGGCTCGGTGCCGTGGACGAACACGGCCATCTCCGGCTGGATCCTCGACCCGGACCGCAAGAAGATGTCGAAGTCGAAGGGCAACGCGCAGACGCCCGAGGACGTCGTCAAGGAGTTCGGCGCCGACGCCGTGCGCTACTGGGCCGCCTCCGGGCGCCTCGGCACCGACGCCGCGTACGACACGGGTCAGATGAAGGTCGGCCGTCGCCTCGCGATGAAGATCCTCAACGCCTCGAAGTTCGCGTACCTGACGCCGGAGCCGAGCGCCGCCGACGGTGACCTGCTCGCGCTCGTGACGCAGCCGCTCGACACGTCGATGCTGGCCACGCTGCACGACGTCGTCGAACGCGCCACGAAGGGCTTCGAGGCCTGGGATTACACCCGCTCCCTCGAGCTGACCGAGACGTTCTTCTGGACGTTCTGTGACGACTACATCGAGCTCGTCAAGGAGCGCGCCAACAACCGTGACGGTAAGTTCAGCGACGCCGAGGCCGCTTCGGCCCAGGCTGCGGTCCGCATCGCTCTCGACGTGCTGCTGCGCCTCTTCGCGCCGGTGTTGCCGTACGCCACGGAGGAAGTGTGGTCGTGGACGCACGCGGACTCGATCCACCGCGCGCCGTGGCCGTCGGTCACAGGCTCGACGCTCCCGGCCGACGCCGACCCGAAGGTTCTCACGGCGGTCTCGCAGGCTCTCGCGGGTGTGCGCCGCGCCAAGTCGGACGCGAAGCTCGGCATGCGTGCCGAGGTCACGTCGATGACGCTCGCGGGCCCGGCTGACGCTCTCGCAGCCGCCGAGAAGGGTGAGGCCGATCTGCGCGCTGCAGGTCGCATCACCGGTATGACGACGGCGGTCGAGGAGACCGAGGGCGCAACGCTCGTCGTGCGCGACGCAGAGCTCACGCCTCCCCCGCCGAAGCAGAAGTGACGCAGTGACACGACGAAGCGGCCCTGACCTTTCACAAGGTCAGGGCCGCTTCGTTCGTTCTCGCACTCAGGCGTGACGGCGAGCGCGTGAATCAGGCGGCGCGGCGACGCACGATCGTCGGGTCGACGCGGTCGAGCACGACCTCGCGGGTGACGACGACCTTGTCGATGTCGTCCTCGCTTGGCACGTCAAACATCACCGGCAGGAGCACCTCTTCGAGGATGGCGCGCAGACCGCGAGCGCCGGTGCCGCGGCTCATCGCCTGCTCGGCGACGGCGTCCAGGGCATCGGGAGTGAACTCGAGCTTCACACCGTCGATCTCGAACATGCGCTTGTACTGCTTGACGAGGGCGTTCTTCGGCTCGGTGAGGATGCTCACCATGCCCTTACGGTCGAGCGGCTCGACGGTCGTGATGACGGGCAGACGACCGATGAACTCGGGGATGAGGCCGAACTTCATGAGGTCCTCGGGCTGCACCTCGGCCATCGAGGCATCGCCACCGGCGGGCGTGTGCAGCTGCGAGCCGAAGCCGAGGCCCTTCTTGCCGTTGCGGTCCTCGATGATCTTCTCGAGGCCCGCGAACGCACCACCGACGATGAACAGCACGTTCGTCGTGTCGATCTGGATGAACTCCTGGTGCGGGTGCTTGCGCCCACCCTGGGGCGGCACCGAGGCGGCCGTGCCCTCGAGGATCTTGAGCAGCGCCTGCTGCACGCCCTCACCGGAGACGTCGCGCGTGATCGACGGGTTCTCGCTCTTGCGGGCCACCTTGTCGATCTCGTCGATGTAGATGATGCCGGTCTCGGCCTTCTTCGTGTCGAAATCGGAGGCCTGCAGTAGCTTGAGCAGGATGTTCTCGACGTCCTCACCGACGTAGCCGGCCTCCGTCAGCGCCGTGGCGTCCGCGATGGCGAACGGGACGTTGAGCATCTTGGCCATCGTCTGGGCGAGGTAGGTCTTGCCGCAGCCGGTGGGGCCGATGAGCAGGATGTTGGACTTGGCGATCTCCACCGGGTCCTTCGACGTCGAGTCGGACGCCTGGACGCGCTTGTAGTGGTTGTAGACCGCGACGGCGAGGGCGCGCTTGGCGGCGTCCTGGCCGATGACGTACTCGCGCAGGAAGTCGAAGATCTCGCGCGGCTTCGGCAGCTTCTCGAGGCCGAGATCGACCGAGTCGGTCAGCTCTTCCTCGATGATCTCGTTGCACAGGTCGATGCACTCGTCACAGATGTAGACGCCGGGGCCGGCAATCAGCTTCTTGACCGTCTTCTGGCTCTTGCCACAGAACGAACACTTGAGCAGATCGCTGCTCTCGCCCACTCGTGCCACCGGTCGTTCCCTTCGTCGTCCTACCTAGACAACACGGGGATCGCCCCGTGAAGTGCACCGTACGACGGTAGTTCACCGCGCACGTCTCCCCCATCATTGAACCGCGCGTGGCGGCTCGACGCGAGCCTGTTCGCCACCGGCGGAAAGCCCGCGTCACCTACGCGAACGCGCCGGCACCCCCGAAGGGCACCGGCGCGTTCGTGTCGTCACGTCGCGTTCACAGCGCGAGGCATCACTGCTCGAGCGAGGCCTTGCGGCTCTGCAGCACCTCGTCGACGAGACCGTACTCCTTGGCCATCTCGGCCGTGAGGATCTTGTCGCGGTCGATGTCGGCTCGCACCTGCTCGAGGCTGCGACCGGAGTGCTTCGCCAGCGTCTCCTCCAGCCAGTCACGCATACGCATGATCTCGTTGGCCTGGATCTCGACGTCGGAGGCCTGGCCACCCGAGCCCTCCATGGCCGGCTGGTGGATGAGAACGCGAGCGTTCGGCAGCGCGAAACGCTTGCCCGGCGCACCGGCACCCAGCAGCACAGCGGCGGCCGAAGCGGCCTGGCCGAGCACGAACGTCTGCACGTCCGGGCGAATGTACTGCATCGTGTCGTAGATCGCCGTGAGGGCCGTGAACGAGCCACCGGGCGAGTTGATGTACATGAGGATGTCGCGGTCCGGGTCCTGCGATTCCAGGACGATGAGCTGCGCAATGATGTCGTCGGCCGACGCGTCGTCGACCTGGACGCCGAGGAAGATAATGCGGTCCTCGAACAGCTTCGTGTACGGGTCGAGGCGCTTCGTGCCGTAGGAGGTGCGCTCCTCGAACTGCGGCAGGATGTAGCGGCTCGTGGGCATCGGCGCCGTCACGCCGCCGTGAGCGCCCGTCGGGTTCGTGTAGTTCATTGAATTACTCCGTCAGTAGTCGCGGGCGGCGATCAGTTGGACGACTTCGTCGCGTCCGAAGAACGCTCGAAGACGTGGTCGACGAAGCCGTACTCCTTGGCCTCGTTCGCCGTGAACCAGCGGTCGCGGTCCGAGTCGGCCTCGATCTTCTCGACCGGCTGACCCGTGTGCTCTGCGATGAGCTCGGCCATCTGCTCCTTGATGTGCAGCAGCTGCTCGGCCTGGGTCTTGACGTCGGACGCCGTTCCCTGAATGCCACCGAGGGGCTGGTGCATCATGATGCGCGCGTGCGGCGTCGCGTAGCGCTTGCCCTGAGCGCCGGCGGACAGCAGGAACTGGCCCATCGAGGCAGCGAGGCCCATGGCCACGGTGCACACGTCGTTCGGCACCCACTGCATCGTGTCGAAGATGGCCATACCGGCCGTCACCGAACCACCCGGGGAGTTGATGTAGAGCCAGATGTCCTTCTCCGGGTCCTCGGCAGCCAGCAGGAGAAGCTGCGCGCAGATCGCGTTCGCGTTGTCGTCGCGCACGTCCGATCCGAGGAAGATGATGCGCTCCTTGAGGAGGCGGTTGTAGATCTGGTCGTCGAGACCGGCAGCCATCTGCTGGCTCGCCATGACCACGTCCGAGGACTTGGCTGTCGTCAAGGGATCACTCCATCCGAATCTGCCACCCGGCACGCGGGTGACACCATGCTTGAACTCTTCACTGACCCTAACGCGCGGGCCCGCGACTTTCGTCCCCGTCCCGGCCGGTGTTCGCCCTGGGCGCAAGCGCGGGCGCTGACCGACTCCCGCGAGGCACACGCAAAACTGCGGCCCGATGACGAGGCGCGGCTCCGCTCGCACCGGGTGTGCGTGCGGAGCCGCGCTCCTGCTGGCGTTCAGGCCTGCGGCGACATCACTTGTCGTCGGCAGCCTTCTTCGTCGCGGTCTTCTTGGCCGTGCTCTTCTTGGCAGCTGCCTTCTTGGCCGGCTTCTCGTCGCCGTCCTTGGCAGCGGCCTTCTTGGCCGTGCTCTTCTTCGCGGCAGCCTTCTTGGCCGGCTTCTCGTCGCCGTCCTTGGCAGCGGCCTTCTTGGCCGTGCTCTTCTTCGCAGCTGCCTTCTTGGCTGGCTTCTCCTCGGCGGGCTTCTCGTCCGCGTCGGCCTCGTCGTCACCGGTGTCGACGGCCTCGTTGAGGTCGACGACGTTGCCCGCGGTGTCCTTGACCTTGGCGGACTCGAGGACCGTGGCGAGCGCCTTGCGGCGAGCGACCTCACCCATGATGGCCGGCACCTGGCCCTGGGCGTCGAGCGCCTGGGCGAAGGTGTTCGGGTCCATGCCGTACTGCTGCGCCGACATGATGAGGTACTCGATGAGCTCCTCCTGGCCGACCTGGATCTCCTGGGACTCGACGATCTCGTCGAGCAGGAGCTGCGTGGCGACCTGCTTGCGGGTGCTCTCGGTGACCTCAGCGCGGTGCTCGTCGTCGTCGAGGCGGTTCTCGCCCTCGAGGTGGTTGTGCACCTCTTCGTTGACGACGCCGTCCGGGACGGGGATGTCAATGGCCTCCAGAAGCGCGTCGAGCACCTTGTCACGGGCCTGGACGCCCTGCTCGAAGCGCTTCGTGCGCTCGACCTCGGAGCGCAGGTCGGCCTTCAGCTCGTCGAGCGTGTCGAAGGACGAGGCCAGCTGGGCGAACTCGTCGTCGAGCTCGGGGAGCTCGCGCTCCTTGACCGACTCGATCTTGACGGTGCACTCGGCGTCCTGGCCCTCGTGCTCGCCACCGGCCAGCGGCGACGTGAAGGTGGTCTCCTCGCCGGCCTTGAGGCCGGTGAGCGCCTTGTCGAGGCCCTCGAGCATCGTGCCCGAGCCGATCTCGTAGGAGACGCCCGAGACGGAGTCGATCTCGTTGCCGTCGATCGTGGCGGACAGGTCGATGGAGACGAAGTCGCCCTTCTTGGCCTTGCGCTCGACGCCCTTGAGCGTGCCGAAGCGCTCACGCAGCTCGGTGATGCGCTCTTCGAGGTCGGCGTCGCTGACCTCGATCGGGTCGACCTCGACCTCGAGGGTGTCGAAGGCGGGGAGCTTGATCTCGGGGCGGACGTCGACCTCAGCGGTGAACGTCAGGCCCTGGCCCTCGTCGAGCGGGAAGTCGGTGATGTCGACCTCGGGCTGACCGAGCGGCTTGATGTCGTTCTCGACGATCGCGTTGGTGTACAGCTCGGGGAGCGCCTCGTTGACGGCCTCCTGCACGACGGCTGCACGGCCGAAGCGCTGCTCGATGAGCTTCGCGGGAACCTTGCCCTTGCGGAAGCCGGGGATCTGAACCTGCTCGCCGATCGTCTTGTACGCCTTGTCCAGGCTCGGCTTGAGCTCCTCGGCAGTCACGTCGACGGTCAGCTTGATCCGCGTCGGGTTGAGGGTCTCGACAGCGCTCTTCACAGCGTGTACTCCAGTAGTCGATGGGATGGGTCACGAGCCGCGACCGGCGAGGCGGGACGCCTGCTGCGTCCTGGCGCCTCATTGCACGGCGCGGCTCGCCGTACATGAACTTCTGTCCATGCTAACGGTCGGGGTAACAGGATTCGAACCTGCGGCCTTCCGCTCCCAAAGCGGACGCGCTACCAAGCTGCGCCATACCCCGCTCACAACCTCGTGTGAACACCGCATTCTCGCACAAGCCGCGGCCTCACCGGCTCTGGCACCTGCCAGGAACGACGAACGGCGGCCCTCGTGGTGAGGGCCGCCGTTCGCGGTGTGGAGCGGGCGACGAGAATCGAACTCGCGTAATCAGTTTGGAAGACTGAGGCTCTACCATTGAGCTACGCCCGCATGTTCGGCCCACATGCTAGCGCACTCGATGCGCGCCTCGCGCACCGCAGCTGCCCGCGCCGCGTCAGGTCGCAGTTTGCGCCACATGGTGAACGCGAACTCTCGACTCCGACCTGAATTTGTGTTGGGGTGGGAACCAAGTCCGGGAACCCCCGGCACAGTGTTCCGACTACACAGGAGGATCAGCATGGGAATCTTCGACAGCGCCAAGGACAAGGCCAGCGACTTCGCCGAGCAGAACCCCGACAAGCTCGACCAGGGCGTCGAGAAGGCGGGTGACTTCGCCGACGACCGTACGGGCGGCGAGCACGCTGACAAGATCGACAAGGGTCAGGACTTCGCCAACGAGAAGCTCGACGGCCTCGGCGGCGGTCAGTGATCTCGGGCTGACGCCTGAAACTTCAAAAGGGCCCCTCGGACAACGCGTCCGAGGGGCCCTTTTGCTGTGCGCCGGGGCGAGCGCGCCCGACCACGCCCTTTTGCGGCGAACGTTCCTGCGTGGCTCAGAGCATCGGACGTCGGTAGCGGCGGTTGCCGTCGCGCCAGATGACGACGACGGAGCGGTCGTCGTCGCCGCCCAGGGCGGCGGAGGTCGTGCAGATGCGATGAGCGCCGCCCGTGAGACCCTCGCTGATTGCCGACTGCGTCATGGCGAGCAGGCGCTGCGTCCCGGCGGTGATGTCGCCGCCGGGACCCTCGACGACGCCATCGCTGTAGAACACGACGACATCACCCGGCGCGAGCATCCCTGCCGCACGGGAGAAGTCGTCCCGTCCCTGCTCGAAGAGGCCGAGGAGCAACCCCTCGGCACCGGTGACCATCTCCCAGCGGCGCGAGTCCGCGTGGTAGTGCGCCGCACTGGGGTGGCCCGCGGTCCCGATGCTGTACGAGCCGGTCCGCAGGTCGAGGGCGATGTGGATGGCGGAGGCAAAACCGTCACGCCAGCCCTGACGAATGAGGTAGCGGTTGGCCGCCGGCAGGAAGCCGGCCGGATCCGTTTCCCCGAGCAACCCGCTCAGTGCACCCGAGAGGAGCAGCGCGCGCATCCCTGCGGAGTGGCCACTGCCGGAGACATCGGTGAGAGCCACGTCGAGCTGGTCGCCGTGTCGGGCGCAGACGACGAAGTCGCCGCTGAACGCCCCACCCTTCGCGGGCAGGACGCAGTGCTCCATACGCACGTCGTCGGGAAGTTCGGGGGCGAGTGCCTGACGGTCGAGCCGCTCGCGAAGGTCCTTGAGCATGCCGGAACCCACGCTGAGTGGCACACCGAGTGCCTGCACGTTGCGCGTCACGAAGAACACGAGGCCGACGACGGCGAGGACGACGCACGCCACCGACCACTCGACGGCGCGATCACCCCAGGCGTACGCGACGACCACGAGGTAACCCGCCACGACGACGGCGATGGCCCGAGCCAGGGTGCGCCCCGACAGGAGGAACCCGGCGCACACGATGAGCGGCACGAAAACCGATTGGGAAACCGTGCCGGGGAAGCTGATACCGGCCAGTGTCGCGACGAGGGTGAGGAACGTGATGACCGCCGCGAGCAGGCGCGAGGAGTTGCGCCGGGGCGTCACGATGCGGCGCACCGACCGCTGGGGGCGCACCCGCTCGCTCGTGACGTCAAGAACCACAGATGCCATTCTATCCGGGGTGACAAACGTCTCACGAGGCGCCTGTGGACAAAGCGCAAGCACCGGGCCCGCACGGCATGCGGGGCCCGGCGCTCGGGTGTCAGTGACTCACAGCGGCGGCAGCGTGCCGTCCGTCTCGTAGGCCTCGACCATGGCGATGCGGCGCGCGTGACGCTCGACGCCGGTGAACTGCGTCGTGATGAAGGTGCGGGCAATCTCCTTCGCCTGCTCGATCGTGACGAAGCGGCCACCGATCGAGGCGATCTGCGCACCGTTGTGCTCGCGCGCCAAGGAGGCGAACTCCGGCGTCAGACACAAGGCCGCACGAATACCCTCGACCTTGTTCGCCGCCATCTGCTCGCCGTTGCCCGAACCGCCCAGGACGAAGCCGAGCGAGTCGGCGTCGTCACGCACCGCCTCGGCCGCGCGCAGCACGAACACCGGGTAGTCGTCCTCCGCGTCGTACTCGGTGGGCCCGTGGTTGACGACGTCGTGCCCCTCAGCGGTGAGGAAGTCGACGAGGGCCTGCTGGGTTTCAAAGGCGGCGTGGTCGCCACCGACGTGGATGCGCATGTTTCTCTCTCGGTCGAGCGGGTCGTGGAGCTGGTCGAGCACGTTCGAGCGCGGCACGCCTCGGCCCGCGGGTCGTACCGCGAAAAACGCTCGTGCAATCCATCCTGCCACCTTCACCCCCGTGCAAGGATGGTCGACGGCGACCACTCGGGCGCGAGCGCGCCTCAGCGAACTGCGTCGCCTCCCCCCATCGCCTTCAGGAAGGAACCGACGCCGTGACCGGCTCGAACCTCACACGCGAGGAAGCCCTGGAGCGCAGCGCCAACATCGCTGTCGACTCCTACGACATCACGCTCGACCT
Organism: Dermacoccus sp. PE3; assembly: GCF_001021715.1. Lineage (NCBI taxonomy): Bacteria > Bacillati > Actinomycetota > Actinomycetes > Micrococcales > Dermacoccaceae > Dermacoccus > Dermacoccus sp. PE3. The sequence continues at coordinate 88,801 of NZ_LDCM01000002.1, read as the reverse complement.
CACGACGGGAGCCGAGACGTTCACGACGTCGTCGACGGTCCGTTTCAGCGCCACGCCGGGCAGTGAGACCTGGCTCGACTTCCTCGGCGAGAGCGTGGACCGCGTGGTGGTCGGCGGTGAGGACATCGCCGTCGAGTGGGACGGCGCCCGCGTGCGCGTGCCGAACCTCGCGGCCGAGAACGAGGTTCGCGTCGATGCCGTCGGCCGGTACATGAACACGGGTGAGGGCCTCCACCGCTTCGTCGACCCGGCTGACAACGAGGTCTACCTCTACTCCCAGTTCGAGGTACCCGACGCGCGACGCATGTACCCCGTGTTCGAACAGCCGGACCTCAAGGCGAGCTTCACCTTCACCGTCACCGCCCCGGCCCGCTGGCAGGTGCTCTCCAACGAGCCGACGCCCGAGCCGCAGCCGGCGGAGACGACCTACACCGGCCCCAACGGTGAGACCGAGCCGGCGGCCACGTGGCGCTTCGGGGCGACGCCGCGCATCTCCTGCTACATCACGGCCCTCGTGGCCGGCCCGTACGAGAAGTACACCGACGAAGTGACGTCCCGCGCGGGCACCGTGCCGCTCGGCGTCTACTGCCGCAAGTCGCTCGCGCCCCACATGGACGCCGACGAGATCTTCGACATCACCAAGCGCGGCTTCGCGTTCTTCGAGAACGAGTTCGACCAGCCTTACCCGTTCACTAAGTACGACCAGATTTTCACGCCCGAGTACAACATGGGCGCCATGGAGAACGCGGGCTGCGTCACCTTCACGGAGATGTACGTCTTCCGCGCCAAGGTGAGCGAGGCCATCATCGAGCGCCGCGCCCTCACCGTGCTGCACGAGCTCGCCCACATGTGGTTCGGCAACCTCGTCACGATGAAGTGGTGGAACGACCTGTGGCTCAACGAGTCGTTCGCCGAGTGGGCCTCGACGACGGCGCAGGCCGAAGCCACCCGTTGGGAGAGCGCCTGGACGACGTTCGGCACCTCGGAGAAGGCGTGGGCGTACCGCCAGGACCAGCTGAGCTCCACACACCCGATCGTCGCCCCGATCCGTGACCTCGCCGACGTCGAGGTGAACTTCGACGGCATCACGTACGCCAAGGGCGCCTCGGTGCTCAAGCAACTCGTCGCCTACGTCGGGCGCGAGTCGTTCACCGCCGGCCTGCGCGCGTACTTCGCGAAGTACGCGTGGCAGAACACGACGTTGCCCCAGCTGCTCGGCGAGCTGGAATCGACGAGTGGCCGCGACCTGTCGTCCTGGTCGAAGCAGTGGCTCGAAACGGCCGGCGTCAACACGCTGCGCCCGGTCGTCGAGGTCGACGGCTCCGGTGTCATGACGCGCGTGCTCATCCAACAGAGCGCGACGAACGAACTGCCGACGCTGCGCCCCCACCGTCTCGCCGTGGGGTGCTACCGCCTCGAGGGCGACACCCTCGTGCGTACGCAGCGGGTGGAGCTCGACGTCACGGGTGAGAGCACCGAGGTCACCGAGCTCGTCGGGGTGGAGCAGCCGGATCTGCTCCTCGTCAACGACGACGACCTCGCCTACGCCAAGATCCGTCTCGACGAGCGCAGCCTCGCCACCGCCATTGCTCACCCGCGCGCCTTCACCAGCTCGCTGCCCCGTGCGCTCGTGCTCGGTGCGGCCTGGGACATGACGCGCGATGCGCAGATGCCGGCGGGCGACTTCGTCCGCATGGCGCTTGCGACCCTGCCGGGCGAGGACGACTCGACGCTGCTGCGCACCCTGCTCGGCCAGATGTCCACCGCCGCACTCACGTACTCGGCGCCCGCCAAGCGCGAGAAGCTCGTCGCCGACGCGACGGGCGGGCTGCGCTCCCTGGCCGAGGAAGCCGAAGCCGGCAGCGACGCCCAGCTGCAGCTCGTGCAGACGTTCGCATCCTTCGCCCAGAGCGAGGAAGATGTTGCGTTCGTTCGTGCGCTGCTCTCGGGTGAGCGCACCCTCGACGGTCTCACCGTCGACACCGAGATGCGCTGGACGCTGCTCACGTCGCTCGCCGCTGCAGGTGCCGCCGACGCCGCGGAGATCGACGCCGAACTGGCCCGCGACAACACGGCCACGGGTGCCGAACGCGCGGCACGAGCTCGCGCGTCGCTGCCGACGTCCGAGGCGAAGGCGGCCGCATGGTCGTCCGTCGTCGACTCCGACGAGCTGGCCAACCAGACGATCGCCGAGACGGCGGCGGGATTCGGACACGTTCACGACGTGAGCCTGCTCGAGCCGTATGTCGAGAAGTACTTCGCGATGGCCGAGGACTACTGGGCAGGGCGCACCCACCACATCGCGGAGCTGGGCATCTCGTCGCTGTTCCCGATGGCGCTGGCCGGACCGCAGCTGCTCGACGCCGCGCAGCAGTGGCTCTCGTCGCACAGCGACTCCCCCGCGGGTCTCGTGCGCACGGTCGCCGAGAACCGTGACGCCGTCGCCCGAGCCGTCACGGCGCAGGAGTTCGACGCTCGCGCCTGATCCGGACTGATTACCGGAAGGAGGCCCCCGACACGATTCGTGTCGGGGGCCCCTTCGTCGAGCCGTGCTCGAGGCTCAGCTGCGCGCCCGCACCACCCGGATGACCCGCTTGGCACGACGCGAGGTCATGAGATCGTCCAAGCTCACCCCCGACTCGTCAGGGCCCGCGACGGGGCGACGCCACAGGGCATGCACGTGGGTGACGCCGTGCTCGCCCACGATGCGCTGATCGCCCACGAGATCGGCGACACGGACCGTGAGCAGCAGGCTCGGGGCCGATGCCAGATAACGGTGCAGGGCCCCCACCTGGTCCTCCACACTCGCGCGCGGCGTCATGAGACCGCGCGCCGCGAGGGCCTCGACGAGAGCCTTGCGACGCTTCCCGGCGCGCTCCTCGTAGGCAGCGTGGTCGTCGCGCAGACCGTATCGACGTGCCTCCTCGAGGTGAGATCCCGTGAGCAGTGCTGCGCTCGGGGGCGCGTCCTTGGCGCCGAGCGAGGTCATGGCGAGCTCGGGCAGCTTCTTCGGGTCTCGCGAGCCGCTCCCCTCGGTGTCGTCGAGGAGCACGGCCGAGGAAACGACACCGCGCTCGGCGAGGTAGTCGCGGATCCACGGCTCGGTTTCGTCCTCGTCACCGGCCACGACGAGCGCGCCCGCCCGATGCGCCTCGAGCAGCAGAATTCCGATGAGTGCCTCGTGGTCGAACTGAACGTAGGTACCCGCGTCCGCAGCGTTCTCGGCCGCCGACGGCTGCGGTATCCACCACTGGCGGAACAGGGTGCCGATGCGCTCCACCCGCAGTGCGCCACTGCGAGCGAGGGTGCGACGCACGACGTCACGCCACTGTGCGTAGCCGTTCTCGGCGAGCGCCGAGGGCTTCATCGCAGCAAGGCCGAGATCGACGACCGTGCCGTCCGCGGCGCGCGCTCCGAGACGCATGTCGGCGGCGAACGCCTCCGGCCAGGCCCACTCCTCGAAGCCACCGTCGATGATGCCAGGAGCGATGTCGTGCATGACACCGATGCGCATGCCGGCCGCTTTCACCTCACGCTGCGCATCAGCGAACTGTGCGCCGGCGACCCACTGCAGCCACGCCTCGAACTCGACGTCGTCGGCGTGCTCCTCGCGGAAGGCGGCTACCTCGGGGCTGCGCGGATTCTGCAGTTCCTCGGGCCATGTGCTCGCCGGAAGACCGTGTTTCAGCGCAATGACGCACCACGTCGCGTAGTCGAACAGCCAACCCGCCTCGGACTCGACGAAGTGCCCGAAGTCGCGACGACGGCGGTGGGAACGCTCGACGTTGAAGATCATCCGCAACGCGGCTCGCTTCGACTCCCAGACCGCGTCGCGGTCTACCTCGTCCGTGAGATTGAGACGGCGGGCGTCGTCGCCGTGCCACTCGACGAGTTGGTGCTCCGCGGCCGAGAGATAACCGATCTCGGGCACCTCCTCGACGCGGATCGCGAGAGGGTCGAGCGCCGTACGGCTCGCGGGGCGATACGGGTTGGGGTCGATCGTGGGCACGGGATCGGCCGCGTTCACCGGGCCGACGTTGACGTAGTCCGCACCGCTTCGGGCGGCCCATGTGCCGAGTTCGGCGAGGTCTGCTGCATCGCCGATGCCCCACGAGCGCTCGGACCGCACGGCGTAGAGCTGGCCGGCCACTCCCCAGCCGCGCTTGGCGGCCAGATCGGGCGGCAGGGTCATCGTCGCGGGCGTGACGACGACCGGACGGACGTGACGACGGCCCCCTGCGCTCACCTGAAGTTCGTGGTAGCCCAGAGGAAGATCGCCGGGCAGGTCGAGGTCGACGACCTGAGGAGATGTGCTGTCGCTCTCGCCGGCTGCGTCGCTCTCGTCCTCCCCATCTTCGCTCTTGTCCTCGTCCTCACCTTCGGACTCGCTGCCGGTGTCCGATGGAGCGTCGAGTTCATCGTCACGCTCGAGGGGGACGATGCTGCCGTCCTCGAGCACGATGCGCGCCTCGAACTCAGCGGTCGCGGGCACGGTGAGCGTGACACTCGGGGTCCAGGACTCGCGCAGGACGAGTGCGTCAGGAAGGCCCACCACGGAAGGCGTGCCTCCTCCATGGCGATCGGCACTCGGCGCCGCGTCTTCGCTGCATTCGACGCCCAGCGAGGTGAGCACCGCCTCGACGACCTCCGGCGCGACCGCTCGGGCGCGTCCCGAGCCGTCGCGGACATGGGTGGCAACGCCGTGGGCGTTCGCGAGTTCGTTGAGGGAAGGAGTGCCGGGCATAGGGCAATTCTGGCAGACGCTCCTGGCCGTTCCAGACGTTCGGCGGGATGGTTGGATGGCAGGCATGGCTGCACCGTCCTTCGTCCCCCACGCCGCCTCCCTGCCCGAGGGATGGGAGTGGCTGGTCGGCACTCCGCTGCAGATCGTCGTGGTCGTCCTGGGAGCCCTGGCCGTGCGCTGGATCCTGCACCGGGCCATCACCCGCGCGGTCCACGCGATGGAGACGCGAAGCACCACGCCGGAGGTCGTCGGCGAGGAGGGCGCTCTCTCCCCCGCGAGGGCCCGTCTGCGGGCCGCCGCTGGCCTCGACGACGAACGCCGCCGACAGCGCGCGGCAACGATGGGCTCGCTCCTGCGGTCGGTGACGACGGTCGTCGTCCTCGCCGTCGCCACCCTCACGGTCGCCGCGCAGCTCGGCATCCAGCTAGGCCCGCTCATGGCGAGCGCCGGCGTGGCAGGTGTCGCCGTCGGTTTCGGTGCGCAGTCGCTCGTCAAGGACTATCTGTCGGGCATCTTCATGATCTTCGAGGACCAGTACGGCGTCGGCGATGTCATCGACACCGGAGAAGCCGTCGGCACCGTCGAGGAGGTGACGCTGCGCATCACTCGGCTGCGCGACGCCAACGGCGTCGTCTGGTACGTGCGCAACGGCGAGATCATCCGCGTCGCGAACCGCTCCCAGGGGTGGTCGACATCGCTCGTCGACGTCCCGGTGTCGTACGACGCGGACATTCACAAGGTCACCTCGGTGCTCGACGAGGTCGTCGACGCGCTGTGGCAGGACGAGACGTGGAGCGCCAAGCTCATCGAGCGCCCCGACGTCGCGGGTGTCGAATCGGTCGGAGGAGGCGCGATGACCTTCCGGATCATCGCCAAGACGGCACCGAACGAGAACTTCGGTGTGACGCGCGAACTGCGACGCCGCGCGGTCATCGCGCTGGAGAACGCCGGGGTGAAGGCTCCACCGCTCGTGCCGGGCTACGTCGGCGTCAACCCGAACCTGCCGCCGGTCAAGTAATCGGCGGCGGGTGAAAGACTGGGCACATGAGTGAGGCAACCCTGTACGAGAGGTTCGGAGGCCACGCGACGTTCCACCGTCTCGTCGAGGTGTTCTACGACGGCGTGGCCTCGGACGAGAAACTGCGCGCGCTCTACCCCGAGGAGGATCTCGAACCGGCGAAGCACCGTTTCGAGATGTTCCTCGAGCAGTACTGGGGCGGCCCGACGACGTACTCCGAGGAGCGCGGGCACCCGCGCCTGCGGATGCGTCACATGCCGTTCGCCGTCACACCGGAGCAGCGTGACCGCTGGCTCACCCACATCATGGCTGCCTGCGACGCCGTCGATCTCGAGCCGGAACTCGATGCGCTCCTGCGCGACTACCTCGTGCGTGCTGCGTACAGCCTCGTCAACACCCCCGGCCCTGAACCGGAGAACCCGATCCGCTGAGTCTGGCCCTGCCGCCCAACGGTGAAACGCGTTTCGCGTGGGCAGACCTCGGTTGGCACACTGGGTCGGTGAGCCAAACGACCACCTGGAACAGCCAGTCCGCACCCGCCCACGACCAGACGCCAGAGGCCGAGTGGTGGCGCTCGTCGACGATCTACCAGGTCTACCCGCGCTCGTGGGTCGACTCGAACGGTGACGGCGTCGGCGACCTGCCGGGCATCACCTCGAAGCTGCCCTACCTGCGCGACCTCGGTGTCGACGCCCTGTGGATCTCCCCCTTCTACCGCTCGCCCATGGCGGACGCCGGCTACGACGTCGCCGACTACCGCGACATCGACCCGCTCTTCGGATCGCTCAGCGACGCCGACGACCTCATCGCACGCGCCCACGAACTCGACCTGCGCGTCATCGTCGACCTCGTGCCCAACCACTCCTCCGACGAGCACGAGTGGTTCAAGGCCGCCCTCGCGGCCGGCCCCGGTTCGCCGGAGCGTGAGCGCTACATGTTCCGCGACGGCAAGGGCGAGAACGGCGAGGAGGCGCCGAACGACTGGAAGGCCATCTTCGGCGGCAACGCCTGGACGCGCGTCACGGACGCAGACGGCAACCCGGAGCAGTGGTACCTGCACCTGTTCGACCCCAAGCAGCCCGACTTCAACTGGAACAACGAGGCCGTGCGAGCCGAGTTCCTCTCCATCCTGAGGTTCTGGCTGGATCGGGGTGTCGACGGTTTCCGCGTCGATGTGGCCCACAGCCTCGTCAAGGCCGATGGCCTGCCCGACCACTCCGCTCACGCCAAGATGGCCGGACTTTCCGACGCGAACCACGACAACGGCGGCCCGATGTGGGATCAGGACGGCGTCCACGAGATCTACCGCGCGTGGCGTGAGGTGCTCGACTCCTACAACCCCGTCGACGCCGACGGCTACGACTCGGCCGGCGACCGGGCGATGTGCGCGGAGGCCTGGGTCAACCCGCCGGAGCGTCTCGCGCGCTACGTACGCCCGGACGAGTTCCACCAGGCCTTCAACTTCGCCTTCCTCGAAACGCCGTGGCGCGCCGCCGACATGCGCGAGAGCATCACGTCCTCGTACGCCTCGAACGACGCCGTCGGGGCACCGACGACGTGGGTGCTGAGCAACCACGACGTCGTGCGTCACGCCACGCGTTTGGCACTGCCGATCGGTGAACCGCGCCCCAACGGCATTCGTGCCGAGGACCCGCAGCCGGACGCCGCGCTCGGCCTGCGTCGCGCCAAGGCCGCCACGGCTCTGGAACTGGCCCTGCCCGGCGGCGCCTACCTCTACCAGGGTGAGGAGCTCGGCCTGCCCGAGCACACGACGATGGCCGACGAAGCCCGTCAGGACCCGACGTGGGAGCGTTCGGGTCACACCGAAGCCGGCCGCGACGGCTGCCGCGTCCCGATGCCCTGGGTCAAGGACGCTCCGTCGTTCGGTTTCGGCTCCGCAGACGCCCCCTGGCTGCCGCAGCCCGACGTCTACGGCGACCTCGCCGTCGACCAGCAGGACGGCGTGCCCGGATCGACCCTCGAGTTCTACCGCCACATGCTGTGCGAACGCCGCGCCCGTCGCCTCGGTGAGGGCACCCTCACGTGGGTGGAGGGGCCAGCCGACACGGTCGTCTTCGTCAACTCGCGTGATGGCCACGAGGACCTGTGGTGTGTGACGAACTTCGGTGCGGACACGACGCTGCCCGATGGTGCTGTCGTGGTCGTGCGCAGCGACGAGCGTGACGACCTCACGGTGCCGACCGACGTCACGGTGTGGTTCACCCGCGCCTGACCGACCCATCCCTCACGAACGTTGCCCCGGCCGAGACCGTTCTCCACCGGGGCAACGCTCACTCAGTTCCGTCCAGAGGCGAAGCGACGAGTCCGTGAGGTCACTCGCCGGGGTAGACGACGCCCAGCTGACGACGCACCTCGTCCATGAGGTCCATGACACGCAGCGTTTCGGCGTGGGTCATGAGCGGCGACTCGCGATCCCCCGCCGCGATGAGGCGCGCCGCCTCGGCGGCCTCGTAGTGGAGGGCGTGGATCGTGTCGGCGGAGCGGTACTCGTCGAGCAGCTGCCCATCGTTCGCGAGAAGCCGCACTCGCGTCGGGAAGTAGAACCAGCCGTCGATCTCGAGGCGTCCCTTCGTGCCGGCGACGACGGCCGTGTTCGGTGTCTGGGTGGCCATCGTCGTCGCAGCCTGGGCGACGACGCCGTCGGCAGCCGTGAGCACGATGACCTCGGACTCGTCGACGCCTTCATCGGTGAGCGTCCCCCGGGCGCTCACCGTGGTGAACTCGGGTACGAGCATCGCGGCGAACGACAGGGGGTAGACCCCGAGGTCGAGCAGCGCCCCTCCGGCGAGAGCAGGATCGCTCAGCCGCTGCGGGCCGTCGGGGTGGAGAGCCTGGCCATGGTCGGCGGCGATCCACTTGAGGTCGCCGATGAGTCCGGTGTCCACCGCACGACGAACGACGTCGTAGTGGGGCAGGAAGCGTGACCACATGGCCTCCATGCAGAAGACCCCCGCTTCGCGCGCCGCATCAAACACCTCACGCGCTTCGGTCGCGTTGCGCGTGAAGGCTTTCTCAACGAGCACGTGCTTGCCGGCGCGGATGGCCGCCAGTGCGTGATCGCGGTGCTCGCTGTGAGGGGAAGCGACGTACACGACGTCGACCGAGGAGTCCGCGACCAACGCGTCGTACGAGCCGTACGCAGTTGCTCCCGGAGCGAGTTCGTCGACGAAGGTCTGAGCTCGCTCCACGCTGCGCGATCCCACGGCCACGATGCGCTGCTGCGTCTCGGCCCCGATGGCGGAGGCGAATGTCCGCGCGATGCCGCCGGGTGCGATGACGCCCCACGCGAGGCCGGGAGCCTCCTGAGGGTCGGGCGTGGACGGAGCTGGAAGGCGGCGGTCGTCGGATGTACGCGTCATGCGACGACCCTATCGAGGCGTCAGCGCACGAGCACGTGGCCGACGGACGTCGACACCCGGTGCCAGCGCGCGGTGCCGAACACGTGGGCCTCCGAACCGATGGCGAAGCCGAGTGCGTAGATGCCGAGCGCCGCGCCCGCCGGAAGCCCGTCGGCACCCCCCAGATCTCCCGCGATGGGCCGGTTCCAGACCTTCTCGCGCAGCTGCTCGACGGCGGCCGCTCCCGCCCCCTGCGGCGTGCCCTCGGCCACCTCGGCGATACCGTCACGGGCGACCTGGACGAGATCCGCGAGCGGCAACCGAGCGAGTGGCGCCCACCCGGCGCGCGGCGGCGTCACCGCGGCCCACGTCGTGCGCACGGTGGTCGGAGGGACGTCGAGGACGCGGGGGTCCGCGTTGTGCCGACGCGCCAGCCGGTCACTGATCGCGCGAAGCGGCACCACGGTGTCGAGGGGGCGGGCGACCGGCTGCGCCAACCGCAGCACGCGCAGCCCGACGACGGTTCCTTCGCCCATGAGCCCGCGTCCCTTGCGCACACCCACCCAGGTGGCGAGGGTCGTGCCGTCTGCCTGGAGGCGGATGGCGCCGTCGTCCTCGAGAGTGAGGGCGCGTGAGACGAAAGTGGCGAGGTCACCCGCCGTCTCACCATCGGCCAGGTGCAGCACCTCCGTCATGATGACGAGCGCTTCGCGCTGCTGTGGCGGAACGTCACCGCCGGGCCGAGGAAGCTGGACAGGCTCTCACGGTCGATCGGATCGAGCCGACGCGGGCGCTCGGCCTCGAAGTCGTAGCCGACGAGGGTCGTCTCCGCGAGGGCGTACGTCGTCGAGCCGGCACCTGCGTCGCGCACCTCGTAGCCGATGTCGTACGACGCGCCGGTCAGCCGGGTCACCCACATGGCGACCTCGATCGGTTCGATGCGGAACACGAGAGGCGCGCGGTACTCGATCTCGTGGCGCGCCACGATGATTCCCTCACCGACGACCGATCGAGCACGCCCGAACCATTCGGCGAAGGCGAGGATGCGGGCGTCCTCGAGGAGCCGCAGGAACTGCACGTTGTTGACGTGCCCGTAGGCATCCATGTCGGACCAGCGCAAGGGCACGGGGACGACGGAGCAGCGTTCGGGAGCGAAACTCATACCTGCATTGTGGCGCGTCGGGTGACGAACCGTGCAGCCGCCGTCCACCAAACGTTCACTAAGCCTCGTTTCCGGTGGGTAACCTCTGCGGGTGAGCGAAAACAAGGATGAAACGCAGGAATCGGTCGACCCCATGGCTTCGCTGCTGCACGTACTCGACCTGCAGCCGGTCGGAAATGCAACCGTGAGCGCCACGTTCAGCGCCCAGACGAGCCTCGCCGACCTCGGTCAGAGCCGCGCCGACGTCTTCGTCGGTGAGTCCCAGCCGCAGCCACACGGCCGGATCTTCGGGGGGCAGGTTCTCGCCCAGTGCGTCATCGCAGCAGGACGCACGGTGACACCCGGAGACGGGAAGCCGCCCCGCTTCATCCACTCCCTCCACGGCTACTTCCTGCGCCCCGGCGACTCGATGCAGCCCGTACACTTCGCCGTGGAGAGGCTGCGCGACGGCGGTTCGTTCTCCGCGCGCCGCGTCCACGCCATCCAGAACGGCGCGCCGATCATGAGCGTCATCATGAGCTTCCAGGAGGAGGCCCAGGGCATCGACCACCAGGTCCCCATGCCCGAGGTCACCGACCCGCTCGACCTCCCGACGACAGCGGACGTCGTCGGCGACATCGACCACCCGATCGCGCAGCACTGGGCGCACGGGCGGGCGGTCGACGTCCGTCACGTCGAGGGCGCGCTCTACCTGCAGCCCGCATCCGAACGCACGCCGCAGCAGCACCTGTGGATGCGCACGTTGAGCGCCATCCCGGACGACCCGCTGCTCGGCGCCGCCGTGCTCGCGTATGCCTCCGACTACACGATGCTCGAGTCGGCGATGCGCGCGAACGGGGTTGCCTGGGTGACGCCGGGCTTCCGCGCTGCGAGCCTCGACCACGCGATGTGGTTCCACCGCCCGGTGCGCCTCGACGACTGGATCCTCTACGCGCAGGATTCGCCGTCGGCCCAGGGCGGACGCGGGCTCGGCACGGGGCGGATGTTCACCCGTGACGGCACGCTCATCGCGACGGTCGCGCAGGAGGGCATGATGCGCATCAAGGATCTGTCGGTCCTGAACTGACCTCCTGGACGCGCTCGTCGCACCCACACGGTGGACCGCGCGTGACTTTCGCCGAGGAAGGGTGTGAGGTGGGGCCATGACGGACATCGATCGCGACATCACCCTCTCCGGCTCCCTGGTGCGCCTCGAGCCCCTCTCCCACGATCACCACGACGGGCTCGTCGAGGCGACAAACGACGGGCAGATGTGGACCCGGTGGTACGCGTCCGTGCCGCGCCCGGACGCCGTCGGACAGATGATCGACGACCGTCTGCGCCTCAAGGACGAGGGTTCGATGGTGCCGTTCGCTGCGGTGCGCACGTCCGACGGCGTCGTGCTGGGCAGTACGGCGTTCTACGACATCCGCCCCGAGGTACCGCGCGTGTCGATCGGCTACACGTGGAATCGCGTGTCGGCGCACAGCAGCGGAACGAACGTCGAGAGCAAGCTGCTGCTCATGACCTACGCCTTCGAGACGGCCGGGTGTGCGGCCGTCCGGTACGAGACCAGTTGGTCCAACCAGCAGTCACGCGCCGCCATCGAGCGACTCGGCGCACATCTCGACGGTGTCCTTCGCGCCGATCGCCTCGAGAGCAACGGCGCGCTGCGCGACACCGTCGTCTACTCGATCCTCTCCCACGAGTGGCCGAGCGCGAAGGCCAACCTGGAGTTGCGCCTCGCCCGCCACTGCGGTTGAGTCAGCCGGCGGCGCTCCAGTAGGCCTGGGCGTGGATCCGTTCCTTACCGACACCGTGATCCTTGCGCAGGGCTCGCACGACGGCTCGCGTGGCCGAGGCCTCAGTCGTGACCCAGAAGCGCGTCGTGGCTTCGCCCGCGAAGTCGTGCGTGCGAGTGAGCAGCGCCTCGTCGCCCATGGCGAACCACTCGACGTCTGTAGCGGCCGCTAGGCCGAGTGGAATGTCGCGGTCGTCGTCGTACTCGCTGTGCAGGAGCACCGTTGCCGGAGCCTCGGACCAGTGATCCAGCAATGACCGAATGGCAGGTACGCACGCCGTACCGCCGATGAGGACCGTTCGCTCCCAGGACGTTCCGGGCGCCGGCTTCTCGGACGGCCAGGGGCACTTGGAGCCGAGCAAGGACGCGCGAATGCGGGTGCCGGCGGTGACGTTCTGCGACCAACGAGCGGCCACGCCGTCGTGGAGCGCGAATTCGAGGGTGGCGCGGCCGCTCGCCTCGTCGGCGTCGACGAGGGTGAAGGCACGCTGGTGGTCCTTGCCGTCGTCGTCGAACCACAGGCGAAGCCACATCGACGGGTGCACCCCGTGGCTGCGCAGGAAGTCGCCGCAGTCGACGTGCACGCGGTGGTAGTGAGGCGTGAGGGGTTCGCTTCCGAGCACGACCAGCTCGGTGTTCTTGGCGCCGAAGGCGTTGACGACGAGGCGCTCGAACGAGGGTGACATGGTTCCCTTTCGCACGGGGTAGGACGCAGCCACCCTAACTTAGGTAACCCTCACACAGCCGTCTGCAGGGTCACTGACCCAATTTCGGCGGCTCCCCCTCGCCTGAACCTGAGAGGCCACGAGCCCAACACCCTCGGAGCCGCCCCGACAACACAAGCGGAACCACGCTGGAAGCGGACTCGGAGCGCACGAAAGCCCACGGTGTGACCGAGCTTGCGAGGGTCACACCGTGGGCTTTCGTGAAGCGACGCCCGACGCGCTGTCGCACCGAGCGAACTGAGCGAGCTTGCGAGGTCAGTTCGCCGGAAGACGGCGCAAGGGAGAGGCTGCCTGTCGCACCGAGGAACTCAACCCGGAAGACGGGCCAATGATCGGCTAATCGCGCGTGAGGCGGCGGTGCGTCACGCGGTGGGGGCGTGCGGCTTCGGCACCGAGGCGCTCGATCTTGTTCTTCTCGTAGTCGTCGAAGTTGCCTTCGAACCAGTACCACGCCGAGGGGTTCTCGTCGGTGCCTTCGTAGGCGAGGATGTGCGTCGCGACGCGGTCGAGGAACCAGCGATCGTGGCTGATGACCACGGCGCAGCCCGGGAAGTTGAGCAGCGCGTTCTCGAGGGAGCCGAGGGTTTCGACGTCGAGGTCGTTGGTCGGCTCGTCGAGAAGGAGCAGGTTGCCGCCCTGCTTGAGGGTGAGCGCGAGGTTGAGGCGGTTGCGCTCACCACCGGAGAGGACACCGGCCTTCTTCTGCTGGTCCGGCCCCTTGAAGCCGAACTGCGAGACATACGCACGGGCCGGGATCTCGACCTGACCGACCTGGATGTGGTCGTTTCCTTCGGAGACGACCTCGAACAGGGTGGCTTCGGAGTCGATGCCGCCGCGGTTCTGGTCGACGTAGCTGATCGAGACCGTGTCACCGATCTTGACGGTGCCCCCGTCGGGCTCTTCGAGGCCGACGATGGTCTTGAAGAGCGTCGTCTTGCCGACACCGTTCGGGCCGATGACGCCGACGATGCCGTTACGCGGAAGCGTGAACGACAGACCGTCGATGAGGACGCGGTCGCCGAAGCCCTTCTTGAGGTCGGTGACCTCGATGACCTGGGCGCCGAGGCGCGGGCCCGGCGGGATCTGGATTTCCTCGAAGTCGAGCTTGCGCGTGCGCTCGGCCTCGGCAGCCATCTCCTCGTAGCGGGCGAGGCGGGCCTTGCTCTTCGTCTGGCGAGCCTTGGCGTTGGAGCGGACCCACTCGAGCTCGTCCTTCAGGCGCTTCGCGAGCTTCTGATCCTTCTTGCCCTGGACCGTGAGGCGCTCCTGCTTCTTCTCCAGGTAGGTGGAGTAGTTGCCCTCGTAGGGGTAGAGGCGGCCGCGGTCGACCTCGCAGATCCAGCCGGCGATGTTGTCGAGGAAGTACCGGTCGTGGGTCACGGCGAGCACAGCGCCGGCGTAGGAGGCGAGGTGCTGCTCGAGCCAGAGGACGGACTCCGCGTCGAGGTGGTTGGTGGGCTCGTCGAGCAGGAGAAGGTCGGGCTTCTGCAGCAGGAGCTTGCACAGGGCGACGCGGCGCTTCTCGCCACCGGAGAGCACGCTGACGTCTGCGTCACCGGGCGGGCACCGCAGGGCGTCCATGGCCTGCTCGAGCTGGCTGTCGAGATCCCACGCGTCAGCCGCGTCGATCTTCTCCTGGAGCTTGCCCATCTCCTCCATGAGGGCGTCGAAGTCGGCGTCCGGTTCGGCCATCTCGGCGGAGATCTCGTTGTAGCGGTCGAGATCCTGCTTGATCTGCCCGAGACCCTCTTCGACGTTGCCGCGCACGGTCTTGTCCTCGTTGAGCGGCGGCTCCTGCAGCAGGATGCCCACCGAGTAGCCGGGCGACAGGCGTGCTTCGCCGTTGCTCGGCTGGTCGAGGCCGGCCATGATCTTGAGGATGGTCGACTTGCCGGCGCCGTTCGGGCCGACGACGCCGATCTTCGCTCCCGGGTAGAACGACATCGAGACGTCGTCGAGGATCACCTTGTCGCCAACGGCCTTGCGCGCCTTGGTCATGGTGTAGATGAACTCTGCCATGGCTCAGAGGCTATCTGTTTCGCGCGGCACGGCGCGACTCGTCACTGCGCACCCGCCCTGTTCCGACGCCGGAGACCGGGCTCACGGGTCCGGGCTCCTGACACGCACGCCGTCGCGTTCGCTCACGAGGCGAGCCGCTCTCCCTGTTCTGTCGCGGCGTCGCCGGTGTCCGCCTGGCCGTTCATGTCGGCCGCACCGACCTCCTTGCCCTCGGTCACCGCGTCCTGCCGCGCATCGCTGTCGCCCTCATCCGGCGCGAGGTCACCCTCCAGCTCACGCATGGCGAGGGTGACGGCGTCGTCGGCCAGACGGTCATTGCTCGGGATGACCGGCCGGACGCTCTTGGTGAACGTGCTATGACCGAACCGCAACGACGGCCCGATGTCGTGGGCGTCGATCTGTGCGCTCGTGCGCAGTTCGCCGTCACGCGCTTCGTACTGCGTGAGCCGCAAGCGCCCGGTGACCATGACGTGCTGGCCCTTGGTGAGCGAGTGGTAGGCGTTGCCCGCGAGCGCCCGAAAGGCCGTGACGCTGAAGAACTGCGCTTCGCCGTCGCTCCACGAACCGTCCTCGGCGTTCCAGCGGCGCGGGTTGACCGCGATGCGGAAACTGACGAAGGGATCACCGGCCCGCGTTTCCCGCAGGACGGGGTCGCTCACCACGGTGCCGCTGACATCGACCTTCACTTCGTTCATGACTCTCTCCTCCTCGTGTGCACCGAACCGGGTTCGGCGACGGGCACTCACCCACGCCGACGACGCTAGGAACGTCGCCCGTCACCTGACCAGGGCAGAGCCTTCGAGGGTGTGGAAAGGCCTCCCCGGAACGTGTCCGGGGAGGCCTTTCCACAGGTGAGAGTTACTCCGAGGCTTGTGCAAGCGCCTTCGCCGTGTCGTCGTGACGCGTCACGACTGCGGCGACCGGCGCCACAATGCGCTCCTGGGCAACCTCCGTGATGGCCGCGTACAGGCGCTCACGAGCGTCGTCGCGAGCACGCGCCGCACCGGCGCGGGCAAGGGATCGCGCCAACAGGGCGAGCAGGAAGCCGAGCAACAGCCCGACCACGAGCATGACGAGCGGAATCGGCAACCAGTCGCCACCGAGCGTCGGCACTCCGACATGGATCTGCATCATGCTGAAGCCGAAGAGCACGAGCAGCCACACGGCCCCCGCGAGCGCCACCGCGGCGAAGATCCACTGGAGTACGGCGGCAACGCCCCACCACGCGGGGAAACGTCCGCGCAAAGGGGTACGCATCACGGCCTGGTCGAGCGCGTCGGCCATCGAGCCGTCCCGCGGCGTGGCGGCGGCGCGCACCTCGTCGGCCCACGGAGCAGGCATCCCGTCGGAGGCCCGCTCGCCGAGGCGCCGCGTCGCGAGATCGACGGCTGCGCGGGCAGCGGGGCTCGCCGGCGGCAGCGACGACTTTCCGAGAGCGATGCGGCGGTCCGCACGGCTGAGGTTCGCTTCGGCCTGGGTATCGAGACCCAGACGGGAGAGCGGCTTGGCCTTGAGGTTCTGCGTCCAGCGCGTGAACGGCCAACCGGTGCGGCGGGCCGCTTCGACCCGGTAGTCGCGTTCCACAGCGTCGAGCGCCACGTTGACACCGGCGGAGTCTGCGAGCGCCGAGACGAGTTCGTCGTTCGATCCGGTGACCCGCTGGGGACGAACGGCTCCGACGTGCGAGTTGAGGCGCTGTGCCTGGTGCCGCAGATCGCCGGCCAGACGTCGGTCGGAGGCGTTCTTCGACTGCACGAGGTCGGCGAGGGCGTCGATGAGCAACTCGCCGCCACCCGTGGCGATCGTCGAGGTCGGCAGAACGACAGCATCGGTCAGCCCGTCCTCCTCGAGCAGACGCGTGAGGTCGGCGAGGCAGCTCTGCGCGGCCTCGGGCGTGAGCCGGTCGACCTGGTTGAGGACGACGACGGACGTCGCCTTCGCGACGGCCAGCTGGCGCACGTACTGCTCGTGCAGGACGGCGTCGGCGTACTTCTGCGGGTCGGTGACCCACACGAACAGGTCACACATCTCGAGCACGCGGTCGGCCTCGGCACGGTGCTCGCGCACGCGGGAATCGAAGTCGGGAAGGTCGAGGAGCACGAGGCCGTCGAGCTCGACGTAGCGCGGCATGCTCGGGTGCACCTGGTGACGTGCGGAGATGTCGAGCCAGTCGAGCAGTTCTCCCGGCACGCTCTCGCCCCAGATGGCGGCGGAGGCGCGCGAGGTCGTCGGACGTCGCGCACCGATGCGGGAGACGGGCTCCCCGACGAGGAGGTTGAACAAGCTCGACTTGCCGGAGCCCGTAGCGCCGGCCAAGGCGACGACGGTGTGGTCGCCCCCGAGGCGCGAACGTTCGGCGACGCGCGCCAGGAGCTTGCGAGCCACTGCGACGTCGTCGGCGGGCAGAGCCGCCCCGCCGAGCGTCAGCGCGCGCTGGAGAGCGCCGGCGCGGCCGTCGACCTCCTCGCGCGACACCGGGGCCACGACGGGGCGCTCCTCGCGCTTACCGCGGGCGAACGGGTTCCAACTCATCGTGCGTCCTTCACGGCCGCGAGGGCCTTCTCGATGCGCTCGGGGGCGCCTGGAGCGAGCGCGACCTCTGCGAGGGCTGCGTCGTAGCGCTGCTCCTCACGCTCGAACAGCTCGGTGATGCGCTCAAGCAGCATGCCGCGGGCCCGGTTCGCCAGGGTACGAACGGCCTGGTCGCCGAAAATCGCTTCGAGGAGGCGCTGCGCGAGAACGGCCGAGCCTCCCGCGATGCCGACCTCCGCACCGCTCAGACCGTACGTCGAGGCGAACGTGATGAGCATGAGCATGACGGCGATGCCGTTGACGCCGAAGGCGAGGAAGCGCGCTGTCGTGCGCTTGTCGCCTGCCTCTTCCCGCACGAGGTCGAGCACATCGCCCTGCCAGTCGCGGACGAGACGTTCGACCGTGGACGTGAGCTCGGGGCTCGCGGCGTTCAGTTCGGGGTGGCGGGCCATGATCGGCTTGCCCGCAGGGTCGAGTCGCCAGGCGCGGCCCGCGTCGAGGGCAGCCGATTCTCCGTGCGACGTGACGAGCTGTGCGACACCGGACTGGAGGGCCTCCCCTAGATCACGAGCCGGAGCAGCGGTCTCGGTGCGGGCGCGGAAGAAGCCGGTGACACGATCGCGGAGCTTGCTCACGCCGGCCTCGAACTGCTTGAGCAGCTCGCCGGTACCGACGAGTTCCTGCCAGCGCGCGAGCACCTCGCCGCGCAGCAGGGTGCCGTCCTTGAGGCCTTCCTCGACCGCGCGCAGCTGCTCGGAGTAAGCCTCGGACGCGGCGCCGGCCAACGTCGTCGCCGCCTCGTGCTGCGCGCGTCCGGCGGCGACAGCACCGCGGGCGCGCCCGTCGAGGGAGTCGAGTGCCCCGTCGAGCGTTCGACGGATGACGACCTGACGCGACAGGGCGTCGTTGGCCAGCGAGTGCAGCCAGCTGGAGATACGCTCGACCTCGATGTGCGGCAGCATGCCATTCTCTTCGAGCGGCGATTCTGCGACGGCGAACACCGGCGACTGGCCGAGGCCCTGCGCCGCGAGCATGCGCGCGAGGTCGGCGCGCACCTCCTCCATCGCGTCACGAGGCACGCGGTCGAGCACGACGGCCACGGACGTCCCGCGGTCGATGGCCTGCTCGAGCATCTCCCACGGCACGGCGTCGGCGTAGCGGACAGCGGTCGTGACGAAGAGCCACAGATCAGCCGCGGAAAGCAGCTGGCGCGCAAGGTCGCGGTTGGCGGAGACGACCGAGTCGATGTCAGGGGCGTCGAGCAGCGCGAGACCGCGGGGCACGGAGGCGGACGCGACGAGGCGCAGCGACGACGGGTCGTCACCCTGCGTCGCAGCGCCGGTGATGCGCGAGAGACCCGGCAGGACGCGCTCGCCGGTGAACCATTGAGCGTCCGAGGGGTGGTGGATGAGCACCGAGGCTCGCGTCGTCGGGCGCAGGACGCCGGAGCGTGTCACCTGCTCACGCACGATGGAGTTGACCAGCGTCGACTTGCCTGCGCCCGTCGAGCCACCGATGACGGCGAGCAGCGGGGCGTCGAGGGATTCGAGGCGCGGCAGGACGTAGTCGTCGAGCTGCGACACGAGCTCCCCCTGCTCGCGGCGCTGCTTGGCGACGTCAGCCGTCTCGAAAGGGAGGGCGTTGGCGGCGACAGCGGCACGCAACTCGCCCACGGCGCGGTGCAGGCGCGCACCGTCGAAAACTTCGTTCACCCGTACAGTCTCGTATGCCGTTGGCGCGCACTCAACTCGGAACGCGTCAGGATGTGAAGAGTTGCTGACCCACGAAGCCGCCCTTGGGCACTCCCGGCGGCACGGCGAACAAGCCGGAACCTGTGTGCTTGAGGTACTCCATGAGCGCATCCTCACGCGACATCCGCATCTGCATGGGGATGTACTGGCGTGACGGCCGCCGCACGTAGGCGAGGAAGAAGAGCCCCGCGTCGAGTCGTCCCAAGGCATCGTTTCCGTCGGTGAAGTTGTAACCGCGTCGTAGCATCTGCGCGCCGCCGTTGTTCTTCGGGTGGGCGAGGAAGACGTGCGAGTTCTTCGCGATGAGCGGCTCGCCCCCGCGTCCCTTCACATCGAACTTCGGCTCGTCGAACTCCGTGCCACCGGAAAGCGGCGCACCTTCGGGGCGGTCACGCCCGATGATGGCTTCCTGCTCGCGCAGGCTCGATCGGTCCCAGGTCTCGAGGTGCATCGTGATGCGACGTGCCACGAGGTAGGAGCCGCCTGTCATCCAGTCGGCCTTCGGGTCGTCACCGCGGCCGACCCACACGTGGTCGTCGACAACGTCACGGCTCTCGGCCTTGATGTTGGCCGTACCGTCCTTGAAGCCGAAGAGGTTGCGCGGCGTGGCCTGGCTCGTCGACGTCGAACTGGTACGCCCGAAACCGAGCTGCGCCCACCGGATGGCGGCCAGTCCGAAGGCGATGCGAGACAGGTTGCGGATGGCGTGCACGGCC
This sequence comes from Dermacoccus sp. PE3, assembly GCF_001021715.1. Taxonomy (NCBI): domain Bacteria; kingdom Bacillati; phylum Actinomycetota; class Actinomycetes; order Micrococcales; family Dermacoccaceae; genus Dermacoccus; species Dermacoccus sp. PE3. The sequence goes on along the minus strand of NZ_LDCM01000002.1, from coordinate 68,995 downwards.
ACCTGCGGGTCGTCGGCACAGGCTTGAACGGCGATGTCGCCGCCACTGCGGCGCGGGTCGAGCTTGTCGGCCGGGAAGTGCGGCAGTTCGCGCAGTTCCTTGGGCTGCTTGTCCGCGAGCCCGAACCGGTCCTTGCCCTTCTCGTCGCGGAACAGCGTCGGGCCGAAGCCGAAGGTGATCGTCAGGCCGGACGGCGGAAGGTCTTCGGCCTCACCCGTGTCGGCGGGTGGCGCGTCGTAGGCGGTGGCCTCGTCGGAGGCCGTCTCGCCGCGCATCATGCGTGCGGCGGCGAGGCTCCACGCCCGCAGGAGCGACTCGAGTTCGTCGCGCGTCGTGGCAGTGACGTCGAACGTCGCGAAGTAGAGCCTGTCCTGCGCGGGCGTCACGATGCCCGCTTGGTGTTCCCCGAAGAAGTCGTAGGTGCGCTCCCCCGGCGACGGCTTTTCATCGGCTGCAGCGTGAGAGGCACCCCACCCCCCCGCGAAACCGGCAGCACCGAGTGCCGCTCCACCACCGGCGAAGCCGAGCATCCCGCGGCGCGAGACGTTCGCCATGCTCACTCTCCTCCTTCGCGCGCGGCTTCCCGCGCGTTTGCCTTCGCCCCCACGCCGAGCACGGGGGCGAAGGCACACCTCACAACGTGACGGCTGCGGTCAGCTTCGACAGCGGCTCACTCAGGGCGTTGACTGCATTCGACAGTTCCTTGACCTCGGCGTCACTCAGCTTGTCGTACGTCTTGAAGACGACGTCGTCACCCGAGCCCGAGACCTTGTGTTTGTCGAGCAGCTTCTGCAGCGCGGCGAACTTCGTCGCGATGCTCGAATCGAGCGACGCGTCCTTCTTCTTGAGCAGCGGACGCAGGTTCTCCCAGGCGATGCGGGCGCCGTCGACGTTGCCCTGGAAGTCCCACAGGTCGGTGTGCGACCAGGCTTCTTCCTCGCCGGTGACCTTGCCGGTGGCAACCTCGTCCATGAGCGCCTTCGCGCCGTTGCCGATCTTGTCGGCGGAGAACGTCGTCGTCTTCGTGCGCTTCTCGAGGGTCTTGGTGTCCTTGAGCAGCTGGTCGGCGATCTTCGTGCGATCAGCCTTCGACATGGCCGTGTAGCCGGTCTTCGGCGGCCACAGGTCCTTCTCGATACGGTGCCAGCCGGTCCACTCCTGGCCCTTCTCGAGGTCGGCCTCGCGCAGGTCCATCTTCGGGTCGAGGTCGCCGAAGGATTCGGCCACGGGCTCGATGCGTTCCCAGTGCAGACGCGCCTTGGCGTAGAGGGCGCGGGCTTCGTCGTCCTTACCGGCCTTGTACAGGTTGACGAACTTCGTCGTCTGCGTCGTGAGCGAGCTGGCCTGGTCCTTGACGTACGACTGGTACTGCTTGTCGGCGGTCTCGACGAGCTGCTTGTCGGCTCCGCTGGGCGCGAGGTCCTTGCCGGAGTCGGTGACCTTGAACTTGGCGGCGATGCCCTTGCCGACCATGCCCGGCTTGCACGCCGTGTAGTAGTCGCCCGGCGCCGCCTTGACGACGAGTTCACGCGTGAGACCCGGAGCGATGTTCTCGACCTCGCCGACGATGCGTAGCTTGTCCTCACCGAGGAGGTAGAACTCGGTGACCTTGTCGCCCTCGTTCTTCACGCTGAAGACGACGTTGCCCGACGGCGCCTCGGACTTGGAGACCTTGCACTCGGAGGCGGTCGAGGAGACGGTCAGCTTGCCGTCGCCGGACTTCGAGTCGGACGAGGACGAGTTGCTCGTGCAGCCTGCGAGTGCGAGGCCGGCGACGGCGAGCAGGGCGCCGCTGCGAGCGAGGGTGGGTCGGGTGGTCATGCCGTCACTTTCTGGGGAGTGGTCGAAGCCGGCGTCGCGGCCTTGGGGTTGTGGGAGGCACGCACGCGCTTGACGAAGATCGTCATGACGACGGCGACGTAACTGACCCACACGATGAGCTCCAGCCACGTCGTGGCCGGCGAGAAGTTGAGGGTGCCCTTGAGGAGCGTGCCGAGCCACGAGGTGGGCTCGATGGTGTCGCTCACGTCGAAGGCGAGGTTGTGCAGACCGGGCAGGATGCGCGCTTCCTGCAGGTCGTGGACGCCGTAGGCGAGAACACCCGCGGCGACGAGAATGAGGAAGCCACCCGTCCACGTGAAGAACTTCGACAGGTTGAGCTTGAGCGCGCCCTTGTAGAACGCGAAGGCGAGGACGACGGCCGTCGCGATACCGAGCGCGGCACCCACGAGCGGCGCGGTGGACGACGACGAGCCAGAGCTGGCAGCCTGCGTCGCGGCCCAGAGGAAGAGCGCGGTCTCGAGCCCTTCGCGGCCGACGGCGAGCATCGCGACGACGACGAGGGAGGCACGCGAAGCCTCGGCCGCACGATCGACGTGGCTCTTGAGGTCACCGGAGAGGGTGCGCGCCGAACGCGCCATCCAGAAGATCATCCAGGTGACGAAGCCGACGGCGACGATCGACAGGCCACCACCGATGGCCTCCTGCGCCTCGAACGTCAGGCCGTTGGGGCCGTACGTGAGGAGTGCGCCGAAAGCGAGGGAAACGCCCACAGCTGCGCCCACACCGAGCCAGATCCTCGGCAGGAGGTGTCGTCGATCCGACTTCACGAGATACGCGACGAGGATGACGACGACGAGCGACGCCTCCAGGCCTTCGCGAAGACCGACGAGATAGTTGCCGAACACGAGCACCCCCAAGGAGCGGGTTAGGTATACCTGAGCGAGGTAAACCTAACCTATCCCCGTGAATTTTCCGCCGCCAGCCCCTCAGTTCAGGACCAAAGTCACGTTCGCGCGACGGCTCCTGGCCAGCCATCTGTTGGTGCGGCGCGGACCGCTCGCTTCGCTCGGGCCGACGCCGCACCGACGAGTACCCCCGACAGGATTCGAACCTGCGACCTAGAGATTAGAAGGCTCTTGCTCTATCCAACTGAGCTACGGGGGCTCACGCAGCACCCGCGCCTCACGAGGCGAAGGCCCTGCGAAAACACAAAACCCCCTGAAATGTCAGGGGGTTTCGCGTCTGGGGTGAGTAACGGGACTTGAACCCGCGACATCCTGGACCACAACCAGGTGCTCTACCTGCTGAGCTATACCCACCATGTGCGCGACCGGGGAACCCCGGGTCAGGCAGCGCGGACGAATATACCCGACGCGCCGCCGAACCCCTAATCGCGCGCGGCCGAAGGTCAGCCCTCGACCTGGTACTTCTTCGCGATGACCTGGGCCTCGTTGGACGACGGCCCGGGCTGCTCGACGAACACCGCTTCACGGTAGTAGCGCAACTCCGCGATCGACTCACGGATGTCGGCGAGAGCGCGGTGACCGCCGTTCTTGGCGGGGGCGTTGAAGTACGCCCGCGGGTACCAGCGGCGCGAGAGCTCCTTGATGGAGGAGACATCGATCGTGCGGTAGTGCAGGTGGCCGGCCAGCTGGGGCATGTCGCGCTCCAGGAAGCCACGGTCGGTGCTCACCGTGTTGCCGCCGAGCGGCGCCTTTCCAGCGTCCGGAGCGTGAGTCATGACGTACTCCAGGACGAGGGCTTGGGCTTCCTCCATACTCACCCCGTGCTCGAGTTCCTCGAGCAGACCGGACTTGGTGTGCATCTCCCGCACGAAGTCGCCCATCTGCTCCAGAGCCTCCGGCTCGGGGCGAATGACGACGTCGACGCCGTCACCGAGTTGGTTGAGTTCGAAGTCGGTGACGAGCGCGGCGACCTCGATGAGGGCGTCGTTCTCGAGGTCGAGGCCCGTCATCTCGCAGTCGATCCAGACGATGCGGTCGGTGTGGGCGCGGTCGGAGTCAGTCACGCCCCACATCCTAAGCGAGCCTTCAGAATGGCCAAATGCGTGCACCCCACCCCGTGGCGGGGTGGGGTGCACGCATTTCGAGTCGGGAGATCAGCCCCGCTTGCCCTCGAACCACCGACGACGGCGGTCTTCACGCTCGGCGCTCACGGCACGGAACTCACGCGTGTTCGGGTGGTCGTAGCGAGCACGGTTGCTCTCGACCTCAGCCCACTTCTCCTCCAGCGGACGCTCCGCCTCCGCCTTCTTGGCCTCCTTGAGGCGCTCGGCCTCGACCTTCTTCTGCTCGGCCTTGACCTTCGCCTCCTGCGCGGCGAGACGCTCCCGCACGGCGCGCTTGTGCTGGCCCTCGGCGAGCGCACGGCGACGGCGCTGCTCACGGTCGGCGGCCACCTCGGCACGTTCGCGCTCGGCCTGCGCCGCGGCGTCGCGGCTCGGCTTGGCGTCGGCTCGACGCTGAGCCTTGGTGACGGTGGCGTCGTCGCTGAGGTCCGGCGCCTCGTCCTTCGTCGCGGCAGCGATCTTGGGCGCGCCCTCGAGCGTGCGCGTCGACGGCGTGACCGGCTGCTTCTCCGGGGAGCTGCTCTGCGCAGCGGTGGTGCGCTCGTTCGAACGCTCTGCCGGCACGACCGGCATCATGTTCTCGACCGCTTCATCCGGGACGCCCGAGTCGACGCGCAGTTGGTGCGCCGCCTCCACGAGGTCGTCGTACTTCTCGGCCTTCTTGTCGATGCCACTCTCGTCGCGCACGGGCAGAAGGACGAGTTCCTCGGCCGGGTAGCCCGTCTTGAGCTGACGGGTACGCAACGTCTCGGCGTCGAACTCGGCGCCGAACAGCATCGCGAGGTTCGTGATCCACAGCCACAGCAGCACCATGATCGCCGTGGCGAGCTGGCCGTACTTGCCGTAGTTGCCCATGTTGGACACGTACCAGGCGAACGCCGCGGAGCCGATGACCCACACGAAGAACGCCAGCACGGCGCCAGGGTTGAAGACGCCCTGCTTGAAGGGGCGTCGCACGTTCGGCGTGGCCCAGAACATGAGGCCGATGATGAACATGACGATGAGGACGACGAAGGGCCACTTCGCGATGTCCCAGACCATGACGGCGGTGTCGCCGAGTCCGATCAGCGACCCCACTTCCTTCGCCACCGGGCCGGTCATGACGAGCGCCATCGCGGCGATGACGAGCAGGATGACCTGGATGATCGTCACGAGGTACAGCCACGGGCGCAGCTTGAAGACGGGACGACCTTCCGCGACGTCGTAGATGCGGTTCTGCATGCGGGCGAAGGCCCCTACGTATCCGGAGGCCGACCAGAGCGAGAGCAGGATGCCGAAGAAGAACGCGAAGCCGGCGCCACCACTCGTCTGCAGGCCGTCGATGAAGTTGCGGATGCCGCCGAGTTCGCTCTCGTCCATGCCGGCGATGGCGGCAATCGACGTGACGACGCTGTTCGTCGTCTCCTTGCCGTCGCCGAACAGCCCGAGCAGCGAGACGCCGGCGATCATCGCGGGCACCATGGCCTGGATGGAGTAGTAGGTGAGCGCGGCGGCGAGGTCGGTGCACTGATCCTGCGAGAACTTCGCGAGGGTGCGCTTGAAGGCCACCTTGTAGTCGGGCTTGGCGTCGAGCACGGGCGGTTCGCCGTACGGACGCTCGACCCCGGTGTCAGGTAGGTCGGTCATGTCGTTCGTCTCCGAGATCTCGATGATCGAAAAGGTTCTCGCCAGAATCTATCGTCCCGACGCCACCTGTGCAGTGCGCCCGTAGAGGTGAAGACCCCCGATGACCCGCGGCGCCCACCCCTCGGGAGGTGGGGTCGAACCGGCCCACGCCCCCTCTGCGGCAACCGATTTGGCCACCAGACGGCCCTGAGGTAAGGTTTCTCCTCGTTGCGCGCCAATAGCTCAATTGGCAGAGCAGCTGACTCTTAATCAGCGGGTTCGGGGTTCGAGTCCCTGTTGGCGCACCGAAGGAAGGCCCACCGGCAACGGTGGGCCTTTCGCTTTGCCCGGCGAACCTCCACGTCGAATCGCCCGCCGGGAGGGCACGGCGTGCGTCGAGACCCGGCGTCAGCACGCCGTGGATCGCCGCCATTGCGGGGATTTCACGTTTCATCGTGCGTTCAGGTAATGTTTCACCTCGTTGCGCGCCAATAGCTCAATTGGCAGAGCAGCTGACTCTTAATCAGCGGGTTCGGGGTTCGAGTCCCTGTTGGCGCACCGAAGAAAGGCCCACCGGCAACGGTGGGCCTTTTGCTTTGCCCTCAGGCGGCCCCTGAGCGCGCATGACGAAGGCCCGGTCTTCCCACGTGGGAAGACCGGGCCTTCGTCATGCGATACGAATCAGGAACGCAGACGCTTCGCGAGGCCGACGAGAAGCATGAACGCGCCGACGCCACCGAGACCCATCGCGACGCGGTCCTGACGCAGGTCGCCGTCGGCGGTGCGCGTAGCGTCCGTCAGAGCGAGACGAGCGCTCTCCGTCTGACGCTTCGCGATCTCCTTGGGCTGGGCGCGGAAGGCCAGCTCGTCGATCGTGCCGGCGAGACGCGAACGCGACGCGGCCAGCTCGGCCTCGATCTGCTTGGCGGTCTTGGGTGCCATGGTGTGGATCTCCTTGCCACGTGCGGAAAACTAGGCTCTTGACCCACAGGTTAACGCACCGCGGCATCTTCACCGGAAGGACTTCCCATGACCCGCCTCGAGACCGGCACCCCTGCACCGTCGTTCACGCTCACGAGTGACAAGGGTGCAACCGTCAGCCTCGGCGACTTCTCCGGTCGCAAGCTCATCATCTTCTTCTACCCGGCCGCCATGACGCCGGGGTGCACGAAGGAAGCCTGCGACTTCCGTGACTCTCTCGAGCCGCTGCGCGCTGCTGGCTACGACATCGTCGGGATCAGCCCCGACTCCCCCGCCAAGCTGGCCCAGTTCGTGACGAAGGAATCGCTCACGTACCCGCTGCTCTCCGACGAGTCGAAGGAGACACTCGAGGCGTACGGCGCCTACGGCGAGAAGAAGCTGTACGGCAAGACCGTCGTCGGCGTCATCCGCTCGACGTTCGTCGTCGACGAGGAGGGCAAGATCGAGGTGGCTCGGTACAACGTCAAAGCAACGGGCCACGTCGCCTCGTTGAAGAAGGCTCTCGGCCTCTCCGAGTGAGATGACCACGAGCGGTGGCGGCCCCGGTGACGGTCACCACCGCTCGCGTACACTCGTGCGCGCTGCGCCTGTGGCGGAATTGGCAGACGCGCCAGATTTAGGTTCTGGTGTCTTAGGACGTGGGAGTTCAAGTCTCCCCAGGCGCACTCTCCCCCGCCCGTGCGAGGGCAGCGTTGCCGCGCCCACGCGTGGCTCGGCACAATCGAGATCGCACCGAGACCGAACATCCATGGAACCTTCGGAATGTCGGCCCTAAGGTGAATCACCGGCCCGTGCTCGAGTCCGGCACGCGCGGGCGTCACCCGCAGTCGAGGGAGACGACGTGCGCCGTTCGCTCACCGCCTTCGCCACCACGTTCGCCTGTGTGGGCCTCGTGACCGGGTGCCATGACGCCCAGGTCTTCAGTGCCTCGTCGACGAGCCGCATGGTCAAGCCGACCGCTACCGAAGACGTCGCCGTCGACGGCATGGATCCCACCGGCGAAGAGCCGAGTGTGGAGGACACCGACCACTCGATCGAGTGGACCGACATCCCTGGCGAAATCTGGGTGCGCGAGGCCGACTACTCCGGAGGGGAGTATTCCTTGACCGCCCTGTCGATGCCGGGCACTGAATTCGCCATCGCCGACACCTGGTCCGACGACGGCAATACCGTGGTGACGTATCCGTGCGCGGTGCAACGTCGAGTTCCCCTCTCGGCGAAGGTGCCCGGTGCAATTGCAGGGGTGAACACCCGATACAGCGTCACCTGTCACACCGGCGCCGCACTTCGAGCCCCCTCCCTCGCAGGGTCGTGGACGCGGAGCGAAACGTCGGGCGGCGGCAGCGAAGCAGTGTTCACGCTGGGTGGCCCCTCCGCGCAAGGGCGACCCCCGACCACGGAAACCGCACAAACCATCACCGACGTGACGATGCCGCCCACCGTCGTCTCCACCTCGCGGACCGCGAAGGCACTCGTCGTTCGTGCCTGGGCTCCTGCCGGTGCAACCCTGAGCGTCGACCCGGCGCAGCCCGAGGCGAGCGCGCCTCAGGAGGGAACCTGCACGTCGAAACGCCTCGGACCTTCCCGAAAGCGCGCCGGGGCTCAGGAGAACCTCTACGAGATCGAGTGCTCCGCCGGGTACACACGCCTCGACCTCACCCTGACGGCGATGAGAACCAGGGCCAAGGTCGGTGAGCCTCCGAGCTACGAAGCCGCCCAGGTATCGCTGCCACCCGCCAAGGAAGGGAAGTCGACCGCTTCCTCGACGGCGTCGACGCGATAGGCCGGTCGTCGCGGGTGGACGGGCGCCGTCCCTGACAGGACCTTCCGAACGTGCCTACGCTGAGCGCATCGAGGCACCACGGTCACGCTCGAACCGTCGGCCCCTCGGGTGACACTTCGGCAGACGGGGCGCGTATGACGTGGTCAGGGCACACGAAGCGCACGTTCCCGCGCACGGGAGTCTTCCTCGCCGCACTTGTCGGGCTCGTCGGCCTCGTGCCTTTTGTGGGCTGCACCTCTGCACCGAGCTTCCCCCGTTCGTCATCCAGCACCATTCGCATGGTCGTCCCGAGCGAGGTACCGCGGTTGGACGAGGGCTTCCTCGAGCGCCCCGTCGCCGAACCGCGGACTCGCGCCGATCGTCGCACCGAGTTGCGGGTGCGGAGCGTGCACCTCACGTCACGCGGTCGTGCCCACACGGTCATCGTCGCATCCGCTGCGAACGGATCGTTCTCCCTCACGGACGGGCGGCCGACGACAGCGACCACTCCCTTCGACCCGCCGGGGCGACCATCCTGCCGGATCATGAGCGAACGTCCTCTCGCGGCTCCTGTCCGGGGTGCCGCCTCGACGACCGACACCCTCTACGTCCTGCACTGTGCCGGTGGCGCGATGAACCTGCCCATCCTCACCGGAACGTGGAGCGGTGGAGGCTCCACGCATCAGACTCAGGCGGTCGTCGGAATCGGTGGCCCTGAGGCACAGGGACAGCCCACGCCCGCAGCAGGACCCGATTCGACCACCCGCCCGACGATCGAAGTTGTCACGGCCACGCACCAAGGCAACCGCGCCACACTCGTCGTGCGAGCCACGGAGGGATCGGTGCTCACACTCTCGAGCTACGCGACGCGCTGCACGACGCGCCTTTCTGGCCCGGCTCAGAAGGCTCCGGGGTCCGACATCCGCACCCTGCAGTACCGAATGGACTGCATGAAGGTCACCGGACTGGCCAACGCCCAGGTGATGGCCACACGGACCACCGGCGTACCCGGCGCCGAGCCCCGTGTCGACGCCGCCTTCGCGCCCGTTCCGAACCGGTGACGGCCGTCAGCCCAGCGCTGCCACTGCCGGAAGGATGGAACGGAACGCCACGCCGCGGTGACTGATGGCCGCCTTCTCCTCGGGGCTGTGCTCGGCCATGGTCCGCCCGCTGGGCAACTCGAAGATCGGGTCGTACCCGAAACCGCCCTCACCGCGACGATCACGCGTGAGGCGTCCCTCGACGGCGCCGTCGGCCACCTGCGTCGCCTGACCGGGCACCGCGAGCGCAACGACGCAGTGGAAGCGCGCGGTCAGCCTCTCGAGGGGCACGTCGCCTGTCTGTGCGAGCAGGAGCTCCAGGTTCGCTTCGTCGTCACCGTGGCGTCCGGCCCAGCGCGCCGAGAACACCCCGGGTGAGCCGCCGAGCACATCGACGGAGAGCCCGGAGTCGTCGGCGAGCGCCGGCAGCCCCGTGGCTCGACTGACGTCGTCGGCCTTGAGACGAGCGTTCTCCTCGAAGGTGACGCCGCTCTCCACGGTGTCCACGAGATCGGGAAACTCACTCACGCCGACGACGTCGATGGCCAGGCGGGCGTCGTCGAGCAGGTGCTGGAACTCGGCGATCTTGCCGACGTTGCGCGTCGCGAGAACGATGCGCGTGCGCTCCCCCGTCACTGGATGCGCTCCCGCGCGTCGGCCTCGAGGGCTTCGCTCTGCTTCTGTGTGAGCGTCGTGATGCCACCCGCCGCGAGGTCGAGGAGCGCGTTCAGCTCGTCACGGCTGAACGGTGCGCCCTCGGCAGTTCCCTGCACCTCGACGATGCCGCCCGAACCCGTCATGACGACGTTCATGTCCGTCTCGGCCGTCGAGTCCTCTGGGTAGTCGAGGTCGAGGACGGGGCGCCCTTCGACGATGCCGACGCTGATGGCCGCGACCGAGTCGGTGAGCGGCTTCGCGGAGCTCTTGATGAGACCGCGCTCCTGCGCGTCGCGAATGGCGTCCGCGAGCGCCACGTAAGCACCCGTGATCGACGCGGTACGGGTACCGCCGTCCGCCTGGAGCACGTCGCAGTCGATGACGATGGTGTTCTCGCCCAGGGCCTTCGTGTCGATGACGGCGCGCAGGCTTCTGCCGATGAGGCGCGAGATCTCGTGCGTGCGCCCGCCGACCTTGCCCTTGCGGGCCTCACGGTCGCTGCGCGTGTTCGTCGAGCGCGGCAGCATCTCGTACTCACTCGTCACCCAGCCGGTGCCCTGGCCCTTGAGCCAGCGCGGCACGCCCTCGGTGAACGAGGCGGCGCACAGCACGCGCGTGCGACCGAACTCGACGAGGCAGCTGCCTTCGGCGTGGTCGAGCCAGTTGCGGGTGATGCGCACCTCGCGCAGCTGGTCGGGGGTACGTCCGTCGTGGCGGGGTGAGCTGGCGTCAGTCATGGGCACCACCCTATCGAGAGGACGCGAAGCTGCCGACGCCCTCGACGGGCGGACGGGGTCAGACGAAGCTCTGCCGGATCTCGTGACGCGGGCCGTCCATCGTCACGCGGGCGAGTGCTCCGTTGACGAGGACGTTCCCGGGCGGCACGTGGCCGAAGTCGACGTCACGCACGACGGGAACGTCCAGCTGTCCCAGGGCGTCCTCCACGGCGTCGTCCTGGGTGAAGTCGCCACTCGCCTTCGCTCCCGTTAGGCCGAGCAGCACGGCACGAGCGCCGTCGAACCAGCCCGCCAGCCGCAGGCCGTGCAGCATGCGTGCCGCGTCGAGAGCGGGGGCCTCGCAGTTCTCGAGGTAGACGATCGTGCCTTCCGGGCACCGCTCGGCGAACCGTGGCACGTCGCCGAACGGCGAGCCGGCCAGGTGACACACGACGTCGAGGCACCCGCCGATGAGCCTTCCCGTGACGTCGAGGCTTCCGCCGTCATAGCGCCAGCTCGCGGGTTCGCTCAGGTCGACGCGGGTGACGGCGGGCAGCCTCGACCAGTCGTCCCAACCACCGCGACGGCGCACACCCGGGTCCTGCTGCACGAACTCCTCGCCGCGCTCGCGTGCGACGACATCGAGCCAGTGCGCCGTTCCGCGCGGCAGGTCGTAGGGCGTGTCCATGAGGTTCTGGCCGTGGAGGGTCGCCACGCCCGAACGGAGCGTCAGCGGCAGAAGCAGCGTCGAGATGTCGCTCCACCCGACCACCCAGGTGGGGTCGGTTGCGAGCGCGTCGGCGTCGAGCAGATCGACGATGTCGATGGCTGTCTCCCCACCCCACGGTGGCACGACGGCGCGCACCGACGGATCGCGCACGAAGGCGTTGAACTCGTCCGCGCGATCCTGCGCGGGCGCACTCACGACGCTCTCGCCGCGCAGACACTCCCCTTCGACGACACGGTAGCCACGGTCACGAAGCCACCCGATGACGAAGTCGAGGCGCCCCTCGTGTTCGGGGCGCACGGGCGCGGACGATGCCGTCACCGCGATCGTGTCGCCGGGACGCAGGGGCCGCGGATAGGCGATGCCGGAAGGGGGACCGTTCATGCTTTCACCCTGTCAGAGGGGGCGGGCGCGGTCACCCGACTTTCCGGTCGGCTCAGAGGCCGGACAACTCGTAGACGTACGCCTCGACAACGCGCCCCTCGGCGCGTACCTCGACGACGACGCGGCGATACCCCGGCCCCTCGAAGTGATCGAGGCGCGGCCAGTGGCGCGGCAGCTCGGCCGACTCGAACAGGACACAGTTGACGTCGTCGGCGTCGTCGAGCGTCAGCCCCGGGTATCCGAACGCTGCGCCCCGGCCTGAGTCGACGCGCGTGCCGCGAACAACGGCGGGCGTCCATCTGCCGGGGATATCCGCCATGACGTGCTCGTTCGGCTCGCCGGGCGCGAGCGTCCCGTAGACGACGAGGCGGTGTTCGACGTCGAGTTCCTCTGGCGTCGCGGACGAACTCGTCATGCGCGCAGCTCGTAGCGCTGGCCCGCGCGAGCGACCTCGACCTCGCCCGCCCAGACGGTCTTGGCGTCGCGCACACAGTCCTCCACGGGCGTCCAGGCCGGAATGTGCGTGAGCACGAGTCGCTTCGCTCCGGCGTCCTGGGCGGCCTTCGCAGCGCGTGACCCGGTGAGGTGGACGTCCTTGAGGTCGTCGTCGCGTCCGTCGACGAAGGCGGAGTCCGTGAGCACGAGGTCGGCGTCGCGCTCGAGGTCGACGAGGGCGTCACACGCGTCGGTGTCGCCGGTGTAGGCGAGCACGGCTCCGTCGGCTTCGACGCGCAGGCCGTAGGCCTCGACGGGGTGATTGACGAGGAACGGGGTGATGTTCATCGGTCCGACCGAGAACGTGGCGCGGTCGGCGAGATCGACGAACTTGTACGCGCCCGAGAGGTCCTCGTACTTGTCCACCATGTAGGCGCGCGTGATGCGCTCCTCGGCGCCGGGCGGTGCGAACACGGGCAGACGCGAGTCGAAGCGGCCGTGCGGGTCGTAGTTGCGCACGACGAAGTAACCACACAGATCGAGGCAGTGATCGGGGTGCAGATGGGAGATGACGACGGCGTCGATGTCATCGACCTCGCGGTAGTTCTGCAAGGCGCCGAGCGAACCGTTGCCGAAGTCGAGCAACACCGACCAGGTACGGCCCTCGCTCTCGGCCTCGACGAGGTAGCAGGACGCGGGGGAATCGGGGCCCGGGAACGATCCCGAGCAGCCGACGACGGTCAGCTTCACAGCACCGCCCCGTGCGTCACGGCGCTCACCTCGGGGCCGAGGAAGCGTCGGGCGAGATTTTCGAAGACCTGCGGATCGCCCGTCGTCGTCCACTGGTGCTGCGGCGGAGTGTCGTCCTCACGCAACTGACCGATGTCGGCCAGCACGCGGTAGACGTCCTTCGCCGTCTCCTCGGCGGAGGAGACGAGCGTGACCGTCGAGCCCATGACGTAGCTGATGACACCGGTGAGCAGCGGGTAGTGGGTGCAACCGAGGATGAGGGTGTCGACGCCCTGGTCGACGAGACCGTCGAGGTACTTGTGCGCCACGGTGAGGAGTTCGGGCCCGGACGTCGTGCCGGCCTCGACGAACTCGACGAAGCGCGGGCAGGGAACGCTGGCAACGTTGACCTGCGGTGCCGCGGCGAAACTGTCGACGTAGGCCGCGCTCTGGTGAGTGGCCTGCGTCGAGATGACGCCGACGCGGTTGTTGCGCGTCGCAGCGGCGGCGCGGCGGGTGGCGGGGCGGATCACCTCCACCACGGGAACGTCGTAGCGTTCGCGGGCGTCGTGCAGGACGGCGGCGCTCGCCGAATTACACGCGATGACGAGGGCCTTGACGCCCTGCTCGACGAGCGAGTCGAGGCACTCGAGCGCGTACTGGCGAACCTCGGCGATGGGACGCGGACCGTAGGGCGCCCGGGCGGTGTCACCCAGGTAGATGATCTTCTCGTGCGGCAGCTGGTCGAGCACGGCGCGGGCCACCGTGAGGCCGCCGTAGCCGGAGTCGAAGATGCCGATCGGTGCGTCATTCACGTCTTTCAGCGTAAGTCCAGAACGAGCGCCCAGCGAAAACCCAGGCATGTGACAACACTCATGTTCGCCGCCATAGCGCCGGACTTTCCTCCGTCACAGGCGGATTCGCGCCCGGCCAGCGGTTTCGTCAGGCTTCTTCCGACTCCTCGAGCGCGACGTAGGTGTTGGCCAGGACCCCGATCTCCGGCACCTCGACCTCGACGCGCTGACCGGCCTTGACCGGACCGACACCCTCCGGCGTTCCGGTGAGGATGACGTCACCGGGCAGGAGGGTGAACGCGCGGCTCGCGTGCGAGATGAGTTCGGCGACGCCGAAGATCATGTCGGAGGTGGGGCCGTCCTGGACGACCTCGCCGTCGAGGCGGGTGGTGACTCGGCTGTCGGCCGGGTCGAGGTCGGTCTCGATCCACGGGCCGAGCGGGCAGAAGGTATCGAAGCCCTTGGCCCGTGACCACTGACCGTCGCTCTTCTGCAGGTCGCGCGCGGTGACGTCATTGCTGATCGTGTAGCCGAAAACGACCTTCTTCGCCTCCTCGGGCGAGACGTCCTTGCACATCCGGCCGATGACGACGGCAAGTTCGCCCTCGTAGTCGACGCGCTCGCTGATCTCCGGCATGACGACGGGGTCACCCGGGCCGATGACGGCGGTGTTCGGGATGAGGAACATGAGGGGTTCGGCGGGCACCTCGTTGCCCATTTCCTTGGCGTGGTCGGCGTAGTTGCGGCCGATGCCGATGATCTTGCTGCGCGGGATGACCGGTGCGAGCAGGCGAACGTCCTCGACCTGGTGCACCGTGCCGGTCAGCTCGATCTTCGTGTAGAGCGGATCTCCGGTGATCTCGGCGATCTTCTCGCCGGCCCCGTCGACCAGACCGAACATCGGGTCGTCGCCCGTGGTGAACCTCGCGATACGCATGCGGTCATCCTATCGACGCGGCGCCGGTTGCCCACGTCCGCCGTAGTCGCGCAACGGCGGCGTCCCTACGATGGTCCGGTGCAGGACTCAGCCACCACCCGCCCCACGCAAGTGGACTCCCAGGACGTGAGAGCTGTTCTCACCCCGGACGAATGGAGCGCCTCCGAAGCGGCCCACCTCGCGCGCGTCGAACCGCACATCGCCCCGCACCTGGGACGCCGCAAGGAGAACCGCAAACACCCGGTCGAGGACTTCCTCTTCGTCTACTACTCGCACTCCCCAGGCAAGCTGCGCCGCTGGCATCCCGGCGCCGGCGTTGCGCTCCTCGTCGACGACGCAGGACGCACCCCGATCACGGACGACAAGTACACCCGTCGTGTCGACCTGGCGAACGGCCCCGCCGAGATTCTCGACGTCGGTGCTTTCTCGCAGGCGCGCGACCGCACCATCGCGTTCGTCCGCTCACTGTTGACGGCCACCCTCGACCGCCCTGCGCACCTCGGCTGCTTCGGCATGCACGAGTGGGCGATGGTCTACAAGCTGCAGCCCGGCGAGCAGCGTCACGAACAGCTCCCCCTGCGTCTGAGCCAGGCCGCGACCGACGCTGTCGTCGACGCCGCCGACATCCGCTGCACCCATTTCGACGCCTACCGCTTCTTCACGCCGGACGCCGTGGACCTCAACCGCGAGCGCCCGACCCGCGAACGTCAGGTCGACTTCGAACAGCCCGCCTGTCTGCACGCCGGCATGGACGTCTACAAGTGGGCGCACAAGCTGTGGCCGCTCGTGCCGAGCGAACTCGTCGTCGATGCCTTCGAGTTGGCCAAGGAGATCCGCGCCCTCGACATGGAGGCGAGCCCGTACGACGTGCGACCTCGGCTATGGCGTCGTGCCGATCGAAACCCCTCGCGGTCGAGCCGAATACGTGCGTCGCCAGAGGGAGTTCGCCGACAGGTCACAAGCTCTGCGGCGTCGCTTGCGCGAAGCCCTTCCCAGCGGCCGCGCCCAAGCCTGATCTCGCGTCACTCAGAGAAGGCGGCGGGCGAGGTACTCGGCCACGCCGTCCTCGTCGTTCGCAGCGCACCTGTCGTCGGCGGCCGCGAGCACGTCCTCGTGCGCGTTGGCCACGGCCACGCCGCGGCCCGCCCAGTCGAGCATCGGTAGGTCGTTGGGCATGTCGCCGAACGCCCAGACCGTCTCACGACCGATGCCGCGCTCGAGGCACCACGCCTCCAACCGGACGGCCTTCGTCACCCCGGGCGCCGAGATTTCTGCAAGCCCGCCCGCACCGGAGTAGGCCAGCACGCCACGCTCCCCCAGACACTGCGTGACGTCGACGACGAACGCGTCGTCGCTCCAGGCCTCGTCGCGAATGAGGATCTTGCCGACAACGAGGTCGTCGGGCAGTTCCGCGAGCTCGCAGTCGGTGACGTCACCAACGGCTGTGTCATGGCCGGGCTCACCGACGTGCTGATCGGGATAGGCGCGCGTGCGATACATGCCCCGGTCGGTCTCCACGGCAGCACCCGCGTTCGGGAACTCCCGCAACAGATCACCGACGAGGCCGCGCGCCACGCCCGGTTCGAAGCCGTGCGACTCGAGCACGACGCGATCGGCGACGTCGTAGACGAAGGCGCCGTTGCCACAGATCGCGACGCTGTGCGCGTCACGCGTACCGCCGACGATGTCGCTCAGGTGATGGAGCCATCGCGGCGGGCGCGCGGTGACGACGACCGTCTCCACGCCCGCACCCGCGAGCGCCGACCACACCTCGCCGGTGCGCGCGCTGACGGAGCCGTCGCTGCGCAGCAACGTTCCGTCGAGATCGCTCGCGACGAGATGCGGTCGCTCGTCGTCGTGTGAACTTGCCATGCCGATCAGGCCAGGCGCGTCATCCAGCCGCGCTTGTCCTCGACCTTGCCCTTCTGGATGGCGAGCAACGCCTCACGGATCTTCGTGGCCATCGGGCCGGCTTCGCCCTCGGGGCCGGACGTCACCTCACCGTCGGCCCACACGAGGCGACCGACCGGCGTGACGACGGCCGCGGTGCCGCAGGCGAAGATCTCGGTGATCGTGCCGTCGTTGCAGCCGTCGATCCACTCGTCGATCTTGATGCGACGCTCGACCGGCTTAAGGCCGAGGTCGGTGGCGAGTTCGAGGATGGAGTCACGCGTGACGCCCTCGAGGATGGTGCCCGTGAGCGCCGGCGTGATGAGTTCGCCGTCCTTCGTCACGAGGAAGAGGTTCATGCCGCCGAGCTCTTCGATGTAGGTGCCCTCGACCGAGTCGAGGAAGACGCTCTGGTCGCAGCCGCGCTCGTTCGCCTCGATCTGCGCCGCGAGGGAGCTGGCGTAGTTGCCTCCGCACTTGGCAGCACCGGTGCCGCCGACGCCGGCGCGCGCGTAGTCACGCGAGAGCCACAGCGACACGGGCTTCACGCCGCCCTTGAAGTACGCACCGGCCGGCGAAGCGATGACCGAGTAGGTCACCTCCTTGCTCGGACGAACCCCGAGGAAGGCCTCGGACGCGAACATGAACGGACGCAGGTAGAGGCTCGCTTCGCCGTCCTCGAACGCGGGCACCCACGACTCGTCAGCCGCGACGATGGCCTTGAGCGACTCGACGAAGTCGGCCTCGTCGATCTTCGGCAGCGCGAGACGGTCGGCGCTGCGGTTGAAACGCTGAGCGTTCTTCTCGGGGCGGAAGGTCCAGACCGAACCGTCCTCGTGGCGATAGGCCTTCATACCCTCGAAGATCTCCTGCGCGTAGTGCAGAACGGCCGCGGCCGGGTCGATCTGGAAGGGGCCGTACTCCTTGACCTTCCCATCCCCCCAGCCCGACTCCTCACGCCACGTCGCGACGACCATGTGGTCGGTGAAGGACTGCCCGAAACCCGGGTTGCCCAGGATCTCGGCCCGCTCCGCGTCAGCGCGCGGGCTCGGGTTGGGCGTCATCGAAAAGGTCAGAGCCATGGTTCCTCCAGAGAAAGTGGTCCGGGTCACTGCGGATCAGGATATCGCCGCACGGGAGGTGTGCGGACAACGGGCAACGCGTGCAACGGCGGGCGGGGCGCCTCGTCCGAGGTGCCCCGCCCGCCGCCGTCCGCGGATGGTGATGTCGCTCAGAGCCGCCCGGCGATCGCGTCGCCGATTTCGGTGGTCGAGCGCGGCTGCGAGCCGCGGGCCGCCAGGTCGGCGACGACGGCCTCCTCGATGCGTCGGGCCTCGTCCTCCCGGCCGAGGTGAGCCAGGAGCAACGACGTGGACAGGATGGTGGCCGTCGGGTCGGCTTTGCCCTGACCCGCGATGTCGGGGGCCGAGCCGTGCACGGGCTCGAACATGCTCGGCGCCGCGCCCTCGGGATTGATGTTTCCCGAGGCCGCAAGGCCGATGCCGCCGGTGACCGCGGCCGCTAGGTCCGTGACGATGTCGCCGAACAGGTTGTCCGTGACGATGACGTCGAAGCGCGACGGGTCGGTGACCATGTAGATCATCGCCGCGTCGATGTGCGCGTAGTCGTGCGTGACGTCGGGGTACTCGCGCCCGACCTCCTCGACCGTACGGCGCCACAGGTGGCCCGCGTAGGAGAGCACGTTGTGCTTGTGCAGGAGCGTGACCTTCTTGCGCTCACGCTTGTTCGCGCGCTCGAACGCGTCACGAACCGTGCGCTCGATGCCGAATCGGCTGTTGACGCTCACCTCCGTCGCCATCTCGTGCGGGGTACCCACACGCAGGGCGCCGCCGTTGCCGGTGTACGGACCCTCGGTGCCTTCGCGCACGACGACGAAGTCGATTCCCTTGGCTGTGACGCTCTCGGCGAGCGGCGTCGTCACGCCCGGCAGCAACTTGGACGGACGCAGGTTGATGTAGTGGTCGAGTTCGAAGCGGATGCGCAGCAACAGCTCGCGCTCGAGCAGGCCGCTGGGGGCGCTCGGGTCGCCGATGGCGCCGAGGAGGATGACGTCGTGGCCGCGCAGTTCCTCGAGGACGGAATCCGGGAGCGTTTCACCGGTGGCGTTCCACCGACGGGCTCCGAGGTCGTACTCGGTTCGCTCGACGTCACCGTTCGTCACGGCGTCGAGCACCTTCAGCCCTTCGGCCACCACCTCGGGGCCGATTCCGTCACCTGCAATGACTGCCAGATCGATCGCGCTCATACGAGCAGAGTAGCGAACGTCTTGCAGTGTGAAACGCAAATCTCGCAATATGAGCAGACAAGGCGGGAGTGGCGCCTCGCGAAACGACGAACGGCCCCGCCGAGCCCGCCTGCGCACCTATGCTGACGTAGCTCTTCCCCTTACTTCGAGGTAACCGCGTGACCCAGCCGACCACCACCGGGCAACAGCACCACGAGGTGCCCGCTCTGGCGCGCAGCAAGCGACGTCCCGCGCTGGACGGTATCCGCGCGCTGTCCGTCGTGGCCGTGATGATCTATCACGCCAACCCGGAGTGGATTCCGGGCGGCTACCTCTCGGTCAACGTCTTCTTCGTGCTCTCCGGCTACCTCATCACCGGGCTGCTGCTCAAGGAGGCGTCGCGCTGGGGCTCGATCGACCTCGTGAGCTTCTACAAGAACCGCGCCCGGCGCCTCCTTCCGGCGCTGTTCGTCGTCGTGGCCGTCGTGACGCTCATCGGGGCGCGAATCCTCACCGAGAGCGCCAAGGCGAACCTGCGCGGCGACGGTCTCGCGACCCTCTTCTACGTCGCCAACTGGCGCTTCATTCTCGAGGGCGAGTCCTACTTCGCGAGCACCGGCGACCCCAGCCCGTTCCGCCACATGTGGACGCTGGCCATCGAGGAGCAGTTCTACCTCGTCTTCCCGATCCTCCTTCTCGGCCTCATGACGATGGCAAACGGGCGCCGGCGGCGCATCACGCAGGGGCTCGTCGTCCTCATCGTGCTGTCGGCCATCGTCCAGGCCTGGATCTACACCTCGCAGATCAAGCCGATGCCGACGCCCGACCCGTCGCGCATCTACTACGGCACCGACACCCGCGCCAACGAGTTGCTGCTCGGCGCAGCGCTCGCCGTGGCCATGACGTACTGGCGCAAGCGCACCTTGCGCGCGAACGCCGAGAAGCTGACGTGGATCGGCATCGCCTCGTTCGGCGGCATGCTGGCCTTCTTCTTCGGCCCCAACGAGACGTCCGCCTGGGTCTTCCTCGGCGGCAGCGTGCTCTTCTCGATCCTCATCTGCCTCATCATCGTGGCCATCGAGGTCTGGCCCGGGTCGGTCTTCGCCGAGTTCCTCAGCTAGAAGCCCATCGTGTGGATCGGTGAGCTGTCGTACGGCATCTACCTGTGGCACTGGCCGATCTTCGTCTTCCTCAACGAGGAGCGAACGGGCTGGAACGAGCTCGTCCTGCTCGTGGTCCGCCTAACGCTGACCGTCGGGCTCGCGACGATCTCCTACTACTTCATCGAGCAGCCGATCCGCACGCAGAAGCTGCAGAAGCGCCTCGGCCACACGAAGTCGATCGCGGCGTGGAGCCTCGCCCTGCCGGTGACGGTCGCCGTCGTCGTCCTCGCCACGCTCGGCATCAAGCCGGTGACCGACGCCAAGTCGGGTTCGCAGCTCGACACGACGACGGGTTCGGGCGACAAGAAGATCGCGGTCGTCGGTGACTCGGTCGGCTACGGCCTCGCCTTCCAGTTCCCCGCCGGTTCCTACCCGGGTGTCTCCGTCACGGGTAGCGCGAAAATCGGGTGTGGTACCGCCGAGCAGTGGCTCGTCGTCAACGGCGTGCGTCAATCGCAGGACAACCCCGAGTGCCGCGACGTGTTCTCCGGGTGGGAGAACGCCGTGAAGAGTTCGAACGCGAAGGTCGTCGTCTGGTCGATGGGCGGCTGGGACGTCTACGACCACTACGTCGACGGCAAGGTGCTCAAGGAGCAGTCGCCCGAGTACGCGCGCTACTACCGTTCGCGCCTCGAGAAGGGCCTCGCGGCGTTCGGCCCGAAGACGCAGGTCTTCATCCCGAAGGTCGCCTGCTACGACCAGCCGAAGTTCGAGGTCGAAGGCCAGGATCTGGCGCTCGACCGCAACGACCCGGCGCGCGCCAAGGCGCTCAACGCCATCATCGACGACTTCGCGAAGGCGCACCCCGATCGCGCCCACGCCGTCGACCCGTCGTCGTGGCTGTGCAAGGACGGCAAGCCGATCGAGAAGATCGACGGCAAGGTCATGCGCGAGGACGGCGTCCACTACACCTCGGACGGCGCGAAGAAGTTCTGGGCGTGGCTCATGCCGCAGCTCAAGAGCCATCTGTGACGCTGACGCCCACACACGCCGCTGCCCGCCCCGACCGATCAAAGGTTGAGGCGGGCAGCAGCTTACGGAGGGCGCTCCGGGGTGTCAGTCGACGACTCGTGCGGCGCCCTTGTCAGCGCTCTGCGCGAAGCGCGCGAAGATCTTGAGCGCAGCCGAGACGGGGCGGTGACGGCTCACCGGCTCCCAGCCCTTTTCGTCCTGCGCCGCGCGACGGCGCACGAGTTCCTCGTCGTCGACGAGCAGGTTGACGCGACGGTTCGGGATGTCGAACTCGATGACGTCACCCGTGCGCACGAGACCGATGGCGCCGCCCGCGGCTGCCTCGGGCGACACGTGGCCGACCGACAGACCCGACGAACCGCCGGAGAAGCGACCGTCGGTGATGAGCGCACACTTCGGTCCGAGGCCGACGCCCTTGAGGTAACTCGTCGGATACAGCATCTCCTGCATGCCCGGGCCACCCTTGGGGCCCTCGTAGCGGACGACGACGACGTCACCGGCGTCGATCTCGCCCTTGAGGATCATCTCGACGGCCTCCTCCTGACTCTCGGCCACCTTGGCCGGGCCGGAGAAGTTCCACTGGTGCTCGGGCACGCCCGCGGTCTTGACGATGCAGCCGTCGGGCGCGAGGTTGCCCGTGAGCACCGCAAGGCCGCCCTCGCTCGTGTACGCGTGCTCGACGGAGTGGATGCAGCCGTTCTCGCTGTCCTCGTCGAGCGACTTCCACCGGTTCGTCGAGCTGAACGCCTCCGTGGTGCGCACGCCACCGGGCGCCGCGAGGAAGAGCTCACGTGCCACCTCGGTGGCCTTGCCACCGCGGATGTCCCAGTCGGCGAGCCACTGCTCGAGCGACGGGCTGTGCACCGCGCGCACGTCACGGTTGAGCATGCCACCGCGGTCGAGCTCACCGAGGATGGCAGCGATACCGCCGGCCCGGTGCACGTCCTCCATGTAGAACTGCGCACTGTTCGGCGCCACCTTGACGAGGCACGGCGTCTCCCGCGACAGGGCGTCGATGTCGTGCTGATCGAAGTCGACCCCGGCCTCGTGGGCCGCGGCGAGCAGGTGCAGGATCGTGTTCGTCGAACCACCCATCGCGATGTCGAGACGCATCGCGTTCTCGAAGGCCGGCTTGCCGGCGATGGCGCGCGGCAGCACCGAGTCGTCGTCGCCCTCGTAGTACGTCTTGCACAGCTCGACGACGAGCTTGCCCGCGTTGAGGAACAGATCGCGGCGAGCCGACGCCGTCGCGAGAGTCGAACCGTTGCCGGGCAGCGAAAGGCCGAGAGCCTCCGTGAGGCAGTTCATCGAGTTGGCCGTGAACATGCCCGAGCACGAACCACACGTGGGGCACGCGCTCTGCTCGATCTTGGTGATCTCCTCGTCGGAGACGTTGTCGTCGACCGACTTGATCATGGCGTCGATGAGGTCGAGGCGCGACTCGGCCTCGCCGTCCTTGATGACGGCCTTACCGGCCTCCATCGGCCCACCGGAGACGAACACCGTCGGGATGTTGAGGCGCAATGCGGCCAGCAGCATGCCGGGCGTGATCTTGTCGCAGTTGCTGATGCACACGAGCGCGTCGGCCTGATGGGCGTTGACCATGTACTCGACCGAGTCGGCGATGATCTCGCGGCTCGGCAGCGAGTAGAGCATGCCGTGGTGACCCATGGCGATGCCGTCGTCAACCGCAATCGTGTTGAACTCGCGGCCGACACCGCCGGCCTCGGCGATCGCGCCGGCGACGAGCTGACCCATGTCCTTGAGGTGGACGTGGCCGGGCACGAACTGGGTGAAGCTGTTCGCGATGGCGACGATCGGCTTGCCGAAGTCGCCCTCCCCCATTCCGGTGGCGCGCCAGAGCGCGCGAGCGCCGGCCATGTTGCGTCCGTGGGTTGTTGTGCGTGAGCGAAGTTCGGGCATGTCCCTATTCTCCCAGTCTTCGTCGTGTCGCCGAAGCGGCGTTCGTCAGATGAAAGCGACGTGCCCGGCTCCTTCCCCTGCGTGAGAGAAGGAACCGGGTGTGTCGTGAGTGATGCACGCGCGGCGAGGACGTCCCCAGATCGACCTCGCCTCGCGTCATCGGCTTGTCAGGCAACGCTTGCGTCGGCAGGATCCTCACTGCGTTGCGGTCCTACCTGCGTGCGCTTGATCCTCAGCGGCACCTTTTCTGGGCCGCCTCGTCAACGCTTACTTCGGCAGGATCCTCACTGCGTTGCGGTCCTACCTCCGTGCGCTTGATCCTCAGCGGCCGGCAGAGCCCTCGACGTAGTCACTGTCCGTGTCCGCGTCCTTGAGCCAGCTCATGAGGCCGCGCAGTTCCTTGCCCGTCTTCTCGATCGGGTGCGAGGCACCCTTCTCGCGCAGACGCTTGAACTCCGGCGCACCGGCGTCCTGATCCTCGATGAAACGCTTGGCGAACGCACCGCTCTGGATGTCGGCGAGAACGCCCTTCATGTTCTCCTTGACACGCTCGTCGATGACGCGCGGGCCCGAGACGTAGTCACCGAACTCGGCCGTGTCGGAGACCGACCAGCGCTGCTTGGCGATACCGCCCTCGACCATGAGGTCGACGATGAGCTTGAGCTCGTGGAGGCACTCGAAGTAGGCGACCTCCGGCTGGTAGCCGGCCTCGGTCAGCGTCTCGAAGCCGTACATGACGAGCTGCGACGCGCCACCGCAGAGGACGGCCTGCTCACCGAACAGGTCGGTCTCGGTCTCCTCGGTGAACGTCGTCTTGATGCCGCCCGCGCGCAGACCACCGATGGCCTTGGCGTAGGAGGCTGCAAGGTCCCAGGCGTTGCCCGAGGCGTCCTGCTCGACGGCGACGATGACCGGCACTCCACGGCCGTCGACGTACTCGCGACGCACGAGGTGACCCGGGCCCTTCGGGGCGACCATGACGACGTCCGCGTCCGACTCGGGCGTGATGTAGCCGAAGCGGATGTTGAAGCCGTGACCGAACAGCAGGGTCGTGCCCGGCTTGAGGTTCGGCTTGATGTCGTTGGAGTAGACGGTGCGCTGCACCTGGTCCGGCGTGAGGATGACGACGACGTCGGCCTCGGCGACGGCCTCGGCGACCGAGAGAACCTTGAGGCCCTCGTTCTCCGCCTTCTCCTTGGACTTGCTGCCCTCGGCGAGGCCGACGCGCACGTCGACACCGGAGTCGCGCAGGTTGAGCGCGTGGGCGTGACCCTGCGAGCCGTAGCCGATGACGGCCACCTTCTTGCCCTGGATCACCGAAAGGTCGGCGTTGTCGTCGTAGAACATTTCAGCCACGGGATCGCTCCTATTCATCCTGGTCGTCACCTCGCGGGGTGACGTCTGTTGGTTCGATTCTGCCCGCACGCGCCTTCGGCCCGGGCAGTGGGTTGAGGGAAGGCTCAGGCCTTCTTCTTGTCACGGGCGGCGATCGCCTTGGGCCCACGGCCCAGGGCGACGACACCCGACTGCACGAGTTCACGAATGCCGAACGGCTCCAGCGTCGCGAGCAATGCCTCGAGCTTCTCTAGCGTGCCGGTGGCTTCGATGACGACCGATTCGTTCGTCACGTCGATGATGTTCGCGCGGAACATCGTCACGAGGTCGATGATCTGCGAACGGGTGGCCGCATCGGCGCGCACCTTGAACAGCACGAGCTGACGTTCCACCGCAGAGCTGCGGTCGAGTTCGACGACCTTGAGCACCTCGACGAGCTTGTTGAGCTGCTTGGTCACCTGCTCGAGCACCTCGTCGTCGACGTCGACGACGACCGTCATGCGCGAGATCTCCTCGGACTCCGTCTCACCGACGGCGAGCGAGTAGATGTTGAAGCCGCGTCGGGAGATGAGGCCGGAGATGCGGGCGAGCACACCGGGCCGGTTCTCCACGAGCACGGACAGTGTGTGGCGGCTCATGCCTGCTCCTCCTCGTTGGGAATCTGCTCGTCGTCGGCGTCGTCGTCGTCGCGGTCCCACACCGGCGTGATGTCCCGCGCCATGGTGATGAGGTCGTTGCTCACGCCGGCGGGCACCATCGGCCACACCATGGCGTCACGCTCGACGACGAAGTCGATGACGACGGGGCGGTCGTTGATCTCGAGCGCCTTCTTGATCGTGTCGTCGACATCGTCCGGGTGCTCGCAGCGCAGCCCCACGCAGCCGTAGGCGTCGGCGAGCTTGACGAAGTCGGGCACCCGGCTGCCGCCGTGACTGGTGTGCAGGTCGGTGTTCGAGTAGCGCTCGTTGTAGAAGAGCGTCTGCCACTGACGCACCATGCCGAGGCTCGAGTTGTTGATGATCGCGACCTTGATCGGGATGTTGTTGATGACGCAGGTGGCGAGCTCCTGGTTCGTCATCTGGAAGCAGCCGTCGCCGTCGATGGCCCACACGGTGCGCTCCGGCTCGGCGGCCTTGGCGCCCATGGCCGCCGGCACCGAGTAACCCATCGTGCCGAGGCCACCGGAGTTGAGCCAGCTGTTGGGACGCTCGTACTGCACGAACTGCGCGGCCCACATCTGGTGCTGACCGACGCCGGCCACGTAAACACCCTCGGGACCGGTCAGGGCCGACAGGCGTTCGATAACGTACTGGGGCGCGAGGAGCGACTCGTCCTCCGGCGGCGTGTAACCGAGGGGGAACTTGTCCTTCCACTCCGCCGTCGTCGCGTGCCAGGCGTCGTAGCTGCCCAGCTCGACGTTCTCGAGCGCCTTCGCGAGATCGACGACGACCTCCTTGGCGTCCCCCACGATCGGCACGTCGGCGACACGGTTCTTGCCGATCTCCGCAGGGTCGACATCCGCGTGGATGACCTTGGCGAACGGGGCGAAGCTGTCGAGTGCGCCGGTGACGCGGTCGTCGAAGCGGGCACCGATCGTGATGAGCAGGTCCGCGCGCTGCAGCGCCGTCACGGCCGGCACGCTGCCGTGCATTCCAGGCATACCGAGGTGCAGCTCATGGCTGTCCGGGAAGGCGCCGCGCGCCATGAGCGTCGTCACGACGGGGATCTGCGTCTGCTCGACGAGGGCGCGCAGTTCCTCGTGGGCACCGGCACGGATGACACCGCCGCCGATGTAGAACACGGGACGCTCGGCTTCGCGGATGAGCTCGGCCGCAGCCTTGATCTGCTTCGCGTGCGGCTTCGTCACCGGGCGGTAGCCCGGCAGATCGATCGCCGGAGGCCAGGAGAACGTCGTCTTCGCCGTCAGTGCGTCCTTCGTGATGTCGACGAGCACGGGGCCCGGTCGGCCGGTGGAGGCGATGTGGAACGCCTCGGCGATGGCGCGCGGGATGTCATCGGCGCAGGTGACGAGGTAGTTGTGCTTCGTGATCGGCATCGTGATGCCGCGGATGTCCGCTTCCTGGAAGGCGTCCGTACCGATGGTCTTGGAGTTGACCTGTCCGGTGATGGCGACGATCGGCACCGAGTCCATGTAGGCATCGGCCAGCGGAGTGACCAGGTTCGTGGCGCCCGGCCCAGAGGTCGCCATGCACACGCCCACCTTGCCGGTGGCCGCGGCGTACCCCTGGGCGGCGTGGCCGGCGCCCTGCTCGTGGCGAACGAGGACGTGACGAACCTTGACGGAGTCGAGCAGCGGGTCGTACGCGGGAAGGATGGCCCCGCCCGGCAAGCCGAAGACCGTCTCGACACCCTGCGCCTCGAGCGCGAGGACGAGTGACTGAGCACCGGTCACGCTGGGCTTCTGGGGCTCTCGCCGCGCCAGATCACCCGGCGAAGGCGTGCGATCGGTCGTTGCCGCGTCGCTCATCTGTTGTCACCACTTTCGGCTGTTGGTAGCTGCACCGGTCTCGAACATCAAAAAATCCCTCAGCTCTGTGGGAGCGATGAGGGATCAGCGTGCGTCGTGAGTCGTGTTCGACTGCTCAGGACGCACGCTGCGTGAGTACGAGAATCTGTGCCATGCGGAACATTTTGTCGAGGTGAGCAGAGCGAGTCAAAGATGTGAGACACCGATCTCACTAAGTGAGATCGGTGTCTCACATCTGGTCACAGGCCACCGGCTCGCACATCGAGGAGATCGCCTGCGCCCCGCGCGACGTCCCCCCAGCCGCCCTCGAACGCGACAACGGCAGCCGACGCCGGGACGAACCCACGCGTCAACGTTTCGAGATCACCGGCGTCACCAGCACCGGCCACCAGCTCGTACGCCAGCGCGGGGATCCCGGGTGCATGGCCGACGATGACCGCAGTCTGCGCCTCGGGGGCCGTCGCGTCGAGATCGCGCACGACGCTCAGAAGCGAATCGACATCCGCCTCGTAGATCGCCGGCTCCATGGTGATGAGGACGCCATGTCCGGTGGCTTCCTGGATGGCGGCCCAAGTCTGACGGGTTCGCGCGGCCGGCGAACAGAGAACGGCTTCGCCGAGCAGGCCGTTCTCGCGTAGCCACTCCCCTGCTCGGGCAGCCTCGTCGAGGCCGTGGGCCGTGAGCTCTCGGGATTCGTCACCTTCCCGGCCGTCGGGTTCGGCGGTGGCGTGACGCAGGAGGACGAGTCGGCGCACATTCTCGGACATGCGCCCATCATCGCCCCTTCTACCGCCCGAGTGGAAACCGGAACCCTGACGCAACACCGCCGATGTCGGCCGACGCGTCGATCAGACGGGCTTCGCCCATACGACGTAGTTGTTCGACCGGTGTTGCGCGTTGACCCACTGGCTGTCGGCGTCGCAGGTCACGAGGGCCACCACGGGAGTCGAGCTCCCACCCCACACGCGCATGTCGTTCTGCAGAGCCGTCTTGCCGACGCTCGCCTTGTTCGTGACGACGAAATCCTTGTGGGTGCCGTCGGCGTAGCTGATCGTCACCTTGCCGCCCACGGGGGTGCGGTGCAGGGAGTAGAAGATGTCCGGACCGTTGAGCGTCACGTGCCCGGCGAGCACGGCGATGCCCGGCATGCCCGGCTTGACGCGCCCGTATCCCGTGAACTGTTGGATGACGCCCCCGGGCGGATTGAGAACACCGTTGTTGAGGCCTCCCGGTGTGATCGCGTTGTTGAGGCCGATGCTCGGAATGGAGATGCGAACGGCCGCGGCTCGCGGCACACCGACAGACTTTCCGTTCGGCGTCTGCGTGCCGGAAGCCTTCGGCGCAGCGGCCGAGGTGGAAGCAGCCTTCTTCGATGCGGGACTCGAGGCGGAGCGCGATCCGGACGACGATGACGATGACGTTTTCGCAGACGGCCCGCTCCTCGTCGACGAACTGGACGCACTGGACGAGGTGGACGCCGCCACGGGCTCGGACGACGAGTCGTCACTGCCGCCACAGCCGGACAGGCCGACAGCGCAGACAAGGGCGAGCGAGGCGAGGAACTTCCCCCGAGAGTTCTTCATGGCGATCATCCTACGGGTGAGCGGGACGCGTGATGCCCCACCGGAGCGAACTCCGGTGGGGCATAACGAGCGTCCGGTTCGGGACGGTGTCAGCGGGTCACTTACGGCCGCGGCGAACGGCGATCGTGCCGCCGGCGGCGACGATCGCGAACGCACCGAGACCCGCGGCCAGAGCGGCCGTGTTGTCCGACTGCGGTGCGACGCGGTCGGTCTCGACCTTCGGGCCGGCCGTCGAGGTCGGGGCCGACGAGGTCGGCATCGGCGACGTGGTCGTCGAGGTCGGAGCCGGGGTCGTCGTCGTGCTCGTCGGGGACGGCGACGTCGACGTCGGAACGGGCTCAGCCGTCGGTGTACCGGCCGAAGCCCAGTTCAAGACGGGCTGCGTCGTCGGCAGACCGGCGCAGGACGTGGGGACCTTGCCCGAGACGTTGAACGACGAGCCCGTGGTCGAGCCGGCGGCGTGGACCGTGATCGAGCGACCCGGAACGCGCGTCAGCGACTTGATCGAGCCACCCGAGGTATAGGGGCTGACGTTCGTGCGCTCGAGCGGGCGGTAGCCCGACGCGGTGAACGTGACCTTGGCCTCGGTCTTGTTCAGCGTGCGGTAGCTGAACGAGAAGTTGGGGGTGCCGTTGTCGCACCAGTACTGCATGTTCGTGTACTGGAAGTTGCCGCTGATGCTCGTCCGGAACGCCGCCTGCGACGGGGCTGCGGTCGTGGCGACCATGGCGCCGACTCCGACCAGAGCAAGGCCTGCGAACTTCTTCATCGTGTCGTCCCTCTCGTGTGATTTTCCCGATCGGCGGAAAGCCCTGGTCGGGGCTTCACACCCACACGACCGAGACTCCCTCCCCGCCTCACATCGAGGCTAGAGCACATTCAGGGATCACACAGCAATACCCGGGGGTAATTTTAAGGAACGGTCAGTTAACAGGTTTCGTCCACACGACGAAGTTGTTGACGTGGTGCACTCCGACGAGTTCGGAGGCCGAATCGCAGGTGATGAGGGCGAGCA
The DNA here is from genome assembly GCF_001021715.1 of Dermacoccus sp. PE3. NCBI lineage: Bacteria > Bacillati > Actinomycetota > Actinomycetes > Micrococcales > Dermacoccaceae > Dermacoccus > Dermacoccus sp. PE3. The sequence goes on along the minus strand of NZ_LDCM01000002.1, from coordinate 39,743 downwards.
CCGGCGTCTTCGAGGAGCCCCACACACTCTGGTCGTGGCGCAGTTCCTCCTTGTCGACCGACTTGACTCGGGTGACCTGGAACTTCTGCGACGACGTGTCGGCAAAGCGGACGGTGAGGCGTTGCCCCACTTTGACCTCGGGCAGTTTGGCGAAGACGTCGGGGCCGTTGAACGTCACGTGCCCCGCGATGACCGAGATGCCGACCTGCCCTGGGCTGACCGTGGCGTTGTACCACTGCGTCACACCCGGGGGCGGCGAGATCTCGCCGCTCTTGGTCAGGCCCATACCCGTGACCTTGCGGTCGAAGCCGATGGACGGGATCGCGAGCGACACGGGCACGCTGCCGCCCCCCTTGGGTGCAGTCGCCGTCGGAGCAGGTGTCGTTGTCGGCGCCTGTGCCGTTTCGACGTCGCTCGCTTCGTCGTCGAAGTCACGTTTGCGTGAACAACCGGCCACGCCGAGCAGACCGACCCCGGCCAACGTCAGCGCGCTGCGGCGGCCCACCTCGTTCATCGTCAGGCCTGGCCCAGCTGTTCGAGGATGATGGAACGCGCCTTGGCCGCGTCGGCCTGGCCCTTCATCTCCTTCATCACCTGACCGATGAGCGCACCAGCGGCCTGAACCTTGCCGTCGCGGACCTTCTGTGCGACGTCCGGGTTGGCCTTGATGACCTTCGTCACTGCGGCCTCCAGCGCACCGTCGTCCTGCACGAGTTCGAGACCGCGGGCGTCCGCAACCTCGGTCGGAGTACCTTCGCCGGCGAGGACGCCCTCGAGCGTCTGACGCGCCATCGAGTCGTTGAGACGACCGGACTTCACGAGCCCGTCGAGCTCAGCGATCGTCTTCGGCGTGACGTGACGCTGGGCAGCGAACTCGACAAAGGGTTCACCGGCCTTGTTGGCCAGGCGGGCGATCTCGCCCGTCCACCACTTGCGCGCGCCCGCGGCACTCGCACCCGCCGCGATGGTCTCCTCGATCGTCTCGACCGCGCCCGCGTTGTAGACGTCGCGCATCTCGAGGTCGGAGAAGCCCCACTCGCCCTGTAGACGCTTGCGGCGCTCGGCGGGCGGCTCGGGCAGTGTGGCGCGCAGCTGCTCGACGAGCTCACGGCTCGGAGCGACCGGCACGAGATCGGGCTCCGGGAAGTAGCGGTAGTCGTCGGCGTCCGACTTCGGGCGACCGGAGGTCGTGACGCCGGTGTCCTCGTGCCAGTGGCGCGTCTCCTGCAGAATCGATCCGCCCTCGTTGAGGACGGCCGCGTGGCGCGTGATCTCGTACCGCACCGCTCGCTCGACCGAGCGCAGCGAGTTGACGTTCTTGGTCTCCGTGCGGGTACCGAACTTCTCGGCGCCCTTCGGCATGAGCGAGACGTTCGCGTCGCAACGCATCGAGCCCTGCTCCATGCGGGCGTCGGACACGTCGAGCGCACGCATCAGTTCGCGCAGCGCACCGACGTAGGCCTTCGCGATCTCGGGCGCGCGCCCCCCCGCACCCACGAGCGGCTTGGTGACGATCTCGATGAGCGGGATGCCGGCACGGTTGTAGTCGAGCAGCGAGTGATCGGCGCCGTGGATGCGACCCGTGGCACCGCCGACGTGCAGCGACTTACCCGTGTCCTCCTCCATGTGCGCACGCTCGATCTCGACACGCCACGGCGTACCGTCCTCGAGTTCGACGTCGAGGTAACCCTCGAAGGCGATGGGCTCGTCGTACTGCGAGGTCTGGAAGTTCTTGGGCATGTCCGGGTAGAAGTAGTTCTTCCGGGCGAAGCGGCACCACTCGGCGATCTCGCAGTTGAGCGCGAGGCCGATGCGGATGGCGGACTCCACGCCCTTCGCGTTGACCACCGGCAGTGCGCCGGGCAGGCCCAGGCAGACCGGGCAGGTCTGAGTGTTCGGCTCGGCGCCGAACTCGGTGGCACAGCCGCAGAACATCTTCGTCTCGGTGTTCAGCTCGACGTGCACCTCGAGACCCATGACGGGGTCGTACGTGGCAATCGCCTCGTCGTAGTCGACAACGGCATCCATCAGTTGTTCTCCTTCAGTGCCGGTGCCTGCGCGAGGAGCGGTGCGCCCCACTTCGCTTCGAGTGCGCGCTCGAGCGCGGCACCGACGCCGTACATGCGCTCGTCCTTCGTTGCCGGGGCGAGAATCTGGAAGCCGACCGGAAGGCCGTCGTCCGAGAGACCCGCAGGCAGCGACATACCGGGCAGACCGGCGAGGTTGGCCGGGATGGTGGCGACGTCGTTGAGGTACATCGCCATCGGGTCCTCGAGCTTCTCGCCCAGCTTGAACGCGGTGGTGGGGCTCGTCGGGCTGACGAGCACGTCGGCCGACTCGAAGGCACGGGCGAAGTCGCGCGCGATGAGCGTGCGCACCTTCTGCGCCTGCCCGTAGTACGCGTCGTAGTAGCCGCTCGAGAGGGCGTAGGTGCCCAGGATGATGCGGCGCTTGACCTCGTTGCCGAAGCCCGCCTCACGCGAAGCGGCCATGACCTGCTCGGCCGACGGCGCGTCGACCCCCTCAGGCGCGACGCGCAGGCCGTAGCGCATGGCGTCGAACTTGGCCAGGTTCGAACTGACTTCCGACGGCATGACGAGGTAGTAGGCAGCGAGCGCCTGCTCGAAGCTCGGGCAGGAGACGGTGACGACCTCGGCGCCGGCGTCGGTGAGCGCGGCGACGGCCTCGTCGAAGCGGTCCTTGACGCCAGGCTGGTACCCCTCGCCGTCGAGCTGGGAGATGATGCCGATCTTCATGCCCTTGACGTCACCGCGACGGGCCGCGTCGACGACCGGCGGCACCGGAGCATCGATCGAGGTGGAGTCCATGGGGTCGTGACCGGCCATGACCTCGTGGAAGAGCGCTGCGTCGAGGACGGAGCGCGTGCACGGGCCCGCCTGGTCGAGCGAGCTCGCCATCGCGATGAGGCCGTAGCGGCTGATGCCGCCGTACGTCGGCTTCGAGCCGACGGTGCCCGTCACCGAAGCGGGCTGACGGATCGAACCACCGGTGTCGGTACCGACGGCCAGCGGCGCCTCGAAGGCGGCGACAGCCGCGGCGGAGCCACCGCCGGAACCACCCGGGATGCGCTCGAGATCCCACGGGTTGTGCGTGGGGCCGTAGGCGCTGTGCTCGGTGGAACTGCCCATCGCGAACTCGTCCATGTTCGTCTTTCCGAGCAGCGGCATACCCGCTGCACGAAGGCGCGTGACGAGGGTGGCGTCGTACGGGGGCACCCAGCCCTCGAGGATCTTCGAACCGGCCGTCGTGGGCTGGCCCTTCGTCGTGACGACGTCCTTGACGGCCACCGGCACGCCGGCAAGTGCGTGCACCGGCTTGCCCGCGCTGCGGTCTTCGTCGACCTGCTTCGCCGCGGCGAGCGCCCCGGAGGTGTTGACGTGGAGGAAGGCGTGCACGTCACCGTCGACGGCAGCGATGCGGTCGAGGTGGGCCTGCGTCAGCTCCACGGCGCTGACGGAACCGTCGGCGAGCCGGGCCGCCATGTCGGCGGCGCTGAGGCGGATGATGTCGCTCAAAATCGAACCTTTGCTCGTCGTGTCAGTCTTCGCTGAGGATGCGCGGCACCAAGAAGCGCTGCTGCTCGCTCGCGGGGGCGCCGGAGAGCGCCTCGTCCGCGGTGAGCGACGGGCGCACCTCGTCCGGTCGCGTCACGTTCGTCAGGGGCAACGGGTGCGACATGGGCGGGATGTCGTCGGCCGCGGCCTCATTGACACTGGCCACGAAGCCGACGATGGAGTCGAGCTGCCCGGCGAAGGTGTCGAGTTCCTCGTCCGACAGATGGATGCGCGCCAGGCCTGCGACGTGCGCGACCTCGTCACGGGAGAGAGAAGACATGAGCCTCATTCTAGGTGGTTGTCGTGCGTGGAATCGGCCCGGTGCCGCCGGGCGTTCGGCTCGTGAAGCCAGGCGCCGACGGCGGGCCGAGCCGGGCGGTCGTCAGCCCTTGAGAGCACGCGCCACGAGCGCGGGGTCGGGGTTGGTGTGGGGGCGGCCGTCGATGACGACGGTGGGCACGACCTCGTTGCCGTCGTTGACCATGGCGACGAACTCGCGGGCCTCGTCGTCCTCCCAGATGTTGCGCCAGGTGGCCTTGTTCCTGCTCGCGCCGAGGGCGTTCTCCAGGCGCATGCAGAACACGCAGCCGGGGCGCCAGTAGATCGTCACGTCACTCATGCGTCGTCCTTCTCGTAGGTCGTGTTGTCGTTGTCGGCGATGGGCTGCGCGGTGGCGGCGTCCACATCGTCATCGGTGTCGTCGGCGCCAGCACCCAGAGCTGCGGGACCGCCCTCGAGCAGAATCTTGAACTGCTCCTCGTCGAGGATGCGCAGGCCCAGCTCCTCCGCCTTCGTCGCCTTGGAGCCGGCGTTGGCTCCGAGAACGACGTAGTCGGTCTTCTTGCTCACGCTTCCGGAGGCCTTGCCGCCGCGCGCGATGATGGCCTCCTTGACGCCGTCACGCGTGAAGTCGTCGAGGGAACCGGTGGCGACGATGGTGAGACCGTCGAGCGTCTTCGTGATCGACGCGTCGGTCTCGTCCTCCATGCGCACGCCGCTCGTCGCCCACGACGCGACGATGTTCTCGTGCCAGTCGACGCCGAACCATTCCTTCACGGAACGGGCGATGACGGAGCCCACGCCGTCGGTAGCTGCGAGCGCCTCCTCGTCGGCCCCACGGATGGCGTCGATCGAGCCGAACTGCGTAGCCAGTGCGCGGGCGGCCGTCGGGCCGACGTGCCGGATCGACAGGGCGACGATGACCCGCCAGAGCGGCTGGCCCTTCGCCTTCTCGAGGTTGTCGAGGAGCTTGAGCCCCGTGGCGGAGACGACGCGCCCGTCGCGCACCTTCTCCTCGGGGTCGTTCTTCTTCGCGGCCCGCGTGTAGATGCCTACCCGCGCAATGTCGTCGTAGGTGAGGTCGAAGAGGGTGGACTCGTCGGTGAGCACGCCCGACTCGAGCAGCGCGATGGAGCCCTCCCACCCGAGCGCCTCGATGTCGAACGCACCGCGACCGGCGAGGGAGAAGAGCCGCTCGCGCAACTGCGACGGGCAGGTGCGCGCGTTCGGACAGCGGATGTCCTTGTTGCCCTCACGCTCGTAGGCGAGCTCCGTGCCGCACGAGGGGCAGTGCGTGGGCATGACGAACTCACGCTCGTCACCGGTGCGCGCTTCGACGACCGGCCCGACGATTTCGGGGATGACGTCCCCTGCCTTGCGCAGGACGACCGTGTCGCCGATGAGAACGCCCTTGCGCCTCACCTCGAACGCGTTGTGGAGGGTGGCCATCTCGACGGTCGAGCCCGCCACGGTGACCGGCTCCATGACGCCGAACGGCGTGACGCGACCGGTGCGCCCGACGTTGACGGCGATGTCGAGGAGTTTCGTGTTGACCTCCTCGGGCGGGTACTTGTACGCGATGGCCCAGCGCGGCGCACGCGAGGTGTTGCCCAGCTGACGCTGCACGGCGACCTCGTCGACCTTGACGACGACTCCGTCGATCTCGTGCTCGACGGAGTGACGCTGCTCGCCGCCGTAAGCCGCGACGAACTCCTGCACCTGCTTCATCGTGTCGAGCACCTTGGCGTAGGGCGACGTCGGCAGACCCCATGCGGCGAGCAGTTCGTAGGCCTCGCTCTGACGTGTGATGTCGAAACCGGTGCGTGCGCCGATGCCGTGCACGAGCATCCGCAGCGGCCGTCGTGCCGTCTTCGCCGGATCCTTCTGCCGCAGGGATCCGGCAGCCGCGTTTCGCGGGTTCGCGAACGGCGACTTCCCCTCCTCGACGAGGCCCTCGTTGAGCTTTTCGAATGCCGCGACGGGGAAGAACACCTCACCGCGGATCTCGACGAGCGCCGGCACGTCCTCACCCGTGAGTTCGTGCGGGATGCCGTCGATCGTACGGACGTTGAGCGTGACGTCCTCACCGGTGCGTCCGTCACCGCGGGTCACGCCGCGCACGAGTTTGCCGTTCTCGTAGAGCAGGTTGATGGCGAGGCCGTCGATCTTGAGTTCACACAGGTAGTGGTAGGTGGTGTTCGCCTCTCGGGCGACGCGCTCACCCCACTCGGCCAGTTCCTCGGGGCTGAACGCGTTGTCGAGCGAGAGCATCCGTTCGACGTGGTCGACGGGGGTGAACTCCGTGGAGTAGGTGCCCCCGACACGCTGGGTCGGGCTCTGCGGTGAACGCAGTTCGGGGTGTTCGTCCTCGATCTGCTGCAGCTCACGAAGGAGCGCGTCGTAGGCGCCGTCGCTGACGGTCGGAGCGTCTTTGACGTAGTACGCGAACTGGTGGGCGTCGATCTGCTCGGTCAGCTCGGCTGCGCGCCGACGCACCTCGTCGGGCACCTCACTGCGCAGGGCGTCGGGAGCCTGTTTCGTCGTCTTCTCGCTCACGGGTCAATCCTGCCTCATGTCACCGACAGGGCCGGAACGGCGGGGCGTGATGCTCAGTCGGACGTGTCGGCGAGCATCTGGACCGCCTCGACGGCGAGGCGCTGCACCGTGACGGCCTGCTTCGGAGCCAAGCCGGCGAGGCCGCACGCAGGGGTGACGACGATACGGTCGTACTCGCCCGCCCCGAAGCCAATGCGGCGCCACATCCGCTCGAAGGCCTCGACATGGGCGCGCGGGTGGCGCTCGGCCGTCGACGTCGGAACGAGCCCGGCCCAGAGCGTCAGACCGGAGTCGATCGCCTCGCCCAGCGGCTCGAAGGCCGCCTCCGTGAGCAACGACGTGTCGAGGGACACTCCGTCGACACCGAGGCGGTGCAGCAGCGACACCGGTACGTCCGGCGCGCACGAGTGCACGACCACCTGAGCACCCGCTGCTTTCACCGTGTCAACGACGTGGCCGAGAACATCACGCGCTTCACCGTCGTCGATGCGTCGAAGGCGCCCCACGCCCGACAGTGTCTTGAGTCCGCCGGACAACACGGCAGGAAGGGACGGTTCGTCGAGCTGGACGATCGGCGATGCACCGGGCACGAGTGTTCGAACGTGCTCGAGGTGAGCAACGAGTCCCGCCGCGAGCGACTGCCCGAGATCGCGGGTCGCCCCGTGGTCGCTGAGAACGCGGTCGCCGCGCGGCAGCCACAGCGAAGCGGCGAGCGTCCACGGCCCGACCACCTGAGTCTTGAGCGGTCCGGTGTATCCGTCGTAGGCCTCGGCCACCTCGTCGAGGTCTTCGCCCAGGTATCCCCCGGCGCGGCGGAGGTCACGGCTGCGCGACGATCCGGGAGGCGTCAGTCGCCACCCGCTCGGCTGGAGGTCGGCGGACATCTCGACGAGCAGATCGGCGCCGCGCCCGACCATGTCCGCGCCGGGCCCACGGGTGGGCTGCTCGGGCACGTACGGGATGCCGGTGCCGTCGGGCACGTCGCCGACGAGAAGATCACGCACGGCGCGTACCGCGTCGCGTGCACCCATCTCGGGCAACGAACCGACACCGCTCGCGAGAGGAAACACAGTCTCGCGCGCGCTGCCCTGCGTCGCCCTCATCGTCATCGAGGCGCTCGGGAAGTCGCCGTGATCGTGGCCGACCCGACGACGCGCGTGCCCTCGTAGAGCACGACCGACTGCCCCGGAGCCACACCACGGGTGCGCTCGTCGAGGCGGACGGTGACGCGCTCCCCATCAGCGCTGACCCACGCGGGGAACTCCTCGCCGTGGGCGCGCAACTGCGCTCCGAGGCGCACCTCACCGCTGGGCGGCGGGCCCGGCCAGCGCGCGTGCTCGGCCTCGATGACGTCGACGCCGAGCAGGTCGGCCGTGCCGACCACGACCGTGTTCGTCTTCGGCTGGACATCGACGACGTACCGCTTGGCGTGGTCCTCACGCGGCACCTTGAGGCCGAGGCCACGACGCTGACCGACGGTGAAGCCGTAGGCACCGTCGTGCCGGCCGACCACCTCGCCGTCGCTGTCGACGATGTCGCCGGGCTGCTTGCCGAGACGCTTCGCGAGGTAACCCTGTGTGTCGCCATCGGCGATGAAGCAGATGTCGTGGCTGTCCGGCTTGTTGGCGACGTAGAAGCCCTTGGAGGCGGCTTCCTCGCGGATCTGCGGCTTCGTCGTGTCACCGAGCGGGAAGAACGAGTGCGCGAGTTGATCGGCATCGAGCACACCCAGCACGTACGACTGGTCCTTCGCCATGTCGACGGCGCGGTGCAGTTCGCGCCCGTTCGGACCCTCGACGATCTGGGCGTAGTGGCCCGTCGCGACGGCGTCGAAGCCAAGAGCCAAAGCCTTGTCGAGCAGGGCGGCGAACTTGATCTTCTCGTTGCAGCGCAGGCACGGGTTGGGGGTGCGGCCCGCCTCGTACTCGGCGACGAAGTCCTCGACGACGTCGGCCTTGAACCGCTCGGCCATGTCCCACACGTAGAACGGGATGCCGAGCTTGTCGGCGACACGGCGCGCGTCACCGGCATCCTCGATCGTGCAGCAGCCGCGCGCACTCTCACGGAGCGTCGCGGCGGACTGGGAGAGAGCGAGGTGTACCCCGACGACCTCGTGTCCGGCCTCGAGCATGCGCGAGGCGGCGACGGCCGAGTCCACTCCCCCGCTCATTGCAGCGACGACGCGCATCACGACACCTTCCGGGTTGCTTCCTGGGCACGGCGGGCACGCTCGGCGACCGCCGGCAACTCCCGCAGGAAGGCGTCAACGTCGTCATCGGTCGATGTATGCCCGAGCGTGAGTCGCAGGGCGCCGCGAGCCTGCTCCTCGGGGATACCCATGGCCAGCAGGACGTGGCTCGGGCGCGGCACGCCGGCCTGGCAGGCCGAACCGGTGGAGCACTCAACGCCCGCCGCGTCGAGGAGGTAGAGCATCGAGTCGCCGTCGCAGCCGGGCACGCGCAAGTGGGCGTTGCCCGGCAGGCGACGCTCCACGTCGCCCGCCTCGTAGAAGCCGCTCACCGAGACGCCGAGGTCGAGTGCGAGCGCACCCTCGACGAGTCGATCACGCAGCTTCGCGAGGCGCGCGGCCTCACCCTCACGCGTGGCGCAGGACTTCTCGACGGCCTCGGCGAGGCCGAGGATGCCTGCGACGTCCAGGGTGCCGCTGCGCACCTGACGCTCCTGCCCGCCGCCGTGCGTCAACGGATCGAGCCGTGCGTCGCGCGCCAGGAGTAGCGCGCCGACGCCCTGGGGACCGCCGACCTTGTGACCGCTCAGGGCGAGCATCGTGGCACCGGAGGCGCCGAAGTCGACGCCGAGGTGACCTACGGCCTGCACCGCGTCGGTGTGGAACGGGATGCCGAACTCCGCACAGACGGCGCCGATCTCGGCGATGGGCTGCACCGTGCCGACCTCGTTGTTCGCCCACATGACGCTGACGAGGGCGACCGTGCCCGCTCCCCCGTCGGCTTCGAGCGCCGTGCGGACGGCATGCGCTGTGACTACCCCGTCAGCGTCGGGCTCCACCCACGTGACGCGGGCGTCCTCGGTCGCGACGAGTGCCTCGACAGCGTCGAGCACGGCATGGTGTTCGATGCCGCTCACAATGAGTCGGTCACGGGCGGCGTCGATGCGGCGCGTGGCGCGGTAGGTGCCCTTGATCGCGAGATTGTCGCCCTCGGTGCCACCGGAGGTGAAGATCACCTCGGACGGACGAGCTCCTAGGGCAGCTGCGATGCGCTCCCGCGATTCCTCGACGACGCTGCGGGCGTTGCGGCCACTCGTGTGCAGGCTCGAGGCGTTGCCCACGACGGCCATCTGCTTCGCCATCGCTTCGATGACCTCGGCGTAGATCGGCGAGGTGGCGGCATGGTCGAGGTAGACGCGGTTCGGCACCGTACAAGTCTAGGCCTCGGTGCAAATGGGCCCAATCACGCGAGAGCGCCCGGCTCCCTTTCGAGGGGAACCGGGCGCTCTCGGTGAGAACGATCAGACGATCAGTTCTTGGCTTCCTTGACCGCGTCCGTGGCCTGCGGGAGCACGTTGAACAGGTCGCCGACGACGCCGAAGTCGACGAGCTCGAAGATCGGCGCCTCCTCGTCCTTGTTGATGGCGACGATCGTCTTCGACGTCTGCATACCGGCGCGGTGCTGGATGGCACCGGAGATACCCGCCGCGACGTACAGCTGCGGCGAGACCTGCTTACCGGTCTGACCGACCTGGTTCGTGTGCGGGTACCAGCCGGCGTCGACGGCGGCGCGGGAGGCACCGACAGCAGCACCGAGAACGTCGGCGAGCGCCTCGACCGGCGAGAAGTCACCGTTCGTACCGCGACCACCGGAGACGACGATCGGAGCCTCGGTGAGCTCGGGGCGACCCGACTTCTCCTTCTCCTTGCGCTCGGTGATCTTGGCGCCCTTGGCGGCGTCGGAGACCGAGACGTCGACCGTGACCGGCGCGGCCTGGGCCTGCGAGGCCTGCGGCGGCGTCGAGTTCGGCTTGACCGTGATGATCGACAGGCCCGTCGTGGCCTGCGACCTCAGGGTCCAGGAACCGGCGAAGACCGACTGCGTCGTGACCGGGGCGTCACCGTCGCCGGCCTCGACGTTCGCGGCATCCGTCGTCAGACCGGAGTTGGTCTTGACGGCGAGGCGCGCGGCGGCCTCGTTGTTCGTGCCCGAGGAGGGCAGGAGGATCGCGGACGGCGAGGCCTGCTCGACGACGGCGGCGAGCGCCTCGGCGAGCGGAGCCGGGTGACCGTCGAGGTCACCGTTGTCGACGACGTAGACCTTCTCGGCGCCGAACTGGGCCAGACGCGGACGAGCGGCGTCGACGTTCGAGCCGACGAAGACGGCGGACGGCGTGCCGATGCGACGAGCGAGCGTCAGCAGTTCGGCGGTCACCTTGCGGACCTGGCCATCGACGTGGTCGACCAGGACGAGAACTTCAGCCATGGTGTGTTTCTCCTAAGTCAGTGGGGTCGATGATCAGATGAGCTTCTGACCGGCGAGGAACTCGACGAGCTTCTTGCCGCCGTCGCCCTCATCGGTGATGACCTCGCCCTGCTCACGCGGCGGGCGCTTGGTCGTGTCGAGCACCTTCGTCGAGGCGTTGTCGAGACCGACCTGGCCGGCGTCGACACCGAGGTCGCCGAGGCTCATCTCCTCGACCGGCTTCTTCTTCGCGGCCATGATGCCCTTGAAGGACGGGTAGCGCGGCTCGTTGATCTGGTCGGTGACCGAGACGACGGCCGGGAGCGAGGCGACGAGCGTCTCGGAGGCGACGTCCGAGTCACGGCGACCGGTGACGTTGCCGTCGGCGACCTCGAGGGTGGAGACCTGCGTGACCTGCGGCAGGCCGAGGCGCTCGGCGACCATGGCCGGAACAACGCTCATGCCACCGTCGGTGGAAGCCAGACCGAACAGGACGATGTCGGGCTGACCGACCTTCTTGATGGCCTCGGCGAGGATGAGTGACGTCGCGAGGGCGTCGGAGCCGGCGATGGCGTCGTCGCTGACGTGGACGGCCTTGTCGGCGCCCATCTGCAGAGCCTTCTTCACGGCGTCCACGGCATCGGCCGGGCCGACGGTGAGCGCGGTGACCTCGCCGCCCTCGGCCTCGGTGATCTTCAGCGCAGCTTCGACCGCGTACTCGTCGAGCTCCGAGAGGAGACCGTCGACGTTCTCGCGGTCGGTGGTGTTGTCATCGGAGAACCCGCGCTCGCCCTGAGCGTCGGGAACGTGCTTGACACAGACGACGATGTTCATGCGTCTACCGTCCTTTTCGTAGGAGCTTGGTCCGTCTCGCGACACGTTACCCATCAGTAACGTTATCGTCGAGTCCTGGGTTGAGGTGATTTTGGTGACTGAGACCTGCGGCCTCAGCCGTGCGTCAGCTTCACGACGAGCATGCCGACGAGGGTGAGCGCGACGATGATCCACGGCAGGAGCCGGTTGAGGAGAGTCCAGCCCGCGTCGGCCCGGCCCTGCGTGAAGTCGGCGTGACGCCCGAGAACGGTGTCACCGACCGCCGCGGCAACCGCGATGATGAGGCCGAGAACGAACCAGATCGTGGGGTTCGCGCCCCAGACCTTCGTCGCGTCGGTCACCATGCCGGTCCAGCCGAGCAGAGCGAAGAACATGCCGACGAGGCCGGCGATCGCCAGCAGCAGCGCTCGGGTGCGGGAAAGGCCCGCCTCGCGTGCCGTCATGGGCTCGGACACAGGGATTTCCTTTCCGTAGGCGACCGGGTCTCCGAAGAGCTCCTTCGCCGTGGCGTTCTCACGGATGCAGGCCTCGTCCACCTCGCCGAGCGCGGCGTCGCAGGCCTGCGGGGAGGCGCCGCGGGCGCGCAGGGCCTCGAGAAAAGGCTCCTGCCACTCACGCTCGACCTTCCATTGCTTGATCATCGCCGTCAGCGACCCTCGAAGCGGGCCTTGCCCGGCCCGTGCTCGACGAACGACGCCATACCGATTTCGCGGTCCTTCGTGGCGAAGAGACCGGCGAAGAGCTGCGACTCAGTGGCCAGGCCCGTGGCGAGGTCGACGTCGGCGCTGCGGTTGATCAGTTCCTTCGCGAAGCGCAGCGCGATCCGCGGCATCTTCGCGTAGGTACGAGCACGCTCGAGGGCCGCCTCGTACGCCGTGCCGGCGTCGACGAGCTCGTCCACGAGGCCGATCTCGAGGGCCTCGTCTGCCTTGACGAAGCGGCCGCTGAAGACGAGGTCCTTGGCCTTGGACTGCCCGACGAGCCGGACGAGGCGCTGCGTACCGCCGGCACCCGGGATGAGGCCGAGGAGGATCTCGGGCTGGCCGAGCGTGGCCTCCTTGGAGGCAACGCGGAAGTCGCACGTCATGGCCAGTTCGCATCCGCCGCCGAGGGCGTAACCCTCGATGGCGGCGATCGTCGGGATCGGCAGTTCCGCCAGGGCGCGGTAGGCGTCCTGGATGAGGTGCGCGCGCTCGACCATGTCGACGTAGTCGAACGCCTGCATCTCCTTGATGTCGGCGCCCGCTGCGAAGACCTTGTCGCCGCCGGTGATGATCGCGGCGCGCACGCTCTCGTCGGCACCGATGTCGACCGCGGCGCGCCCCAGGCTCTCCTGGACGTCAGCATCGATCGGGTTCATCTTCGGTCGGTCGAGGCGGATCGTGGCGATGCCGTCCTCGATCGTGACCTTGATCCACTGGCCGTACTCGCTCATGCGATCAGGCCTCCGGCGTGGGCTGCTCGCCGTCCGTCTGCGCGAACGCGGGCACGCCACCCTCGGCCGCGTGCGGGCCGTCGGAGTTGACGCTCTGGTGCCACAGCTGGGTGGCCTGCAGGATCATCTGCGTCGTCGAGGGAAGAACCATCTGCAGGTCGAGGTCCGGCGTGACGAGGTGCTCACCGGAGACAACGACCATGTCGCGGGCGATGCCGACCTTGACGATGTTGAGGCTGAGCGTGACGTCGTTGGCCGCGTTGAGGCGCTTGGCGAGGTCGGACGTGATGTCGTCCGTGATCTGCCACTGGCCGAAGAGGCGGACGAGGTCGATCTCGCCCTCCATGACGCGCACGAAGAGGTTTTGGTCCTCGACCGTGTACATGACGTCGCCGTCGGAGTCGATCTGCGGGTTGAAGCCGAAGCCGTTCAGCACACCGACGACCTTGTCGGTGAGGGATGCGGACGCGCCGTCACCACCGGCTGCGGGGGTGGGCTGGCCGAAGTTCGGAAGCGCTGTGGGATCAGTCATACGGCAAACCTACCCACTCTTATCCTTGTTCGCATGACTGCCCCGCCACGAGTCTTCGCTCATCCCCCCAAGCCCGGCGTCACACTCGAGCGCGGCGGCGTCACATTTTGCGTCTACGCAGGCCACGCCGAGCGGGTCTGGCTGTGTCTCTTCGACGGCGAGAACGAGACGCGTCACGCGATGAGCGACGTCGGCGGTGGCCTGTGGGCGATCTTCCGCGACGACGCGGGCTTGGGCACCCGCTACGGCTACCGCGTTCGCGGTCGCTGGGCCCCCGATCAGGGCTATCGCCACAACGAGGCCAAGCTGTTGCTCGACCCCTATGCGCAGGCGGTCGACGGTGAGGTCACCTGGCGCCCCGAGGTTTTCGGCCACGTCGTCGACGAGGCGTTCCACGGCGACGACGCCGTGCGCGACGAACGGGATTCGGCGCCCTACGTGCCGCGCTCGGTCGTCGTCGACGAGACCTATGACTGGGGTGACGATGCGTCCGGCCCCCGTGTGCCGATGGCCGACACGGTCTTCTACGAAACCCATGTGGCCGGGTTCTCACGCCTCAACCCCGAGGTGCCCGAGCACCTGCGTGGCACCTACGCCGGTTTGGCTCACCCCGCCTCGATCGCACACCTGCGCTCGCTCGGCGTCACGTCGGTGGAGCTGCTGCCCGTGCACGCATTCACGGACGAACCGCACCTCGTGAAGCTCGGTCTGACGAACTACTGGGGCTACAACACGCTGGGATTCCTCGCCCCGCACGCGGCGTACGCGTCAGCAACCGATCCCCAGGCCGTGACTCGCGAGTTCAAGGACATGGTCAAGGCCCTGCACGCCGCGGGTCTCGAGGTGATCCTCGACGTCGTCTACAACCACACCGCCGAGCAGGGCGGGCACGAGGGCGCCACGTTCTCACTGCGCGGCCTCGACAACCGTGCGTACTACCGCCTCGACGAGCACGGGCGCGACATCGACGTCACCGGCTGCGGCAACAGCGTCGACGTCCGACACCCGGCCGCGATGCGGCTCGTGCTCGATTCGCTGCGCCACTGGGTGACGACCTACCACGTCGACGGCTTCCGCTTCGACCTCGCCGTGACCCTGGGTCGCGCGCCCGGGGACGACTTCGATCCGAACGCTGCCCTGCTCATGGCGATGCGCACCGACCCCGTCCTTTCGCAGGTCAAGCTCGTGGCAGAGCCGTGGGACATCGGCCCGAACGGTTGGCGGACCGGCCAGTTCCCCCCCGGCTTCAGCGAGTGGAACGACCGGTTCCGCAACACGGTGCGTGACTTCTGGCTCGGGGACGTGGCGCGCGCCGGCGCCGGGCAACCCGGCCACGGCATCGCCGATCTCGCGACGCGCCTCGCCGGATCACGCGACCTGTTCGCCGGCCCGCTACGCCGCTCGCAGGCCGGGGTCAACTACGTCACGGCACACGACGGCTTCCCGATGGCCGACCTCACGGCGTACGACTCGAAGCACAACGAGGCCAACGGCGAGCACAACCACGACGGCACGAGCGACAACCGTTCGTGGAACCACGGCGTCGAGGGCCAGAGCGACGACCCGTCGATACGGGCTGCGCGCCTGCGGACGGTGCGCAACCTGCTCGGCACTCTGTTGCTGTCGGCCGGCGTCCCGATGATGACGGCCGGCGACGAGTTCGCCCGCACCCAGGGCGGTAATAACAATGCGTACTGCCAGGACAACGAAACCAGTTGGCTCTCCTGGGATCACGACGCCGACCAGCGTCAGCTCGTGGCAACGACCCGTCATCTCACAAGCCTGCGCGAACGCTTCTCCGTCCTGCGACACACGACGTTCTTCCCCGGCGCGAGCGATGCCAGTGACGTGGCGGACCTGCGGTGGTTCGGAGCGCACGGCCGCACGCTCACGGCGGACGAGTGGAACGACCCGAGTGTCCACACGGTGCAGGCCCACTTCGACGGCTCACGCGAGCACGAGGAGTCGCTCCTACTGGTGCTGCACAACGGGCCGGGGGACGAGGTCACCCTGCCCGAATCGGCGGGAGCGAACGCGTGGGAGGTGCTGTGGGATTCGAGTGTGCCCGACCCCGCCCAGCTCGCACCCGAGACGATCCCAGCTGGTTCTGCCAGGCCGGTGAACGGGCCGACGATGCTGGTCCTCACTCCGACGAGCTGACCGCTCGGCCGCGGACTGGCGAGCCCTCGCGACTCGACTGAGACGAGCGCCGGGCGTCAGGTCAGCGGGTCGGCGCGCTCCGGCGCAGCCAGAGCAGACCGATGATCGGCAACAGAAGGGGCACGAACCCGTAGCCCTGGCCGAAGTGCGACCACACGGTCTTGTCGTGGAACGCGTCGGGCTGGAGCACACTCCACAGCCCGACGATCAGGACACCGGCGAGTTCGAAACCGATCGTCGCCCGGGCGAGACGCACCGACGTCCGGTCACCGCGTGCCAGGGCCACTGTCGCGACGATGTAGACGATCGCCGCGAGCGCCGAGAGGAGGTAGGCGGCCGGCGCTTTCGAGAAGCTCTGGGACAACTGCATGATCGAGCGCCCCGTCGCGGCGAGCGCGAACAGGCCGTACACGGCCACGAGCATTCGTCCCGGTCCCGAGTTCACGGTTCGGGCGTTCCGGCTGGTCACGTCGCGCGCGTCCTTCGTCTCGTTCGGTGCGGGGTCGTTGTCGCTCGGGGTCACGGGTGACCGTTCCACAGCTGCAGAATGCGGCCGCCCATGATGCCCAGGCCGACAGCGGCGAGCAGCAGAACCGCCGTCCCCCAGCGCGATTCCCGCTCGGCGATGGCCCAGAATCCTGCGACGGGCAGGACGATGAGCAGCCCGACGAGGTAGGCGATGAAGATTCCGGTGTTCATCCGCGGATCGGCCGAACCCGACGTCGCGATGCCGACGACGAGCTGCAGCACGAGCAGCACCTCGACCGCGATCATGAGATAGAAGATCGGGTTGTCGATGGGACGCCCGCGAACCGTCGCGACTGCGGCGAGCAGCGCGAGCAGGGTGGTGGCGCCGAGGACGACGACAGTCAGGGGGACGAACACCCCGTCATCGTAGGCGGGCCTCATCTCGGCCCGCGAACCGGGCGCAAGCTCCGCTAATGCCCATGTGAGGCCGGTCTCACGCGGCTGGCCGTCTCGCCGCCACTCGCGCGAGAAGCGGTTGTCAGTGGTATTGGGTAGCGTGACGCACGTGACTGTTTCTCAGCCGGGCCGATCGCCCATGCCGAAACCGACCCCCGACACCACTGGCGCGTCGAACGCCGCCACGCGCGACGACGTCGACCTCGCCGCCAACCCGGCGAGCGCCGAGCCGGAAACCGGCCGGTACACGCCCGACACCGCCGAGCACCGCCCCGAACCGGCCGCGAACGCCCCCACCACCGCGCACGTCGAGGTCGGTGGAGTGCGAGGCATTGGCCGCATCCCGGTCACCGACGTCATGCCGATCGTCGACGGCGGCAACCTGCCGACCAAGTCGGTCGTCGACGAGCCGTTCACCGTGCGCGCAACCGTCTTCCGTGAAGGTCACGACGCCGTCAACGCCTCGCTCGTCATGGTCTCGCCGCACGGCGCCGAGCGCATCGTCACCATGACCTGCGTCAACCCGGGCCTCGACCTGTGGACCGCCGAGGCCGAAGCCGACCACGAGGGGGTGTGGCACTTCCGTGTGGAGGGCTGGAGCGACCCGTACGGCACGTGGGAGCACGACGCCACGATCAAGGTGCCCGCCGGCATCGACGTCGAGGTGATGTTCGAGGAGGGCGCCCGCGTTCTCGACCGCTCGCTCGCCACGAACGACCACCCGGACGACGACGCCCGCGTGCTCGAGCACGCGGCCGCCACGATGCGCGACACGAGCCTGCCGCAGGACGAGCGCCTCGCCGCGGGCACGTCGCTCAGCGTCAAGGAGGTCATGGAGCGCCTGCCGCTGCGTGACTTCGTCTCTCCCAGCCCCGACTACCCGTGGCTGGTGGAGCGCAAGCTCGCCCTGTCCGGCGCGTGGTACGAGTTCTTCCCGCGCTCCGAGGGCGCCTACTTCGACGAGGCCACGGGCAAGTGGGTCTCCGGAACGCTGCGTACGGCCGCCGAGCGCCTTCCGGCCGTCGCCGACATGGGCTTCGACGTCGTCTACCTCACGCCGATCCACCCGATCGGCGCGATCAACCGCAAGGGTCCGAACAACTCGCTGACGGCCGGCCCCGAGGATCCGGGTTCGCCGTACGCCATCGGCAGCAAGGACGGTGGCCACGACGCCATCGAGCTGTCGCTGGGCACCTTCGACGATCTCGACGCCTTCGTCGCCCGCGCCGAGGAGCTCGGCCTGGAGGTCGCGCTCGACATCGCGCTGCAGTGCGCGCCTGACCACCCGTGGGTCACCGAGCACCCCGAGTGGTTCACGACGCGTAGCGACGGCACGATCGCCTACGCCGAGAACCCGCCGAAGAAGTACCAGGACATCTACCCCCTGAACTTCGACAACGACCCGGCCGGCATCTACGCCGAGATGCGCCGCGTCATGCAGGTGTGGATCGACCACGGCATCAAGATCTTCCGGGTCGACAACCCGCACACGAAGCCGGTCGAGTTCTGGCAGTGGCTCATCGCCGACGTCGCGAAGAACCACCCGGACGTCATCTGGCTCGCCGAGGCGTTCACGAAGCCCGCCATGATGCACAACCTCGGGCGCATCGGCTTCCAGCAGAGCTACACGTACTACGCGTGGCGCCACCAGCCGTGGGAGATCCGCGAGTACCTCGACGAGCTCATCGGCGATACCGCGAGTTACATGCGTCCGAGCTTCTGGCCGACGACGCACGACATCCTCACGCCGTACATGCAGTTCGGCGGCCCGGCAGCGTGGAAGCTGCGCGCCGCTCTGGCCGCGACGCTCGTGCCCACCTACGGCATCTACGCCGGCTACGAGCTCATGGAAAGCGTCGCCCGGCCGGGTGCCCAAGAGCAGATCGACAACGAGAAGTACCAGTTCAAGAACCGCGGGTGGGACGACTACCTGCCAGGCGGGCCCAAGGAAGGGCAGTCGATCGACTGGTACCTGCGCCGGATCAACGAGATCCGCCGCGCGCACCCGGCCCTCGAACACCTGCGTAACCTGCGCTGGCACGGCGTCGACGACGAGAACTTCCTTGTCTTCTCCAAGCGCCGTGTGCTGACCGACGGCAGCGAGGACACGATCCTCGTCGTGGCCAACACCGACCCGCACGCCACGCGTGAGACCTGGGTGCACCTCGACATGGGAGCGCTCGGCCTGCGCGGCGACGAGGGCTTCGTGGCCCACGACCTCCTCAGCGATGCCACCTGGCACTGGGGCGAGCACAACTTCGTCCGGCTCGGACCGGACGCCGAAAACGTTCACATCATCCACGTAAGGCGGTTCTGAAGACATGCAGGGACTTGGACTCCACCAGCCCGGGCTCAAGCACGACCCCCAGTGGTTCCGTAAGGCCGTCTTCTACGAAGCGCTCGTGCGCGGTTTCAGCGACTCCACCGGCAACGGTTCTGGCGACTTCTCCGGCCTCATGGGCAAGCTCGACTACCTGCAGTGGCTGGGCGTCGACTGCCTGTGGCTGCCCCCGTTCTACGCCTCGCCGCTGCGCGACGGCGGCTACGACATCAGTGACTACAAGCAGGTGCTGCCCGAGTTCGGCACGCTGCCCGAGTTCCAGGAGCTCGTGGCGCAGGCCCACGCTCGCGGCATCCGCATCATCACCGACTTCGTCATGAACCACACGAGCGACCAGCACGCGTGGTTCCAGGCGAGCCGCGAGGATCCGGAAGGTCCGTACGGCGACTACTACGTGTGGTCGGACACGGACGAGAAGTACTCCGAGGCGCGCATCATCTTCGTCGACACCGAAGAGTCCAACTGGACCTTCGACTCCGTGCGCCGCCAGTTCTTCTGGCACCGCTTCTTCTCCCACCAGCCGGACCTCAACTTCGAGAACCCGGCCGTTCAGGAGGAGATGTTCGACATCGTCCGCTACTGGATGGACATGGGCATCGACGGTTTCCGTCTCGACGCCGTGCCGTACCTCTTCGAGGAAGAGGGCCATAACGGCGAGAACCACCCGAAGACGCACGAGTTCCTCGCGCGCCTTCGTCGGATGGTCGACGAGGAGTACCCCGGACGCGTTCTGCTCGCCGAGGCCAACCAGATGCCGCACGAGGTCGTCGACTACTTCGGCACCGAGGAAGATCCGGAGTGCCACATGTGCTTCCACTTCCCCGTCATGCCGCGCCTGTACTACTCGCTGCGCGAGGAGAAGGCCGCGCCGATCATCGACGTGCTCGCCGACACCCCGCCGATCCCCAAGGGCACGCAGTGGGGCACCTTCCTGCGCAACCACGACGAGTTGACCCTCGAGATGGTGACGAACGAGGAGCGCGCCGCCATGTACGGCTGGTACGCACCGGACCCGCGCATGCGCGCGAACGTCGGTATCCGCCGCCGTCTCGCTCCCCTGCTCGACAACAGCCGCGCCGAGATCGAACTCATCAACGCGCTCCTGCTGTCGCTGCCGGGCTCGCCGTGCCTGTACTACGGCGACGAGATCGGCATGGGCGACAACATCTGGCTCGACGACCGTGATGCCGTCCGCACGCCGATGCAGTGGACGCCGGACCGCAACGCGGGTTTCTCGACGGCCGACCCGGGAAAGCTGTACCTGCCCGTCATCCAGAACCTCGTGCACAACTACTCCACGGTGAACGTCGAGGCGCAGATGGCCAGCAACTCCTCGCTGCTGCACTGGACGCGCGGCATGCTCGCCGTACGCTCGCGCCACGCGGCGTTCGGCATGGGCGACTTCGTCGTCACGCCGGCCGACAACGAGGCCGTGCTCGCCTACACCCGCTCGATGTCGGACGACGACGCGAAGTCCGAGGACTCGGCCAAGCACCTGCTGTGCGTCAACAACCTGTCGTCGCGCCCGCAGGGTGCTCGCATCACGGTCGGTGAGAAGTTCGCCGGCGCCGAGCTCACCGACATTTTCGGCGGTCAGGGCTTCGGCGCGGTCCGCGAGGACGGCACCCTCGAGGTCATGCTCGGTTCGCGCGGCTTCTACTGGCTCGCCATCGAGTCCGACGTGAGCGCGGACGCCGAGCTGCCCGCCGCCAAGGGCAGCGCCGAGGCCGACGCCTCCGAACTGCTCGACGTGCTCAAGGAGGACGGCTGATGGTGGCCGAGATCCACTCGAACGCTTCGATGGAGCCCGGCAAGATCGACCTCGTCGGCCCATGGGCGGCGAAGCAGCGCTGGTTCCAGGGCAAGGGGGGCACGCCGCAGTTCCACCGGACGAGCGCCTTCCGGCTGGCCGACCCGAGCGGTCAGGTCGGCGTCGAGATCATGTTCCTGCGGGACGTCACGTCCGGCGAGAACACGACCTACCAGATCCCCGTCACCTACCGCGGCGAGCGGGTACCGGAGTTGGAGCACGCCCTCATCGGCACGTCCGAGCACTCCGTCCTCGGCACGCGGTACTTCTACGACGGCCCGCACGACCCGGTGTTCGCGGCGGCTCTGCTCGACGTCATGGTCAACGCCGGCACGGAGGAGGAGCGCAGCGACGGCGTCGTCGAGATGACCGTCAAGGGCCGCCCCAGCCCCCGCGGGGCAGGGCTGCCCCGCATGCGCAGCGCGAAGGTGCTCAGCGGCGAGCAGTCGAACACGTCGATCATCTACACGCTCGACGACGGCTCGCAGCTCATCGCCAAGCTCTTCCGCGTGCTCCACGTCGGCTCCAACCCCGACATCGAGATCACGAACGCCCTCACCGCGGCGGGCAACCAGCACGTGCCGGCCCTCTACGCGTCGCTGGCCGGCTCGTACAGCGAGGGTCGCCACAGCCGCGAGCGCGTGACGGCCGACCTCGCGTTCGCGCAGGAGTTCCTGCCGAACGTGCGTGACGCATGGCGCGAGGCCCTCGAAGCCGCTCGTGACAACCGTGACTTCACCGAGGGAGCCCGCGCCCTGGGCCGCACGACGGCTGAGGTCCACCGCACCCTCGCCGAGGTTCTGCCGACGGCCGAGCCCGACGCGAACCGCATCAGCGACCTCGTCGACGAGATGCACGAGCGCGCGGCCGCTGCCTTCCACGAGGCCGAGCACCTGGCGCAGCACACGACGGCCGTCTCCGCCCGCATCGAGGCGAGCCGCGGCGCGACGTGGCCGGCGTTCCAGCGCATCCACGGCGACTACCACCTCGGTCAGGTGCTCGACGTACCCGAGCGCGGGTGGGTGCTGCTCGACTTCGAGGGCGAGCCGCTGCGTCCGCTCGACGAACGAACGAACCCCGACGTCACCGTGCGCGACGTCGCGGGCATGCTGCGTTCCTTCGACTACGCCGGAGGCACGATCGAGAACGAGCAGCCGGGCGCCGACGGCGACCGCCGCGCCTGGGTCGACGCGACGCAGGCGGCGTTCCTCGAAGGCTACGAGCGTGAGGCCGGCGCCTCCGTCCCCCGCGACCTGCTCGATCTGTTCGTGCTCGACAAGGCGCTCTACGAGATCTCCTACGAAGCCCGCAACCGTCCGGATTGGCTCAGCATCCCCGCGAACGCCGTCGTCCGGATCCTCGAGGCCGCACCGCAGGCCTCCGAAGTGCACGCCATGAGCGCGCACCCCGTCACGCCGCTCGCCCACATCGGCAACGCGGCTGCGGGCACCGACGAAAGGAGCACCATGAACTCCGAGAACACTCCCCCGCCCGTCACGACGCGCGGCGTCCCCGCAACCGATGACGCCACCGTCGCCGAGCCGGGCAGCAAGCCCGACGCCGCAGGAACCGGGGTCGTGAGCAGCGTCGTCGGTGCAACCAAGGAGCTGGCGACTCAGGCCGGTTCGGCTCTCGGGATGGACACCGCACGCTCCGGCGGCGAGGTGCGTCCCGCATCGGTCGACACGAACGAGTTGAACGCCGTCCTCGCCGGTGAACACCGCGACCCGCACCGCGTCCTCGGTGCTCACGTCGCCGACGGCGTCATCACGTTCCGTGTCGTGCGTCCGATGGCACGCACGGTCGCCGTCGAGATGGGCGATCAGCGCGTCGAGCTCACACACGAGCACGAGGGCATCTGGGTGGGCGCCACCGCGGGCGAGCACATGCCGGACTACCGCATCCTCACAACCTACGAGGACGGCGCGGAGCAGCGCGGGGACGACCCGTACCGCTTCATGCCGACGCTCGGCGAGATCGACCTCCACCTCATCGGTGAGGGTCGTCACGAGGAGTTGTGGAACGTGCTCGGTGCGCACGTGCGCACCTACCCGAGCGTCATGGGTGACGTCACCGGCACGTCGTTCGCGGTCTGGGCGCCCAACGCCAAGGCCGTGCGCGTCGTCGGCGACTTCAACCACTGGGACGGTGTCGGCCACGGCATGCGCACGCTCTCCGATTCCGGTGTGTGGGAGCTCTTCGTGCCCGACGTGCACGAGGGCACCGCCTACAAGTTCGAGATCCTGTGCAGCGACGGCGTCCGTCGCGCCAAGGCCGACCCGATGGCCCGCCTCGCCGAGACGGCGCCCGCCACCGCCTCGAAGGTGACGAGTTCGCACTACGAGTGGAACGACTCGGCCTGGATGACGAAGCGCGCGGAGACCGACCCCCACCACGGCCCGATGTCGACCTACGAGGTCCACCTCGGCTCCTGGCGTCAGGGGCAGAGCTACCGTGACCTCGCCGAACACCTGGTCAACTACGTCAAGGACCTTGGCTTCACGCACGTGGAGTTCATGCCCGTCATGGAGCACCCCTACCCGCCGAGCTGGGGCTACCACGTCACGAGCTACTACGCGCCCAACAGTCGCTTCGGCGACCCGGACGACTTCAAGTTCCTCGTCGACCGCCTCCACCAGGAGGGCATCGGGGTCATCCTCGACTGGGTGCCAGGTCACTTCGCCACCGACGAGTGGGCCCTCGCCCGTTTCGACGGCCAGGCGCTCTACGAGCACCCGGACCCGCGCAAGGGCTGGCACCCCGAGTGGGGTTCGAACATCTTCGACTACGGCCGCCCGCAGGTGCGCAACTTCCTCGTCGCCAACGCGCTGTACTGGCTCGAGGAGTTCCACGCCGACGGTCTGCGCGTCGACGGTGTCGCCTCGATGCTGTACCTCAACTACGCCCGCAAGGACGGCGAATGGGTGCCGAACAAGTTCGGCGGCCAGGAGAACCTCGAAGCCGTGCAGCTGCTGCAGGAGACGAACGCGACGGCGTACAAGCGCACGCCGGGAGCCGTCATCATCGCCGAGGAGTCGACGTCGTGGCCGGGCATCACCCGCTCGACGGACACCGGCGGCCTGGGCTTCGGGCTCAAGTGGAACATGGGCTGGATGCACGACTCGCTCGACTACGTCGCGCGTGAGCCGATCTACCGTCAGCATCATCACCACGACCTGACGTTCGCGCTCGTCTACGCGTTCAGCGAGCAGTTCGTCCTTCCCGTCAGCCACGACGAGGTCGTGCACGGCAAGGGCAGCCTGCTGCGCAAGATGCCCGGTGATCGCTGGCAGCAGCTCGCCAACGTGCGCGCCTACCTCGCGTACATGTGGGCCCACCCCGGCAAGCAGCTGCTCTTCATGGGTTCGGAGTTCGCGCAGGAGGCCGAGTGGGCCGACGGTCGCAGCCTCGATTGGTGGCTGCTCGACCAGCCCGCGCACTACGGCGTGCACGCGATGATGAAGGACCTCAACCGCGCCTACCGCGAGCGCCCGGCCCTGTGGGCTCTCGACCACTCGGGTGAAGGTTTCCGCTGGATCAACGCCGACGACGCCGACCGCAACGCCTACACGTGGCTCCGCTTCGCCGAGGCGGAGTCCGACGGCTACCGCCCCGTCGTCGCTGTGGCGGCCAACTTTGCCGGATCGCCGCACGAGAACGTGCGCGTCGGTCTGCCACACGCGGGCACCTGGAACGAGATCCTCAACACCGATGCCCAGGCGTACGGTGGTTCCGGAGTCGGAAACCTCGGTTCCGTCGTCGCGGAGGAAATTCCGTGGGACGGTCAGCCGTACTCGGCCGAGATCACCATGCCGCCGCTCGGTGTCGTGTGGTTCGAGCCAGCGACGCGCCCCGACATGACCCAGGTGCCTGCGCACACCGCTACCGAGCAGGCCGGTGGCGCCGATTCATCGTCCACCGCAACGGCACGACAGGAGAACACGATGAGTGACCAGAACGCAGCGACGAGTTCGTCCGACAGGCAGCCGTCCGAGGCCCTCATCGCGGGCGCGCCGCTCGAGGACGCCGCAGGCAACCCGGGCGCACTCGATCAGCCGCTCGACGGTTCGCGTGGCGGCGCGCAGGCCGAGGACGCTCAGGGAGCGGCCGACGACCAGCAGGCGCGTTCGCGTACCGGCGTCCCGGCGACGCACCCCGTCGACCACGCGGACGAGGGTGGTTTCGACGTCGAGCAGACCGAGTCGAAGGCGCACGAGCGTGCCTTCACGCCGGCCGGCGAGGACGAGACGGGTGACGAGCCCGTCGAGCACCTCAAGGACATCACCGGCACGCCCGGTGGCGGCCTCGACGAGGACGTCGAGGGTGGCCGCTGGGGCCCCGACGACGAGGCTCGCGACGCCGCCGGCCAGACGCGTCAGCGCGACTGACGACCCGCTCGATCGAGCGCATGAGGCCGGCCGTACCCGCCAGGGGTGCGGCCGGCCTCATCGCGTCCGCCCCGCCTCGCTCGGGGCATCGGTTCGGGCGTTTACGTCGCCGCTCAAAGAGGGCAGGATGAAGGCATGAGCAACCGCGCGGGCCAGTTGGCCGAACCTCGTGACCTGATCGACGTCCCCCACCTCGTCACGGCGTACTACACGCTGACGCCCGACCCTGAGAACGTCGACCAGCAGGTGGCGTTCGGCACGTCGGGGCACCGCGGTTCGAGCCTCAAGACCGCGTTCAACGAGGCGCACATCCTCGCGACGACGCAGGCGATCGTCGACTACCGCCGCTCGCAGGGCTTCGACGGCCCGTTGTTCCTCGGCCGCGACACCCACGCGCTGTCCGAGCCTGCGTGGGCGAGTGCACTCGAGGTGCTCGTCGCGAACGACGTCACGGTGCTCGTCGACCACCGTGACGGCTACACGCCGACGCCCGCCGTCAGCCACGCCATCCTGCGCGCGAACAAGGGCAAGGATCTGACGAACGGATCCGGCCTGGCCGACGGCATCGTCGTCACGCCGTCACACAACCCGCCGGCCGACGGTGGCTTCAAGTACAACCCGCCGCACGGTGGGCCGGCCGACTCGGATGCCACGAAGGTCATCGCGGCACGCGCCAACGAGTACATCCGTGGTGGGCTCTCCGGTGTCAAGCGGGTGGCCTTCTCGAAGGCGTCAGAGAAGGCGCAGAAGTACGACTTCCTCGGTACGTACGTCGACGACCTGCCCAACGTCGTCGATCTGGCGGCGATCAAGCACGCCGGCGTGAGGATCGGCGCCGACCCGCTCGGCGGCGCTGCCGTCGCCTACTGGGGCGAGATCGCCGAACGGCACGGGCTCGATCTCACGGTCGTCAATCCTCTCGTGGACCCGACGTGGCGCTTCATGACGCTCGACTGGGACGAGAAGATCCGCATGGACTGCTCCTCCCCCAACGCCATGGCCTCCCTCATCGCCCAGCGCGAGAAGTACGACATCGCAACCGGCAACGATGCCGACTCCGACCGCCACGGCATCGTCACGCCCGACGCCGGCCTGATGAACCCGAACCACTACCTCGCCGTCGCGATCCAGTACCTCTACGGCGGCGCGCGCCCGCAGTGGGGCGAAGGATTCATCGGCAAGACGCTCGTGAGCAGCTCGATGATCGACCGTGTGGCCGACGACCTCGGCCGCAAGCTCGTCGAGGTGCCCGTCGGCTTCAAGTGGTTCGTGCCCGGCCTGCTCGACGGCTCGGGCCCCTTCGGCGGTGAGGAGTCGGCCGGGGCGTCGTTCGTCCGCGTCGACGGCTCCGTGTGGACCACGGACAAGGACGGCATCCTGCTCGCCCTGCTCGCGTCGGAGATCAAGGCGACAACGGGCAAATCCCCGTCGGAGCTCTACGGCGAACTGACAGCGAAGCACGGCGCCCCCGCCTACGCCCGCGTGGACGCACCCGCATCGCGTGAGGAAAAGGCAAAGCTCGGCGCACTGACGCCCGACGCCGTCGCCGCGGACACGCTCGCCGGCGAGTCGATCACGGCGAAGCTGACGGAGGCGCCGGGCAACGGTGCGAAGATCGGGGGCCTCAAGGTCGTCACCGACAGCGCCTGGTTCGCGGCGCGCCCCTCGGGCACCGAGGACGTGTACAAGATCTACGCCGAATCGTTCAAGGGCGAGGAGCACCTCGCCCAGGTGCAGGCCGAAGCCCGCGACGTGGTGTCAGCAGCGCTCGGAAGCTGACTCTCGCGGATTCATACGTCGCACCTGGCATGACCGCACGAATGGTGGGTGTGTGGTGATCTCCCTCACCAGACCCCCACCATTTGTGCAGTACAGGACCGGTCTACGAATAGTGCCACTGTTTCCCTCCATGCAAGCGCAATCCCGCTGTCGTCAGTACAGCGCAGACATCAGCGCGGTGCGGGCCTTGTTGACGCGTGGGTCGGTCGACCCGACGACGTCGAAAAGCTCGATGAGGTGCTCGCGCACCGTGGTGCGCTCGTCGTCACGCGTGGCTTTGACGACATCGATGAGGCGCGCGAAAGCGTCCTCGACGTGCCCGCCGAGCAGGTCGAGGTCCGCGACGGTCATCTGCGCTTCGATGTCGGCCGGATTCGACGCCGCAGCCTCGCGCGCAGCGTTGAGATCGGCACCCTGGGTGCGCTGCATGAGCTTGACCTGACCGCGGGCCAGGCGAGCTTCCTCGTCCTTCGGATTCTGTTCGAGGGCCTGGTCGAAGGCTGCGAGCGCCCCCTCGTAGTCGCCCTTCTCAATAGCGTCGTACGCCAACTGGTGAAGCGGCGGCAGTTCCGGCTCGGCTTCGTCCGCGCCTTCGTCAGTGTCGCTTGTAGGCGCAGCGTTCGGGTCGTACCCCTGCACACGCCCCGTCACGCCGTTCTGCACGGCGATCTGGACGATCTGGCCGAGAATCTCGTCAGCCATGGCGTCCTCGACGACGGGCGGAATCGGGATCGGCTGGCCCTGCACGAAGGCCGCCGCGAGGATCTGACCGGGCTGTCCCTGCTGCGCAGCCTGCTGTGACAGCTGCGCGAAGACCTGCCCGATCTCGGGGCTGTCGTCGAGATCCGCCACACCGAGGAGAACGCGTCCCTCCTGCTTGCGGACGGCGCGGGCAAGAACGTCGATCGGCTGCTGCGACGCAGGCTGCGAGCGCGCCCAGATCGCCACGATGACGGGGTGCGCAACCGACTGTTGAGCGAGGGCCTGGAAGTTGTCCGTCGTGACGTCGACGACCAGCCCGTCGTGACGGAACGTGTCGGCAGCCTGCGCATCAGGCGACGCCGCAGGCGCCTCAGCGGCGCCCGGCAGAGGCGCCGACGTAGCGCCGGAGGTGTCGCTCGTCCGAGCGGCACCCGCAGGAGCGCCCACCGGCTTCTTCAGGGAGGAAAGGTCGACGGCACCGCGCAGTGACGCGGCGTTCAGCGGCTGATTCGTCATACCGGCATTCTTGCAGGAACACGTGGTTCGTACCTACCTCGGGCGCACCAGCGACGGAGGTCCGTTCGGTGTGCCACAGTGCCACCGTGGGCGGCTCGACTAGAACGCGGCAGGCTCTCGGTACTCGCCCCACAGCTCCTTGAGAGCCCCACAGATCTCGCCGAGGGTCGCCTCGGCGCGGGCCGCCTCGAGCATCGGCTCGATGAGGTTGGCGTCGGTCTTCGCCGCCGCCACGAGGGCGTCGAGCTTCTCCTGCACGACGGCGCCGTCGCGTCCGGCCTTGCGCTCCTTGAGTGACGCGACCTGGTCGCGCTCGACCTCGTGGCTGATGCGCAGGATCTCCAGCGGCTTGGCGTTCGTCTCCATGTGAGCGTTGACGCCGACGATGCGCTTGTCGCCCTTCTCCAGCGCCTGCTGGTAGCGGAAGGACGAATCGGCGATGTTGCCGGTGAACCACGCCTCCTCGATACCGCGCAGCAGACCACTTGTCATCGGCCCCACCTCGTGGCGAACCGCGCCGTCCTCGTCACGCGGTGCACCTGCCTCCCCGAGGTCACGGATCTGAGCGAAGATCTTCTCGGCCTCGGCCTCGATCTTGTCGGTGAGTGCCTCGACGTACCACGAGCCGCCGAGCGGGTCGGCGACGTTCGTGACGCCGGTCTCCTCCATGAGCACCTGTTGCGTACGCAGCGCGATCTCGGCCGACTCGTCCGTCGGCAGCGCCAGCGTCTCGTCGAGGGCATTCGTGTGGAGCGAGTTCGTTCCGCCGAGCACGGCGGAAAGCGCCTCCACCGCGGTGCGGACGACGTTGTTGATCGGCTGCTGCGCCGTGAGGGAGACACCCGCCGTCTGCGTGTGGAACCGCATCCACATCGCCTTCTCGGACGTGGCGCCGTACTCCTCCTTCATCCAACGCGCCCAGATACGGCGGGCCGCACGGAACTTCGCGATCTCCTCGAAGAAGTCGACGTGGGCATCGAAGAAGAACGACAGGCCGGGCGCGAACGTGTTGACGTCGAGACCACGCGAGAGACCGAGCTCGACGTAGCCGAACCCGTCGGCCAGCGTGTAGGCCAGTTCCTGCGCGGCCGTCGCTCCCGCCTCGCGGATGTGGTAACCCGAGACCGAGAGCGGCTTGTAGGCCGGCATGTTCGCGGTGGTGTACTCCATGAGGTCGCCGATGAGGCGCAGATGCGGCTCCGGAGCGAAGAGCCACTCCTTCTGCGCGATGTACTCCTTGAAGATGTCCGTCTGCAACGTTCCGTTCAACGTGCCGATGTCGACACCCTGACGCTCCGCCGCGACGACGTACATGCAGAACATCGGAGCCGCAGGGCCGGAGATGGTCATCGACGTCGTGACGTCGCCGAGCGGAATGGAGTCGAAGAGGATCTCCATGTCGGCGACGGAGTCGATGGCGACACCGCAGTGGCCGACCTCGCCGAGGGAGAGTTCCTCGTCGGAGTCGCGTCCCATGAGCGTCGGCATGTCGAATGCGACGGAGAGACCGCCACCGCCGCGGCCGAGGATCATCCGGTAGCGCTCGTTGGTCTGCTTCGCGTTGCCGAAGCCGGCGAACTGACGGATCGTCCAGGGGCGCCCGCGGTACCCGGTCGAGTGCAGACCACGCGTGTACGGGTACTCACCCGGCCACCCGATCCGTGGGTCGACCTCACCGTCGGTGGGGCCGTAGACGGGGTCGACCTCCTCGCCCGAGAGGGTCGTGAAGTCGGCGTCGCGCACGAGACCCTTCGCGACGGCGTCGTCATAACGCTTCTGCCAGGCGCTGCGTCCGGTGCTCGGGGTGGTGGCACCGCCGTCCGCGCCGCTGCCGTGGGATGTGTCGGCATCGATGTAGGCGTTCATGGCGACCACGGTACGCCACGAGTGTGACCTACTTCACGGTAGTTGGGCGCGTCATCCGCAGATCGCGGTTGCCCTCGTCGTCCTGTTCCCTCCTGACGCCGTCGATATCGAAACCGTGGCGGCGGTAGAACGCAATGGCGCGCTCATTGCCCTCGACCACCCACAGGTAAGCGGGCCGATCCGCCAGCTCGAGCCTCATGAGTTCCTGGGCGACGCCCGTCCCCTGGTGCTCGCGGGCGAGGTTGAGCACCCAGAGCTCCGTGGGCGCGGGAGCGTCCTCGTCGCGCGCCTGCCCGACGGTGATCCATCCAGCCAGGGCACCCGTGGCGCGTTCGATCGCCCCGACGACTCGGGGTGAGTCGTCACCACCGAGGATCTGGCGCCACTTCACGGTGGAGCGCTCGACGTCGAGGGCATCGAGAGCCGCCTGTGCCATGAGTCCCGGGTAGGTCTCGCGCCAGACGCGGATGTGCACGGCCGCGATGTCCGCGGCGTCGTCAGCCGTAAGACGGCGGATGGCGTAGCGATCAGCGACGGCGCAGTAGTCGTTCATGGCAGAACGCTAACGTCTCAACCCCTGACGAAAGAGCTTGCATCCACTCACGCGAGGGGCGTTGCCTGGCGACATGACGAGTGATCTGCGCACGACATTGCGCGAAAGGCTGACGTCAGCCATGCGAATGCGCGACTGCGATACCACGAACGTTCCGGGTTCTACGCTGGCAGCGATCGACAATGCCGAGGCCGTACCGCTCACGAAGCGCGGAGTCCGATCGGGCGAGTTGCCCGACATCGGCGTCGGCTCGACAGAGGCCGAACGGTGTGACTCACCTCACGCGATGTGCTCGACATCGTCCAGCACGAGATCGACGAACTCTCCCGGGCCGCAAGTCTTCTCGGCTACGGTCAGCCGGAGTCGGTCGCGCGGTTGCGGCATCAGGCCGCCATCCTCACGGTGGTTCTCGCGAAGGCGGGCCACTGACGCCCGGGAGCTTGGCGCACACCACGCGCGACGAGGTGTCACTCGCCCGTGAGTCGCTCCTCGACGCGCGCGACCTTGGCGTCGAGTTGGCCGGTGAAACCGGGCCGGATGTCAGCCTTGAGCACGAGTGAGACCCGGGGCGAAACGGCTCCGACGGCTTCGCAGGCCCGCTTCACGACGTCCAAGCACTCGTCCCACTCCCCCTCGAGGGTCGTGAACATCGCGTCGGTGCGGTTCGGGATGCCCGACTCACGCACCACGCGGATGGCTGCGGCCACCGCCTCACTGACGGAACCGTCCGGGTCGTCCGTCGTCGACGGTGCGACGGAGAAAGCGACGAGCATCATGATCTCCTCGAAGGTGATGGGACCGATGCAGTCAGGTTCGCACGTCGGCCACCCCGCGCGGCGTGCGACGAGCGTCGCGTCTTGGGCCCGGCAGGATCAGCTCGCGCAGGCGTCCGGGTCGCAGGTCCCCGTCACGACGGCCTCGAGCCAGTGGTGAACGAGCGTCACGGCCCCCGCGCCCTCACCCGACGCCGCGGCGACGCGCTTCATCGACCCGGCGCGGATGTCGCCTGCGGCGAACACGCCAGGCACGCTCGTCGCGAGCGCTTCCGGGGGCAGCCCGTCACGCCAGAACTCCTGCGGCACGTCACGACCGGTGAGCACGAAACCCTTGGCGTCACGCGCCACGGTGCCGTCGAGCCAGTCGACGCACGGGTGCGCGCCGAGCAGGAGGAACAGCCCGCAGGCAGGAACCGTCAGCTCCTGGTCCTTCTCGTTGAAGCGGATCGTCACGTGCTGCAGCCGATCGGTGCCGCTCGCCCCGACGATCTCCGCATTCGTCTTGACGACGATTCGCGGGTTCGCCTCGATCTCGCGGATGAGGTAGTCAGACATCGTCTCCGCGAGCCCGTCGCGACGCACGACGATGCTTACGGAGCGCGCGAAGCGTGAGAGGTGGATGGCGGCCTGGCCCGCCGAGTTGCCGCCGCCGACGACGAGGACGTGCCCGCCCTCGCACTCGCGGGCAGCCGACGACGCCGCGCCGTAGTACACGCCGCGTCCGACGAAGCCTTCGACCTCCTCGACGCCGAGGCGACGGTAGGCCACGCCCGTCGAGATGAGAACGGCGCGCGCGCGGACCGGCCCGTCGTCGGTCTCGAGCACGTGCGGTTCGCCGCGATAGCCGGGCGTGAAACCGGTGACCTCGGTGGCCGAGTAGATGCCCGCGCCGAACCGGGTGGCCTGGAACCGCGCGCGCTGCGCGAGGCGCATGCCCGAGATGCCGCGGGGAAAGCCCAGGTAGTTGCGGATCATCGAGCTCGTGCCGGCCTGGCCGCCCACGGCATCGGCCTCGATGACGGCTGTGCTCAGCCCCTCGCTCGCGCCGTACACCGCGGCAGCGAGGCCGGCCGGGCCCGCACCGACGATCGCAAGGTCGACGACGTGGCCCTCGCCCAACTCGTCGACGGTGGCGCCGAAGGCGCGCCCGAGCACACGGACGTCAGGGTTGGCGTGAACCTCGCGCTCGGCGATGCGCACGAGCGGATAGGCGATCTCGATGCCCTGCGAACGCGCCATCTCGAGCGTCTTGGCTGCGTGCGGAGCCTCCGGCGGCCAGACCCCCATCGGGATGCCCTGGCGGTCGAGGAAGTCGCGCAGCACCCCGACGTTGGGGTCGCCTGGGGGCGCCACGATGTTGACGAGCTCGATCTCGGGGCCACCCGCCGACCACCCCCAGTCCGAGAGCAACTCGGTGACGGCGGTGTGAAACTCCTCGTCGCGCGGGCCGCTCGGCAGCAGGAGTGCGGCCTCGATCTGGCCGCTGATCTGCGCGACGCGCTGCTCCTCCACCGCCCACGGTTCGCTGCGCAGGCGCACCATGACCCGCTTGGCCGCCGGCATGACGGCATGCAGGCACTGCAGCGTGACGAGGCCCGTCGCGTCGCCCACCTGCGTCGTCGCGGCGAACATCGCGACCGGGATGCCGCGCGCGTTGAGGCCCTGCGCCATCGTCATCGATTCGCTGAGCGTCGTGGCGAGTTGCAGGTCGTACTCGGCAGCGTAGCGGTGGGCGAATTCGTCCCGCATCTCTTCGGCGTGCTCAGCGGCCGCGATGAGCATGATGACGGGCGTACGAGGCTTCATCCTCCAAGTCTAGGCACCGGCGCCGACAACCCCGGTATTCCGCGGAATCAGAGCTGATACCGGCAGGCGACGCACGTCAGAACTCGCTTTGGAGACGCCTCGCCGCCATGGGCTCTCGCGCGGTTTCGGACGCGCATCGAGCCCCTCACCCTCAACCCGCGACGGCCTGCGCCGCGGCGTAGGGGTCCAGAACCCCTCGAGCGACAGCCTCAGCGAGATCGTCGAGCTTCACCTCGGCGTTGGGGCGTTCCCAGCGCTCGCGCAGTCGCCGCACCGCCAGCTCTTCGATCTCGCCCGCGGCCCGACGTCGGCGGCGCACGCTCAGCTCGTCGTGCTCGAGCATCCACGCCCGGTGTGCCTCGACGGCCGCGACGACGTCCTCGACTCCCTGCGCCTTCTCGGCCACCGTGGAGACGACCTCCGGGCGCCACTCACCGGGTTCACCCGACATGCCGAGCGAGATCATGTGCCGC
The DNA here is from genome assembly GCF_001021715.1 of Dermacoccus sp. PE3. Classification (NCBI taxonomy): domain Bacteria; kingdom Bacillati; phylum Actinomycetota; class Actinomycetes; order Micrococcales; family Dermacoccaceae; genus Dermacoccus; species Dermacoccus sp. PE3. The sequence goes on along the minus strand of NZ_LDCM01000002.1, from coordinate 6,005 downwards.
AGATCGCGCACCGTCGCTGGCGCACCGTCCCGGTCGGCCTTGTTGACGACGAAGAGATCACCGATCTCCAGGACGCCGGCCTTCGCGGCCTGGATGGAATCTCCGGCACCGGGCGCGAGCAGGACGATCGTCGTGTCCGCGAGGCCCGCGATATGCACTTCCGACTGTCCGACGCCCACGGTCTCCACGAGCACGATGTCGAAGCCTGCTGCGTCGAGCACCCGCAGGGCCGCCGGAGCGGCGGCCGCGAGACCACCGAGGTGGCCGCGCGTCGCCATCGAGCGGACGAACACGCCCTCATCACCTGAGTGGCCGACCATCCGGATTCGGTCGCCCAGCAGAGCTCCTCCGGAGAACGGCGAACTCGGGTCGACCGCAAGGACGGCCACCGTCTTGCCGTCCTTGCGGTAGGCCTCGACGAGCGCGTTCGTCGACGTCGACTTACCGACCCCGGGCGGCCCCGTGAGACCGATGATCTGCGCCTCGCCCGTGTGCGGCGCGATGGCTGCTCCGATCTCCTCGAGCTTGGGGTGTCCGTTCTCGACGCAGGTCAGCAGCCGCGCGAGCGCACGCCTGCTGCCGTCGCGCATCTGCGCGACGAGCTGGGGCACGTCGATCTCGCGCGGCACGGCTGATCAGCCTTCCGCGGCCACGCGCAGGACGAGCGCGTCACCCTGTCCCCCGCCACCGCAGAGCGCAGCGGCGCCGACACCGCCGCCACGTCGCTTGAGCTCATGCGCGAGCGTGAGAACGAGACGGGCTCCGGACATGCCGATCGGGTGGCCCATGGCAATGGCGCCGCCGTTCGGGTTGACCTTCTCCGGATCCAGGCCGAGTTCCTTGGTGGACGCGAGGCCGACGGCCGCGAACGCCTCGTTGATCTCGACGACGTCGAGGTCGGTGGGCGCGAGACCGTCCTTCTCGCAGGCAGCCGCGATGGCACGCGCGGGCTGGCTCTGCAGCGTGGAGTCGGGCCCGGCGACCACACCGTGCGCACCGATCTCGGCGAGGATCTCCAGGCCCAGCTCTTCCGCCTTGGCCTTGCTCATGACCACGAGCGCCGCGGCACCGTCGCTGATCTGAGAAGCCGAACCGGCCGTGATCGTGCCGTCCTTGCTGAAGGCGGGGCGCAGCTTGCCGAGCGACTCGGCCGTCGTGTCGGCCCGCACACCCTCGTCGTTCTTGAACTGCACGGGCTCGCCCTTGCGCTGCGGGATCTCGACGGAGACGACCTCGTCGTCGAAGTAGCCCTTCTGCCAGGCAGCTGCAGCCTTCTGGTGCGACGCCGCGGAGAAGGCGTCCTGCTCCTCGCGGCTGAACTGCGCATCACCGCAGTTGGCCTGCTCCGTGAGGTTGCCCATGGCCTGGTCGGTGAAGGCGTCCCACAGACCGTCGTAGGCCATGTGGTCGCGCATCGACACGTCGCCGTACTTGAAGCCTTCACGGGACTTCTCGAGAAGGTGCGGCGCCTGGGTCATGGACTCCTGACCACCGGCCACGACGACGTCGAACTCACCGGCGCGGATGAGCTGCGCGGCGAGCGCCACCGCGTCGAGACCCGAGAGGCAGACCTTGTTGATTGTCAGGGCGGGCACGCTCATCGGGATGCCGCCCTTGACCGCGGCCTGACGGGCCGGGATCTGGCCGGCGCCGGCGGTGAGCACCTGACCCATGATGACGTAGTCGACCTGATCGCCCGTGACGCCGGCCTTCTCGAGGGCCCCCTTGATGGCGATCCCGCCAAGATCGGAGCCCGAGAAACCCTTGAGCGAGCCGAGCAGGCGACCCATGGGGGTACGGGCACCCCCGACGATGACGGCGGTGGTGTCGGTCATATCTTCCTCCACATTGAGTTAATCGTCATTAACCAAAGACGCTGTTTCCAGCAAACCATATGGTGGGGTCATGACCGGCTCTTTCACGCATTTGTTCGAGGCGATCGACCACGTCGGCATCGCGGTGGTCGACCTCGACGACGCGATCGCCTTCTATCGCGACACGTACGGCATGACGCTCGCTCACGAGGAGACCAACGAGGAGCAGGGTGTGCGTGAGGCAATGATGAGCGTCGGCCCGGCCGATGCCCCGCACAGCCACATCCAGCTGCTCGCGCCGCTGTCGCCGGAGTCGAGCATCGCGAAGTTCCTCGACCGCTCCGGCCCCGGCATGCAGCAACTCGCCTACCGCGTCGCAGACCTTGACGCGGTGAGCGCGACGCTGCGCGAGCGCGGCATGCGGTTGCTCTACGACGCGCCGAAGATCGGCACCGGCGGCAGCCGCATCAACTTCATCCACCCCAAGGATGCCGGCGGCGTGCTCGTCGAACTCGTCGAGCCGGCGGCTGAAGGACACTGAGGCAGCCCATCGTTTCTACCCCAAGGCTCGGCGTCGTATCAAAAACGTTCGTTTGAGCTACCTCGCGCATCCATTGGACGTGACGGCTAGCGGCGCTCGGCACAATGGGTCTGTGACAAGCGATCCGGCATCCAACACCCCAGACCTCAACCGGTACCACCATCGGGTTGCCACGTTGTCTCGGGATGGCCGCGTGTGTGCCTACCTTGGTTGCGAGGTCGGGGCCATGTGGAACGGACGCCCATGGCCCTTCTTTCTAATGGCATGGCCCGATGGCTCGACTGAACCCCCCGAAGAGGACTACGGTCCGGACTGGCCACTCCTCAGAGAGCTCGAGAGCGGAATTTTCGTGGCAGTCGCTCACCCTTCGGAGCGCAGGCAGCGATCGTTTCTTGGTTTACGCCTAGGCTCGATCGTGACGCGTTGGCCTGACGAGGTGCCCTACGCCGTCACCTGGCTCGGAGCTAAAGACTCCGAAGTGGCCTGGGCAAAGCTCGGACTGAAGTGGGGCGGCTAAACGGCCGGCTGTGCCGAAGCCCTCACTTGCGCAGGGTGAGCAAAACGGTCGTTTTTGATGCCGCTGGGGGATGTCCCAACTGACGGCAACGCCTGAGCTCATCGCTAAGGGTGTGACTTTCGCTGTTGAATGGCGGTGTTCTGTCGATGCTCAGTGGCGGTCTTTGTTCAGGTGGTGCCGATGACGAGGGTGCTGGCGGCGGCTTCGATGACGTCGTTGGTGATGGTGTCGAGCTCGTTGATCTTCAGGACGCGCTCGATCTGCGGGAAGAGCCGCTCCAGCAGTCGGAAGTTCCCGCGGGTGATGCGGGTGATGGAAGCGATGGCTTGCGCGTCGGTGAAGTCCTCGGGGTCGAGGGTCTTGCCCAGGGAGCGCCAGTGGCGCTGGAGGACGAACAGCAGCTCGTCCGTGCCCAGGGGCCGGTATTGGTGGGCGAAGCCGACACGACTGTAGAACTGCGGGTAGTGGCTGAACTGCTTCTCCAGGCCGGGCATGCCGATCAGGATCGAGGCGATGTTGTCGCGGTCGTAGCGATCGCGCAACAGCTCCAGCGCGGTGGGGCGGAGCCGTTCGGACTCATCGACGATGACCAGCTGCACGTGGTTCCTGCCGTGCCGTCGGCCCCACGTCTGCGGGGTGATCTGACCGACTGCCTCCAGATGCTGCTCGATGCAGATATTGGTGCGGGTGATCGCCTGGTCGAGTTCATCCTTCAGCACCCGTGGGGTGGTGAGCACGCTGGGGGTGTAGAGCACGGTACGACTCCGAGCGAGGGCGGCGTAGATCTTGGCGTCGCTGTCGGCGCGCGGACCCCAATAGGTCAGCAGGTCATAGGCCTTCTCCCAGTGGGCGTAGCGGCGCGCGGAGAGTGTCTTGCCCACCCCGGCCGGTCCGAAGCACAGACCGATGGTGTGGCCGCGGCGGACAGCGTCGGCGAACTCGGTGAAGCGGCGGTGCTCTTTGGTCACGATGAAGCGCTGGCTCACCTCAAGTCCTCCTTGTAGACTTTCAGCTTCCGCTTCGGTGCTGGGGCTGGCGGCTCGGCTGTCGATGGCGTCTCAGTGGTGTGCGCGGCTACGACGGCAATGCGTTCATTGATGCCTTGGCGCAGGGCGCGACGGCGCGCGTTGCGGGCAGCCTGGATCTCCTTGAGACTGATCTTCTCGTCGTGATGGTCCTGGTTGACGGCCTTGCACAGGAACTCGTCGTGGTCGAACACGCGGATCTCAGTGATATCGCGCGGGTCGTAGCGGATCACCACCGGCCGTCCGACGTAGCCGGCCAGTGTCGGGGAGACGTAGCGCAGCCCCTGGAAGCGGATGCCATCACGGCGCACCACCCGGGACTGGGCGACCGTGAGCAGCAGCCCGTCGAGGTCTTCCAGGCTCTCGGGCATGCGCGGCAGCCAGCCCTCGGCGATCCACGCGGTGCGCGGCGAGGCGCCGAGCTCGCTGTGGGTCCGGTCGTTGTAGGTGGCCACGAACCCCTCCACCGCGCTGTCGAGCTCGGCCAGGGACAGCTTCGGCGTCGGCGCGGGATGGCCCTCGGTGATGTGGCCGGGCAGGTCAGCGAGAAGCTCGGTGTTGACGGTGCCGAAGAACCGCTCGATCTTGCCCCGGCCCTGGGGACGGGCGACGGTGGAGTGGATCAGCCGGATGTGCAGGTCAACAGCGGTGCCGGCGAGGTGGCGGCTGATGAAGTCACTGCCGTGGTCGACATAGAGCACGTCCGGCAGCCCGCACATCGGCCACGCGGGGTCGCTCTTCTGCCAGATAGCCTGCCGCAGCGCCAGGGCGGTGTTCATCGCGGACGGCGCACCCAGGAAGACGGTGTAGCCGCAGATCGCGCGGGAGCAGTCATCGAGGATCGTCGTCAGCCAGGGGCGGACTGGTTTGCCGTCGGTGCCCACCACGAGAATGTCGAGCAGCGTGTGGTCACTTTGCCACATCGCATTCGGTTGCTCGGCGTGCCGGCGCAGCACCAGTTCGTGCTTGTCCCGGTAGGACGCCGCGCCCTCCAGGGCTAGGGTGACCATGCCCGGATCGAGGGCACCCGCGATCGAGCGGACCACCCCGTAGGAAGGCACCGGCCACCCTCGGGTACCGCAGATGTCGGTGACCTTGCGGTGGATCGTGGCGATCGCGGGCCGGGGCTTGCTGAGCGCCAGGCCCTCGATCAACCGCACGAGCTCCCCGGGCAGATGGTGGGCGCCGGCGTCCGAGCGCTGGCCTGTCTCCAGGCCCGCGTACCCGTCGGCACGGTAGCGGGCGTGCCAGCGCTCCAGGGAGCGCAGGCTGATCCCGGTCTCCCGGGCCAGGGCGCTCAGCGGGATACCGTCCTCGACGTGCAGCCGCAGGATGCGCCACCGCGCCGGCCCGTCCACCTCACACCTGCTCGGCGACGGCCTCGCGGGCACGGGCCGCCTGCCGATGGCGATAGAGCGTCGCCCGGGACCAGCCGACGAGTCGGGCGGCGTCCTCGGCGGTGCGGCCCTTCGCGCGGGCATCGCTCGCGATTTCGAGCTTCTCCGCGATCACGGCCGGGTCGACCGGGGGTCGGCCGAAGCGGGTGCCGTTCTGCTTCGCCGCGGCGATCCCCGCATTGACGCGTTCGGTGATCAGCTCGCGCTCATACTCGGCCAGGGTCGCGAGCATGCCCAGCATCATCCGGCCCGATGTCGTCTCCGGGTCGATCCCGTCCGAGACCGATCTGATCTTCACGCCCTGGCCGCGCAGCAGCGTGACCGTATTCAGGACGTCGAGCAGGGACCGGCCCAGCCGGTCGATGCGCCACACCACCACCGTGTCGCCGTCCTCGGCGTAGTCCAGCAGACGTTTCATCCCCGGTCGCTCGATCGCGGTCCGGCTACCCGAGGTCACATCGGAGAACACGTCCCGCTTCTGCACCCCGCCCTCCACCAGCGCATCGACTTGCAGCTGCGCGTCCTGCGTCGCCGTGCTCACCCGCGTATATCCCAGAAGCCTCATACCCCCAGCATGGTGCAGAAAGTCCTGGAAGTCACCGCCTTGAGGCACTTTCCGTCGAGACGACTTCGCAAGACAATCCCGAGAGCGCGTTCACGCAGGAAGCGAACCTGAGGCCGACCACCCGCTGAAAGTCTCATAAACCTGTA
>NZ_LDCM01000014.1:0-545 GCF_001021715.1 Dermacoccus sp. PE3 | reverse complement strand
ATGCCGGCGGATAGGATGCTGTGGTCGTCCTGTCCGTGCTACCGGGCTTCCTCGGTGTCATCATCGAAGCCGTCCGACAGGTGTAGCTCAAACGAAGGTTTGTGCACCATCCACCCCAAGCCGTGGCGTGCATCTGGGATGGTTGCTGGGCATGCACACTCGCCGCGAGTGGGGGTGTGGCTCAAACGAAGAGTTCTGCACCACCTAGGCGAGCCGGTGGCTCAACCCACCGTTTTCGCACTGCTCACTAGACCACTCCGAAGCCGCCATTGCTATGTAGCACTTGACCGGTAACCCAGCCACCCTGCTCAGACAGGAGGAATGCGACGAGGTTAGCCGTGTCTTCGGGGTTGCCGAGGCGTCCAGCCGGGGTCATGGCTGTGAGGTGGTCGCGAGTCTGTGAGTCCATCCAGCCTGTATCGATCGGTCCTGGATTGATTGCGTTCGCGCGCACACCGAGCGATGCAAGTTCGATCGATGCTGCCGTCACGAGACGATCCAACGCGCCCTTGCTGGTGCCGTAGGGCAGGTTGAATGCGGAGTGA
>NZ_LDCM01000013.1:0-718 GCF_001021715.1 Dermacoccus sp. PE3 | reverse complement strand
TCCTGACCCCCGAAGAGTTCGAGGCCAAGAAGGAGCAGATACTCAATCGAATGTGAGGCGCAGTCGCAGCCGGGCACTCCTACTGCCGGAGCAGCCGCTACTCACTCTGGGATCAGACGGGGCGGTTAGCCGGACTAGGAGCTATGAGCTGCGTAGCAAAAATCGTCACTCATGGCCCGGTTCTGCTACACCGCACGCCAGCGAGTGCGCGTCTGCGAAGCAACATCGGCAGGCGGTCAGCTGCGGACGGCAGAGTCCCAGGACCAGTGCGTGAGGCGCGGCATATCCTCCAGAGGTCTCCGGCCGCAGCAGTAGAGCAGCACCTCGTCAGCGTTGCCAGCCGGGGCGCCGGGGAATAGGCGGTGCAGGACGGGCTTGCAGAGATCGGCGGGCGGCATCCAATCCCGCTTGAGACCGCGGGCGATGTCATAGGTATGCACCAAGATCTCGACCACTCCCATAGCCGCGAATCCGGCGGGGTTGGACGTTCCGTACGGGTGCCAGCTGCGGCCGGTAGGCGCGGCCGCGTCAACGGCGTAGATCAGAAGACGGCCGCACATCATGATGGCCTCGACGGCGCGCTCGTTCGGAGCGGCGGCATCGAGAACTGCCTCTATTGGCAGGTAGTCGTCCTTCGGCTGGGCAATGACTTGTGAGGCATAGGAGAACAGGTCATCGGCGATGTGTCCGGCAGTGTGGTGGCAGGACCAGTCGACGT
>NZ_LDCM01000012.1:0-1247 GCF_001021715.1 Dermacoccus sp. PE3 | reverse complement strand
TGAGCCGCCCCCTTCATTCGGTCCGGACGTTCTGTGAGTCGTCGGTTTCCATTTGATGGGTGCACTGCCGAGCGTACTCGGCTGGGGTTAGGTAGCCGAGCGAGGAGTGCCGGCGGTGGTGGTTGTACTCGTCCTTCCAGTCGCCGATGATGACCTGTGCGTGCAGCAGCGAGTAGAAGCTGTTGATGTTGAGGCACTCGTCGCGGATCCGGCTGTTGAACGACTCGACGTACCCGTTGCGCCACGGCGAGCCCGGAGGGATGTAGGACAGGCCGGTGCGGGTGCCGGCCCAGTCGGCCATCGCCTCGCTGATGAACTCCGGCCCGTTGTCCGACCTGAGCACCGCCGGGGCACCCCGGGCGGCGACGAGGTCCTCGAGGTGGGCGGTGAGTCGGTCGGCGGTAATCGAGCGCTCCACGAGGCCGCCGATGCACTCCCGGGTGTGTTCGTCGACGATCGAGCAGATCTTGATCAATCGTCCGTGCTCGTCGGCGTCGAACTGGAAGTCCACCGCCCACACCACGTTCGGCGCGTCCGCCGTCGGCGCGTCGACGGTCGAGGACCCGACGCGCTTGCGTCGACGCCGCTGCGGGACCCGGAGCCCTTCGTCACGCCACAGGCGTTGGATCTTCTTGTGGTTCACCACCCACCCCTCGGCGCGGGCGTCGTGATACGCCCGCCGATACCCGTAGCGGGGATGGTCCTTCGCCCAGGCGCGCAGCCACTCCCTGAGCGCCCGATCCGGGTCCGCGACCGTGTCGCCCTTGAGCGGTCGCCGATACGCGGAGCGGCTCAGCCCGACCAGACGGCACGCCATCCGTTCGCTCACCCGCAACTTGCGCTTGAGGTGATCGACGGCGGCGCGGCGCCTGTCCGGGCTTAGAAGTTTCCCTCAGCCAGCTCCTTGAGCGCGGCCTTCTCCAGCTCCGCTTCCGCGAGCAGACGCTTCAGGGTCGCGTTCTGCTTCTCCAACTCCTTCAGGCGCTTTGCGTCGTCGGCCTTGAGGCCGCCGTACTGGTTCCGCCACCGGTAGTACGTCTGCTCGGACACCCCGAGCTCCCGGCACACCGCCGCGACGTCCTGACCATCGGCGAGCATCCTGTCGGCCTGCCCGAGCTTACGGACGACCTGCTCCGGGGTGTGACGCTTCCTGCTGTTCGTCATGATCTGACCAGTCTCCCTGCCCGCGACCGCGGGCAACAGGACGACTCTCATAACGACTGGACCTACAAAACGGGGTCAGCCCA
>NZ_LDCM01000011.1:0-1308 GCF_001021715.1 Dermacoccus sp. PE3 | reverse complement strand
TGAATCGCCCTGGGTTTCGTTCCTACCTGCTTCCCTGTCCAGCGAGCGCTGGCTGGGCTGATTCGAGGCCAGCGTAGTACGCCTCCTCGACCTCGACCGGCGTGCGGTAATCGAGCTCGCCGTGGAGACGAGCGTTGTTCCACCACCACACGTACTCGAGCGTCGCGAGTTCGACCTGCTCGACCGTCCGCCACGGGCCCTTCCGACGGATCAGCTCGGTCTTGTAGAGCCCGTTGACGGCCTCGGCGAGGGCGTTGTCGTAGCTGTCACCGACGCTCCCTGTCGACGGGGTCGCGCCGAGCTCGTTGATGCGATCCGTGTAGACGACCGAGAGGTAGTTCGACCCATGATCGGCGTGGTGGACGAGGTCATCGAGCGACCCGCGCGCGCCCCACGCGGCCATGTTCAACGCCTGTAACGGCAGCACCTCCGCGCGCAGCGTCCCGGCGACGTTCCAGCCGACGATCATGCGGGAGAACACGTCGATCACGAACGCGACATACGCCATCCCCGCCCACGTTCCGACATACGTGATGTCCGCGACCCACAACCGGTTCGGCGCGGGAGCGGTGAAGTCGCGTTCGACGAGATCCATCGGCTGCGCGATGGTCGGGTCGGACTTCGTGGTGAACACCTTCTTCGACCGCGCCACCCCGCGCACCCCGGCGAGCTTCATGAGCCGCGCGGTCTGGTCACGCCCGATGTCCCACCCCTCCCGCCGGAGGAGAGCATGCATCTTCCGGACGCCGTAGACGCCGTAGTTCTCCTCGTGAAGACGCTGGATCTCGGGGACGAGGAGTTCGTTCTTCAGCTGCCTGGCGGAGGGCACGCGCGTCTTCGCCGCGCGATACCCGCGCGAGGTGAGGAACCCCGGCACCGCGTCGCGGAGGACGCGGCAGAGGAACTCGACCCCGAACTGATCCCTGTGTTCGTCGATGAAGCGGATCATGCTCGTCAGGGACGGTCGAGTTCCTTCGCGAAAAACACGCTCGCGGCTTTGAGGACCTCGTTCGCCTTCTTCAGCTCGGCGTTCTCACGGCGAAGTCGCTTGTTCTCCTCGGCGACGTCGGTCGGCACGCCGGGGCGCTGCCCGGCGTCGATCTCACGGCGGCGGTGCCACACGCGCAGCGTCTCCGGGCTCATGCCGAGCAGGCCCGCGACATGTCGCACCGCGGACATGAGGTTCGGATGCTCGGGCTTGGCCTCGTCGAGCATCCGCAGCGCGCGCTCGCGCATCTCGGGCGAGTACTTCTGATTCATCGGTTCCATCCTTGCTTGAAGAACGGAACGAAACCCAGGGCGATTCAG
>NZ_LDCM01000010.1:0-1886 GCF_001021715.1 Dermacoccus sp. PE3 | reverse complement strand
CCTTCACGAGATGCTTGGTCATTCGGCCGGATATGCAAGAACCATCGAGCGGAGAATCAACCTCTTGATACTCTTGCGGCATGAGGATCATCGTGTGTGGGGCAGGTATGGGTGGTCTCGCGCTGGCACACGGACTCTCGGGGAAGGCTGAGGTCGTAGTTGTAGAGCAGGATGTCGCTGCCGCGGAGACGGGCGGGTATCGCATTAGCCTCAACGATGAAGCCTGCGGCGCACTCGCAGATTTGATCCCAGGGGCGCTGATGGAAGAAATCCGGCTGGTATCAGACACCGGGAGCGCGTTCGAGCAGTTCACCATCGCGGACTCCCAATTGCGTCCGATCGTGGTCGCGGCTGAACCCACCGGACAGGACCGCATCTTGGCGCAACGCCAAGTGCTGAGAGTCCTGCTTGCGGGGGACATCAGCGCCTCGATCCGATTTGGATCGACAGTGCGCGATGTAGCACAGGAAGACACGGGTGCAGCGGTCACGCTTTCAGATGGCTCCGTTGTTGACGGTGACCTTGTGGTGGCCGCCGACGGCGCAAATTCGACGGTCATCTCTTCGTTCCTCGGCACGTCGCCCACCCGCGATCTTGGTCTCACCGGTATTGCGGGATGGGCACCGCTCGGAACAGACGACCCGCCGACCTACCTGCGCCGGGGTCCGGCCTTGGCGTTCGGGGCCGACGGCACCGGCGTCTTCCTCTCGATCTACAACCCCCCCTCGCGAGCTGCGACCGACCCGACAGTTGCGGCTTTGACCGGCGGGCCAGCTCTTATCTGGGGCACGATTAACCGCAGCGAGAGCCTCAGAGGCACCCGACACACATCGGCAGGTGACCTGGTTCAGCAGGCGGGCGCGTTGCTCACGCGATGGTCGCCCTGGCTAACCGAGCACGTGTCGGCCTCGGACTTCGAACGTGTTGCAGCGTTCAGGTTCCGGGCGGCAAACCCACCCGGACCGATCGCAGATTGGACGCCTCGCAGTGTCACGGGGCTCGGAGATGCGATCCACGCGATGCCACCGACCGGCGGTCGGGGTGCGTCGACGGCCATCTGTGATGCCGCCGACCTCGTTGATGCCATCACCGAGCATCTGGATGGCGCCCCGTTACACTCCGCACTCGCCCGCTACCAGCGTTCTATATCACCCCGGGCCCGCGCAGCGATCCGTGAGTCCCTTGGTCCCGTGCGAGTAATCAACGCTCTGCGTCATCGACCAGCGCAAGCCCTGGCCCGACCTCTGCTGAGCGTCGCGGGTGCGTGGGGACAGCGTCGCTATCGCGGCACGCCATGAAGGCGGCGCTCCGATCAGGAGGTGACCCCAACCTTGTCTTGGTGCTGTGGGAATTGCAGCAAACTGCGCGTGAAGCCGCACGTCATCTCGAGCGGGCAACCAGAGCCGCGGGGATCAGCACGGCCGAGTTCGGCGTGCTGGCGTGCACAACCGATGACCCTGGGATCACGCAGGCGCAGATCGCGCGCCAACTCCATATTCGCCCTCAAGCGCTTACCGCTACCGTCAACAAGCTCCAGCGCCGCGGCCTCATCCGCGGCAGTACCGAGGGCCGTGGTCGACCATCTCACCTCACAATCACCGATCAGGGACGAACTGCCCTCGACGCCGCATGGCCATCGATCGTCGCCCTCAATGAGCCCGCTAACCTGCAGCTCACAGAGGATGCAGCGAGCTCTCTTGCCGCACAGCTCGCCCAACTGCGTGAGAACCTGGCCACGACCGGACCAGCGACAGCGCCTCGCTGACGACGTTGTCGAAGCCGCAGCGGCCATCGTCGATCACCGTCACATAGCGGCCACACAACGCCGCCACCGAGCTATCAACTCCACAGGTACACCCCCACTCGCGGCGAGTGTGCATTCACAC